>CBFIEF010000017.1:0-54811 GCA_965661545.1 Alphaproteobacteria bacterium | reverse complement strand
TCCAACGCGTCCATTTACATTGATGGTGGCTTCGGCAAGCTGACTCTGCAGTCTGGTGACTACGCTGGTGGTGTATCCTCCATCGCAGGTGCTGGTGATGCAGCTGACATCGACGCTGGTGGCTTGGTTGTTGTCGCACAGGGTCTTGGTATCCTCGGCGCTAACCCATACCTCGCGGTAGACCTGGCTGCGGGCGACTCGCTCGGCTCTCTGGAAGTTATCACCGGTGGTACGATTGACCTCGGCGGCCTGTCCGCTTCGATCGACGTAGCTCTGGATAACCCAGCAGACGTCTTCGGCGTATCCGCTTGGGACTTGGGTGCAACTTACGCACTGGGCGATCTGGGTCTCGCATTTGCGACAGACTCCTCCTCCGATTGGGGCCTCTCCGCTTCCCTCGGTATCGCTGGCTTCGCTGTAAAGACGACCTTTGGTTCGTCCACTGCATCTGACCACACCAAGTCTGGCATTACCTACACCGTAGGCGCTTCCACAGCTCTGAACGGCTTCAACCTTGCACTTGGTTTCGACCAAGACCTGGAGCCTACCGTTGGCGTAAGCTACGACCTTGGTGGTCTGGTTCTCTCCGCTGGTTACGATGCTGCCGATCAAGGCGGTAAGTTGGGCGCTAAGCTGTCCTTCTAATCTTCGGACTAGAGATGGAGTGGTGTCCGCATCACTCCATACCGAAAGGGCATCAACTCGATGCCCTTTTTTTTGTGCCTATTGCTACCCTTTGAGCCATCGAGCAAGGGCCTACGGATGCACTCATGCGCCAAGCGACCAGAGCGCCGGGCTTGTGAAGCTGAACACACAACGCGCTTATGCCTCTGAACTCTATGGCACAATCAGCTGTACGTCAGGTTACGCAGTCGACATGCTGAGCAAAACTGTGGAAAGACGATTGATTGGCAGACTGATCTCGATGGTTCCACGTGCCAGTGGTCCGGTGTCTATAAACACGGCAAAACGAAGATTGGGGAGAGATGGAGGTACCGACCGGATTCGAACCGGTGTACACGGATTTGCAATCCGGTGCGTAGCCTCTCCGCCACGGTACCTCTGCTGACTGAGGCGGAAGCTAACACCAAGGATTATCGCGAGCAAACATTAAGTGATGGTTGAAATTTCAATCCAGCAATCTCGAAAGCAAACCAAATTTTTCGCGCTTAAAGGCACGATCCTTGACGAGCCTTTGGTCCACTCCGCCCTAGACCGTATTGACCTGCCTTGCGACGCTTTACGCTGGTCTTTCCGCCCGGTGGACCGGTACAAGGGCCCATCTCTGGTTCAACGAAAGCGTTTCTATGATTGACCCTATCGCCCTGATCCACCGTCGCGCCAAAACCTCTGTACGACATATCGTTTTGGCCGAAGGCGAAGACAGTCGCGTGGTTGAGGGCGGATTGATGGCCGCGCACGCTGGCTTGGCCCAAATCACGCTCTTGGGTCGGACAGACATAGTGACGCCCCTGATTGATGCCGTCGGCCTGACCACTGAAGTCCGGGTTGTAGACCCAGCCTCCAGCAACCTTCTCCCCTTGATGGCCGACGCCTATTTTCAGCGGCGCCAGCACAAGGGGTTCACGGCGCACGCTGCCACCGCAGCCGCGCAGGATCCGTTGAACTTTGCCGCACTTATGGTCCACACCGGACACGCTGACGGCACCATCGCCGGCGCCGTCGCCACCACCACGGATACCGTGCGCGCTGCCTTGCAAGTGATCGGCAAGCATCCCAACGCCGGTGCCGTTTCATCGTTCTTCCTGATGATCCTGAGTGAAGAGCGACACGGCGACAAAGCCGGCGCTGTCGTATTTGCTGATGCAGGCCTGACCATCGAACCAACGGTCGAACAGCTGGCTGGGATCGCCATCGCCTCCGCCGACAGTTTCCGCGCAATGGTGCAGCAGGAGCCGCGCGTCGGGCTGCTGTCCTTCTCCACCATGGGCAGTGCCGACCACCCCAGCATCGACAAAATCAACGAAGCCAAGGCCCTCGCCCGTGCGCAGCGACCGGCGCTGGTGATTGACGGCGAGTTGCAGTTTGACGCCGCCTATGTTCCCGCTGTTGCAGCGTCCAAAGCACCAACATCCGAGATACAGGGCGACGCCAACGTCTTTGTGTTTCCGTCACTGGAAGCTGCAAATATCGCCTATAAGATTGCTCAGCGGATGGGCGGGGCCACGGCCATCGGCCCGATCTTGCAGGGCTTGGCAAAACCCGCCAACGATTTGTCTCGGGGCTGTACGGCTCGAGACGTTTACGACCTCATCGCCGTCACGGCGCTCCAAGTCGATGACGCCACAACACAGGATAACGACCAATGATCAAGCACTGTGTGTTTCTCAACCTCGCTGAAGAGGCTGAGTTCGACCGTCTGATGGATGCCTATGAGATGATTGGAGAAGTCCTCGATGATATCGAAGGCGTCTACGATTTTGCCGCAGGGCCAAACCGAGACTTCGAAGGCAAATCGCCAGCCTATGAAACCGGATTTGTCATCACCTTCATGAACAAAGAAGCACTCGACGCCTACGCTCAGCACCCAAAGCACGTTGAGGCCGGTGAGATTTTAACCAGCTTGTGCTTTAACGGCGGCGCAGGCATTCTGGTTTTTGATCTCGATGTCGGTGACGGCGAAGAAGAAATCTTGGTCGAAGGCGCTTAGCGCCCGTCAGGGCGCTTCCCGTAAAGACGGCCAAAGGTCATTTTGGTCAGGCGCCCTTGGCCTTAGATGCCCTCAGGCTGCGCACGGATAAAGGTGCCATTCTGCAGGTCGCGAACCGCTTCACGCAGCTCCTCTCCCGTGTTCATCACGATGGGACCGTGCCACGCCACGGGCTCCTTCAGCGGCTTGCCGGAAACCAGCAGGAAACGCATCCCCTGCTCGCCCGCTTGAACCGTGATTTCATCACCGCGATCAAACTGCACGAGCGTCCGGTTACCGGACAGATCACGCAGGTGGACTTCCTCGCCATTGATCTCTTTTTCCACGCGAACGCCAAAGGGTTTCGATGCGTCACGGAAAGTGCCGGAGCCTTCAAAGATATAGGCGAAGGCATGGCGTTCGACTTCGACTTTAAAAACCTTACGCACGCCAGCAGGCACAAAGACATCAAGGTACTGTGGATCCGCCGCGATTCCGTCAACGGGGCCTCGCTTGCCCCAGAACTCACCAACGATGACCTTCACCCGCGTCCCATCATCATCAATGATTTCGGGAATATCGCTGGACGTGACGTCTTGGTAGCGCGGTCCCGTCATCTTGAGCGAAGACGGTAAATTGGCCCATAGCTGAAAGCCGTGCATCTGCCCTCGGTCATTACCGTGCGGCATTTCTTGATGCATGATCCCACTTCCCGCCGTCATCCACTGAATATCGCCCGCGCCCAAACTGCCCTGATTGCCCAGCGAGTCCGCGTGATCGACCGTGCCCGCGAGAACATATGTGATGGTTTCGATGCCCCGGTGCGGATGCCACGGAAAGCCTTTTTCGAACTGGCTTGGATGCTCGCCGCGAAAATCATCAAACAGCAAAAATGGATCAAAGGCGCTCGGGTTATGGAACCCAAAGGCACGGTGCAAATGGACGCCAGCGCCTTCCATGGTCGGTTGCGCTAAAGTTTCAGATTTAACAGGCCTAAAGGTCATCAAACGTATCCTCTGTCGTGTCTTTCAGATCTGGGCGTCTGAGCGACAAAAACAAGAATAGACCGCTTCACAGCAGGCTTGAATAGAGGACTAAACGCTCGCACCTCATCCCGTAAACCGCTTTGGTTTGGCTAACCGATGAGCCAGGACATATCATCGGTGGTCGTGGACGTGCCGCTGTCGATGACTTCCGCGTCAGCGACGACGACGCCGGCAACACCTGCGCCAGTGATATCATAGCCCGCCGCGGCATAGGCGTCTTGCTCGTCTTCCACCAATTGCGCCAGCGCTGAGTCGGGCAGCAGCTGCAAGTCTTCTGGTGTCAGATTGTAGAATGGCGACTCAGCGAAGCCAACGGTTTCATAGCCCGCTTCGGTCAGCTGGATATCCACTTCTGCTGGCGACAAGATCGAAAGATCAGAGGGTAAAAGCACCCCATCCCAAGCGGGGAAATAAAGCGCGTCCCACCCAAACGCCCCCGTTGTCGCAAAATACTCCGCATCCGACAGCGCATCAATTTCGGCGGGGCTCATTTGGTAGAACGGATCTCCGTCTGGGTCACCGATCGGCTCATACCCATCCCCTTCGAGCTTGGCGTCAATCTGAGCCATCGACAGCGTGGACCAATCGTTGTCGGTGATAAGGCCATCCCACACGGGCGCGTCCAGCCCCCAATCCGCTTGATCGAGCAACGCCTGAAACTCGGTGTCTGTCAGCTCGGCAACCTCGAGCGGTGTAAGATCATAAAATGGATCGCCCACTGGATCCCCAATCGCTCGCTCACCGTTGGCCTCAAGCTTCGCGTCGATTTGTGCCATGGAAAGCGTCTGCCAGTCCTCGGCGGTGATCACGTCAGGGATGTAGATCGACAAGCCTGCGAAGTCTGTGGCGGTCGTGGTGGTCGATGTCTGCGAACCGTTGATTCCGTTCCCGTAGACCGCTTCCTGCATCGCCGAAAAGGTGCTGGCGGAGGGTCCACCGTTGGCGACGGTCGCTTCGAGAAGCTCTGGCGCATCCGAAACATCGCCGTCAGCTTCATCAGGGAGCCAACCGAAGGTCTTCCGAACAAAGTTTACGGGAGCCATCAGAAAGTTCAGGAACGCTCCAAACATCAACTAATCCTTTTAAGTTCAGAGATTTAAGAACAGCTGCAGAATGCTGGGCTGGTTCTCTCTGTTATATCACAGAATACGGCAACGCTAAGGCGAAGAGTCGGATAAGATATCGCCGTTGCGGTCGAAGGTCCATTGGTCATTAACGTGGCCTATGGCCCAACCGACGTTGTCAAAGATGCCTGGCCGGGGCGTCCTTTGTCTTACTTCGATGGCGGCGAAGCATTTGCCGACTTGGCCGACTTAGCCACAGCAATGGCGGGGGATATCTGCGGTTTCCCGCCCGAAATTGGCGACACCACAGGCCGGGTTGCGCTCGCGTACGTGAACCCCAGCATCACTCGCGCGCTTGATACCCGCGGTCTCGACATCGTCGACGGTGTGCAGGCTTCCGACGCTGCGTGCGTTATCTAGAACCCTGACGAGGTGAATTGTATTAAAGGGGCCTGCGCCGTGGGTGAGCGCGATGGTGTGAAACTAGAACAGCAGGTGCTCATCACCGATGATGGCATTGAAGTTCCGTCAGACTATCCGTGGGATGGGCGTTTGTTGGATTAGCCCTCATTCTTCGAGGCAGGAGGTTTCCAGCACTGCCTCATCGCACGCATCGTTCCATCGCAATCCAACCTCTCAACAAATATCAATTTTTGATAATTTTGTTAATCTAGATCGTATTTAGTAGCGAATTCATAAACATTTGCGCCAATATCGCCCCAGTACGTTTTGAGACTTAACCGATAGGAAGGAAGCGACCAATGATCGTAAGACTAACCCAAGATCTGGCCCGCGGTTTTGCACCTTGGCGTGATATGGCTTTGGCCAATCAGGACAAGATGAAAGCCTACGGCATGAAGTTGATCTATGCCGGGACCGAAGCAGATAATGACAACAAATTACTCGTTCTCATCGATTTTGCTGGCCCTGAAAGCATCGCGTCTTTCCGTGATGATGCCGAACTCACTCAAGCCCGCGTTGACGCTGGCGCTTTGGTTGAGACGACTGTTATGACGCCAATGACCGGTGATGTTCTGATGGGCTTGCCTAAGTAAGGCAGGCAATTCAGCAGCTTGCTGATAAACGGGGTGGTTCAGTGTGGCCAAACAGGCCATTGCTGAACCACCCTTTTTCTTGTGCTCTCACGAACCCAGCGCGATACCGATGTTCTTGGTCTGCACGTAGTTATACAGCGCTTCACGGCCCTTTTCCCGGCCATAACCAGACTTGCCAAAGCCACCAAAGGGCGTTTCAACGCCACCGGCGTACCACTCATTGACGTAGATTTGCCCGGCCTGAAGCCGCTGTGCGGCGGCTGTTGCCCGGTCCAGATCCTTGGTAAAGACCCCAGCGACCAAACCATAATCTGTGTCGTTGGCCATGCGGATGGCTTCATCATCTTCGCTGAATTTCATCACAGAGATCACCGGGCCAAAGACCTCTTCTTGCGCGATGTTCATCTCTGGCGTCACGCCGTCAAACACCGTTGGCTCAAAGAAATAACCCGGCTGGTTGAGCCTGCGGCCCCCTGTTACGGCACGAGCGCCCTCGGCTTCAGCACGCTGGCAGATGCCTTCCGCCCGCGCCCGCTGAGCGTCGGAGACCATCGCCCCCATATTCGCGCCAAAGGCAGGCCGCTCCATGCCGTGACCGACCGAAAGGCCCTTTGCCAGCTCGCTCACCCGCTCGACCATTTCGTCGTGAATGCTCTCGTGCACCAACATGCGGGAAAACGCCGAACACACTTGCCCAGCATTAAAGTAAATACCCCAACGCACACTATCGAGCACCTTTTGACGGTCCGCATCGGGGTAGACGATCCCCGCCGACTTCCCACCCAGCTCCAGCACACACGGCACCACCCGCCGCGCCGAGGCAACAGCGACCGCCGTACCCGTTTGGACAGAACCGGTGAACACCACCTGCCCTACACCCGGATGAGCCGTCAGCGCAGCCCCAGCCTCTGCGCCATGGCCACAGAGGATGTTCACCGCGCCCGCCGGAAAGCCGGCTGCTTCAGCGGCTTCGCCAAAGATGAAGTGTGACAGCGGATCGAGCTCAGGTGTTTTGACGACCACGGCATTCCCCGTCGCCAGCGCTGGGCCAATACCGCGCGCGGTGATTTCCAGCGGGAAATTCCAGGGAATGATTTGACCCGAAACTCCGTAAGGCTCGTAGGTCGTGAAATCGAAGTAGGACGCGCCCAGCGGGATCGACTTGCCTTCAACGCTTTCGGCCTGATTGCCGTAAAATTCGAGGAATCGTGCAGCGCTATCGACCTCAATCTCAGATTCCCACAGCGGCTTGCCGCTTTCCAAGGTCAGCAGCGAGGCCACACGGTCCTTGTTCGCGCTGATGTAGGCAGACATCTTCTGTATCATTCGCGCGCGCTCGATGGGCCGCAGGTCAGCAAGTGAGCGATTTTCGCGCACCGCCGAAGCAGCCTGCACTGCTCGATCTACGTCAGATGCATCAGCGGAAGCCTGCAAAGAAAGTGCTTCGCCTATGTTGGGATTATCGACAGCAAGGGTTCCTGCACCGCCTTCGACCCACTGGCCGTTGATGTAATTTTTGTAGAGTTCCTGAACCGCTGACATGGGATACCTTTCTTGTTCACTGAGCGCTTGGTTAAACGGCTGAGCAATGCGCGTCATGTGACTTCGCGACCCGGCCTTCAAAATACCGACATTCCACCCCGTGCAAGGCTCCGCCAACGACGGCCCATGCGACGCTGCTGCTTGCGTTCTGGACGTGTTTCAAGGGCCGGTATGGGGTAAGGAATGATCACAATTAGCCCGCCAGACTTCTTGAGAAAACAGGCATGACCCCGAACGCACACTATGACACCCTCATCATCGGCGCTGGTGCCGCTGGCATGCAAGCTGCGGCCTTTGCCGCTGCACGTGGGGGTTCGGCCTTGGTTATTGATCATGCCAAGTCACCGGGTGAGAAGATACGGATCTCTGGTGGAGGACGCTGTAACTTCACCAATATGGGCGCAGAGCCAAAAAACTTCCTGTCCCAAAACCCGCACTTCGCCAAATCTGCACTGAAGCGATACACGCAGTGGGATTTCCTCGATCTGGTGGTACAGCACGGCATCGCCTACCACGAAAAAACACTCGGTCAGTTGTTCTGTGACAACAGCGCTAAAGACATCATCGACATGCTGCTCGATGAGATGGCCAAGGTTGGCGCAAAGCTATGGCTGCGGACCAAAGTTGTGTCGCTGTCCAAGTCCGATACAGGCTTCTCCGTGCGGGTTGAGCGCGAAGGTCAGGAGCAAGTCCTAAGCGCTACGCACGTGGTTGTCGCCTGTGGCGGGAAGTCGATCCCGAAGATGGGCGCAAGCGGCTTTGGTTATCAATTGGCCGAGCAGTTCGGGCTGGCGCTGACCGAAACCCGGCCTGCGCTGGTGCCGCTAACATTTACCGACACCCTACTCGACGAGTGCAAGGCACTGGCCGGCGTCGCAGCGGATACGGTCGTTCACCACGGCAAAACAGCCTTTGAAGAAGCCATTTTGTTCACCCACCGAGGCCTGTCCGGACCGGCTATTTTGCAGATTTCCAGCTATTGGCGGGAAAGGAGCCCCATTCGCGTGGATCTCGCCCCGGGCTGGAATGCGCAAGCGGCGCTGAAACAGTGGCGGGTGGAGACGGGCAAGCGCAATCTTTCGACCCTGCTCGCCGAAATCCTCCCCAACCGGCTGGTGCAATCCATCCTCGGTCCGCAATTGGCGCAAGCGCGTGTTGGAGACCAGCCCGACAAGACGCTCCACCGCCTCGCCGAACGGATCAATCAATGGGAAGTCATCCCCACAGGTTCCGAAGGCTATCGTACCGCTGAAGTCACCTTGGGCGGCGTGGACACGGTTGGGCTGGAATCGAAAACGATGGAAGCCCGCACCGTTCCCGGTCTCTACTTCATCGGTGAAGTTGTCGATGTGACGGGCTGGTTGGGCGGCTATGACTTCCAGTGGGCATGGTCATCAGGCTGGGCCTGCGGGACTGCGATTGCCGAAAAAACGGCGTCCTGATGGCGCGTCCAAGCGCGATTTGACCGAAAATCCGAATACACGTTTTGCCAGTAAGTCTTGGTGTAAAGGTGCAGTCGTGATGCTGGATTTCTCCACACTGGATCGTGCATGGAGCACGGTATTTGATCAGTTCGCCCAGCGCTTTGTCGCGACGGCAACGGACCAAGGGCGGGAAACCGCTCGGCTACTGCGGGCACACGCCAACCGCCGGCCAAGCTGGCAACTGCATACCCACGATGTTGTGTTGTCTGGAACCCTTGCCGCGCTGGATCGCGACCCCCTGGCTGAAGCGCTCGAGCGGCTATCGCCCTTTCTGGCATGGAACACGCGCGGTTCTTTCACCGACAGTGACAGCACCAATCGCGCTTATGTCGAGCTGCTTGGTCCTCATGGGATGCTGCAAACCGATGAGATCAGGCTGGGAGACTATTGGCACGATCGCCACACGTTTTACCCGCGCCACCGCCACGAAGCGCGGGAGCTGTATCACATCGTTTCCGGCACCGCACTTTGGCAGCACATCACCGAAGACTGGGTACCGCGCCCACCGGATAGCTTTGTCCTGCATCAGTCCAACGAGGACCACGCCACGAAAACGGAAGACCAGCCGCTGTTAGCGCTCTGGTCTTGGTTGGGTGATATTAGTTTTGACACCTACTCAATGGATCAAGCGCCCGCCGACTTAGGCATCAAGTTCAGCGATTTCGCACGCAACTAGCGCCGCCAGTCTCGCGTTGTTTTCCACCAACCGGATGTTGGTGGCAAGACTATCGCCGCCCGTCAGCTCCGTGACACGAGCCAGCAGGAACGGTGTCGATTCCTTGCCAACAATCCCCTGTGCTTCCGCCTCGGCCAAGGCCTGTTCAACCGCAGCATCAATCCGCGCTCGGGGCATAGCAAATTCTGCGGGAACTGGGTTTGTGACGAGAACGCCACCGTGCAGCCCAAAGCCCCATTTTGCCTGCAAAAGCTGCGCGATTTCAGCTGGTGTATCCACGCGGTGATCAACCTGCAAGCCCGTCTCTGGGGTATAGAAACCCGGGAGATCATCAGTGCCGTAACCTAGCACCGGGACGCCGTGGGTTTCGAGGTATTCCAGCGTTTTGGACAGGTCAAGAATGGCCTTTGCCCCCGCACACACAACCGCAACATCGGTTTGTGCCAGCTCCTGCAGGTCCGCCGAAACATCCATCGACCGCTCCGCCCCGCGATGCACGCCGCCGATCCCGCCGGTCGCAAACACCCGAATACCGGCCCGGTCGGCAAGGATCATTGTTGAGGCTACAGTCGTTGCGCCATCCTGCTCAGTCGCCATGATTTGTGGCAGATCCCGACGGCTGATTTTGGTGACGTTCAGCCCTTCCTTGCCCAAGTACTCGATCTGATCCGGCGTCAGCCCTACTGTCGGCTTCCCGCCGATCACGGCGATGGTCGCAGGCACCGCGCCGTTGTCGCGCACTTGCTGCTCGACCGACAGCGCTGTTTCGACGTTGCGGGGATAGGGCATGCCGTGGCTGATAATCGTCGACTCAAGCGCGACAACAGGTTTTCCGGCCTCCAACGCTGCCTGAACGGTATCGGAGGTTTCGATCATGGGGTGGATCATGGCTTATGGGCCTCTAGTTCGGAACGGACGGCAGCCTCGCATAGGCCGGGGTGAATGGCGCGCGTCGATTGCAGCGACAAACTCGCCGCCGCTTGCGCCCACGGCAGCGCTTCTGACAGTGGCAGGTCGGCCAAATAGGCATCGACCAGCGCGGCCATGAGCGTATCGCCGGCACCAGTGACGGATTGGATGGAAACGGGGAATATCGGTTGGACCACAGTCTCGCCCCCGGCGTCACTGCCCCACACGCCGTCTTGGCCCTGGGAAATCACCACGCGTTTCACACCAAGGTCATGCAAGGCCTTTGCGAGATCCTCAACCGGGCTATCTTCTGGTCGTCCGGTCAAGGCTGCCGCTTCCATTCGATTGGGCTTCAACAGCTCGATATGGCTCAGCCAAGGTACTAATTTCACGGCCTTAGTCATGCTCACCGGTTCCGCAAAAACCGGAATCGACGCACGAGTGTTGCTAAACAGATGCTCAAGGGCGTCCGCACTCAAGTTCGCGTCGATGACCCAAGCCTGCGCATCTTCTAGATCACGCATACGCTCAGACAGCACCTTGGGCGTCAGCGCGTTGACCAAGTCCATATCGTTGATTGCCAACTGCATCTCACCAGCGGCATCTAAAACGGACAAATACGTGGAAGTCGTCTGTTCGGGCACACGCAGCGTAGCGCGAAGATCGACGCCAGCTACTGAGGTTTGCCGCACGATGTCTTCAGCAAAACCATCATCGCCCAGCGCCGCAATCAGCTTGGTCAGCCGCCCCAAACGCGCCAAAGCTTCAGCAACATTTCGGCCTACGCCACCCGCACTCGCGCGCACCATGCCGGGCAGCGAGTCACCGCTGCGCATGGTGACGGTGGCTTGTCCCGTCAGGTCCATATTGGCTCCGCCGATCACAACAACAGGCGATGTTTTGGCTTCTGATCTCACCGGCTGGATTGACTCTCTCTATCCGCGCTCACGACACACGCACAGCTATACCCTGTTCGGGCCTCACCGCAAAAGTCCACTAGCGATAAAGAGCAATCCGGCTCACAGCAAGGTCGGCTTCAAAGTCACGAGCATAGGCGGTCAGGTTCAGCCGGTTGATGGTCGAGGGGTCCAGCGGCTGACGAAAGGTCTCACTGGTAAAGTCGGACCATGGCAGGCGAATGCGCGTCCACGTCGCAGTTGTCGCAAAAGTATGCTTGTAGAAGCGCCAAGGTGGAAAGCTGCGGGTGGTGGTGACATGGACGTTGTAGTCCTCACCATTGCCGAGCACGTCAATTTCAATGCCAGCATAGTCCTTCGCATTGATCCGTCGGCCATCGATGCGCAGGCTCACTTGAATGAAGCCCCCATTTTGCGCAGTGCTAACATCTCCATAGAGCCGAATGGAAATCCGATCGTCGACCGTCTCATAGGCCCCTCCCCCATTGGAAACGCCGCCCATCACGCGGTCAGAGGTATATGACCAGCGGCCACCAATGGTGGCATTGGGCGCGGAGGAGAAGTCATCAATCACCAGCGCATCCGGCGAGGCGCTGGCCCCGTCGTCTTTGCCCGTGGCCCCAACCTCTAGCGGACCAGCCAACGCCAAAGCCGTTCCAAACCCAGCTGCCAAGTGCAGTGCCTTGCGTCGAGTTAAAGCCATTCGGTCAACTCCCTAACACGACCTACCCCCTGAGCTAGATGATACCCACCTCGTTTCAACAGCAAGACAGGCAAAAAAAGCGTTCAAAGGCGGGGCGCTCACAGAATTTGTTGGACTGTTTTGCCGATTATGAAGAAAGCGCTCAGCGCGCAGGCTCCTGGTAAGGCAAGAACCATAATGAAACTTTAACCTCTGTTGATCACCCTAATTTCAAATAAAATATGAAATTTATTGCAAGAATTTCATTATTTTATTTTGCAGGCGCGGTTTGTGATGCAGAACCATGACCAATACAGCAATGAAATTAAAATGTACTGACATGATTTCTGCAACTCAATCAAAGTTGTACTTTAACAAAACGACGCTGCACGTTTTTCAGGTTTTGGTCTGTGTTGTCACGATGGCTGCGCTGGCGCTGGCGTCTGCTTTCCTCATCTATTCAACCTTCTTCTATTTCGTAGTTTTGGACGGCTTCAAGATTGCTTCGGTATACTGCAAGTTCCTCACCTCATTCACGGTCGCAGGACTGTTCATACCCGTTGAATTCTATCTGCAATTCTTTCGGCGTCGCAGCCTGATCCAATCAGCATTTCTGCTGCTGTTTGTTGCGGTTGCCTTCGACACCGCTGTATCAACCCTCGGCTTTTACCAATCCGACAATATCTTTTTCGCTGATATGGCATCATCCATCGGGATCGAGCGCTTCTCTTTGCTTTTGCTGGCCAACGAGATGCTGGCCTCTGCACTTGGGATCCTTGGCGGAATTGCCGCTTTGGTCGCCTTCAAGCCTGTTCTAATCAAGCTCAACCTTATTGACCAACGCAGCGACAATCCCTCTAATCAGGCCTAGTGACCCCAACGGTTCAAGAGGCCTTTGCGATGAAGATCGACCCGACCCTTGTTGATGCATACCAGCGCGATGGCGCTGTGGTGATCCGCGGTTTGTTCGCAGACTGGATTGATGAAATCGCCCAAGGCATCGAGCAGAACATGGCCGAGCCCGGTCCCTACGCAGCGGAAAACCTGCAGGACGGCGAACGGGGCCGCTTTTTTGACGACTATTGCAACTGGACGCGCATCTCACCGTTTGAGCAGGTCATTCGACGCTCTCAAGCCGCAGTCGTCGCTGCGCAATTGATGGGCAGCACGCAAGCACAGTTCTTCCACGACCACGTCCTCGTCAAAGAGCCCGGCACCGCCAAAGCGACCCCATGGCACCAGGACAGCCCCTATTACTTCGTTGAGGGCCAGCAGACCGTCAGCTTCTGGACAACTGTGGAGCCCGTGACTGACGCGACCTTGCGCTGTGTCGCCGGATCTCACCAATGGCCCAAGCCCGTTCTGCCGACACGTTGGCTCAAGGAAGACAAGTTCTACCCCAACGAAGAAGACTACATCCCCGTTCCTGATCCAGACGCCGAGGGCATGAAGGTGCTGGAATGGCACTTGGAGCCGGGCGACGCCGTCGCGTTTAACTTCAAGACCCTGCACGGCGCGCGCGGCAACACAGCCACACAGCGCCGCCGCGCTTTTTCCCTGCGTTTTGTTGGCGACGACGCCCGGTTTGTCGAACGCCCCGGTCCAACGTCTCCCCCCTTTCCCGGTCACGAGATGACAGCCGGACAGCGGCTGCGCGAAGACTGGTTCCCTGTGATCGACGCTCAGTGATCCAGCTTGGGCTGCTCACGGTCCTGACACTCATCGCGTTTGCTGGAAACTCTATTCTGAACCGCATGGCGCTGGCCGAAGCGCTGATTTCCCCCGAAGCTTTTGCCGCCATACGACTGACCAGTGGCGCGCTGGCCTTGGGCCTGATGGTTAGCCTTCGCCAGCGAAGCGCCCGTTGGCTGCGCAAGGGTTCCGCCATCGGAGCGACAGCGCTTGGTGTCTACGCCATCGGATTTTCCTTTGGCTATCTGCGTATCGATGCTGGCTTGGGAGCTTTGCTGCTGTTTGGCGTGGTGCAAATCACCATGTTCGCCGCAGCACTAATTCATCGCCAGGAAACGATCAGCCGGGCCCGGTGGTTTGGGACTGCCATAGCCTTTGGCGGGCTGGTTCTGCTGCTCCTCCCCGGCACTGTAGCACCCTCACCTGTCTTTGCCGCGATGATGGTGATAAGCGCCGTGGCGTGGGGCGTTTATTCGCTGGTCGGGAAGAGCGCGACAGAACCACTGGCCAGTACAGCCGCAAACTTCTTATACGCCGCGCCAGCGGCGCTGCTGGTTTGGTTCTTCATCCCACCGACGGCGGCACTGACGAGCTCGGGGGTCGGTCTAGCCCTACTGTCGGGCGTCGTCACGTCAGGCATGGGTTACGCCCTGTGGTACTACATCCTGCCGCAGCTGCGGACGACAACCGCAGCACTAACGCAAGTCACCGTACCGATTATCGCTGCATTGGGCGGCATATTGCTGTTGAGCGAAGAAATAACATTGGCCTTCATCGCCTCAGCGGTGTTGGTGCTGGCGGGCGTGGTGGTATCGCTCAGGCGCTGACAGGAGCCTCAGCGGTTCGCCTCGTACCATTCCTTAATCAGCAAGCGCTCCTCAGGCAGCATATTCGACTTGTTCGCCGGAGGCATGGCGGCGCTGATCGCTGACTGCATGTAGATCCGCTTGGCGTGCAGCGCAGTATCCGCAGGCCCCTCCAACACCACGCCCTTGGGCGCACCATACAAGCTCGGCCAAGCCGGTTGCTCGGCATGACAGACGGTGCAGCGGTTGGTGATAATCGTATGAACGCCCTCAAACTCCGCAGCGGACATCAAACGAACCTGTTGTGGGCTCAGGGAAGAAGCCTGCGCCTCGCCCCGGTCGCCTTTGAACACAAAGGGCCAAACCGACAAAGCAATCACGATGGCAAACAGCACAAACGCGGCGCTCCATGTCCACATGGGGTTGCCCTTGCGTGCATCTCGCGTGTTGAAGAAATGCCGGATGCAGACACCGATCAAGAACACCAACGACGCAATCAACCAGTTGTACTTACTGGCAAACACGAGCGGGTAATGGTTGCTGAGCATCAGGAACAGCACTGGCAAAGTCAGATAGTTGTTATGGGTTGAACGCTGCTTGGCGATGACCCCGTACTTGGGATCCGGCGCTCGACCGGCGCGCAAATCTGCGGTTACAATTTTCTGGTTCGGGATGATGATCATGAATACGTTAGCCGACATAATCGTCGCGGTTGCGGCCCCAAGGTGCAACATCGCCGCGCGGCCACTGAACACCTGCGTATAGCCCCACGCCAGCGCGACCAGCACGAGGAAAAGGAAGATCATCAAGCGCGTGTTGTCGTTCCCAAACCGGCTCTTACACAGCAAGTCATAGAACACCCAACCCAGCACAATGGACCCCAGCGAGATCATGATCCCCGCCCAAATCGGGATATCCAACACGTTGGGATCAACAAGATACAGGTCTGCGCCGAGGTAGTAGATCAGCACCAGCATGGCAAAGCCAGTCAACCACGTGCTGTAGCTTTCCCACTTAAACCACGTCAGATGCTCGGGCAGATTGGGCGGTGCGACGTTGTACTTTTGAACGTGATAGAACCCGCCCCCGTGAACCTGCCACTCTTCCCCATTCACCTTCTCCGGCAACGGGCCATCCCGGCGCAGGCCAAGATCCAAAGCGATAAAGTAGAACGACGACCCCACCCACGCGATAGCCGTCGTGACGTGCGCGATCCGAAAGGCGGTCTCAAGCCACTCAACGAGAATGGGGAAAATAGCGATATCCATCGGCGGAGCTCAATTCAGTGCAAGTTTAGCGATAGCTTAGGACACCTTGTGCCAGACTTGAAGCGGTCACATCGCCCTGCGTGCGTCAGCTTCCCTGTCGACGAGGGCGCGTTTGGACACTCGGAACCCACGTCGATCGTTTGCAAGTTCAAACAGCAATGCTGACCAAGGTTCGCTAAATCTTGCCCTTACGCCCCGCCCCCCTCAAACTTCCTTCAATCACAGCACAAAAGGTATTTGAACAAGCATGACCAAGCCATTTTCAGATCTTATCGGCAGCATGAGCACCGTTGGCGACAGCACGTACAGCGTCGAAATTCCCGAAGGGTGGGCACAGGGGCAATCGACCTACGGCGGTTTAACAACGGCTCTTGGCTTGGAATCGGTCATGCGCACCTACCCCGACTTGCCACCCCTGCGCTCCGCGATGGTCAACTTTGTTGGCGCGGCTGGCGGTGTGCTGACTGTCCGGCCCGAGATGGTCCGCCAAGGCCGTTCGATGACGGTTGCCCAAGCAGACGTTCTCTCTGAAAAAGGCCTCGCCACACGCTCAACATTTTCATTCGGGGTTGGTCGGGAAAGCGCATTCGAAGAAACGCATCTGCCTGCGCCGAACTTGCCTGAACCGGATGTTGCACAAGACTACTTCGCCGGCCCGCATCGGCCTTCGTTCACACAGTTCTTCGACTCAAAACTCGCCGCCGGTGGGCTACCACGCAGCGGATCAAATGAAACGAACCATTATATCTGGGTGCGATTTGCTGAAGGTCTGGTGGCGTCTGTGGTGTCTTTGCTGGCACTCGCTGACATGCCGCCGCCCGCGATGATGCCCAAATTCACCGAGCCAAAGCCAATTTCATCGCTGACATGGATGGTGAATATGCTGCAAGAAAATCCTCAACCCTACAAAGACGGTTGGTGGCTGCTGCAATCACGCGCTGAGCATGCCTCGCAGGGCTATTCAAGCCAAGACATGATCGTCTGGGGCGCCGATTTGCGCCCAGTTATCGCCGGTCGTCAGCTGGTGGCGATTTATCTCTAAGACCGGTTAAGCGGTCTTAGAGCTATAATCGAGGGGTATTCGGGGCGGAAATAAAACCGCCCCAAACCCACGATTTTGAACTTACTGTTCAACCTGCAGGTTTACAGCAGAGGTCTTGCCCCGTGCGCTATCTACCTTCAGCTCGTAAGAGATTGACTGACCATCTTTGAGGCCAGACAAGCCGGAGCGCTGAACTTCGGAGATGTGAACAAAAACGTCCTGGCCGCCTGCGCCTGGCTCGATAAAGCCATAGCCTTTGGTTTCATTGAACCACTTAACGGTACCGGTTTCCATGTGGGTATTCCTTCATAGTCTTAAGAATGACTGCGCCTACCTCAGGCAGCAGCCTCGCTCGGCCTCTTGGCTTTGCTCGGTGAACCGCGGTCAGACCGCGGGTTATTTGCAGGCGCACCATTTTGGCGCTGGCCTTTGTTCTTGCCCTCAGCAGAAGCGGCACGTGGCTGACCCTTACGGTGATTGCCAGGCTTAGGCCGCTTTTTCGGCGACCCTTTCTTCTTTGGACGAACAGTTTCTTCACGGGCGAAACGCTCGCGATCGTCTCCTTCAGCGTCGACACGGGCTCGGATTGGGTTCCAAACCGGAGCATCCGGGTATCGCTTGGGTGGACGCGCATCGGCGGCATCATCCCGGTGGTGGGGTTTTGACGGCTTATAGGCCTTCTTGAACTCTTGACGCGGACGACGGATCTCCGACTTGCGGTCCCGATCTCCAGAGCCCTGTGCACCTTTGCGGTTTGGACCGCGCTGACCACCACCCTGACGACCCGCACGACGGCGCTCGTCCTCTGGTGGCTCAACAGCAACCGCATCCTTATCCGGCATCTCAACGTCACGGATGTTGAGTTGCTCCATTTTGAGCTTGATGCCGGTCAGACGCTGTACATCATTCAGCAGCTTTTGCTCCGCTGGCGCGACGAGGGAAAAGGCAATGCCTTCCTTGCCTGCGCGCGCGGTGCGGCCAACCCGGTGAACATAAGCCTCAGGCACGTTTGGCATCTCGTAGTTGATCACGTGCGAAACGTTATCCACATCGATCCCGCGCGCCGCAATATCGGTAGCGACCAGAACGGGGATCTGCCCTTTCTTAAAGGACGTCAAAGCGCGGTTACGCTCGCCCTTGGTCTTGTCACCATGCAAGGCAAAAGTCTGAATGCCGGCTTTGCGCAGCAGCATTTCAACATCATCCGCCGTGCGCTTGGTCCGCGTAAAGATAATGCCGCGCTCAACGCCATGTTCCTTCACCAACGCCAGCAAGGACCGCCGACGGTCGCGCGCCTTGATGGAAAAGGCATGCTGTTGAATGCGTTCAACAGGCTTGGACTGTGGGCTGACTTCCGTCTCAAACGGCTTCCGCAAGAAGTCGTTCGCCAACTTGCGAATAGGCTTGGGCATGGTCGCAGAGAGCAAGATCGTCTGCCGGGTCTGCGGCATAAATTCCATGATCTTCTGGATGGAAGGCATAAAGCCCATGTCCATCATCTGATCGGCTTCATCGAGCACGATCGTATGGGTTCGGTGGAGTGCCAAGTAACCGCTCTCGATATGGTCGATCAATCGACCTGGCGTTGCAACCACCAGATCAGCACCGCGATCCATCGCGCGAATTTGTGTGGTGTAGCTGGTGCCACCAATCAACAAAGCTGTGTTGGCCTTGCTGAACTTTGACAGCGAGCGCGTGTTGTCGACGATTTGCATCGCCAGTTCGCGCGTCGGCGCAACGATCAAGGCTCGGCAATGACGCGGACCGGCAGATTGCTCTTCTTCAGCAATCTTGTGGAGTAAAGGCAGCACAAAGGCTGCAGTTTTGCCTGAACCTGTCTGTGACAGACCCACGCAATCACGACCTTCCATAGCAGCGGGAATAAGCGCGCTCTGGATGGGCGTTGGGGTGGTGAAACCTTGCGTGGTTACACCGCGAAGAACAGCCTCGTTCAAGCCGAGGTCTTCAAAAGTCATCAAAAGCTGGGGAATCTTTCATTTGGCCCGCGTGGTATCGCGGGGGCGTTGGCAGACAAGGTAAAGGTTGCAAAACACCGGCGGGCACTGCTCGCCGAAACAAAAAGGGCAACGATCACTCAAGAAAACTGCCGGCCGTCGACGCTAGAAGCGACGTACGTAAAGCCGATAAACCACGGAAAACCGTGTTTCCCAAGAAAAATCGTGAGCAAGTCTCACCTGCGCTTATCGCGGTTTAGCGACGTTCGACACAAAACAGGGGGCGCAAAACGCTGGCTGATAGGGAAATCGTTCCACACGCGGACGCCGTTTCCAACCGAGATCAAGCAATAAACAGCGAGGTTCAGGATCCGTCCTGAACCTCTGCCACGTGGCGAACGTAGGGGTGGAGCTGTCAGGGCTGGCGCGCAGCGACACCGCCGGCAGGCGGCTTGGCCTTGACGGCAGGAGGGCACAACGTCCCCTAGTCCCTTGAGTGACATCGGAGGCGATAGCCGACTTGGCCGTCAACGGCCAAGCCCCCCTTCTCAGGACTTAGAAATCAGTAAACGTCCCGCGCGTACCGCTTGGCCTTCTTCATGGCATTGACGTAATCCCGAGCGCCGGCCTCATCGACACCAGCGTGCTCAGCGATAAGTTCATGCAAGGCCTCATCAACATCCTTTGCCATGCGCGTGGCATCGCCACAAACGTAGAAATGTGCGCCCTGCTCCAGCCAATCAAACATATCTTTGCCGTTCTCACGCATCCGATGCTGAACGTAGACCTTTGCGGCCTGATCTCGGCTAAAGGCCAAATCCAAACGCGACAGGAGGCCATCTTGGTTCATTGCTTCGAGTTCATCTTCGTAGATGTAGTCGTTCGCGCGTGTTTGATCGCCGAAGAACAGCCAGTTACCACCATTTGCTCCGGTCGCTTGTCGCTCCTGCAAGAACGCGCGGAACGGCGCAACACCTGTTCCCGGGCCCACCATGATGATCGGTACGTCACCCTGTTCAGGCACCCGGAAGTTCTTGTTTGGAGACATGAAAACTTGAACGCTATCCGCATCCCCAACCCGGTCCGCCAAATAGCCCGAGGCTACGCCTTGGTGCAGGCGGTTATTGTTGTGATACTGAACCGTTGAGATCGTCATGTGCACGCTGTCTTCATGGACCTTGGAGGACGATGAAATTGAGTATGCCCGGTGCTGTAGCGGACGGAAAAGAGTGCTGACTTCGTTTAGATCCAACTCGATTTTTGGGAAGTCGAATAACAGATCAAGCGAGTCTTTGTTCCAGACGTAGTCTTCCAGCGTTTGCTTATCGTTGTGTTCAAGGACGTGGGCCAGCTCGTCATCGCCCGACTTCATGGCTACCATCTTTAGAAAGTCTTTCGATGGTGTAGAAATCTCCCAATCCCGCAGCATCAGGTCCGCCAGCGGTTGATCCTGCCCGGGTACGGCGGTGTCCGGCTTCATCCCCAACCGCTCCAACCAAAGCTCGACCAAAGCCGGATCATTGATCGGCAACACGTTGACGGCGTCGCCAGCTTCATAGGTTGGTGCGTCATCACCTGGCAGGGCAACCTCGTAGTGACGAATATCCTTTTTGGAGCCAGCGCCAGACAAACGACGGTTGACGGTCAGCGCCGAACTGTACGGGTTCTTGCGTGTCCATTTCGACTTGGTGCTTGCCGCCGGCGCAGCCGGTGCCGCGCCGCCAACCGCAGGGGCGGCTTCAGCGATCAGCGGCGTAAAGACTTCGATCACGCTCGCCGACCAATCCGCCGCCAAGTCTTCGTAATCCACGTCACAATCGACCCGCGCCGCAATCCGCTGCGCGCCCAACTGCTCAAAACGCTTGTCCAGCATCTTACCAGCAGCACAGAACTCGTCGTAGGCCGTATCACCCAAGCCCAAAACAGCAAACTTGGTCGCCTCCAAGCGCGGCGCAGTATCGCTTTCCAGCGCTTCCCAGAACATGTGCGCGTTGTCCGGCATTTCGCCTTCGCCGTAGGTCGAGGCGATGATCAGAACATTTTCCATCTCCGCCAAAGCGTCCATCTCAACATCGTCGAGCTGATGCATGCGCGCCTGAGCGCCGGCACCACCCAGCGACATGGCCATTTCTTCGGCCAGTCCCTCAGCGTTACCGGTTTGAGTGCCAATCAGGATATCGACAGCAAAAGAAGACAAGCCGCTGCCCGTCGAAACGGACATTTCCGCCTGCATTGCCATGCCCGCGTAATACCCCTGCAACCAAGCCCGCTGTTCGGCGGACAAAGGCATAAAGTCAGGGATGGTAAGAATTGGTTTCATCGACATCATTCCTTCACCCTTTCCTTAAGACGCCAGCTTGACGATTTCGGCACTGGACGCCTTGGCGAACAGCTCATCCAAGCTTGGGATGGTGCCCAAGCGATAGCGGTTGATATGGTCCTGATGCTCAATCCAAGCAAAGGTGCCAAAGCCGTCCGCTAAGCGCACGTTCCTCAGATCAAGCGCCCGCTTGTAATCCCGCATCCGTTTATCCGAAATCAGAACCGCCAGCTCTTCGTCGCTGTAGATCGTCAGCGCGGATTTCGCGAAGGCCGACAGCTTAGAAAGAACCGTGAAGTCCTCAGTCAAAATCAGCTTCTGCGCCGCAATATCCAGCGACAATGGCGCAACAACCGCGTCTTTGCCCAACGACTTGGCCAACCGGTCCCGCGCAACATTTTGCGCAATCGCCAACACAGCCGAAGTGTTGACCAACTCATACATGCTCGCTGGCTCAAAGTCTGGCGCCTGCGAATTTGGCACCGCGCCGCCCATCAAGGGCTCACGGTCTTTAATGGCGCGCTTCAGCTTCGTCAGCTGGTGAGTAACCATCGCGAAGGCCATTTCGTCCGCAAGATCCTTCCGCGACTTCTTCGCGACGATGTGCTGGTAGTTTTGGTAATCCTCCAGCGCCAGAGGCGTTGCGTAACGGAAGTTCTTCACCTCCGCATCCCAATTCTCGAGGATCGCCTGACCGCGCTTTGAACCCGTGTGCGCAACATGCCGTTCCAGCATGGTTCGCGCAGCCTCGCGGTGGTGAGCAGACAGAGCGTCGTCTGCTGCCAAGTCGGTCAATGAAACGGAATCACGCGAGTAGAACATATCCAGCCGCCCCTTGGGGTCATACTGGTAAGCCACACCGCCAGACATGCCGTTGCAAAAGCCATAGCCAAAACGACCAATGTTCAAAACAGCGCCGTTGGTCATGTACTCACAGCCAAAATCACCAACGCCTTCAATCACAGCCGTTGCACCGGAATTTCGAACGCAAAAGCGGTCACCCGCAGCGCCCTCAACGAACAGCTCGCCACCGGTTGCGCCAAAAAGCGCAAAGTTGCCAATAAGCGCGTTTTCAAGCTCACCGCCACCGGGTGAAACAATTGCAACGATACCGCCAGACTGGCTCTTGCCTACGCCGTCGTTCGCGGTTCCTTGGTGGTGCATAACCATACCAGCGTTACAGAACGCCCCGTAAGACTGCCCCGCAGCCCCGCGTGTGTTGATGCGCAAAGACTGAGACCGCAGCGCCCGATGACCGCGGTCGTCGGTGTCTATCATCGGTGACTTTTGCACCGTAGCGTCGTCCATTTCGTGCTGCAGCAGACGCTCAACATCGATGGCCAACTGGCCGCCCGTGGTCTTGTTGCGGTTGGATAGACGTTTGTCGTAGTCAATGGTGATGCTCTCGGCATTGGCGCTCAGCAGCTGCGGACGCACTTGATCCCAAAGGGCATCATCGACTTCAAAGTTTGCTTCCAGATAGACCGGATCATCAATCTTCCGCTCCGGCAAAATTGCCAGCATGCGGTTCATGTCCATTTGACCGACATTGTTCTCGTGCTTCAGCAGCTGCAACAGATCCGTCCGGCCCCGCGCTTCCTGCAGGGACTTCAGACCCATCGACGCCAAGATCTCACGCACTTCATGCGCCACGTTGATCAGGTATTGCGCCAGTGCCCGAGGGTCGCCCTCAAAGGCTTCCGCGTTTGTCGTAAGACCCGCGGGACACTTGATGTTGCAGTTCTTTGCCATCACGCACTTGAGCATCATCAAAGCGGTCGTGCCGAATTCAAAACTGTCACCACCCAAAAGCGCAGATTTCACCACGTCAGAGCCGGTTTGATGCGCTCCAGAGCAGCGCAGCTTGACCTTCTTGCGCAGTCCCGTCCGGCACAGCGCTTGATGCACTTCCGCCAAGCCGATTTCCGCAGCACGCCCCGTATTCTTCAGCGACGTCACCTGAGCCGCGCCCGTGCCGCCTGTATTGCCCGCAATGTTGATCAGATCGGCGCCTGCTTTAGCCACGCCAACAGCAATCGTGCCAATGCCCTCAGAGGATACCAACTTGACGATCACCCGCACCCGAGCGGCTTTGCAATCGTGGATCAGTTGAGCCAAATCTTCGATGGAATAGGTGTCGTGGTGCGGTGGGGGCGAGACCAACTCAACCCCTGGCGTGCCGCCACGCGCCGCGGCGATCTCAACCGTGACTTTCGCACCCGGCAACTGCCCGCCCTCGCCCGGCTTTGCGCCCTGAGCAATTTTGATTTCCAGCTCTTCGAGGTTCGGATCAGCCAAATAGCCCGTCCACACCCCAAAACGCCCGGAAGCGATCTGCTTAATCCGGCTTGCGCGCAGCGTGCCATAGCGGGTGAAATGCTCACCACCCTCGCCTGAGTTCGAGAACCCACCAACCATGTTAATGCCATGCGCCACCGCTTCGTGCGCAGACGCCACCAAAGCCCCGTGCGACATTGCACCACCAGCGAAAGCTTCGCAGATTTCCGCAGCGGACTGCACCTGCGACACATCCAGTGCCGCATCAGTCACCTGAACTTTGCCTTCTGCCTCTGTCCCTGCGATCGCTCCTTCTAAAGCCTCAGCATCCACACCCTGTACCGCGAGCGAGATGTTGCCGCGCCAATCGAACAGCGCCAACTTCCCTCGTATTGCCTCAGGATCCTTGCAATCGCTCATATCAAGCGGGAAAGACAGGACATCGCGTAACGCTGCAGGACGCTTTGTCCGCTCCTTACCCATCATATCGATGAAAGCGCGATAGCCCGGAGTCATCGCAAAGCCATTAATCTCTTCCGGCGTCCGACGGTCAAAACTCGTGTCCACGTAAGCGCGGTCGTCGACGCCAAAGGCATCAAACAAGCGGCTTACTGTGTTCAGCGACATGTCTTCATCGCTCAACTCAATATCGTTGGCTTTAGCCGTGCCTTTTGAGGCCAGTTTAATCGGCTCAGCGGTCAGATCTTCAAACCCGCGTACGGCAACCAGCCCATAAGAGTGGCCCGCACCGTCATTCCGCTCCTTGAACAGACCCAGCAGGGGAATATCACCCTCCTCAGCCACGGAAAGAGCATGCGTGTGCCAGTCAAAGGCGCTCTTAACCACAGTTTCGAACCCAACACCCCCAACAGGCGCGTTCATGTTCGGGAAGAACGCCGCCAGCTTACCGCTGTTGGTGTCAAAGAAGTTAGGCTCAAAGAACTCGCCGCCGATGTAGGATTCAGCGGTACACAAACCCACCTTACCCATCGTCTTCATCAGCGCTTTTTCGCAGCCTTTAACGTACTTCTTGATCGCAGCAGCCTGATCTTCGGCGGAAGCGTATTTATCCTGCGCCCGAGCAACCACGGACAGTGGCATCACCGCCGAAGCGCCAAAACCTAAAGCGGTAGAAACATGGTGAGACGAAGCCACCTGCCCGCTTTCCACAATAATAGATGCGTTGAACCGCAAACCTTCAGCAATCAACCGCTGGTTCAGCGCCGCAACAGCCAAAATGAGCGGCAAAGCCGCACGGGTTTTGCTCACATTCCGGTCAGAAATAATGATGATGCCACCCTGAGCCCGAACGGTCGCCTCAACCGCATCACACAGCACCGTCAAAGCGGCTTCGATCGCGTTAGCATCAACGATCTTGCCGTGATCGAACAGCATATCAAACCGCTTCACCGGCGCTTCTGCCTGCGCTTCCAACTGCGCCATTTCTGTTGGCGTCAGAATGGGCGACGGGATCACAACCTGCTTGGTCCGGTTCGCCGTGAACATGGGGCGCGAGCCCAAGGCGACGCGCAACGTCATACCGTCCGCCTCGCGGATGGAATCCAGCGGCGGGTTGGTCACTTGGGCAAAGCGTTGGCTGAAGTACTTCGCCATCCCGCCTTCTTCGTCAGTCAGGCTGTTGATCGCGTAGCCATAGCCCATCGCAGAAACCTTTTCCGCGCCGTTCTGCAGCATAGGATCCATCAGCAGTTTCAGGCTTTCCTGATTGAGGCTGTAGGCCACCATCCGCTGATGCACGTTCAATTCAGGCACCGCCCCAGCATCGCCAGCGGTCGGAACAGGAATATCGCCAAGCGTGATCCGAGCTTCTTTAAGCATCGCCGCGTAGTCCTTGCGGCCCGCCAAGTCTTCCAGCGTCTCAACGGTATTGAAGGACCGCCCGCGAATATGGTCGTAGTACAGCGTTCCGCCCGACTTCACCCGGTCGCGAGAAATCACCGTTTCTGCCGGAAAATCAATCTGCCCGGCCTCGGACATCGCGCAGAGGTATTCGTCTGTCTCGATCGAACGCAAAGGACGCAAGCCCAGCCGATCCAAACGCGCTCCAACGACTTCACCATCGCCAAAGATCAGCGCAGCGGGGCCGTCGTTCTTTTCCTCATAAAGCGAGAAGTATTCCAGCATGTCCCGCACGTTCTGCGGCACTGAAGGGTCATTTTCCCAAGCCGGGGGCATCATCGCGACCACAGCTTCGATCATGTCCAGCTCGTCTTCATGGATGCGGCGGGAGAGTGTCTGGTCCAAGCGCGCAGAATCCGACTGGCCCACAGGCGAGATAATGCTGCGGTTCTTGGTCCGTGCGATGGCCGCCTCAGACAGGCGGTTCTTTTTATCGGTGTTCAGCTCACCATTGTGCGCCATCTGGCGGAACGGCTGCGCCATCGCGGGCTGGCTGTCCGTGTTTGTCGAAAACCGCGTGTGGAAAAACAGGGAGCGGGCTTCGTAGTCGCTGTCTTGAAGATCAAGAAAGTACGGCACAACTTCCCACGAATTCAGCTGCCCCTTCAGAACCTGCGTTTTGGACGACAGGGAGACAGGATAGAACCCTGCAAGCTCTTCGCGCGTGAAGGCTTGCTCTTCGATTTCCAGCAAAATGTCATAGGCGGCCTGGTCGATTTGCTTGGCGGTCAGAGATTGATCATCGGGGACAAAGACCCACTGGTGCATATCAAGCTGCGCACCGATCGAAGCGTCTAGCAACACGCCTTTGTTGACCGGTACACGGCGCTGACTAATCACGTGAAAATCGTAATGCTTCAGCGCCTTGTTGATGATGCTGATAGCGGTCCCGTGCATGTCAGTACGCGCCGGAAGGAAGAAGTTACCGACCGCAAACTTGCCGAATTGCAGACCTTCTTCTCCTGAGATTTTGGAGAAGAACTTCGGCGACAGATCCACGCAAATTCCAGCGCCATCGCCCGTGCCATCAGCACCCATGCCGCCCCGGTGCGGGACAGAGCAAAGGGCTTCATGCACCTTCTCGATGATGTCATGTGAGAAAGTACCTGATTTGCGCGTAATAAAACCCACTCCACAACTGGAGTGATCTTCAGCGAAATCGAACAAGCTGACTGCGTGCGTCTCTGTCTGATTAGCCTGCAAATCCGTTCCCTTTCGATTATAGCGCCCTTTGGACACTAAAGGGCCACCATGCTTCCACACGGCGACCCAAATTTATGTCTGCATTACTGACCTATTTATCCGCTTTTAGCACAAGACGACCAGTTTCCGCTCGTCTAACTGCTATGCACAAACTTAATGTTACGTCGGACTGCGGCCTAAAGGCGCGGTTTGTTCAGATATATCGGTCTGGGGCGCAAGATTGTTGCGTGGACCACAACAAGTCGTCGGCTCAATTACGAAATTAGATTACCCGAAAACCGAAATAAGTGCGGCATCAAGCCGCCCGATTCTTCATCAGGACCAATGAGCACTTCACCCCGCCAACTGATTCGAACCCCTGAAAGGCTCAGAGAACAGGCTTAGCTTGAGTGCACTTCCTGAGCGTAGGATTGTATCGCGTCTTTGATGGCCGCCGCTGTCTGCGCCTTTGGCTGCACAAACGGCGGCACGTAATCAGGGTTCAACCCAATCAGATCATCAATCACCAAAATCTGGCCATCACAATCAGGTCCGGCAGCAATGCCAATGGTCGGAATGTCGAGTTGCTCCCGCAGCGGTCCTGCGATCTCAGTCGGCACAGCCTCAATCACACAAGCAAAGGCCCCCGCAGCCTGATGCGCCATCGCGTCTTCGAGCACACGCTGCCCGTCACGCTCTTTCTTGAAACCACCGATCATGTTCACGTGCTGCGGAAACAAACCGACGTGCCCTAGGACCGGAATGCCACGTTGAGTGAGAAACGCCACCGTCGGCGCCATGAGCGCCCCGCCCTCCATCTTCACACCTTGCGCACCGGTTTCCTTCATAATGCGAGCGGCAGACTCAAAAGCTTGCTGCGGGGATTGCTCGTAGGAGCCAAACGGCAAATCAACGATGATGCAGGCCTTGCGGGTGCTATCGACAACTGCCTTGCCATGCCAGGCCATGACCTCGAGCGGCACCTGTACGGTGGAACCTTGCCCGTACAGCGTCATCGCGAGGGAATCTCCAACCAAAATCAGATCGCAGTGCTCATCAGCGATTTTTGCCATGGGTGCGATGCCCAAGGACAGCGTCACGAGCTTTCGGTTGCCTTTTGAGGCTCTGATATCGGCGGTAGACAAACGGGGCATGACGGCTCTCGAGGCTGCTGGAAGGGTTGTCTACCATAGGCGCAGAGAGCCGATATTCGAAAGCCTTTGGACCCGCGTTTCATGAAGGGTGGCGGCGCAAAAGCGCACCACCTTTCGATCCGCTAACCAAGGCAGGCTGCAACCGTGTTTTTTACTGAACGGTGCCCATGTCGAGCAGGTGCATCGTACGAGCCTCGTTCAATCGGCTCATCTCGTCGACAACCAGTTCCTGACTGCGAAACCACGCTTTCTTGGCGTCAATCACGTCACCGGTCGTTGCCAAACCCGCACGGCGTTCTTCTTCAACGTCTGAAACGCGAGACTGGTTCTGCCGCACCTGTTGCTGCAACTGCGCAACGGAGCGTTCGAGGGAAGAGATGTTGTTCCAACCAAAGGTAACATTCTCAACGAGGCGCTCCAGCTCGAACACGTACTCTTGCTGCAGCCCCTTGAGTTCTTCCTCTACCCGCTTTTGACCGGCAAACAATCGGTTACCCTGATACAGCGGCGCGGACAGGTTCAACGAAAGACCCGACTCATCGCCAAAGTTTCCATCTCGCCAACCACCGGCGAGCTGTGCTCGCAAGTTAATGCCCGGATACCGGCCACGCTGCGCAGCCAGGACTTCAGCCTGCTTGGCAGCGAGACGACGGGAAAATGCAATGATTTCGGGGTGGTTCAGCTGCGCCCGCGTTTGGGCTTCTTCGAGGGTCGAAGCACGGAAGGCGAAATAGAAGTTTTCCAGCTGTTCTTGACCAACACTTGCCGCCTGCCCTGAACCGGTGAGGCGCTGCAACTGCTGTTCAGCGCGCACAACCTGATACTCGCCCCGCGCGATTTCTGACCGCGTCAGCGAGATTTCTGTTTCTACTTTGCGCAGATCAACCCGCGTCGCGACGCCCGCGGACACCTGTGCCTGCAGGCCACCGACCTGCTCCTGCAAATCCGACAATTGGCGGCGAAGGATATTCAGCGCTTCCTTTTCCCGTACCAAAGTGACGTAGGCCGTTGTTACTTCTTCAGCGATATCCAAACGGGTTGCATCAACCAATGCCAACTCAGCCTCAGCCAACCGTCGCGCCGCCTGAACTTCAGCGCGCGTCTTGCCCCAGTCGATCAATGGCTGGTCAACCGCGACGCCCAGCACCTGCGATGAATCCAACGTAAAGGGGTTGCCAGAGAAATCCGAGACGGAGCGAATGGTCGGATAGCGGCCTGCTTTGGCCTGGTTAATCGTATAGCGCGCACCATCGGCCTGTGCCTGTGCTGCGCCAATCCGAGCATCACGGTTGAGCGCGTCAAAGATGGCAGAAACCACGGGGTAAGGCGCGGACTGGGATTGTGCCATTGCTGATGGCGCCAGAAACGCCAGCCCAACCGCAAAGACGAAGCCAGACAGCGCCGTTTTGATCCCTGTCGGTGACAAAGACGCAGCTCTTAAATCATGGGGTTGGGCCGTCATGGTCAGCTCCCTCGCAAGGCCTTGTCGATGACTTCTTCAAGCGGTTCGAAGAAAATATCAATCGGTCGACGTGGCTCGCCATTATCAACGAAAATATCTACGGGCATGCCGGGCGTCAACTTAAGGTCTCGATTGGAGTCCGCAGCCTGCAACACCAAAGCTTCACTCAAGCGACGGTATTCGTCCTCTGTGAACGTCACGCGCAGGTTATAGTAAGGCTCACCTGTGTTTGGATCGGTAACCACGTCCGCGGAGATGCTCTCTACCTGCCCGATCAACTCAGGTGTTCCCCGCGTTGGGAACGCGGTAAAGCGCGCATTGACATCCGCGCCCTTGCGGACGGAATCACGATCAATCGTCCGCAACCGAGCCTCGACCACCAAGTCATCGTCTTCTGGGACAATCTGCATGATCGGCTCAGACGGTGGAATAACCCCGCCAACGGTTGCAAAGGAAAGGTTCAACACCCGGCCCCTTTGCGGTGCTGTGATCTGGGTCCGCAGCACGACATCGCGCAAACCAAGCAATTCTTCCTGAATTTCCAAAATGGCGTTCTGAGACTTAGCGATCTCTTCGGAAATCTCACGGCGACGATCCCGGTCAAGCTGAGAGGATTCCGCCTTGGTTTCCTCGATTTGCACCCCAAGCTGGCCGATGGCCGAGCGCTGCTGTGCAATCTGGAATTCGTTCTCTGCCAAAGCCCGTTGCTGCGCGACCACTTTATCGCGCTGTGTCAGGTTGCGGCTCAGCAGACTGCGCAGGTTTTCCAGTTCCTGCTGAATGATGTTACGCTCGTTTTCGAGCGCACGGATTTGGGCCAACCGACCGGAAATATCTTCCTCAAATCGCGCCATCCGCTTAACCAACAGGTCTTTAGCGCCCTGCAACTGGTCCAGGCGGTCGATGTACAGCTCTCGCTGCTGGGCATAGATTTCTGCTTCATCCGCGTTGCTCAAACCCATCTGGTTCAAGTCCGTGAATGCCAGCGAACCGTTATTCAACTGCTCAGCCTTCAAACGGTCCAAAGTCGTCGTCAAAGCGCCCAAGCGCTTCACGATTTGGTCGCGACGCGAGCGGGACTGAACGCCTTCAAGCTCAATCAGAACCTGACCTTGCTCAACCGTATCGCCTTCGCGGATGTAGATGTTCTCAATGATACCGCCCTCAAGGTGCTGGACGGTTTTCCGCTGGCTATCAACGGCGACTTGGCCTTGGGCAAACACGCCTTGAGACAGTTTCACCATAGACGCCCAGGCGACAAAGCCGCCAAACCCGATAAACAGCGCCATGAACGCCCAAAGCACGGTCCAATCGCGCACAATGGTGACAGGACGGTCTGATTTCTCAATCAGTGCCAGTTCACTTTTGTCTTCAGTGCGCGCAGGCAGGTAAATCGCCTCTAGCGCGCGCTGCTCGGCATTGGCACGACCGGTTTCCGGCTGCGTTGCGTTGGGCTCGGCTTCTGGCTGGCCCGCGGTTTCTTGTTTCTGATCACTCATTCGTCATCACCATCTGCGGACGGTTGGCTCGGTTGTTCGGTTTTTGGCGATGCCGGCTTGGCTGCAGCAGCCTTCGCGACGGCGTCGTTCTCAGCGGCTTTTTTCTGCTTCGCTTGAGACGCTGCTGCCTCTTCCTGCTCTTTCTTTGCGGCATCGAGAACCACCGACTTTGGCCCTACAATAGCGCGGTCAGGCCGCATGATGCACAGCTTGTCGGCAATGCCGACGAGGTTTCGGTTGTGCGTCACAGCAATCACTGCAGCATTTCGGCGTTTCAGGCCCAGAATGGCTCGGGCCAGTGCTTCTTCGCCCTCTTGATCGAGGTTCGAGTTCGGCTCATCCAGCACCACCAACACAGGGTCATTGTACATGGCTCGCGCCAGACCCAAGCGCTGACGCTGCCCTCCGGAAAGCCCGGCCCCACTCTCGCCCAAGGCGGTTTCATAGCCGCGCGCAAGGTTAAGGATCAATGAGTGACAGTGCGCTTGCTGCGCTGCGGAAACGACCTTTTGGCTGTCGATTTCCTCAAAACGAGAAATGTTCTCAGCGACGTTGCCGTCAAACAGGTCAATCGACTGGGGCAGATAACCGAGGTACTTGCCCCGATCCGCTGAATTCCAGGTGTAAACGTCAATATTGTCGAGGCGAACCGTGCCGCCACGCGCAGGCCAAACGCCCGTGATACACTGCACCAGCGTCGATTTACCAACGCCAGACGGGCCGAGAACACACATGAACTCACCGGGCTGAACGTCCAGCGAAAGGCCGCGAATTACAGGCTTTTGCGTGCCGGGAGGCTGCGCAACCAGATCACGGACAACCAGCGAGGCTTTTGGCTGAGGCAATTCCATGGCTTCAGCGCGTTTCGGAACATCGTCCAACAGGCCCACCAGTCGAATGTAAGACTGCCGCGCTTGAATGGCCCCACGCCACGCGCCGATGGCTTGTTCCACCGGCGCGAGGCCTCGACCCATGATAATCGACGCTGCGATCATCATACCGGCGGTAAAGGTCGCACCGGGCTGAATGGCCAAGTAGGCACCGATGCCCAGAACGCCGATTTGCAAGCCCAACCGGATGGCCTTGGTCGTGCCTTGGATCGCACCAAGTCGGCTTACGGCGCGGGAGGAGTAATAAACAGACGGGTCGTGCTTGTTCATCCAGCGGGTCAACAAGCGCGTCAGCATGCCCATTGCTTCAAGTGAACCCGCGTTTTTCAGCGAGCTTTCAGAGAACGCGCTTGCCTGAACGCCGTAGCGCCCTGCTTCGCGGAACAAGCCGCGTGTCGAAATCTCAGCAATCAACGCCAGAACGAAAATAATGATGGCCCCAATCAGGGACATCCAGAACAGCCACGGATGCAAGAACCACAGCAAACCGATAAAGAACGGCGCGAAAGGTGCGTCGAAGAAGGCAAGGACGGAGTTGGACGACAAGAAATTGCGCAGTTGATCCAAGTCGCGCAAAGGCTGCGTTCCAGAATCACCCGGACGCGCGCCAAAGGCTGCGCGGACACGGAACAGCGATCCAAAGACCTGTCCCGACAACTCGCGGTCGACGTAGCGGCCCACATTCGCCAGAATTCTGGAGCGCGCTGCCTCGAGCATCGCCAACAGGGCGATCAACCCAATCGCAATCCCCATCAGAGCGTAGAGTGTTGGTTCCGACTGAGACGGGATAACGCGGTCGTAGACCTGCAACATGAAGATCGGGCTAACGAGCAGCAGCATGTTGGTAAAGACGGATGTGAGAAGAATTGCCCAAAAACCAACGGAGGCGCTATTCAGCGCTTTGCGCGCTGGATTTGGAGCGCCAGATCCACGGTTTCGTTTCTGTGCGGCTGCGGTCATGCAACTCGCCTTTCAAATTTTTTATGCGACCAATTATAGCGCCCTTTTAGGGTACTTTGGCGCGTATAGAAAACGACATTTTCGCGACAATGCCAAAAAATTAGATTTAGAGCGTGAAAACTGCCATTTGCCGATCATTGATTGAACAAATGGCAGCCCACGTAACTAAGAGCACGATCAGATTTGAACGACTCTTCTCTCGCCTGTTTTGAGCACTTTTATGCTCGTATTAGATGTTTCCGCTAAAAACCTTGAAAAAAATAAGCAATTAGCAACCCACCCACTTTTTTAGAGCGATATTTCACCCAGAATGTCGAAATACAGCGACCAGTGATCGCCACATCTCCTTATCAGCCCTAGGCCGCACTTAGATTTCCTGCTCGCACCCCAAATTCAGCATACAGGAAGCGGTAATGCATTGAAAATAAACCGAAAATCAAATGCCGGTACGGTGTATATTCTCTCTGCCCCAAAACTGTATATTAGGTGTACGCCATCAAGCGACTCGGATGCAAGCTACATTATGCGTCATTTTTGCATCACATCCTCTTGCTGTGACTCGGAAGACTCACTTAGGAGAACAGAAGGGAACAGATGTGGCGGATTCCCTGTGCTTGAAATGCTCGCGCTGAGCTGTGCAATGTGCCGCCACACGTGAACCAGCCCGCGACAGGCCTGAAACGGCGGACTTTAGGAAAACTGAAATATGGTTGAATGGCGTATGCCCGGCATCGTGTTGTCCGCCCGTCGCTACGGAGAAGGCGACTTGGTGGTCAATGCGCTGACCGAAGAGATGGGACGCCACGCCGGATTGGTCCACGGCGGCGGTTCTAAGCGTAATCGGGCAAACTATGAAATTGGTAACCGGTTGGAGTTTTCTTGGGCGGCGCGGTTGAATGAACACTTGGGCACCTTTCGTGCTGACGTGATGGACAGTCCTGCGGCGTCGATCATGCATGATGCTGACCGCCTTTCTGCGCTATCGAGCCTATGCGCCGTTATCGACACCGCCCTCCCTGAGCGTGAGCCTGTACCGGGTCTCTATGCGGCGTTGAACGTTTGGCTCGATCAGCTGGAGTCCGAGCACTGGGCTGCGCTATTGGTTCGGATTGAGTTGGGCTTGCTGGAAATCTTGGGCTTTGGGCTGGATCTGTCATCCTGCGCCGTCACAGGTGAGACAGAGGATCTGACTCACGTCTCGCCAAAATCGGGACGCGCTGTTTCAGCGACAGCCGCTGCGCCCTACCTCGATCGATTATTGCCGCTCCCTGCCTTCTTGACCGGTGGTGGAGAGGCCGACGATGCTGCGGTTGTTGATGGATTGTTGCTGTCTGGGCATTTTCTTGAGAAGCGGGTTTTCAACGTCCACAACTGGACCCTTCCCCCGCAGCGCGCCCTGCTGCTTCAGCGTCTTCAGCGACGAGCTCGAGGGAGCTAAAGACGTGCGAACACAGGTTCTGAAACTGCCACTGCTGATTTGGCTGGGGCTGTTGGTCATGATGCTCGTGCGGTTTGCTGTGATGTTTGGGACCGGGCCTCTTCATGACGAGGCTTACTATTGGTCTTGGAGCCAAGAGCTCGACTTTGGTTACTACGATCAGCCCTTTCTGACCGGCTGGCTGCTGGCACCCTTTGTCGCGCTTCTGGGCAACGATGCTTGGGTCATGCGCGGTGTCGCCACGCTGCTCATATTCCTTGCCTCGGTCTTCCTTGCGCTCACCATCGGCGCACTGACACCGTTGTCTTCTCCTGCCGCCCAGACCTTGCAGACCCCGCGCAGCTCGACCCAAGGCGCTCCAGCACTCGCAGGCTTTTTGCTGCTTGCCGTAACCAGTCCGATTCTGTGGAGTGTGGGACTGTTTTACGTCCATGACACAGTGATGATCTGCTGTTTAAGCTTAGGTCTCTGGCTGGGTGTGGAAGCTTTGAAACGTGAGACAGGTGCCGAATCGCGGTCCTGGTGGCTGCTGGCGGGACTGGCGTTCGCGCTGGCCTTCTCCGCGAAAGTGTCAGCCGCGCTATGGATCGTTGTTCTGGGCCTGAGTGTCGCCGTGCACCCGCGCAGCCGTCCACACCTGCGCGCGTCGGCGCCCTGGATTGGGGCCAGTTTGCCGTTGGCGGCTTTTCTGCTGTTTCTTGCATGGAACGCCATGCACGGTTGGGTCACGTTCCGGCATGTTGGGGGTGAGCATCTTGTGCCGGATATTGGCGCACCAGCCTCTGAGCGGTTGATGCGCGTTGGGATTACGCTCTTGGCTGCGCTGTTGTTCAGTGGTTTGACGACTGTGATGCTGGTTGGACTGCTGGTTATTCGGCGGCTCCGGGTGTCGCGTCAAAGCTCCGGGATCTTTGCGCTCGCTGCTTTCGCGCTGGTGCCGCTGCTGTTCTTTGTTGGTCTGAGCTGGATGCGCGAGGTGTATCTAAACTGGCTCATCCCGTCTTGCTTGGGTCTTTTGGTGCTGAGCTGCTGCTTATGGACTGGACCAATCAAACGCTGGCACGTCTTAGCCTGCGTACCGTCGGCCCTGCTGTCGCTGGCACTTCTGCTGCCAATCGCCTTTCGACAACCATCGTTCATGCCGTCCAATGCGCGGGACATGCTGGGGTGGGAAGGCTCGATCGAGAAACTGATTGAGTACCGGGACGAGGCTTATCCCGGCTATGAGATTGTTGGAAACTACTACCATCTTGCGGCGCAAGTATCGTTCCATCAAGGCACCGTGCGGCCCTCAGTAGGCGTGGACCCACGACCGCATCAATTCAGCCTCTACCGCTGGCCGGAAGGCGAAGAGCGCGCGCCTTTGCTGGTGCTAACGCCTTCCTTGGAGGAGGGAATGCAGGCCCTTGGCGGCGTTTTTTGCCACTTCACCCCTGTATCACCGTGGCCTGTGAACCATCGGGAGAGACGCATTGCTTTGCCCTATCTGTTCGCGATCCATCAACCTGTCGAAAAGCCTGAGTGTGGGTAGAATCCGCCACCGCCAAACGCCTTAAAGCGGCACAACAAACATGTGGCGATAGTCGGCACCAACGGTATCCATGTAAGCTTTTCGGCCTTGCATTCGCACAGCCCAAGCCTGAACACGGCCCTGCTCAACCCGTTTGATGACTGGCAAGGTCGTGAAGCGGAACATGTAAACACCCGTCGCCATGTCAGCGAGAGTCAGGTTGTTGCCCGCAATCCAAGGCCGGTCCTCCAACAGACCACCGATAAGGCGCGTGCAGACTTGGAAGCGACGTGTCGCGATGGAGACAACGTTCATTTTGCGATCTTTGGGAGGCGTTCGCACAATCTGAGAAAAGATCTTGATGAACTCCGGGTAGAGCGATTGCGATCCAAAATCCATCCACATATCAATCGTTGCACGGATTTGCGGGTCAGCAGGATAAAAGGCCTCGCCGCCCGGCTGGGTCTGAGCCAAGTACCGCAGAATGGCATTGGATTCAGAAACCGTGAAGTCTCCATCCTTCAGTACCGGAACGAGACCGAAGGGCGTCATCTGCTTGAAGTCCTCGTCATCAAGCCCACCGAACGAGCCACCCTTTTCGATGTGGGTGTAATCGGTGCCCAACTCTGCGAGCAGCCACATTACTTTCTGCACATTTATCGAATCTTTCCGCCCATAGAGCTCTAAAGCCATCGGTCGCTACTCCTCAAAATCAAGAAACGGGGAAACCTATTTTCCGGAAAAGTTCATAGCGTACTTGCGGTTTTCTTCAAGGTCGGGTCTGCCATCACAAAGATGCGACGTTGTAGTGCTGTAATCGGAAGCTGTTTTTAGTTATCACAACCTAGAACAAATGCACCCTGTCCGAGGAGATTGGAAATGAGCGCAGCTGACTATAAAGTCGCCGACATCGGCTTGGCTGACTGGGGCCTGAAAGAAATTGCCATCGCAGAAACGGAAATGCCGGGATTAATGGCGCTCCGGGAAGAGTATGGCGACAGCCAGCCGTTGGCCGGAGCGCGCATCGCGGGTTGCCTGCACATGACCATTCAGACGGCCGTGCTGATCCAGACGCTGGAAGCGCTGGGTGCGACGGTGCGTTGGTCTTCGTGCAATATTTACTCGACCCAAGATCAAGCGGCTGCGGCTGTTGCGTCTTGTGGAACACCTGTTTTCGCTTGGAAGGGTGAAAACGAGGAAGAGTTTTGGTGGTGCATCGAGCAAACCGTGACGGGTCCGGACGGCTGGACGCCGAACATGATTTTGGACGACGGTGGTGACCTGACCCAAATCATGCACGACAAGTATCCAGAAATGCTGGACGATGTGCGCGGCTTATCGGAAGAGACCACCACAGGCGTGCACCGTCTGTACGAGATGGCACGCGACGGCGCCCTGAAGGTGCCTGCGATTAACGTGAACGATAGCGTAACCAAGTCAAAGTTCGATAACCTGTACGGTTGCCGTGAATCCTTGGTTGATGCCATCCGTCGCGGTACCGACGTCATGATGGCGGGTAAAGTTGCCTGTGTCGCTGGCTTCGGCGACGTGGGCAAAGGCTCCGCCGCTTCCTTGCGGAATGCAGGCTGCCGGGTGATGGTGACTGAAGCTGATCCAATCTGTGCGCTGCAAGCGGCAATGGAAGGCTATGAGGTTGTCACTATGGAAGACGCTGCGCCACAGTGTGATATCTTTGTGACCGCAACGGGCAACATCGACATCATTACTGTTGATCATATGCGCGACATGCACGACCGAGCGATTGTTGCGAACATCGGTCACTTCGATAACGAAATTCAGGTGGCACAGCTGCGGAACTTCAAGTGGCACAACGTCAAGCCACAGGTTGACGAGGTTGAGTTCCCCGATGGCAAGCGGATTATTCTGCTCTCTGAAGGCCGCTTGGTGAACCTGGGCAATGCAACGGGCCACCCATCGTTTGTGATGTCGGCATCGTTTACCAACCAGACCCTTGCGCAAATCGAGTTGTGGCAGAACGCCGAGAACTACGAGAACAAGGTCTATGTCCTGCCCAAGCACTTGGACGAGAAAGTCGCCATGCTGCACTTGGAGAAGGTTGGTGCGCAGTTGACCAAGCTGAGTCAAGATCAGGCGAACTACATTGGCGTAACCCCGGACGGCCCGTTCAAGCCTGAGCCTTACCGCTACTAGGACGCCCACACCGCGACGCCCCACGGCGACGCTGAGGGAGTCTTGACCAAAATGACGGACCGCTACGCGGCCCGGCACCTCTCACAAAGCCCTCTGCCTGCTCGGCAGAGGGCTTTTTTGTCCCCGTGAAACAGCCGGTTCGCCTCGCATAATCCATTGAACTCCCCCCATCGCGCTGGCATAGATTTCCCAACACGAAACCCGTCGTCGCTACCAAGACGTCGGCTGCGAAGAAGGAAACAACTGTGTCGGATCCAGCGCCGGGAATGCAGACATCTGAGCAAAGCCAAAACTCGGCACCGCTGTCTAGCACCGGCTTTCGTGCCATTGATGCCTTCTTAGGCGTCTCACAATCTGTCACGGGGAACCGCTGGGTTGCGCGCCAGGCGAACGACGACACAGCATCAGAGATTGCAGCGCTCACCGGACTGCCAGCCCCCGTTGCCCGAGCGCTTGCTTCGCGGAATGTGCAGCCCGAGCGGGTTCAGCATTTCTTGGAGCCAAAGCTGCGGGATATCCTGCCTGACCCCTCGCACTTGCTGGACATGGACACGGCCATCGAGCGCACCCTCGCCGCCTTGCTGACCGACGAAGCCATCGTCCTGTTTGCGGACTTCGACGTTGACGGTGCCACCAGCTCGGCGCAAGTGCGCCGGTTCTTTCGCGCCTTGGGCAAGGAAGTCCGCTGCTATATCCCTGACCGCCATAAGGAGGGTTACGGCCCCAAGGTCGAAAGCATGCGCCGCTTGGCCGAAGAAGGTGCAGACCTGATCATCACGCTCGATTGCGGCACCATGGCCCATGACGCCATCGCCGCCGCACGCGATGCCGGAGCCGATGTCATCGTGCTCGATCACCACATGGCCATCGAAGAGCTCCCCCCCGCTGTGGCTGTGGTTAACCCAAACCGGCTGGACGACCCAAGCGAGCACGGCGCGATTGCCGCGTGTGGACTGACGTTCCTGTACCTTGTCGCGCTGAACCGCGCCTTGCGAGAGATGAACTACTACGAGGACGAAAGCATCAGCCCGCCTGACCTGATGGGCATGCTCGACGTAGTAGCCATGGGTACGGTGTGCGACGTGGTTCCGCTACTCGGCCTCAACCGCGTGTATGTCAGCCAAGGCCTGCGGATCCTCGAACGCTGGAACAATCCGGGGATGAAGGCACTGCGGGAGATCACAGGCCGCAACGGTGCGCTGACACCGGATGTCTTCGGCTTTGACCTTGGTCCGCGCATCAATGCGGGGTCACGAATGGGGGAAAGCTGGATCGGCTCGGACTTACTCACCACCGATGACCCGGAAGAGGCCAAAGAACTGGCGCAACGCCTCGACGATCTAAACATCGAGCGGCGCGCCGTTGAGGCTGACGTGATGAAGGAAGCGAAGAAAGCCGCGCTGGAAAACCGCGCTGTGGTCCCCCCAATCTTGATCGCTGGTGGCGAAGGCTGGCACCCCGGCGTCATCGGTGTGGTCGCAGGCCGGCTCAAAGGCAACCACCGCCGTCCGGCCATTGTCGTCAGCTTCGAAGACGGCCTGGGCAAGGGCTCAGGGCGTTCCATCCCTGGCATCAACCTCGGCGCGCTGATCCTTGAAGCCAAGGACAAAGGCTTGCTGATCGAAGGCGGAGGGCACGCCATGGCCGCCGGCCTCGCCGTCAGTGAAGCCAAATGGCCCGAATTCGTCGCCTTTATGGAGGCGGAAGTCGGCGCCCGGCTTGATCAGGCCCCCGACCCCGACGTCATGGAGTTCGATGTTGCTATGGCACCGGCTGCCGTCACCTTTGAAACCGTTCAGGTGTTCAAGGGCATGGAACCTTTTGGTCAAGGGAACCCCCGACCTCGCGTCGCCATCACCCGCCCCCGTGTGGCCAATGCCACCATCGTGGGCGACAAACACGTTGCCGTGCAGCTCGAGGGCTCCGACGGCGCTCGTGTACGCGCCATCGCGTTTCGTGCGGTCGAAACCCCCCTAGGCCACGCCTTGCTCCACCGATCAGACAGACCCCTGCATGTCGCTGGCAACCTGGCGCTGGACGAGTACCGCGGTGGGCGCAACGTGCAGATGATCATCGAAGACGCCGCCGAAGTTCCGAGCTAACCCTGCTGCTGCGTCGCGATTTTCGGCTTTGTGGAAAAGCAAGAGCAGTCCAAAGCGGACCCGACAGCTCTATGGTCGCCCGCTGCACACGCCCATTGCGAACGCGCGCAAAGTCGGTCAGTATGTTTGTGTATTGAAGCGGGTCGTCGTGAACGAGCCGCGCCACACGCGTTCATTTCAAACGCACTTTTCTAGAATATGTGTTCGGATCGAGGAAACGTCATGGCGCAAGGTCAGGCGCGTCCGGCTTCTTGGCGATTGCGTTCTGGTCAGGAAGCACTGACGCTGGTGCTGCTCGCCGCAGTCTATGGGCTGTGGTTTCTGTTTATCTTTGTCACGCCGCTGGGCATTCCCTGGTGGCTGTCCTGTCCCGTCCTGATCCTCGCGACGGTGCAGTTTCAGTCCTTGCAGCACGAGGCCCTCCACGGCCACCCCACGCGGTCCGCGCGCCTGAACGAAGCGCTGGTGAGCCTGCCGCTCGGGCTGATCTACCCCTATCGCCGGTACAAAACCCTGCACCTGCACCACCATAATGACGAGAACCTCACCGACCCCTTTGACGATCCGGAAAGCTGGTATTTCGAGCCTGAAGATTTTCAGCGACAGCACGCGCTGGTCCGCCTGCTGTGGCGGTCGAACGCGACGCTGCTGGGGCGGATGCTGTTCGGCCCGCTGCTGAGCGCCATCGGTCTGACCCGCCGCGATGCCGAGGCAATCTTCGGCGGCGGTGGAAACATTGCGCTGGCGTGGGTGCTGCATGGGCTGGGGCTGACGGCGCTCTTTGGCCTGCTGAGTGTGGCGGGGTTTAGCCCTTTGCTCTATGTGTTCGGCGTCGCCTATCCGGCGGCATCGATCCAGATGATCCGCTCCTTTGCCGAGCACCGCGCGAGTGCGCAGAAGGAGCATCGGACCGCCATCATCCCCGACCAGGGACCGCTGGCCCTGCTGTTTCTGAACAACAATCTACACGCCGTCCACCACGCGCACCCAACGGTGTCGTGGTACCGTCTGCCCCGCTTGTTCAGCGAGAACCGGGATGCGTTTTGGGACAGCAATGGCGGCTATGGATACCGCAGTTACCGCGAGCTCTTCGCCAAACACTGGCGCAAGCCAGCGGATTCCGTGCGGCATCCGCTGTGGAACCGGCACAACCGGACCAAGCCCCTGCCCGACGACGCTGACTAGAGTTCTTCGACGCTGTAAACCGCCGGCGCTTCGATCATGCAGTTCAGCGCGCCCAAAGCCTGCGCCACGCCATCGGCTTTGGCGCGTGGGGCTGCGTGGGTGAGGATGAAGATGTGTGCGCGGCTGCCGTCGGCGTCCTTCTGCACGATTTTCTCAACCGACAGCGCCTGATCGCTCAGCACTTGGCTGACTTCAGCGATCACACCGGGGCGGTCATCGACCACCAGGCGCCAGAACCGACGCTCCGCCGCACCGCCAACCTCACCCGAGCCCGAGCCCGAAGCCGCAGCAGCAGCGCCAGCCACCGCGCCGAACAGCGGCGGATTGATGCCGCGCGCAAAGTCCATGATGTCAGCAACCACAGCGGAGGCCGTTGGCCCTTCACCGGCGCCGCGTCCACGCATCATCACCTCGTCCACCGGCTCCCCGCGCACAACGACAGCGTTGAAGCTGTCAGAGACCCCGGCGATGGGGTTGCTCAGCGGGACCAGCACCGGCGCCACGTATTGCCGCACGCCCACGCCACTGGCCCGCGGTTTCGCGACGCCCAGCAGCTTCAGCGAAAAGCCAAAATCCTCGGCCATTTCGATTTCTTCCAGCGCCACCCCACGGATGCCCTCCAGCTCAATCGCGTCGAATTCCGGCACGCCGCCAAAGGCGACCGCTGACAGGATCGCCAGCTTGTGCGCCGCGTCCACGCCGTCAATGTCAAAGGACGGATCCGCCTCGGCATAGCCAAGCGCCTGCGCTTGGGCCAATACGTCGTCAAAGGCGCGCTGCTCGTCCTTCATCTTGGTCAGGATGAAGTTGCATGTACCGTTCAGGATGCCGGCGACAGATACAATCCGGTTCGCCACCAACCCTTCGCGCAGGCCCTTGATAGCCGGGATGCCCCCGGCCACAGCCGCCTCGTAGTACAGCGCCCCGCCGTGTGCGTCGATCAGCTCGGCCAGCTCCCGGCCGCGTTCGGCGACCAGCGCCTTGTTCGCCGTGATAACAGCCTTTCCTGCGCGCAGGCCTTCGATCACCGCATCCGCGCCCGCTCCCGTGGTCCCGCCGATCAGCTCGACCACCACGTCCACGTCATCGCGCCGCGCCAGTGCGCCCGCGTCGCCCTCAAAAGCGTAGGCTGACAAGTCCACACCCCGGTCGCGGCTGGCATCCCGCGCCGAAACCGCTGTAACCCGCAGGTCCATCGGCGCCCGCGCAGCCAGTTCCGTGGCGTTGTCAGCCAGCAGGCGCAAAACGCCCACGCCCACGGTGCCAAGCCCCGCAATGCCCAATCTGAGTTCGCTGCGTGCGGCGGATGTGTGTGCTGCGGCCATGTCTGTATTCTCCTGCGAAATCTTGCGTCGCAGTGTTCTAACCGCTGCCAGCCCGCCTGACCATTGCAGGTTTGTCAGCCCGCGTGTTCGGTCAGTCGCGGCAGTGTCGCTGCCGCGCCGTGGTGGCGGCTGGATCACGGTCCACCGGGACCACCGTCATGGCGCGCATCGCGCACAATCGTGTCTGGTCCACACAGTACAAATGGGGGGCGTCAAAGAAGTTAATGTCGGTTGGTGCCGTGCCCAATGACGCGTGCACCTCAACCTCCAACTCGCAAGACACCATGGCCACCGGCCCTTTGCCTATTTCACGAACGGCCATGAGCGGACCGTCCGAGGCACCGGAAAAACTCAATGCAACCAAAAACCAATGCACGCCCAACGCACTCCCACAAAACCAAGGCTGAAGTTTCAGCACAATTTGTCTAAAATACCAATTGATTTTGATCACAGAGCACACATAACCCGTCGCTCAACACAAATTAGGCGACTTACGATACAATAGGTAGCGGTAAAAAACACTTTAGATGAAATTTAAACCCTTTTTTCTCTTTTTAGGTCGGAATTGCTGTTTCGACGCGGTTGGACCGGGGGGTTATGGCGATTTGAGGCGTAACTAGGGCAGGATTGAGACGCGTTACACGACTGTCGCCACGAATCGCGCACCATTCACCCATTATGCGCACGCTGGGAGTTATCCACGGAAGACTCGTAGGAAATCCTACTGAACTTGCTTCGGTGGCACGTCGAAATCGAACTGAAGATCGCGCCCGCGCTTGGGATCTCTTGGGTCAGCGTCCAGCACTTCCAGCTTGGGCAAGGGATCCTGCGAGCCTTCGACTTGCAGATCGTTGAACTTCCGCGCCTGGGGCATCACCTGCCCCTCCAGTGTTCCGATGAAACCGTTGTACCGGTTCACCGATTGCGTGAGAGCATCGCCGAGGTCGGAAACCCGCTGCCCCAGATTGGCCAACCGCTTGTAGAGCTCCTGCCCCGTCTCCGCGATTTCAGTCGCGTTCTTGGACATGGTTTCCTGCCGCCAGCCGTAGGCGATCGCCTTGGACAGAGCGACCAGCGTCGTTGGCGTAACAATCAGCACTTTTTTAGCAACGGCGTCTTCAAACAAAGTCGGGTCACGCTCTGCGGCGGCTGCAAAGAAGTTCTCACCCGGAATGAACATCGCCACAAAGTCCGGCGTGAACGGCAATGCCGTCCAATATTTCTTTTCCGCAAGACCGCGCATGTGCGTCCGAATCTCTTTGGCGTGCTTCAGCAATGCTGCGTCTTGCAAAGCCGGATCGTCGGTCTCAAGGGCTTCGAGGTAGCCAGATAGGGACGTTTTCGCGTCAACAACAATGAAACGCTCCCCCGGCAGCCGAATCACTGCATCAGGACGAACCGTGCCGTCCATGCCTTGCAGCGTCTTTTCAGTCTCGAAATCAACATGCTCAGACATGCCCGCAAGCTCGAGTACTGTCTTGAGTTGATGCTCGCCCCACCGCCCTCGCGTCTTTGGCGAAGCGCGCAAGGCGTTGACCAGTTTACCCGTGGCGGATGCCGCGGTCGCGGACTGCCGAGCAAGAGATTGAACTTCCTGGCTCAGATTGCCGTAGGCTTCACGCTGTTCCTTTTGATAGCGCGCGACCGTTTCGCCCAAGGGCTTTAGCATCGCCGCAATCGATTCTTTCTTCTGCGCAAGATCACCTGAAGCCGCTGTCCGGTGCTTCTCAAACACCTGATTGGCCATCGTGATGAAGTTTTGCTGATTGGATTGCAGCGCCTGTTGCGCCAGCAGCTTCATCTCTTTTTCTAACTCCCCCCGCACGTCGCCCAAGGTCTTGGCCTGCTGCGCGAATTGGCTTGCCTGCGCCTCCAACTTTGCGCGTAGTGCGCTGTTTTCAGCCGCCAGATCTGTCGTGCCATCACGCAGCTCGTTGGCCTGCGCCTCCCGCTGCGCCAATTGCTCTCGTGCAGCTTCCAATTGAGCGTCCGCCGTTGCTGCGGCCCGCTGTGCTTCATGCAATGAGCTACGCTGCCAAAGGCCAGCGCACACCCAGCCAAACAGCGCCGCAAGCAACATAGGAATGGCAATAAGCACCCAATCAGGGAGTGCGTCGATGAAAAGGAGAATGTCTTCAGTCATAAAAGTCCAATGAAACAAAAACCGAACAAATGCAAGAGAAAGCCGCATTATAGTCCCGAAGCATCTGTTCCCTTCCGTGCCTGTGATGCTAAGTCTTTAGCCATGAAAAGCACCGCAACTCGCCCGTCCGTCCTTGCCCCCATTCTTACGGTCATAGTCGCCTTGGGCACGTTGGCCTGGGGGGTCCGCTCAACGTCTGGCTGGGTGATGCAACAAGCGCTGTTTGGTGGGCTCGATGCGACCATCTCATCCGATGTCCGCGCTTTGGCGGCCATCTTCGCCGTTTCCTCGCTTGAGCTGGTTCTTGCTGCTGCTCTGTTGCTTGCAGGCTGGCGGCCCGGTAACCTGCACATTCTTGGCCTGCTTTTGGTCGGGGTCGGCGTGATATTTGGCCAGCTCGTGAGCAGTGGACCATTTTGGGCGCTGGCCTTGCTCGGCGTCTGGTTGGTGTGGGAGTCCGCCTCCATGCGAGCCCGCGATTAAGGATGAGTATCGTGCAACATCGCCTGACGTTTTTTCTGAACAGCGCTGCGCGCAAAGTGTCCACGGCACAGCTCGCCCCGAAACTCGAGCGATGGGCGAACCAGCATGGGATCGACGCCCAATTCGTCAGCCCCGCATTGAGCGACCTGCCTCAAGTCGTGGCGCAATGCCTGACGAACGGACGTCTTCCTGTCGCCGTAGGTGGTGATGGAACCGTGCACCAGCTGGCACAGCACGTGCCCGCAGGCACCACTTTTGCGACCCTGCCCTTGGGCTCAGGAAACGACTTCGCGAGTGCTTTGGGGTGGGCCAAGTCCCTCGATTCAGCACTCGAGCAACTGCTCACCGCACAGCCAGTCACGCTTGACTGTTTGCAGGTATCGCAAGACAGCTCGCACCGCTTCACCGGCCTTTCCGTTTCCGGCTGGGGCTTTGCCAGCGATGTTAACCGCGAGGCCAACGCCTCCTCCGTCCCTGGTCCACTGCAATACCCCGTCGGCGTCTTTCAGGCACTGGCCAAAGGCGGAACGCGGGCTGTTCGGCTTACGTTTGATGACGACACCGTCGTTGAAGATCGCTTCTGGACCGTGTTGGTGTGCAATACATCCATGGCTGGCGGCGGCATGCGGTTCGCACCCGAAGCTGACCCTCAAGATGGCGTGATGGAAGTTTTGGCCTTGGGCGATGTCAGCACCCTTGGTCTGGTTGGCTTACTAGGACGGGTATATTTGGCCAAACACCTGAGCCATCCTCAGGTAAACCTGTGGAAGTGTCGATCTCTGACCATTGAGCCGCTTGAAGAACAGCCGGGTCCATGGTCTCCTCTGCTGGCTGAGGGAGACTCCTACGATGGCGCCGCAAAGACCCGCTTTGACCTGCAAAGCAATGGGCTCCGTGTGCTGGTGCCCACGGAAGCTTCGTTCAAACGGTAGAATACCGTGACACCATGAGAAAAAAAGGACGTCAGGATGGTTGCTGATCACAATATGGCTGTGGATACCGCTGATCGAGCCATAGAAGTTCGCGCTGAACATGCTTTGGATCAGGAACGCCTGAAGCAATATCTGGCCGAGCACCTGCCCACGGGCGATGGCTCTGGCGCGCTGACGCTCAGCCAATTTGACGCGGGTCAGTCCAACCCAACCTATTTGGTCAGCTTCTCCGGCAAACGGTACGTTCTGCGCAAGAAGCCACCGGGAAAGCTGCTGCCTTCCGCTCACGCTGTTGATCGAGAATTCCGTATCATGAAGGCACTGGCGCAAACCGACGTTCCCGTGCCGAACGTGCGCGTGCTGTGTGAAGACGATTCCGTGATTGGCACGATGTTCTACGTCATGGACTTCATCGAAGGCCGCGTGTTCAAAGATCCCGGCCTACCTTCCCTCGCACCGTCCGAGCGCGGCGAAGTTTTTGAAAGCGCCGCAACCACACTCGCTGGCCTGCACCGCGTAGACTGGCGCGCGGCTGGTTTAGAGACCTACGGAAAGTCGAGCGACTACATCGCTCGCCAAATCAAGCGCTGGTCTGGCCAATACGAAGCCTCGAAAACCGAAGATATTGCCGATATGGACAATCTGACGGCATGGCTGAGGGACAACATGCCTGACGACGTGAACGAGGCGCACAACGTCACCATCGCGCACGGCGACTTCCGCATCGACAATATGATTTATGGCACCGACAGCCTGAAGCCGATTGCTGTTCTTGATTGGGAACTCAGCACCATCGGCCACCCGCTGTCCGACTTTGCCTACTGCGCGATGATGTATTTCACCCCCGCCAATGCCCGCCCGTCACCGGGCCTTTATGGTTTGAACCTTAAGGATGAAGGCATCCCGTCCCTCGCCGAGTTTGTTGCCATGTACGCCGACGCTGCGGGCCGCACCTCGGTCGACGAGATCAATTACTACATGGCGTTCTCAAACTTCCGAATGGCAGCGATTCTGCAAGGTGTCTACAAGCGCTCATTGGACGGCAATGCTTCGTCTCGGCTGGCCGGACAGATGGGAGAATTTGTCAAAACAGTCTCCAAAACGGGACTGCAGTTCACAGATGGAACACTCCGCGTAAACTAGTCTAAATTAGGCATCTTTTCCGTACTTTGCCCTAGCGCGTTCATAAACTATCTAAAATTCTCTTGATTTTATTTTGGATTTTATCTATTTCTCCTGATCAGTAGGGACGGGTGGACTGCACCTGTCCGTCTTTTCCAGCACAGGAGTACTATCATGGACATCGTAAACATTCTTATCAGCCTGGTCATCGGTGGCGTTGGCGGTAACGTCGCGGGCGCACTGCTCAAGAACTTCTCACTGGGCACGATCCTCAACACCGTTGCTGGTGTCGTTGGTGGCGGTGTCGGTGGTTCGATCCTCAGCAGCCTGACAGGCATGGACACCAGCGCCGTCGCAGCGGGCGGTGGTTTGGATATCGGCGGTCTTTTGGGCGCAACCGGTGGCGCGGCTATTGGTGGCGGCGGTTTGCTCGCGATCGTTGGTGTTGTTCGCAACATGATCGGCGGCAGCAAGTAACGCCTATCAAACTACCCAACGCGCTCCAGCAGAAGAGCGTCCTTCTCTCTCCTCGCAAAAACCCCTGCGCTACCGGCGCAGGGGTTTCTTTCATGAGAGCAAAAAATTACGAAACCCCAAGGGCACAATCGAGATGTTATTCAGCTTCAACAAACCGCGGGAAGACACCAGCCGGTTTCGGCAGTTCCGAACCAGCCTCAAGGCGACTGTTAAGCGCGTCAAATCCTCGCTGATCCGCCGATTGGGCGAGTAAATCCAGCAGCTTTTCCGTGCTTTCGGGCATCACCGGCTGCAAGATCAAAGCAATCCGACGAACCGTCTCGACTACCGTATATAAGACAGCCGCCATCCGCTCGGGATCAGTTTTCTTGAGCGTCCAAGGCGCTTGCGCATCAATGTAAACGTTCGCCTCTGAAATCACCGCCCAAATGGTTTCCAGCGCCCGGTTAAAGGACTGCCCATCCAGCAGCGTCCGAACCTCGGCCAGCAACGTCTCACCAGCGGCATTGATCAACGCCTCGTCTTCAGCCGTCAGCTCAACCGATGGAACGACACCGTCGAGGTTCTTCGCAATCATCGATAACGAACGCTGCGCTAGGTTCCCGAGATTGTTCGCCAAATCGCTGTTCATCCGCGTAACCATCGCCTCGCGACGGAAATCACCATCATTACCGAACGGCACTTCACGCAGCAGGAAGTAGCGGGTCTGGTCGAGGCCGAAGGTCTCTTTCAACTCGTAGGGGTCAATAACGTTGCCCAGCGACTTAGAAATCTTTTCACCCTCATTGGTCCACCAACCGTGTGCAAAAACACGCTTTGGCAGCGGGAGTGCGGCACCCATGAGGAACGCTGGCCAATAAATGGCATGGAACCGCAGGATATCCTTGCCCACCAGATGCAAATCTGCAGGCCAGCGCGGAGCCTCATCAGGCCAACCTGTGGCAGTGATGTAGTTGGTTAGCGCGTCGAGCCACACGTACATCACATGCTTTTCGTCGTTCGGTACGGGAACGCCCCAATCAAAAGTCGTGCGAGAAATCGATAAGTCCTGCAGACCACCCTTTACAAAGGAAATGACCTCATTCCGGCGGCCCTTTGGCAGGATGAAATCGGGCTGGCTTTCATAGAGATCCAAGAGCGGCTGCTCAAACGCAGACAGACGGAAGAAATAAGACTCCTCCTCCACCCACTCGACCGGCTTGCCCGTTGGCGCGATTTTGGTGCCGTCGGGGCCGTCTTTCAGCTCGCTTTCGTCGTAGAACGCTTCATCAGAAACCGCGTACCAGCCAGAATACTTGTCCAGATAGATGTGACCCGCGTCCAACAACCGCTTCCACATCTCAGCACAAGCCCGCTTGTGCCGGTCTTCGGTGGTACGGATGAAGTCATCGTTGGAGAAATTGAAGTCCGTCGTCAACTCGCGAAAAACCTCGGAAACCTCGTCGGTAAACTGCTGAGGCGCAACGCCCTTGGCTTCCGCAGACCGCTGGATCTTCTGCCCATGCTCATCCGTGCCCGTAAGGAAGTGCACATCATAGCCGTCCAAGCGCTTGAACCGCGCCATGACATCGGCGGCCAGCGTCGTGTATGCATGACCAATGTGGGGACGGTCGTTGACGTAGTAGATAGGCGTCGTGACGTAGTAAGTCTTTTGGGTCATAGCGAAGCGGCTCAAAACAGTAAGGGATTTGAGCGGGACTGTAGCCCCTAGCTTGGCTTCTACGCCACGCCTAAGTCAGCAACGCAGTTTGTCTTTTGCGGGTTAGCGGTATTGGTTGAGCGCGTTGGTCGTGTAAATCGACTCATAGGGCACCAAAGCACCGTCTATGGTGGTCGAAGCCTCAAACCCGATGGTTAGGTTGTTGTTGACGTTATATTCGCCCCCAACCTCAACCCACGTCTTATCGCGCGAAGCCAAACCATTGGGCTGAGCCGTCACGGAATTGATCGCTGCGTACAACTCGCCTTGCGTCCCGTGTATGTTGAGACCCGCACCGTATTCGTAGGCGGAGCCCAGATTCGTCTCAAGCAGGGTGCCATCCAGTTCCAGCGAAATGCTCGGGCTGAGGTCCAACTCAACTTCAGCGCCATAGGCGACACCGGAAAAGCCATCGCCCCAATTGGTCGTGAAAGCTTCGACCTCAAGAGTAACGTCAAGGTTGTCGGCGGCCTGGTAGCTCGGCAACACACCCGTTGCGGCGGGTTGCGCATAGAAAACCTGCGCATTGGCAGAAGCGGCCAAAGCGGTCATTGCAATCATGGAAGCCACGAGAAGGCGCATGTGTTTTCTTTCCTAGAACCCCGAATAACAGAAACAGAAGTAATGAGCAGCTGTGGTTTCCGCTAGACCCAAATGCGGCGTCATTGCGTTTTTGTGTTCACGATTGCGATGGCACTAATACCGGCAAAGCAAGGCCCGCCACTCATCTTCGGCGCTGACGTTTAGCCCGTCGATGCGCGCAAAAGCGCCCAAAGCATCGCGGTAGAGCCCCTGCCCCTTGCGGTTTTCAGCAAGCACCGGCCCGCCTTGGCGCTCCCTCAAAGCTCGCAGGAAAGGCGCGCGAAACGACTGATCACCGGTCTTTCCGATGGTGCTCGCGAGTTTAGACGCCTTAGCCGCATGGCGATCCGGATGAAACTCTTGCGCCAGAATATCCAACTGCTCCAACCAGCCCAAGATCTTGCCATCGGCCATCCCCTCGGCCTGTCCGGGTGCAAAGCCACTGGCCTCGGCCAACTCAGCCAATTCGGGTTGATCGCTCGCCTGCGTCCACTGGGTAAAGTCAGCTGCAGACAGCGGTGAAAACGGCACCTTGGCACAGCGCGATAAAACCGTCGGCAGCAGACTGCCCAAGGAGCGGGCAACCAGAATGATCAGACCGCCGCGTGGGGGTTCTTCCAGCCGCTTCAGCAGCGCATTTGCCGCTTCACGGTTCATGAGCTCAGCCCCATCAATCACCACGATGCGGCGCGCGGAAAACGAGCCTGTCGTCGCAAAGAACGCACCAATGCGCCGAATCACCGCGACCGTCAGCTCCGTCTTATCAGGCAGCTTCTCGAGAAACAGGAAATCCGGATGACCGCCAGCCTCGACCATAGATGCTGCGCGGTGATGGTCGTCACTGTTGTGCGGCGCCCCGGCTTGCGGCGCGGCGTCCGCCAGCAGCGTTTTGGCCAAAACCATCGCAGCGGTTCGCTTGCCCACCCCGGCGGGGCCATAGAAAATCAGCCCGGACGGGCCGTCGCCAGAGGCGTAAAGGCTACAAAGCTGGGACCAAGCTCGGTCTTGGCCAATCAAAGTCCGAGGCTGCAGGAAAGACCGATCCGCCTCTTCAACCGATTTGGAACGGGGCGCCACTAGAACGCGTCCTGAAACTGATCAACGACGGCCTGCTGAACGCGCTCGCCGACGTTTTCAACCGACCCCGAAGCATCAATCTCAGCCGTCGCCCCCCGCTCCGCCGCTGCTTTCAGCACGTCAGCGTAGGCGTGTCGAACACGCGCGTGATAGCTGTCTTCCCGCGCTTCAAATCGCTTTTCTTCGTCCTCACGCTCCCGCGCTCGGGTCAAGGCATCTTCGGGGGTCAGTGCAAATGCGAGCAATAGGTCAGGCTCCAAGCCTCCCGTCGCCATGTCGATCAGGGCCTCAAGCTTGCTCTGATCCAGCCCTAAACCACCGCCTTGATAGGCCAAGGTCGAATGATAGTAGCGGTCGCAAATCACCCACTGCCCCGCCGCCAAAGCAGGGCGGATCACGCGCTCAACCAACTCATGACGCGCGGCATTCATCAGCAGCGCTTCGGTCCAGTTCAGCAAGTCCCCCGGCTCACCCTCAACCAGCAGCACGCGAATGCGCTCGGCAGAGGGACAACCACCCGGTTCTCGCACTTGAATGACATCCTGACCACCAGCCGCCAAAGCATCGGCAAGACGTTTGGCTTGGGTTGTCTTACCCGTGCCATCAGGCCCTTCAATGACAATAAACCGTCCCGCCATCATTAATCCGCCAAGCCAAAGACAATATAGCGAATGCCAGTCGACACGCGCTCTAGCCGCCCCACGGAGTCAACAGACGCCCCGGCAATCACGGGGATTTCTTCTGGGTCAATGCCCGGCCCGCTGAGAATCAACGTGCCAATTTCCTGTCCGACCTGTACCGGTGCCGGAATGGGCGAACGGTAGTTCACCTGGGCGCGTAGGTTTTCGTAAGTGTGACGCGGCAAGGTCATGCGCAGCCCGTACTGCGCGACCAGCGGCACGCTGTCTTCCTGTCCCAACCAAACCGGCGCGTGCTCAATCACCTGCCCCGCTCGAAACAGGCTGTAATTGCCATAGGCCCGCAAAGCCCAGTCGGTCAGGCGCTCCGCTTCGGTCTTGCGGTCAGCCTTGGAGGTTGTGCCGTTGAGCACAATAATCACCCGCCGCTTATCCCGAACGGCGGAAATCATTACGCCATAGCCGCCCGCATTCGTGTGTCCAGTTTTGATGCCATCCACGCCCAAGAACTCATCGTTGAGGATTGGATTACGGTTGTTTTGGATGATGTCGTTAAACTTGAATGACTCGCGGGAGAAGTATGAATAGAAGTCTGCGTGATCGCTGATCAAACGCTGCCCCAAAACGGCGAGATCCCACGCGGTGGACAAGTGCCCCTCATCCGGCCAACCGCTGGCATTGACGAAATTTGAATCCAACATGCCAATGGCGACCGCCGTTGCATTCATAATCTGCGCGAATTCTTCCTCTGATCCCGCAAAGCCCTCCGCGAGCACAATCGCGGCGTCATTGCCGGAAACAACAATCAGGCCAATCAGAAGATCTTTGACTGACACTTTCTGCCCCCGCTCCAACCACATGGTCGAACCGCGTCGGCGCCAGGCCTTTTCACTGACGGTGAATTCCGTATCCAGCGTCAGCTGCTGTGCCCGCAAAGCGTTGAAGATGACGTAGGCCGTCAATGTCTTGGTCATCGAAGACGGCGCCATCTGCTGACGAGCGTTCTTTTCATAAAGAACCGTGCCTGTTTCAGCATCAACGACAATGGCTTGCTTGGCTTCGGTGGTAATGCCCTGCGCCGGTGCAATCAGCACGGCGAGCGAGGCAAACAGGCCAAGCACAGTTGCCGCTAGGGAACGCGTTGCCACTGCCAACAAACCTACGGCCTGAAAATCGGCCTCGAGCGGCTTCTGCATCAGTCGATCACAACCTGAGCATCAGCAGCACCCGCCGCAACCACACGGCCCAGCGCAACACGGGCATCTGTTTCCGACGCATAAGGCCCGACCCGAACGCGCCAAATTTGACGACCATTCAACACAGCAGGTTGAATCACCACGCTGCCGGCTTGTGACAGCATTTGCTGCATCGACAGCGCATTGGCGCGCTCGCCATAAGCGCCGGCTTGAATAAAGAACTGTGTGCCGCCACCGTTAAAAAAGGCATTACTCGCGCCGGGCAAAGCATTCCCGCCTACTGTCGGCACAACCGGCACCTGCGGATTGCCAGCAAAAGGATCACTGACCGATTGGGCTGCAATGGCCTGCGGTGTCGCAATCGTTGAAGCGCCTGGCGGAATTACAGGATTGGCTGGCGTAAACTGCGGTGTCCCGTTTGCAACGGCGTTGGTCGGCGCAGCAGGCTCGAGCTTGCCGCCGATGACGCCACCGGTGACTTGCGCAACATTGCGTGTGACCGTCTCAACAACTTCTACACTGACGTTCGCAACCGCGCTGTTGCCAAAGCCCAAGACTTTAGCCGCCGCCGGGGTGACTTCGAGCAGGTGGGTAAAATTCTCCGGCCCGCGATCATTCACGCGCATCAAAGTCGACCGCTCATTGTCTCGATTGGTGACTTTGATGATCGTCGAAAACGGCAAAGTTCGGTGCCCTGCGGTATACAAACCGGGGTTGTAGCGCTCGTCGCTGGCTGTGGTGCCGGAAAATAGTTCCGAGCCCATCACCGCGATGCCTTCACGCAAATACGACAAATCCTCCGTCGGCGTCACAGTTTGTCCGCCGAGCGTATACACGCTGCCGAGGGAATAGCGGGCAACATCGCCGCTGGGATCCAGCGTGTTCACGGGAAATGCTGACACAGGATTGCTAGGGTCAAAGGTCGGCAAGGTGGACGTCGAAACGACCTCAGACGCCATGCCCCGGTTCCGCCCAAGACTCTCCTGAACTGCATCACATGCGGTTAGAACGGCCGTGCTGCCGAGCAAGGCCACTACCGTTAGAACCGACTTCATTCTCGTCATGGATTCACCCCTGAAAAACCTGTTTTGCACCCGACAAACCCAGGCCCCCGCCCCTGCCTTCGCAAACATGCATCCAATTATGTTAGCCGCATAACATGAACGGGCCAAAATCGCTATGGGTTCGCGATGAAAATGCCCTGCCGGTGGTAGGCCAAAGCTATGTCACAATCGTGGCAATCAAGACGACACTCGGCGAGCCATGCATCATCGACATACTGGGGCTTGGCCTATCGCAAAATTCAAGGCTTGCAACCCAAGCCACACCCGTCTATCCAACCTCTCGAGCGTTCCCTGATAGCTCAGTTGGTAGAGCAGCTGACTGTTAATCAGCGGGTCATTGGTTCGAGTCCAATTCAGGGAGCCACTCTCATCCAAAATGTTGTTTCGGTTGGCCCTTGGCCTAACCGGCATTTTGGTGTGCTTAGACCCCACTCTCGATCGTCTTGAAGTGCATACAGCCGCGACACAAGCGCAGTGGTGGCAACGTTGCGGACGGTCTTGGGAAGACAAGCGCCGATCAATCAGATTAGCTTCCCTCCACTGGTTCTATCTTGGCACGCGACGGCTTGCTGTGGCCCTTCGGATCTCACTGCTGCTGGGTCTGATAAGAAGCGTCTGACACTCATCGTTTGTTTGGGGGTGAGGTCAGCAGGAGCAGAATGCGTGCAGCTATGCGGACTTTTCGGGGTTCTGCGGTATGCTCGGCTTGGATGAATGACGCCGAATATTCACTGACATCGCGAACGTCGCCGTCGCTTTCTGATCTCCCAGATAGTTTCTTGAATTTATGCCCGCGTGATAGATGGTGGTCTTAACGACATCATTCAGAGCGAATTCAATGGCAAAAAATCATCTAAAGCTTGCCGCCAACCATTGGCCCTTTGCCTTGGCCTTTGTATTGCTGATGGGCGGCTTAGCGTTGCGAGTTTCAGAATCGGGCCTGATCCATCGTCTTCGGAATGCCGGCTTTGACACGATGATGCGATTGTCCCCGCGCGAGGCGATTTCCCCGTCCCCAATCATCCTGCTCGCCATCGATCAAACCGCCTTGGATGAGCAGGGACAGTGGCCTTGGTCTCGGCTCAAAATGGCAGAACTGACGGACACGATCCGCGAGGCTGGCGCTGGCGTTGTCGTGTTTGATATTAATTTCGCCCAAGAAGACAGGATGAAAGCCGCGCGTGTGCAGGAGGTATTGGGGATTGAGTTACCCC
>CBFIEF010000016.1:0-56501 GCA_965661545.1 Alphaproteobacteria bacterium | reverse complement strand
ACTGAATAAACGCCGCCTCGCGCCCTGATCCGCCCGCAACCGATAACAGTTCACCCTGCATGCCATCCGGCGCCTCGAGCCGGGCGTGTTCCATGATTGTGGTGCCAATATCGAGGGTTTGCGCCAGCTCAGAACTGCGCTGATTCTGCGCGCCCTTGGGGTCGGCCCAGATAAAGGGGACGCGGGTGATCGTGTCGTACTGTTCTGTGCCTTTAAACAGCAAGCGATGGTCGCCCAAATGGTCGCCGTGATCAGAGGTAAAGATTTGCACGGCTCCAGCCCCCGTTTCCGTCGTTTGCGCGGCTTGCTGCACGCTGCCAATGGCGTCATCGACCATGGTGATCATCCCACAGGTCAGCGCTCGGGCTTCCTGCGCTTCGCGGGCTGTGACGGCCAGGGAATAGCCGGCCATTTGCCCGAGGGTTGGGTCAGCGGCACGCTCGCGCTCGGCCTGCACCACGTATTCGGGCGGGTTCCACGTTGTGTCCGTGTACGCGCGCGGGACCGCCATATCTTCGGGGCGGTACATGTCCCAGTACTGACCGGGCGGATTGAAGGGATGGTGCGGATCGGGGAATGACACCATCAAGAAAAACGGCTTATCGCTGTCCCTTCGCTCTTCGAGCCACGCACAGGCTTGGTTCGCGATATAGGTGGTGGAGTAGTACTTCTCTGGAACCCGCGTGCGGACTGCTTGAGGCACGATATAGTCGTGGTCCAGTTGCGTGTCTCGACCACGCAGGGCCAACACCTCGGGCGCGACTTGCTTCAGCCACTCCTCATAGTGACCGCCGGTGTTCGTGCCGTGGCGCAGGACGCTGTCGTAGTGCTCAAAGCCATAAAACGGGGCGGGGACGCTGGGGTTGTCCTGCATCCAGTACCGCCGTTGTTCGTACTGATAGTGCGGCGCGTCCAGATCAGAGCGAATGGCGTCGGCGAGCTCTGGCGGCGGGGCGATGTAGCCCTCGCGGTGGGTTTTGCGTTCGAACTGTGTTGGGAACTGGGTGACGTTCTGCAGGTGGCTTTTACCGATTAGTGCCGTTTCATAACCTGCTGCCGCCATGATCTCGATAAAGGTGACATGATCGGTCGCCAACGGTATCCCCAGCGAGCGCACCCCGTGGCTTGTTGGCATCCGACAGGTCATCAGGCTGGCTCGGTTCGGCATGCAGACCGGCGAGGCGACATAGAACCGCTCAAACATCACGCCACGCTGCGCGATGGTATCGATGTTGGGCGTGCGCACGGTCGGATGACCGGTGCAGCCCAAGTAATCGGCCCTCTGCTGATCCGTGATGAACAGAATGTAGCTCGGACGATCGGTCATGGTGGCGGTATCCTCGGTGCTCAGAAAGTCCGGTCAGGTGGCGGCGGTTTCGCGCCGCGTCTGATACAGATGGAACCCCATGATACCCGCCCAAGCAAGGATTGCCGGGCCATAAACTTCGAACGGCCTGAACAGCAGCAGGACGGCAACCGCCAGACGAAGGGCGATTTCGATCCGGCTCAGGGCGCGGGAGTCATAGGCAGCGAGCGAGCTGGAGACGAAATAGAGCGCCAACACCACGCGACCCAGCAGCAGCGCCAGTGGCATCAGCTCAAGGTTGCCATCATAGCCGGGCAAGAACGTACCCGGGATGTTGGGGTCCATGACGGCTTTGTCGATCAGCAGCAACTCGGGGTAAATCGCGAAAACAAACGGGATGGTGAAAATCACAATCCCCGATCGGACTGCGGATAACCCGGTTTGCATGGGGTCGGCCTTGGTGATTGTTGAGGCGGCAAAGGCGGCAAGGGCCACCGGCGGCGTGATCGCTGAGGCGACGGCGAAGTAGAAGATGAACATGTGTGAGGTTAGTGTGGACAGCCCCAAGCCGACCAGCATCGGCCCAAGCAGCAGGGCGACGTTGATGTAAGCAGGAACCGCTGGCATCCCCATGCCAAGCAGGACCGCAAGGATCATTGTCAGCGATAGCGCCAGTAGCAGGAACCACACGGACCCGCCCGCAATGTCAAAGCTGCGCAAGAAGCCCAGAACATCCACAGACAAGAACTTGGAGAACGCTGTCAGCGCGAGGCTCACGTCGATCACAGTTACGGCGAGGAACATCAGGTAAAGCGTGGCGATGCTGACCCCAGAATGTGCCAGCGCGCCCAAGATCTGGCCGGGCTTCTGGCGGAAGCTGCGGTCCAGGAACATCAGCGCGATCAGCAGCATAACGGCCCACCAGCCTGCGGCACCGGCATCGCCAGCGGCGTTCTGGATGACTTGAACAGCCCACGGCACGGATACGACCTGACAGCTGCCCGCTTCGCGGATGACTTCCGCGCCCATCAGGATGGCGTACCAGCTACAGCCAACGCTGTCTTTTGGTGTCAGCAGCAGTACCAGGATCAGCAGAACCGGACCAAGCACTTGGGTCAGGTGCAGCCAGTCCATCCGCTTTAAGCGCATGTCTTCAGTGACTTCGCCAACGGCTTCGATCTTCTGTTTCCGGGATTGGAAAATCACCGATAGGAACAGGCAGAAGAAGTACAGCACCGCCGGGATAATCGCGGCAATGACGATTTCGCGGTACGCGACACCGGTCAGCGCGGCCATGACAAAGGCGGCCACGCCCAAAATTGGCGGCATGATCGAACCGCCCGATGAGGCCGCGGCTTCAACCCCACCGGCAAACACACGAGAGAACCCGCGCTTGAGCATCATGGGGATGGTGAGAACGCCGGTTGAGAGCACGTTGACCACGGGGCCACCGGTGATCGTTCCGAACATGGCGGATGAGAACACAGCCGCGTGTGCTGGCCCCCCGCGCAAGTTTCGTGTCATCACAAAAGCCAGTTTGATCAGCGCTTGACCGCCTGCGCAGCGACCAAACAGACCGCCCAGCACGATGTAGGGGAACACCATCAGCATCAACACGTTCATGAACCGGCCAAAGAAGCCAGCCGAATGGTTCACCAGAGAGTCGTGGAAGACCTCTCGACCCGAAGCGATGTTTCGGGGGAATTCGCTGCTGAGCATCGTGACGAGATATTTGTTCTGACCATCAGCGCCAAAGAAGAACCAGTTCAACACCGTCAGCAGCGTGTAAGCGGCAACGATGATGGAAATCATCACCAGCGGCAGGCCCCAGACTTTGACGTTGTAAAGCAGGAACACAATCACGCACAGGAACACCACCAGCGGCAGGAACGCCGCAGTTGTGTTGAGGCAGAAGGGATCTTCAGTGGTGTCTGGAACGGGCAGACCGACCAGTTCGGCAAACTCGATTTCGGCGGCCAGTGCCTCGGCGATCATCCGCTCGCGGTCGCCCGAGATAACGTCCAGCAGGCAGATGGCTTCGATTTCGATGATGTACGTCAGCGACAGGGACGCAGCGGCGACAATCAGCGCAACATCGAGCGCCAGACCAGCATAGCGCCGAAGGCTCGATTTGTCCGCCCAACTGCGCCACAGCGAGTGTTGAAGCGCGACGATCAACATCATCAGAAAGAATACAATGGGGTAGAGCCACTCGGTCTCAAACCGACGGATCCGGAAGAATTCGTTGCCCGTCATGCTCTGCCAGAGCGCGTCCCATCCCGGAATGCCCGGGGTCACGTTTAACAGGCCGACAAAGACCAATGCTAGGCCCAGCCAAAAGACAAATTGGGTCACAAACGTTTTTTGTTTGGGTTCTTCGGGCGGCGTCGCCTTCGCTTGGTCGTTCATAAGGGGATAAACTCGATTTGGTCGCGAACGGTGCGACGGACAAGATACAAACTGTTGGCCTCAGATGGAATGAGCACATCCGGGCAATAGAGACTTCAGCCTTCGATCAAAATCGAAGAGGGCGGCGAATATGATCGCCGCCCCGTAGAAAGCTCGATTGGCAAATTAAGGCTTTGCGCAATCCGGAACAGCGTGACCCGCTTCTTCCCACGCGCGAACAGCGCCGGCGTGGAACTTCATGGGGTTCTTACCGCAAAGACCAGCGACAGAAGCATCGATGTTACCGAAGTTCAGCGCAGCCATGAACGGCGCCTTGGCTTTCAGGTTGTCGATGTTGTCGATGTGAGCCTTAGCAAGCTGATAAGCGACTTCTTCCTCCATGCTGGCGTTTACATAGTCGCCGCCAACCATGGCCATGCCACGGAACGTGTCATCTTCAGAAATAACCGTCCAGTTGTCGCCCAGTGCAGCCTGAATTTCAGCTACAGGAGCGGTAAACGGTGCAGCACCGACGTTGTTCAGCAGCTTGGACGCACTTTCGCTTTCAAACATAGCCTTAGGCAATGACAGCGCGCTTGCCGCACCAGCTGCGCCAACTTGGCTTTCACGTGGGCCCGGGAACGTGCCTGGGATGACAGCCACATCAGCGGTGCCGTCGATCAGTGCGTTCGCAAGCTGGTTCATGCTGACGGTGACGGACTCATAGTCTTCACCAGCCTTGAGGCCTGTTGTCAGCTGGACCAATGCACGAGAGTTACGCGGCATGCTGCCCTGTGGTGGACCCTGCAGAACTTTCTTGCCCTTCAGGTCATCCCAGCTGTTGATCCCATTCGAGCTGAAACCGTACATGTAGAAAACACTGAATGTGTAAGGGTAGAGCAGTTGAACGTTCGGTGCCAATTCAGCGCCGCGCTCCTTGCCCAGCTTGCCAAATGGACCCGCGCCGCGTCCCATCAGGAATGGCAGGTGGTGCGGTGCACCAGCGATGTCGATTTTGCCTTCAGCCAAGGCAAGCATGAACTTCGTACCGGTTTGGCCGTCCTTGAGCTGAATGTTCGCTACACCCGCTTCGGATGCAAACTCAACAAGCCCGGTCGCAGCCAGACCGCCAGCAGTGCCTGCGCCTGCTGCATGAGAAACCAAATTGACTTGAGCAATCGCCGATGAAGCCATCAACGTCGCTGCCGCGGCAACGAGTGCCGTCTGGAGTGTCCTGAGCATCTTTTCCTCCCTTTGCTCTACAACAATGAACAATCCCGGATGCTAGTAACTCCAAGGGCCTCTCAACCCTCTACAAAGGACGTTCATATGCCACGATGGGGTCATTTCAGGATCCCAAAGTCAAGAAAAAACCAAGATAATACCCTAAAAATAGGGACTAATTACACTGTATGGGATCCTGTTGCTGCTGAGTTTCTCTAAGCAAGGATGCCCACTAGAGGATGAAGGCCTGCAAAGCACATTTTATAGACTGAGTCGAAGAGGTCACAGCGCGGTGGTAGCAGGGTCTATTTAGACCCTGCAGGGCTGCGTTTTGGCAGAATTTTTGGGTCTTTGCCATCGGCGCTGGCTTCATCCCAATAGCCAATCAACACTCCCAGCTGTTCTTCAACCCCAGTCATTTGATCGTTGCGTTCTTCTGTCCATGTCTCCCGCTGGCGGTACTGCAGGGACCATTTCGCCAACTTGTCGAACATCTGCTGTCGCACGCCTTTATGAGCATCGCTCCGGCCCAGATCGACCAGCTCTTGCGGGTCGTTTTTGAGGTCAAACAGCGCAGGTGGATAGCCCGGGGCATAGATGTACTTCCACTCTATCGAAGCGATCATATAGGTCCGACACTCCAGCGCGACCCGGCCCGTTTCTGGCCGGAACACCTGACAGGAATAGTCGTATTCGCTCACCGCAACATCGCGCCACTGAACATCTTCCCCGCGCAGCTTTGGCATCAGGGAAAGGCCATCGAGGATGTTGTAAAGCGGTTCACCGCCATTGAACTCAACAAAGGTGGGTAGCAAGTCAATCAGCTCCACCAAAGAATCGTCCACCTTCCCGCGCGTCCGGTCTGCGCTGGTGCTCGGATCGGCAATAATCAGCGGGATCTGTACGGCGGGCGCGTGGAAGTAGTCTTTGTCGCCCATCCAATGATCCCCCAAGTAGTCACCGTGATCTGAAGTGAATACGATCATCGTGTCATCCATCAACCCGCGCTCTTCCATGAACTTGAACAGAACACCAAGCTGGTCGTCGATCTGGGTGATCAGCCCCATGTAGACCGGAATCACCGTTTCGCGGGCTTCTTCACGGCTGAATGTTTCGCCGGCCACGCGGTCCATGAACAGTTTTGCCAGCGGGTTTGGATCATCAAGTTCGCTGTCTGCGCGAACCGCTGGAACCACGTCCTCGGCTGAGTACATGTTGTGATAGGGGGCCGGTGCGACGTAGGGCCAGTGGGGCTTGATGTAGGACAAGTGCAGCAACCACGGCGTTTCACCGTCATCTTCGTCGAGAAACTCCATGGCTCGGCGGGTCATGTAAGGCGTTTCTGACTGCTCATCTGTCACCCGCGCAGGCCGGTCTACGCGGTCATTGAAAAAGCCGGAACGGACTTCACCATCTTCTTTCTCAACTGAGTTGGCGGCCCAGTGCCACGGGTTGTCGTCCTCGGTGTAGCCCTCTGACTTCAAGTACTCGTTGTAGGCCATCGCCGGTTTGACCATAGAATCCGGGTGAATGCCGTCATCGCGCTCGTAGGGTTCAAAGCCGCCCTGTGCATGATGGCGGGCGACGTCACCATCGGGATCAATGCCCAGCCGTGCCAACCCTTCGCGGTCTGGCACCACGTGTGTTTTGCCGACCAAGACGGTTTTAACGCCCAAGGGGTTGAGGTGATGGCCCACATTCTTCTCCCCAATGCGCAAGGGGGTGAAGTTGGATGTAGCGCCGTGGCTGGAAACATACCGCCCTGTATAGGCGCTCATCCGCGAGGGGCCGCAAACGGGGGACTGGCAGTAAGTATTCGAGAACGTGACGCCGCGCTTGGCCAATGCGTCGATATTCGGGGTCTTAATGGTCGGGTGCCCTGTGCAGCCTAGATAGTCGAACCGGAGTTGGTCGCACATGATGTACAGGATATTCTTTCGAGCCATTGCTTTCCCCATCTTTAAAGACCGAAGGCTATAGTTGAGCAGAAATCAGAACTGCACAATCCATCCCTTGGTGCGTTCTTCTGCTATTCCACGATTGGGATCCCAAATCAACATAACCTAAGTTGATTTCGGCAAAATTTCGTGCATTCTTAAATTAGGGATCCCAAAAATTTGGTTTTGGGTGACAAAACAGGGAAAGTCTTCATGCATCCGGAACTCAAGGCGCATCCAGCCTACTTCGAAAAGCAAGTGGTTCAACTGGCCGACAATGTCTACATGGCTTTCGGGTTCGCAGCCTCAAACGTTTACATGATTGTGGGTGATGACGGGCTGATCATCATTGATACGTCAGAGACGACGGCAGCGGCGGGGAATATCCTGGCGGCGTTTCGTGAGGTGAGTGACTTACCGGTCAACACCATCATCTTTACCCATTCCCACCGCGACCACGTTTCCGGTGCGAGCGTGTTTGCCGCGGCGGGCGACAATCCGGCTATTCTGGCCAGTACCAAGTACTCAGATGATTTCCTCGCTGTTGCGACCAATTACCCGCTTCCCACCAAAGCCATGCAAGCCCGCACCAAGCGCCAATTCGGGATCACGCTGTCCTATCCGGATGAAATCATCGGTATTGGCGTGGGACCGGGGGATCGTCCGTTGAAGGGGATGGGTGCAGGCTCCATGCCGCCAACCCGTCGTATTGGTGAAGATGGTGAGACGCTGACGATTTGCGGCGTAACCATAAATTTGGTCATGGCCCCCGGTGAAACGCCTGATCACATGGTGGTTTGGTATCCAGAGAAGAAAGTCCTGTTCAGTGGTGATAACTTCTACCGCTCTTTCCCGAACCTTTACGCCATTCGCGGCACAACCTACCGCGAGTTTGATAAGTGGGCCGAGACCATGGATACGCTCATGTCGTTTGAGCCGGACGTGCTCGCGCCGGGTCACACCAAGGCGGTCTTCGGTGCCCAGGCTATCCGTGACGTTCTAACCGACTACCGCGAAGCCATCAGCCACGTGGTGACAGAAACCCGCGAAGGCATTGATGCCGGTTTGACGATCGATCAACTCGCCCACCGCGTCCGCCTGCCTGAAGCGCTGGCGCAAAAGCCACATTTGCGGGAGTTCTATGGCCGTGTCGACTTCGCCGTCAGAGCGTACTTTGTCGGCACGCTGGGTTGGTTCGATGGCAATCCGACAACCTTGGGCACTTTGGCGCCAGAGGATGAGGCGACGCGGATGATTGAGCTCGCAGGCGGCGCAGGCGCCGTTTTCGCAGCGATTGAGAAGGCGCAGGCCAAGGGCGATTATCAATGGGGTTTGCAGCTGGTTGACCGGCTGATTTTCGCGGATGATCAGCGCACGCGGGCCGAGGCGCTGAAAGCGGAATTGTTGCTGGCGCATGCTGAGGATCAGATCAACTGCCCAACCCGCCACTATTACATCATGACGGCAAAAGAAATCAGCGCCGCTCACTCTTCCGGGGAGTAAGCGACGCTGCGTGCGGAGCGGCGGGTTAAACGTTAATTTTACCGCCGTCCACATTGAGTGTTTGGCCCGTGACGAAGTCGCTGTCGGAGGAGGCCAAGTAGACCATGGTTCCGAGCAAATCTTCGGGCACCATTTCCCGCTTGATTGAGCGCGAAGCCACCGTTGGTGCGCGCGCCATGTCAAAGGCGTCGTTACCGCGCAGGCCTTCACTTTCAGTCAGACCCGGCGCAATGGCGTTCACCTGAATATTCTTGTCACCCAGTTCGCGACCATGACAGCGAGTGAGCGCAATCACAGCGCCCTTTGACGCGGTGTAGTGCGACAGTCCCGGAGGGCCGTAGTAGAACGTGCCAGAGGCAATGTTGATGACCTTACCGCCCCCTGCGCCAATCATGGTTGGAACAATCGCGCGCATGACTTGGTGCACGCTGCGGGCGTTCACGGTCATGATCTGATCGAACTCTTCATCGCTGATTTCGAAGAAAGGCTTGGGTTTGAGCGTGGCGAAGATCGAGGCGTTGTTCACCATGATATCCAGCCCGCCCATCGACTTGGCCGCATCAACCATCGCAGCGAGATCGTCGTTTGATGTGACGTCCACTTTCATGCCTTGAGCGGTGCCGCCGGCATCGGTGATCATCTTAACCGCGTTGCTGGTGTCCTGCACGTCGGTGACGAGGACTTTCGCGCCTTCGTGTGCCAGGCGTTGTGCCATGATGGCGCCAATGCCCTGTGCAGCCCCGCTGATCGCGGCAACTTTCCCTTCTAAACGTCCCATGATTTCCCTTTCTGGTCTTTAAATCGCGATATCGAGAATTTTGGCAACTTCCGGCCAGCTCTTAGCGCCGTTTTCCCGGAGGTCGTTGGTCAAGTGATCGGGCACCCAATCGATGAAGCTGGTGGTAAAGTTCGGCATCGCTTTGATGCGGTTGAACCACTTTTCCACGTGGGGCAGGCGGCCACCTTCCCACATCCCGCTCATCGACATCATGGCCAGCCGGTTCACGTAGGGGGTCAAAGAGACGTCAGCGATGGAGAACTGATCGCCCACCAGCCAATCACCGCCCTTGCTCAGCGCATCTTCCATCTTGCGGAGGTAGCTGTCGTAGAGCTTAACCTTTTCCGTAGCGTCCGGAGCGTCGAAACCATAGCGCACAAAGCCGTCTTTCTGTGACTTCCAGTCAGAGGTTACGGACATTTCGGGGGTCGAGGCCAGAAACTCTTTCACGCCTTCTTCACCCAAGTTGCGCAGGACCGTGTGACGGTGCGAGCACACAAAGGTCATCGCTCCGCACGCCGGGTGCAGGTCTTCGTCAACCGCCTTGGTCCACAGCCGCGCGTTAGCACGATCCAGCGGATCGGTGGGGTGCAGGCTGCTGTCGGGGTCCAACTGGTCGAGGTATTCGATGATCACCGTGCTATCGAGCACCACGCGGTCATCGTGAACCAACGTTGGAACAACGGCTTTGGGGTTGAGTTTGGTGTATTCGGGGTTGAATTGCTCACCCGCCAGAATGTCAATGTAGACCCCTTCCCAAGGGATCTCTTTTTCCGCCATTGCGAAGCGAACTTTTGCGGCGCAGACGGAGGAGCCGTGATGGTAAAGCGTGAATGTCATAGCTGTATCGTCACCCATTTGAGTTCTGTCATCGCCAACATATCGGCGTCTGTGCCTTCGCGCCCAGATCCACTTTCGCCATTGCCACCAAAGGGAATGTGCGGTTCGTCATGGATGGTGGGACCGTTGATGTGACACATGCCGGCACCGGAGTTTTGGACAAAGTGCATGGCTTTGTTGATGTCTTTGGTGAAGATCGCCGCTGCCAAACCGTAGGCCGTATCATTGGCCAGTTCCAAGGCCTCTTCGTAGCTGTCGATTGGGTAAATCGACGTTACGGGGCCAAAGGTTTCGGTTTTGCAGACAGTCATTTCTTCAGTAACGCCGGTGAGCAAAGTTGGTTGGCAGCGGTTGCCGTCCCACTCACCACCCGCCGCAACGGTCGCACCCTTGGCAACGGCGTCGGCGATGTGGTCTTTCACCCGCTGACGCTGGCGGTCTGAGATGATTGGCGCGATGACAGTGTTGGGATCGCGCAAGTCGCCCATCCCAACTTTCCCCGCCACAAACGAGAAGCGTTTGACGAACTCGTCGTAGATGGACCGTTCAACATAAAAGCGGCTGGAGCCAATACACGCTTGGCCTGCAAACATGAAAATCGACCGCGCAGCGATCGGCACAACCTGATCAAGATCAGCATCGGCCAAAATAACCGTCGGGCTCTTGCCACCCATTTCCAGCGTATTCGGCGTCCGGCGCTTGGCACAAATTTCGGCAATGTGCTGACCGACGACAGACGAGCCGGTGAATGTCACGAAATCCACGTCTTCATGTCCGGTCAAGCTGTCGCCAATTTCGGCGCCTGGGCCCGTCACCACGTTATAGGAACCGGGCGGAAAACCCGCTTCAGCGACGATTTCGGCAAACAGAACTGTTAGGTGCGGCGCCATCTCTGACGGTAAGTGAACCACCGTGTTACCCACGGCTAAAGCATTGGCCACCAAACGTGTGGTTTTGATCAGCGGCACGTTGAACGGCGTGATGATCGCGACCACGCCAAGCGGCTCACGGATGGACATGGAGACCTTGTTGGGTACGTCGGAGGGGATGGTCTCACCGCGCACATAGCGGCAAACGCCCGCAGCGGCGCGAACCATCGTCAAGCCTTTGTTGAACTCGAACATGGCCTTGCCCAGCGGGGAGCCGATTTCGTCGACCAAGCAGTTGATCAAGTCCGCCTGCCGCCGCTCCATGATTTCCGCCACCCGCAACAGCATTCTTTCACGCTCCATCGGAAGGGTCGCGCGGTAGGTCGGGAATGCGGCTTTGGCGGCGCTGACGGCGCTCCGAATGTCGACATCAGCGCCCTTGGCAGCTTGGCCATAGATGCTGTCATCCAAAGGATTAAGGATGTCGAACACCGCGCCATCCTTTGAATCGACCCAGTCGCCTCCGATAAAGTGCTTGAAGGGGTGTGCGTGTGAGGTTTTGGCCATGAATGAGCTCCTGATGGACCTATGCGGACGATCCCCGTGAACCGGGGTCATTGGTGAAAAACGGGGTGGGGCAGCGCTAGACTTTTGAGAAGTCCGGGCACCATTTCATTACGCCTTCGCGGAAGCTCTGGCGTTCATGGAACGACGCGGCCCAGCGTTGGATGTTGGGGAAGGTGTCGAATGAATATCCGCATCCAATCAAAACATGATGCAGCGGGATCCAAGAGATATCGGCGAGCGTAAACTGATCACCCAAGACCCAGCGATTGCCCTCAAGGGCGCTTTCGAGTTTGGTGAAGCAATCGTGCAGGATGGCTTTGGACTTTGCGATGTCTTCATCGCTGAACATGGCCCCGCCGGCGTGCTTTTGGTGAAAGGTCTTGAGCTCCTGATTCTTCTGAAGCTCACTATACTTGCGTTCTTCTTCTGCGGTCTTCGCGACCTTTGGCGCGATGCGGGTTGCGTAGACGTACGGCTTTACTGCCGGAACATGGATCGAGCCGGCCAGATGCAGCCACTCCAGCATTTCTGCTTCCGTATCGGGTGAGCGCAAAGGCGGCTCGGGGTAAGCCTCGTCGAGGTAGTCGATGATCTCGTTCGACTCAACGTGAACCACACCATTATCCACCAACGTCGGAACCAGACCTTTTGGATTGATGCCGAAGTAGTCGTCGTTGATGTTCTCTTTCTTCTTCAGATCCAGGTGGTGGCTTTCCCAGCTCAAGCCTTTTTCTTCAAGCGTCATCCGTACCCGCATGGAGCAGTTTGAGATGTCGCCGTGATACAGATGCAGTCCTTCAAAGGCTTCAACTGCTTTATTTGTTGGTACAATGATCGCCATTGGTACTCCGTCCCCCCTGCAAATTTCTCGTTTTGGATCCCAAATGGGTGCGTTTCGATGAATGACGCTGAGAAAATGCTGCACTTCACGCAAATTAATTCCACAAATAGGATCCCATGACAAGCAGATCAGGCAAATTGTGCTGCAATAATTGGGTGTTTCTTGACTTTGGGATCCCATTGGGTAGGTAATGGCGCCATGGATTCAATTGATACTGAACTTGCTACCCGCATCCGCAACGACATCGTTCTCGGCGCTTATAGCGAAGGTGAGCGGCTGTCAGAGGCGCAGCTGTGTGAAACGCACAGCGTCTCCCGCACGCCTATTCGGCTTGCGTTACGTATGTTGGAGCGGGAAGGGTTGATTCGTCGGAGTGAGGGGCGGGGCTACTTCGTCAACAGTCCAACGGTTGGCGATATCATGCAGGCCGTTCAGGTCCGAGGGCATCTCGAAGCCCTTGCCGCCCGTTTGATGGCGCAGTCGGACAGCAAAGACAATGTCCTGATTCGGCTGGAGCAGGCGGTTGATGAAATTGACCGTCTGATCGGATTGGGTCGTATGGACGACCAGACCTTGCGGGATTTGCAGGTTCAGAACGCGCTGTTCCATAAGACCATTCTAGACGGCTGCGGCAACGATTTTGTCAGCTTCACCTGCAACCGCATCAGCCACCTGCCGATGCTAGAAGTCGGCTCGATGGTGTTTGACCGTCAGGTTCTGACACAGAAAGACGGCGTGGAGCGTGGCTTGTTCCGGCTAAAGATCGGTAATTCGCAGCACAAAGTGATTTTTGAAGCCATTCAGGCGGGTGATGCTGTGCGCGCCGAAGGTGTCATGCGAGAACATTCGAACACGATGGTGGAGTACATCGAAGTGTTCGAGCGCCGCAGCGCGGATCTGACGATCACCGATTTGATCAGCTACACAGGCTATGACCTCAACAATACCACCCGCATGAACGATAGCGGCATTTGAGCCGGCCTGCGTTCAGCGGCTTGCTAAACGTCCTGTTCCGGGAAACAGTAAAGCCCTGTTTCTGAAGGCACAGGAGGCTCACTGCGGTGACCCAACCCTCTTACGACGATATCCGCGACGCCGTGGCCAAGCTCTGCGCCGATTTTCCCGGCCCGTACTGGCGTGGTCTGGATCGCGAGCGGGGCTATCCAACCGAGTTTGTGCAGGCGTTGACTGAAGCCGGTTGGTTATCAGCGTTGATTCCTGAAGAATATGGTGGTGCCGGATTACCGCTTGGGGCTGCCGCGGCGATTTTGGAGGAGATCCACCGCCAAGGCTGTAACGGCGGTGCGTGTCATGCCCAGATGTACACGATGGGAACCTTGCTGCGGCACGGTAGCGACGCGCAGCGACAGAACCTGTTGCCTCAAATCGCCTCGGGTGAGCTGCGCCTGCAGGCCTTTGGCGTTACTGAGCCGAGCTCGGGCACGGATACGGGCGCGCTGAAAACCACGGCGAGGCGCGAAGGCGATGAATACGTTATTAGCGGGCAGAAAATCTGGACCAGCCGAGCGGAGCATTCTGACCTTATGCTTCTGCTGGCGCGGACCAGCCCGCTGGCGGACGGTATGAAGAAGACCCATGGATTATCGGTGATTTGGCTGGATATGAAGGCGGCGCTTGCCTCTGGTGCTATGACCATTCGTCCGATCCAGACCATGATGAATCATGCGACCACGGAAGTGTTCTTCGACAATCTGCGGGTTCCGGCAGAGAACTTGATCGGAGAGGAGGGCAAGGGCTTTCGCTATATTCTCACCGGGATGAACGCCGAGCGGATTCTTATCGCTGCGGAGTGTGTGGGCGATGCCAAATGGTTTATCGAGCGGTCGGTTGACTACGCCAAAGACCGCCATGTCTTTGGCCGCGCCATCGGTCAAAACCAGGGCGTGCAGTTCCCGATTGCCAAAGCCTACGCCAACATGCGTGCGGCTGAGTTAATGGTCGGCGAGGCCGTGCGCCGCTATGAAGCCGGAGAGAACCCCGGCGCGGAGGCCAATATGGCCAAGATGCTGGCGGCGGACGCGTCCTTTGAAGCGGCAAATGTCGCCATTCAGACCCATGGTGGTTTTGGCTTTGCGGAGGAATACGACATCGAGCGTAAATTCCGTGAAACGCGTCTGTATCAAGTCGCGCCGATCTCGACCAACCTGATCCTGTCTTATCTGTCCGAGCATGTGCTTGGCTTGCCGAGGTCATTTTAATGTCACAACCCAAAGGCCCGCTGGACGGGCTTCTCGTTGTCGCGGTTGAGCAGGCCGTTGCCGCACCGCTATGCACATTCCGGCTGGTCCAAGGCGGAGCGCGGGTGATCAAGGTTGAGCGCGCAGGGGGCGAGACAGCGCGCCACTATGATCGCGCCGCTGGCGGCACTTCAGCCTATTTCGCGTGGCTCAATGCGGGAAAGGAAAGCACGGTTTTGGACCTCAAGACCGACGAAGGCCTCGACCTATTGCGCCGTATGATCACGAAAGCGGATGTGCTGGTGCAGAACCTTGTGCCCGGTGCCATGGCGCGGATGGGGTTGGATCAATCGGCCCTGGACGCCCTCAACCCACGCCTGATCAGCCTGTCGATTGTGGGCTATGACCAGCAAAGCAGCTTCGCAGACATGCGGGCCTATGATGCTCTGGTGCAGGCAGAAAGCGGGATATGTGCGGTGACGGGAACTGGGGATGAACGGGCCAAAGTTGGGGTTTCTATCGCTGATATTGGCACTGGTATGGCGGCCCATGCAGCAGTGTTAGAGGCCTTGATCGCGCGCGGGATATCAGGCCGGGGCAAGGCTATAGAGATTGCAATGTTCGACACCATGGCCGACTGGATGTCCGTGCCGCTGCTGCAATACGAGGGCATAGGGACGGCCCCTCGTCGCGAAGGCTTGGCGCATGCCACGATCTACCCTTACGGCGCGTTTTCCTGTGCCGATGGAGCGTTCTTGCTGTCGATCCAAAACCCGCGCGAGTGGGTATCGCTGTGCAAAGAAGTGCTGGAGCGTCCGGATTTGATCGATCATCCCTTGTTTCACGATAATCCAGCGCGGTCAGACAATCGGGCTGGGCTGGATGACATCATGAAGCCGATCTTTGATGGTTTGACCTTTGCGGTCTGTGAAGCGCGGATGCGAGAGGCGGGTCTTGCCTTTGCCCGCTTGTCGGAGGTGTCGGACCTTGCCGACCATCCAGCCTTGAAGCGACGGGAGATCCGGTTGGCCGATGGACAGGTGCTGCAAGCCCCCTTGCAACCTGGCCGCACGGCCCCGTCAATCCCGCCAGAAGTGCCAAGCCTTGGCCAGCACACGGATGCTGTCGCTGCGGAATTCAGCGGCGCTGGCTGATTCCCGCTTGCCTTGTTCGGGATTTATGACCGATCATTGACCCCATCGCGGTCGGTGGAGAGGCTGGCGCGCGTGGTGCGTTACCGAAGGGGGAGTTGGCATCCATGCCTAAGATTAAACCGGAAGACCTGCGTTCGCGAGAATGGTTCAACAACCCTGCAGACCCGGAAAACTCCGCGATCTATATCGAGCGCTACTTGAACTTTGGATTGACGCCGCAGGAATTGCAGTCGGGCAAGCCGATCATCGCGATTGCGCAAACAGGTTCTGATCTCAGCCCCTGTAACCGTCATCATCTGGAACTGGCCAAGCGGGTGCGGGATGGCATTACCGCTGCGGGCGGGACGGCGCTGGAAGTCCCCGTTCACCCCATACAGGAAACCGGGCGGCGGCCTACGGCGCTGCTTGACCGAAATCTCGCGTACCTGGGCTTGGTTGAGTCGCTCTATGGCTACCCGATCGATGGCGTGGTGCTGATGATTGGCTGCGATAAGACGACGCCTGCGTGCCTGATGGCGGCGGCGACGGCGAACATTCCGGCGATTGCGTTATCGGTTGGACCGATGCTCAACGGTTGGCACGACGGCAAGCGTGCCGGGTCGGGAACGCTGATATGGAAAGCGCGGGAGATGCTGGCCTCGGGTGAAATCGATGATGCTGAATTTATGGAAATGGCGACAGCTTCGGCTCCATCTGTGGGGTACTGCAATACCATGGGCACAGCCTCGACCATGAACTCGCTGGCCGAAGCGTTAGGGATGCAATTGCCCGGTGCCGCAGCAATCCCCGCGCCGTATCGGGAGCGGGGGCAGATTGCCTATGAGACCGGTTTGAAAGCTGTGGAGATGGTGTGGAATGACACTCGCCCCACCGACATCATGACACGTGCAGCGTTCGAGAACGCTGTCGTGGTGAATTCGGCGCTGGGCGGTTCGACAAACGCGCCCATTCACCTCAACGCCATAGCGCGACACTTGGGTGTGCCGCTGGATAACGACGATTGGCAAGCGCTGGGTCACAAAATCCCGCTGTTGGCGAACATGCAGCCGGCAGGGGAGTATTTGGGTGAGGATTATCACCAAGCCGGCGGTGTGCCTGCGGTGGTCAATCGGTTGCTTGAGGGCGGGATTCTGCCCCATCCGGGCGCCATGACCATCAACGGTCAAACAATCGGTGAGAACTGCCAAGACCGTGTAGCCACCAATGACGACGTGATCCGCCCTTTGGACCGCGCGTTGAAAGCTGAGGCTGGTTTTATCAATCTCAAGGGCAATCTGTTCGAGAGCGCGATCATAAAGACCAGCGTCATCTCGCCCGCGTTCCAAGCGGCTTACCTGAATAACCCCGAAGACCCCAATGCGTTTGAGGGAACGGCTTGTGTCTTTGATGGGCCGGAGGAGTACATCAGTCGGATTGATGACCCGTCAGAAGGCCTCGACGCCAACACGATTTTGGTGATGCGCGGGGCGGGGCCAAAGGGCTATCCGGGCGCGGCAGAAGTCGTAAACATGCGTCCGCCAATCTACCTGATGAAACAAGGCGTGGAAGCCTTGCCTTGTATCGGGGATGGACGGCAATCGGGAACCAGCGGTTCACCGTCGATCCTGAATGCCGCCCCCGAAGCAGCGGACAACGCTGGTTTGGCAATCTTGAAAACGGGCGACCGGATCCGGATTGACCTGAACACTGGCAGTGCAAACATTCTCATCTCCGACGAAGAATTCAGCGCGCGTCAGCAGGCCTTGATCGCGGCGGGCGGTTATCCTGTGCCCGACAGCCAGACGCCGTGGCAAGCGCTGTTCCGGGATCAGATTGAGCCGCTCGACCGGGGGATGATCCTGCGTGAGGCGGACACGTTCCAAGATGTGGCGCGGAAGTCGCTGCCTCGGAACAACCACTAGAAGGGTGCGGACCATGAGTTCCTTTGTGCTGTTAAACCCCGCTGACGACGTTGCAACATTGGTGCGCCCCGCAAAGGCGGGAGATGCGTTGGTCGAGGGGGGAGCTGCTTTAGTCGCAGACGTTGCGCCGGGGCACAAGATCGCGGCCAAAGCCATTGCCGCTGCGGACCCGATCCGCAAGTTCGGCCAAATCATCGGCTATGCCGTATCCGACATCGCACCCGGTGAGCACGTGCATGTGCACAACTGCACCGTGGGTGAGCACGATCAGGATTACCAAATCGGCGTTGATCTCGCAGCGGCGCAGGCGGCTATTCCCCCATCCAGCGAACGCACCTTCGAGGGCTTTCGTCGGAGTAATGGCCAGATCGGCACCCGCAACTTTATCGCGCTGTGTTCGACCGTGAATTGCTCGGCAACCGTGGTGCGGCAGGCAGCGCATGAGCTGACGGTTAGCGGTGTTTTGGATGCCTATCCCAACGTCGATGGCGTCTGTGTTTTCGCGCACGGAACTGGCTGCGGTATGGCGTCATCAGGGGACGGGGCGGCGAACCTCGAACGGGTTCTGTGGGGGCATGCGACCCACCCGAACGTGGGCGCAACGATCTTTGTCGGTTTGGGCTGTGAGGTGATGCAGGTCGAGGTGATGAAAACGCTCTACGGCGCCCAAACCGCCGACCGGTTCCACGGCCTGACCATCCAGGAATCGGGCGGAACCCGTGCGACCATTGACCGGCTCAAAGCGATGATTGCCGAGCTGCTGCCCGAGGTTAACGCCGTGACCCGCACAAGCTGTCCGGCGTCTGCGCTATCGGTGGCGTTGCAGTGTGGTGGCTCCGACGGGTACTCTGGTATCACCGCAAACCCGGCGCTTGGCGTGGCGACCGACAAGCTGGTCGGCTTAGGCGGCACTGCGATTTTGGCAGAAACGCCAGAGATCTACGGCGCTGAGCAACTGCTGCTCCGTCGCGCAGCCAGCCCTGAGGTCGCTGACAAGCTGATTGCGCGGATCAAGTGGTGGGAAGGCTATACCGCGCTTCATGGCGCATCGATGGACAACAACCCCTCACCGGGAAACAAAGTTGGCGGGCTGACCACGATCCTTGAAAAGTCGCTGGGGGCCGCATCCAAGGGCGGATCGACACCGCTGGCGGACGTGCTGGGCTATGCGGAACTGGTTGGAACCAAGGGCTTTGTTTTTATGGATTCACCGGGTTACGACCCGGTTTCTGTCACTGGACAAATCGCTTCAGGCGCACAGATTGTGGTGTTCACCACCGGTCGCGGATCGGCCTTTGGCTCAAAGCCTGCGCCGACGATCAAGCTGGCGACCAACGACATGCTCTACCATGCCATGCCCGATGACATGGACCTCAACTGTGGTGATGTTCTCAGCGCGGGGGTGAGTTTGGATGCTAAGGGCGACGAGATCCTCGATGAAATTCTTGCCGTTGCGTCGGGGAAGCCGTCACGCAGCGAAGCGCTTGGTTTGGGCGACAGTGAGTTTGTGCCGTGGCAGGTTGGGGCGGTGATGTAGGGCTTAGAGCTCTGCCGCTCCCGATGAAGGCCGCAGGGCCACGACTTTGGTGAGCAGATCAACCACCGTTTCCCGCTCTCGCTCGGTCAGGGGCGACAGCACTTCTTCCTGATGCAAACGGATCCGCTCCGCGATTTGCTGGTGCAGCGCCCGCCCTGTTTCTGTGATCGACAGGCGCGCTTGACGGGCGTCCATCGGGTCCGGATCGCGCGCCAAATGACCCACGGCCAGCATTCGATGCACTGCACGAGAAATCGAGTTCCGAGGGCGACCGCTGAGCCGCGAGACATCCTGCGCCGTTAGCACTGGATAATGCGATAACGCCATCAGCAACAGATACTCAGATCGCGTGATGCCCAAGTCGCGCTTTACGGCATCGTAGGCGGGGACGATGATCGCGCTGGTGACAAAAGACAGCAGCGCGGCGTCGCGGAACTCGACCTTTTCCAAGAAATCGCTGGGGCTGATCATGGCGTCTTCTGTCTCCTGACCCTTTGACGAAGCTGGTTGTTTGTATCATATATCGTTCCAAGTGGAACAATATTGCTGAAGCGGTGGTGGAGCGTATGTCGGCTCAGTCAAAACTCACAATCCCTGATCTTGCTGCGAAAAAGGCAGCCAAAGAGCGCTTGGCGATGGTTGCGGTAGGCGAGGCGATGAGCGCGGCGTGGGCCGAGCGTGCCGGGATCGACATCATCGGGATCGGCGACAGCCTTGGGATGACCCTGCACGGGCATGAAAATACGCTGGCGATCACGGTGGATCAGATGATCGACCACTGCCGCGCCGTGCGTCGCGGCGCGCCGCATACGTTCACGCTGGCCTCCATGCCTTACGGCTCTTACGCCACGCCGGATATGGCCGTGACCAATGCCGTTCGGATGATCAAAGAAGGCGGCATCGAAGCGGTTAAGCTGCAAGGCGGGCGGGAAATGTTCGACATCATCAAAGCCGTTGCTGATGCTGGCGTACCAGTGATGAGCCACGTGGGTTTGCTGCCCCATCGCGTGCACATGCTCGGCGGTTTCAAGATGCAAGGCCGGACGGCTGAGGCTGCACTCGAGATCATCGACAATGCGCGCGCCATCCAAGAAGCTGGCGCGATTGGGTTGGAGATTGAGGCCATGCCCTATGAGGTTGGAAAAGCCGTTGACGCCGCCGTGGACATCTTCACCTTTTCCATCGGCGCAGGGGCTGCGGGAACGTGTCAGTTGCTGAACGGCTACGACCTGATCGGCGCGTTCGACAGCTTCAAACCCAAGTTCACCAAGCGCTACGCCAACATGGCCGAAATCGCGACGAAGGCATTTGCTGACTATGCCGAAGATGTCCGTAATGGCACATTTCCAGATGCCGATCACAGCTACACCATGAAACCCGAAGAAGCGGCAAAACTTGCGGATGCGCTCAACACGGAGGAGCCCTCATGAAAACCGAAATTTCCACCGACGATGTGCTGCGCGAGCGCTCGCCCCGGCGCTTAGGTCAGTTGGTGCCAAACGGCATGCTGGAAGACAATTATCCCCGCAACATGTGGTGGGCTGCGGCACACGTAGATGAGGTGCAAGACCGTCCCCTTGCGCGCTGGATATTAGAAACGCCGGTGGTGCTCTATCGCCTTGAAGATGGCACGCCAGCAGCGCTCTATGATCGTTGCCCGCATCGCTGGGCGCCATTGTCGGAGGGCACGGTGTGCGGGGATAAACTCGTATGCCCCTATCATGGGATGGAGTTCGATACGACGGGCCTTTGCACCAAAGCCCCAACACAGAAGATGCAGCCCAATATTGCCCGCATTCCGGCTTATCCGGTTCGCGAGTCAGGCGCGTTTCTGTGGATTTGGATGGGTGCTCCTGAGGCCATTGACTGTGATCCGCCAGAAGTTGGCTACCAGACTGACCCGGACTGGAGCTTTCTGCACGGTTATTACGAAGTCGCGGCGAACTGGGTGATGATCCGCGAGAACGTATTTGACCTCACGCACATCGCGTTTTTGCACAAGAACACCTTCAAGCAGAACGACTGGATCAATGCGCCTGATAGCTTCATGGAAGGGGACGTTCTCTGCTACCAGCAGGAATTCGACCTCGCACCGCTCTCGCCGTTGTTCTGCGCGGGTATGGGCCTGCCGGAGGATAAGCCGGTTAAGCGCGTGCAGAAGGGGACCATGCCGTCGCTGGCCATTTCGTTCTCCGATTGGAACGTTCATGATCCGGCACCGGACGAGGGCCACCGTTCTGACTTCATCATGCGCGGGTGTCACATCGTAACACCAGCACAGCGGGGCCGGACGCACTATTTTTGGGGCGCCGCCTTTGACGTTCCTTCGCTGACCGACGACGTGATTGCTAAGACCAAGGCCAGTGTTACGGAGGCCTTCGACGAGGATAAGCACTTGCTGGAAATCATGCAGCGGCAGATCTCCCAAGATCCACGCGGTACGAATTATCTCGAAGTTACGCTTGGTCCGGACAAGGGCGGGATCAGAGTGCGCCAAATCCTGAACAAGAAGCTCGCCGCTGAAGGTCGTCCGCCGCTCGGTGGTGGTTTGGAATAGAGCGTTTCTGTAGGGAACGCAAAGGAGGGAAATCCATGTCTGCCAGTAACCCACGCTCACGCCGCAGCTTTATCTTCACTCCCGGTTTGCGCCCAGAAATGTACCCCAAAGCGCTCAAGAGTGGTGCGGATATGGTGTGTGTGGAGCTTGAAGACGGGATTGCGCCCAAAGATAAGGCCGAAGCCCGCACCAAGGCGTTGGCGCTGTTTGCGGAGCCGCAAGCCGACGACGGCGTCGAGCGCATCCTGCGCATCAACTCCATGCGGGAACGCTTTGGCATAGAGGACGTGCAGGCCATCCTCGCGACATCAACACCGCCGCCTGCGTTGATGATGCCCAAGGTTCGGACGCCGGATGAAGTGGTGATGCTGGACCAACTGCTCAGCGAAGCTGGGCACGACACCAGACTGCACGTCATCATCGAAACCAACGAAGGGCTGGAAGCTGCATTTGCGATTGCCAAGTGTTCCCCACGGATCGAAGGCCTGTTCTTTGGTGGTGTTGATATGGCGGCAGAGTTGAGGTGCGTTAACGCGTTTGAAACCATGATCTACGCCCGTTCGCGGGTTGTGCATGCCGCGGCGGCAGCGGGGCTGGACGCGGTCGATGTGCCGTTCTTGGACCTTGATGACCCTGAAGGCATGAGGGTCGAAGCCGAAAAAGTGCGCGATTTAGGGTTCTCCGGCAAAGGCTCGGTTCATCCCAAGCAGATTGCAGCGCTGAATGAGGTCTTTACGCCGTCGGACGAGAAAATCGCGCGGGCACGCCGGGTGATTGCTGAGTTTGAAGCGGCGGATACAGGCTTGGTTGTGATCGATGGCAAATTGATTGAAAAGCCTGTGCTGCGCGACATGTATCGCATAGTCGCGATTGCGGGTCGCACCAGAACCAGTTAAGGGCCGCAGGTTCGCAGATAAGAAGCAGCGGTTCATCTCGCATTGGTCTTTTGAGGATAAAGTCATGGCTGAAGTTGGTCCAAACACCCGTCTGCGCGTTTCGCCGTTTTACGAGTCTACGGTCAAAGAAGGCGTCGCGGCGTTTTCGCCGTACAACCGAATGCTGATGCCGACCTCTTACGGCCATCCGCGCGAGGAATACGACCGACTGACCAAGGGCGTGAGCCTGTGGGATGTGGCCGTTGAGCGGCAGGTCGCTATCGAAGGACCGGATGCGGCAGTCTTTACGCAAATGCTATGCACGCGAGACTTATCGCGCCAGAAAATCGGGCAGGGCAAGTACGTCGCCTGCTGTGATCATCGTGGCGTCATCATCAACGATCCGGTGGTGCTCAAGCTGGCAGAAGACAAATTTTGGCTGTCGATCGCGGACAAGGACATGCTCATGTGGTGTCGTGCGATTGCGGCAGAGCGGGCGATGAATGTCGAGCTGCACGAACCGGATGTTTCTCCGTTGGCCGTGCAAGGTCCGATGGCGGAGGAGGTGGTTGCCGCTGTTTTCGGAGACTGGATCCGTGACATCAAGTTTTTCTGGTTCGCTGATGCGGAGCTCAACGGCATTCCGCTGAAAATCCAGCGCTCGGGCTACTCGGGCCAAGGTGGTTTCGAGATTTATTTGCTCGATGGCACACGCGGTGACGAGCTGTGGAACATCTTTCGCGAGGCTGGAGCGCCGTGGGGCATTGGTCCGGGCAATCCCAGCCCGGTTGAGCGCATCGAAAGCGGCATGCTGTCCTTTGGCGGTGATACTGACGACCACACCAACCCCTTTGAAGTCCGGCTGGAGCGTTACGTTGATCTCGACGTGGCCGACGACGTTGTGGGAATTGGGGCTTTGCGCCGGATCAAGGCGGAAGGGCCAACGCGCCACCAACTCGGTTTGTTGCTCGACGATGAAGAGCCCCAGCCCGGCCCCGTCCGGTGGTACGATATCGAGGCAGGTGGGCAAAAGGTCGGGGACATGACCTGTGGCTGCTGGTCATTCAAGTTCGAGCGCGTCATCGGCTTTGCGCTGATCTCGGTGAATTATCAGCCCGGCGACCGTGTGACCGTGGTGCGCCAAGGTGTGCCCGTGGGGGCAACGCTGTGTGAGTTGCCGTTTTCTAAGGCTTAGCGCGCGCCTCACCCGGTCACAGCCGCTGGACGCAACAGCGAGACCGTCGACAGCGCTACCACCATCAGCAACGCCAGCGCCATCCCGAGGTTGATGATCCGCTGGTGGCGTTCTGACAGGTTGAGAGCATGCACCCTAGCGCCTGCATAGAGCCAAAGCCTGCGGTGGTCAGAACGCCGGGCCCGCGGGTGAGGAGCAGGAAAACGACCGCAAGGGCGAGCTGATCATGGCGTGCCTGATTTGTGCGCGTTGAACGGCTCCAGACCGTAGGCGAGGCGTGGGTAAGCCGCCACAGCATTCTCACCCATCAAGCCGCGTCGCTGATCCTCGCTCAGGCTTTGTGTCAGGCCGTTTAGCATTTCAAACCAAGCACCGTATCCTGCCGCCATCGTCAGCACCGGCCAATCGCTGCCCCACAGGCACCGTTCTGGGCCAAAAACGTCGAGGATGTGCTGGACATAGGGTGCCAGATCATCGGCATCCTGATCGGTGCGGGCTTCGGTGAGCAGGCCGGAGAGTTTGCACCACGCGTTTGAATGCGTGGCCACCGCTGCGATGTCGCTGGCCCATGGCTCAAACCCCTGATTGCGAATTTCCGGCTTCGCTCCGTGATCTACCATCACGCGCAGTGAAGAAAAACGGCTCAGGAAGGTTTTCAGCGGCTCGAGGTGCTTTGGCAGTACGAGGGCGTCAAAAGTGAGATCTGCCGCCTCCATCGCTTCAATCGCTGGTCGCAAGCGGTCTTGCAACATCCACGCGTCGTCGCTGATGTCTTGGATCATGGGGCGAAGGCCTAGCAGGCGTGGGTGTTTCTCGGCGGCCTGTTCGATGTCCGCCGCTGCGGTTTCAGCTTCAATATCCATCCACCCCACGACGCCCAGCACCCATGGGCTCTGCTGCGCCAAATCCAATAAAAAAGCCGTTTCAGCCCACGTCGGTGCCGCTTGTACGGCAATGGTCGCGTCGATGCTGTGAGCGTCCAGTAAAGGACGCAAGTCGCCAGGGCCAAAATCGCGAAAAATGGGGGCGAGGTGTTGGGTGATCCAGCCATAATCGCCGCGCTCTAATCGCCAAAAGTGTTGATGACTATCGATGATCATGGCGCGGCCCGCTGGTAAGGGGATGACGGCGGGGTCGGCGCGTTGGGGTGCAGGAGGTCGCGGTGCTTGAGTGCTTGCCACAGCTCAGCCGGGATCGGATGCTTAGCCCATGCCATCGTGTCGGCCAGCTCTTGCCGGTTGCGCAGTCCGGGCACGACGGAGACCACGGCCTGATGCGCGAGCGGGAATTGCAGCGCGGCGGCGGGCAGCGGGACACCGTATTCTTGGCAGACAGCCCTAAGCCGCTGGACCTTGGACCGCACAGCCTCGGGCGCGGCATCGTAGTTCCACGTATCGCCGCCCACCAGAATGCCGGAATTGAACGGACCGCCCATGACCAGCGACACAGCGCGTTCCATACATTGCGGGAGCAGGTCGTCCAGCGGGTCTTGTTCCAACAGCGTGTAGCGGCCAGCGAGTAGAAACACGTCCCAATCCCCCACCGCCAAAGCGTCCAAGCAGACTTGGGCTTCATTCACCCCCAAGCCAATGGCCGTAATCTGCCCTGATTGGCGCAAGCTATCGAGCGCCCGATAACCACTTTCGGCCAAATCGCGGAAGTGCCGGGTTGCGTCTTTGCCGTGGGTGACGGTGCCGATGTCGTGGACGTAGAGAATATCGATTTTCTCTAAGCCCAGCCTTTGCAGGGATTCCTCAAACGATCGCATGATGGCGTCGTAGCTGTAGTCAAAAACCGGGTGAAACGGCAGAGCTTGCGGCCAGCCCATTGCGGCTGCTTCGGCGGTTAGGCCGGGACGCAGCAGGCGGCCCACTTTGGTGGACAGCACACAGTCTTTTCCGCGTAAACCATCACCCACGCGCCGCTCAGACAAGCCAAAGCCGTAATACGGTGCGGTATCGACATAGGTGAGGCCGCTCTCCAGCGCTTGGGCGAGAATGGCCGCGCCTTCAGTGCCATCAACAGCTTCAAACATGCCGCCCAGGGGTGCGGTGCCAAAGCCCAAAACGGGCAGACACAGAGATGTTTTGCCAACGCGCCGGGTTGGGAAATCCATAGCCATAGCAGGAGCCTCGATCATTCGCCGGTCAGCATGTCCCATATCGCCGAACGAATAAACCGAAGCCGGACAAAAAGTTCAGGGCAAACCGCCAAAAGCATGGCTCGACCTGTGCGATTTACAGCGCCATAGTGGGCGAAAGCCTCGTTCCAAACAGGACCCCACCATGATCCAGAATGCCCCCGACCTCATTACCGCGATCCGTGACCGCTTCGCCCACGTGGACACCTGTCCTTTTCAAGGCGACCGCATTTTCTTTGAGAACGCTGGCGGGGCTTTAACGTTGAAATCGGTCGTCGAAACCTCCGGCTTCTATGCGGCTATTCCAGATAACCAGGGGCGAGACAACGTCGCCGCGCATGCGTTGGTGAAGACCATTAACAAGGCCAAAGCTGACCTTGCCGTTTTCATGAACGCGAGCGCGGGTCAGTTTTTTGTCGGCGAGAGCGGGACGGAATTGCTGTTTCGGATGATCCGAACGGCCTGCGTTAATGCGCCAAAGGGCGGAAAGGTCATCGGTTCTTCAATCGAACACCCGGCCAGCCGAAGCGCTGCACGGCGGTGGGCCGATATTGCTGGGCTTGAGTATGTCAACGTGCAGCATCAGGACGAGACCGGCTTGGTTCGGCCTGAAGACTATGCCGCGTCCATGACCCCAGATGTTGCCGTAGCTACCATTCTGCATGCGTCACCGGTAACGGGGATGGGGATGGATGTGGCGGGGATCTCCAAGGCGATCCGCGCCGTTGCACCCGATTGCTTCATCATCGTTGATGGTATCCAGCACGCCGCGCACGGTCAGTTGGATCTCGATGCTTACAACGTCGATGGATACGCCATTTCGCCTTACAAAGTGTTCTCTCGCCACGGATTTGGTGTGGCGTGGATTTCGGACCGTTTTTCGGCGCAGCCGCACGATCAGCTGATCGATGCTCCGGCGAGCGGATGGGAGTTTGGGACGCGTGATACTGGTGCTTATGCCACCATGTCGGATGTCGTCGCCTACTTCGACTGGTTGGGTGGAGAAGTATCCAGCGAAGAGGATCCGCGCAGCCGGATTGAGGCGGCCGGTCGGGCAATTCATACCTACGAGACCCATTTGACTGATGCCATGATCAACGGTGTCGGCAACTTGCCGGGCTTGCGGGATATGACGCACGTGCGGATTTTGGGCGGCGCAGACAATCCAGCGCGTGAGGGATTGGTGTCAATTGCCGTTGAAGGCATGGCATCGCCGGATGTGGTGACGAAGTTAAACGAGCAAGGCATCCGCACCCATACGCGAAAGGCCGATCATTACAGTGGCAACGTCCTCGACCCAATTGGTCTGAGCGACTGTATTCGCATTTCCCTGTGCCACTATAACACCGAGCAGGAAGTCAGCGCGCTATTGGGCGTGCTGAAATCCGTCGGCGAGGCTGATTAAGGCATAGTGACGCCAGTTTAGAAGGCGCTGTTCACCGCAGAGATTCTGGGATTGTTGTAGGTGAAATTATAATCGCTCTGACTGGACGATGATCGCGAGGTTGGGCTCACCCACTCGTAAAGAACGGGCTCGGTTTCGCCCGAGCCGGGGGAAAGGGGCGTCACGACCAAGGCAAAGCCGTCAAAGGTCGCTTCGGCTTCAAACATCGGTTTGCCGTCACGCGTCGGAGTGCCGTCTGCAAGCTTCTTCAAGCTGATAAACGACATCATTTCAAAGCGATAGTCCGCCTGATTGACCAACAATGCTTCAAAGGCGCTGGCCCGTGCGCGGTCCACGGGCAGATACCCAATTTCCAGACCGGAATCGTTATAGAACCGGGCCGCGGCTTTGCCGGGCTTGATGGAGACCAAGCGAAAGGCAACGTCATAGGGCAGAAAGTTAGCCTCACCCAACGCGAGGTCATGGATGGGATCCCCGCGCCGGGGCACAAAGTTAATCGGCAAGAGGATGACCTCATCGCGTATGGAGAACTTAAGCGGCTCATTGGTCATGTTCGCGAGGATCAGCCGGTGCAGGATGGATCCAGCCGACCGGCGCTCGTCAAAATTACCGCCATAGAAGTCTTCGGTCAGGCTGTTGGCGAGTTCCTTACCAGGGCCATAGCGTTCACGCAGGTATTCCTGTTCGATCCAATGCCAGAGGGCTTTCTCTTCTTCGAGGAAGTCGCGGTTCGAGTTGTAAGCACGCTGGGCGAGGGCGAGACCAAGTTCGTCGAGGGTGAGGTCTTCATAGTCCTCAAAAGCCGAGGTGGTGCCGTTTGCTGAGGAGAGCAGGTTATCCAAGCTGCCATCCAACGTATCATGCAGATCTTCGAGGCTTACCGAGTTCAAGCTCAGCCCACGCGCTGCGAGATAGTTACCTGCGGCCCGCTCTGATTGGCCGCCAAAGATTCCGTCAACCGGTCCAGCGTCGTAGCCATTGGCAGACAGCCAAAGTTGGATGTTCTTGATCCTGTATTCGCTCAGGCCTGTATCACCATTGCCGGGATCGACCGGGCGGCTTCTGGAAGACGAAGAGCCGCGACGCAGGGTGCTCAATACACGCCGGGCGTCACTAGAAGAGTTGATGCCCAGGCTAAGGCCTTTGCTGCTGGCATAGCGGCGGAGAGCGGACAGCGTTCCTGTGCCCCACAACCCATCGCTGGTCCGGTTGTAAAAACCCAGATCGTCGAGACGGCGTTGGATCGCGCGCCGATCAGACTTGGACAGAGCGCGAAAAGACTGCGCGAGCTGGCTGGATGGTTGGCTTTTTGACAGGTCAGAAGAGCTGCCGTCCAATCCATTAAACACAGCCGACCCCAAAACGAGGGCGGAGAGCAGCGTCGCAATGTCTGCGCGAGCGGTCGAGCTGGCAAATAGGCCAAGGAAGCAAAGCATGAAAAGGGGCTTAATTTTGAAAATGGCACGCATCGTATAGTTCCAAACCAAATTATCGACACGACATTACACGACTTTAAAGTGAAATTCGAGTAAAAATCGTAGGGAATGTGTGTCGGGCGACTTTAGAAAAGGCTCCCCTCGATTGCGGAAACGCGGCATGGTCTGTCTGTGGAGAGTTGTCGGAGGTTCCATGGAAGCGCCAAGTCTTGAATTTGTTTGCACGCTCAACGTTCAACTTGATCCTGTGATGGAGATGGGACCGGGGCAGGCGGGTCGTCGTCGGATTATTCCAATTGTAGGCGGAGAAGTCGTTGGCGAGACTCTCAGTGGGAAGGTTCTGAACCTCGGCGCAGACTGGCAAACTGTGTTCTCCAATGGCGTGGCTGAGATTGATACGCGATATGCGTTCGAGACCCACGACGGCGCGCTGATCGAAGTGGTCAACTTTGGCTATCGGCATGGCCCGCCAGAGGTCATTGCGGCCATAGCAGCGGGTGAGACCGTCGATCCCGAACAATACTACATGCGCACCCATGCGCGGTTGGAGACGGGGGATCCCCGCTATGATTGGGTGAACCGCACGCTGTTCGTGGGCAAAGGGCATCGTCTGTCCAATGCCGTGCAAATCGATCTTTTTGCGGTAAGCTAAGGGTTAAGACGGTTAAAACGTCGGCTTAATAGGGGGCAAACATGAAGAAAATTCCAGTTGACCACGATCTGTCCATAGCAGAGCTGACGGCAGACCCTTATCCAACATACAGCCGATTGCGGGCAGAAAGCCCCTTGCTGGATGTCCCCGCCATTGGGCGAATCATTGTGACTAAGGCGGCTGATACCAAGCACATCAAGGAACATCCTGAGTTGTTCAGTGCTGATGACCCCAGTACCCCGATGGAGCGTGCCTTTTTGGCAAAAACGCTCATGCGGCGGGACGGAGACGATCACTCGCGCCTGCGCCGAGCGATGCAGCCAGCTTTTACTGCGCGCAATATCCGCGAGGTTTGGAAGCCGCTGTTTGCTGACGTGGTGGCGGAGTATGTCGACCGCTTGCCGACGGATCGGCCCGTGGACTTGTTCACTGAGTTAACAGCGCCGATCGCGGCGCGCTGCTTGGCGTCCTTGTTGGGCCTGACCAACGCCAGCGATGATGATTTGATCTTTTGGTCCCAAGCGCTGATCGATGGGGCCGGGAACTTTGGTTGGCAGCCGGGTCCGTTTGAGATCTCTGACCGTGCCAATGACCAGATGCGGGCATGTTTTGAGGAGGCGCGAGACGCCAAGCTGCGGACACCAGATCAATCGGTGATGTCGGTTCAACTGCACAGCGACGACCCGATCGATTGGGCCGATATGATGGCCAACGTCAAAATCGCGATTGGCGGGGGCATCAACGAACCCCGCGACGCGGCGCTCACGGCGATTTATGGCATTCTGACCAACCCCGACCAACGCCGCGCGCTGATCAGCGGTGAGGTCAGTTGGAATGTTGCAATGGAGGAAGCGATCCGCTGGGTCGCGCCCATTCAGGCGTCATCGCGACTGGTCAAGGAAGATACAAGCATTGCTGGGTATTTTGTGCCTGCCGGACGCGTGCTGCTGGTTGCGCAAGCCTCGGCGAACCGGGATGAGGACGTTTACGAGGAACCGGAACGTTACAACATTTTCCGCGAACGCAAGCCACACCAAGCCTTTGGCAACGGCCCGCACTTCTGTATGGGCACACACATCGCGCGGATGCTGATTGGTGATCTGTTGCTGCCGCGCCTGTTCGAGAAATTCCCCAATCTGGCGTTTGACCCTTCGCAGCCCGTTAAGTGGCGCGGTTTTGGGTTTCGGGGGCCGATTTGTATGAGCGTTTTGCTTGCGCCGTGAGTTGATCGGCAGAACGGTCTGGGGCAGGGTGTTTCTCGTGTCCAGAAACGGAGCCTAAGGGCCAAAAGGAACAAGAAATATGCTGCTTGACCGCATAGAGGCGCGATGGATTGAGGCTTTCAAAGCCGTGTTTGAGCTCTGTGGTGTGGCCCCGGGCGAAGATGTGGTGATCCTGTCAGAAAGCCAGTCTCGGCCTTTGAATGTCCAGCTGAGCGAAATCGCACTGGATATGCTGGGCGCTAAGATTTGCCATGTGGTGGTGCCAACGCAGCGGCAAACAGCGCCGGTGTCCTTGCGGTCTACGGGCGCGGCAACGGTTCTCAATGGCCAAACAGTTGCGCTCGAAGCGCTGAAGTCGGCGAGCTTTGTTGCTGATTTGACGCTCGAAGGGTTGATGCACGCGCGGGAATTGGGAGAGATCCTCAAATCTGGGACGCGGGTTCAGGTGGTTTCCAACGAACACCCCGATTGCCTAGAGCGGCTGGTCCCTGACTTGGTCCTGAAAGATCACGTCAAAGCCGCCGTGAAACGTTGTCGTGCGGCAAAGACTATGCGTGTGACGTCGGCGGTGGGCAGCGATTTGACCGTTGCGATGGGCGGTGCTGTGACCGCGGGCGTATGGGGTTGGACCGATCGCCCCGCCACACTGGCCCATTGGCCCGGCGGCGTTGTGGTGAGTTTCCCGGCGGAGCAATCGACCAATGGCGTTCTCGTATTGGGCGCAGGGGACGTAAATCTTACCTTCAAGACCTATATGGAACGGCCCATTCGTTTGACGATTGAGGATGATTTTGTCACGGACATAGAAGGCGAAGGCCGAGATTTTGAGCAGCTGACGCGCTATCTCGAAGCTTGGGAGGACCGCAACGCCTATGCGGTCTCACACGTGGGGTGGGGTTTGAACCCAAAGGCCCGCTACGAGGCCTTGAGCATGTATGATAAGGCTGAAACCAACGGTACTGAGTTGCGATGTTTTGCAGGAAACTTCCTTTTTTCCACTGGTGCAAACGAGTTTGCCGGAAGGTTTACCGAGGGACATTTCGACCTGCCCATGTTGAACTGCACCATCGCATTAGACGATGAAGTCATGGTCGCAGAAGGACGCGTTTTGTGAGTGGAACACTAGCCGCATTGCACGGCATTGGGGCAGATGGTCGAACATTTCACGCGCTGGCGACGGCGATGGATCGGCCTGATCTGCTGAGCCTGAATCTGCCCGGATACGCGGGTGAGCCGGGGTTGCCGGAGAACTTTGAAATGCTCAAGGACTGGTTGGGGAGCAAGCTACCCCATCACCCGAGCGTCTTGATCGGCCACTCGATCGGCGGGATGCTGGCGCTGGACTTTGCCCTTGATCACCCTGATCGCGTTGCTGGTTTGGTGCTGGTGTGCACCACCCCAGCTTTTGGCGGCCCTGATCCAAGCTTCAAGGAAGCCTTCCTCAAGGCGCGCATGTCGGGGCTGGACGCTGGAAAGTCTATGGCCGATATGGCACCCGAAATGGCCAAGGGCTATCTCGGCGATAACGTCAGTGATGCGGCTCTGGCGCTGGGGACGGCGATGTCCGCAGAAATTCCAGAAGTGACCTTTCGTTCGGTGATGAAAACGCTTGTGTCGTTCAACCGCCGAGATGCCTTGGGCGAGGTTGCCTGCCCCTGTCTGATTGTCGCAGGGTCGAAGGATCAGAATGCACCGAGCAAAACCATGGTTAAGATGTCCGACCGATTGCCTCAATCGCGCTACGTCGAGTTTGACGCCGGACACGGCCTGCCGATGGAGTGCCCGGATGCCTTAGCCGACGCCGTTCATGCCTTTGTGCGCGACTTTAACCTGTAGAGTGACTGTTCGATGAGTGCCATTAATTCAAAACCGATGTTTGACGCCAAGGGCTGGCGGCTGACGGAGCAGGAACGCGAGCTGACGACCTTGGCCCGCGATTTCGGCCAGACCACATTGGCAGGGCGGGCGCACCGCTGGGACACGGAAGCAACCTTTCCGCTCGAAAATTACCATGACATGCATGGCAACGGCTTGTTGGGCATTGGGGTGCCCAAGGAGCATGGAGGCCTAGGCGCGGACTACCGGGCCTATATGCTCACGGCGGCTGAGATGGGGCGGTTCTGTGGGGCGACGGCGCTGACGTGGAACATGCACGTTTGTTCGACGCTGTGGACTGGCCCGCTGTCGGATGATCTGGACCTTGAGCCGGACGCTTTGACCGAGCACCACGACCGGCGCAGCGAGCATTTCCGGCGCATTGTCGAAGATGGTGCGATCTATTCACAGCCGTTTTCCGAAGGTGGAGCAGCAGCAGCAGGGGCTGCGCCATGGTCAACGACTGCCACGCCGACTGAGGGTGGCTGGATCATCAACGGGAAGAAGATTTTTGCGTCGCTTTCGGGTTTTGCTGATTACTACGGCATCCTCTGTGGCGAGATCCAAGAAAGCGGCAAGTACTCTCGCCGCGATACCATCTATATCGCTGTTCCAGCGAAAGCTGAGGGTGTGAAGGTCGAGGGCGAGTGGGATCCATTGGGCATGCGTGGAACCGTCTCACGGACGCTGATTTTCGAAGACGTTTTCGTGCCTGATTCCGCAGCGCTCATGCCGCACGGCCTCTACTTCCAAGCGGCATCTCGCTGGCCGCACATGTTCATGACGCTTTCGCCGACGTACATGGGAATTTGTCAGGCGGCGTACGACTTTACGATTGCTTATCTGCGCGGTGAAATCGAAGGGTTGCCGCCAGTCAAGCGCCGTCAGTTCCCAACCAAGCAGCTCGCCGTCGCGGACATGAATGTCAAACTGGAAAGCGCAAAAGCGCTGTGGTTCCAGGCGATTTCAGAGGCCTGTCCGGACCCCACCAAAGAACAATTGATGCGGGCCTATACCGCGCAGCATGTGGTGATGGAAACGGCGGCGAGCCTGTGCGCGCTGGCGATCCGCACCTGTGGTGGCCAGTCTATGCTGAAGTCGCTGCCGTTGGAGCGCTTGTATCGTGATAGCCGCTGTGGGTCGCTGATGCTGCCGTGGACGGCGGAAATCTGCTTGGACCGCTTGGGCAAATTGGCGCTCTATGAAACCGGCGAGAGCGATGACGGCTAGCCTTGGGCCTATCCTGAAGGCGCTGGAGACAGCTGCGGCAGCGGAAGATGGGCGACAGCCAAGGTTGCTTGGCGATGACGGGGCTTACACGTTGACCGAGGTTGTCGCGCAGTCACAGCACTTGGCGGCGGCGCTTTCGGCGTTGGGTGTAAAGCCCGGCGACCGCGTCGCGCATTTGGGCAAGAACTCCGCTGCTCTGGTCATCCTGTTGTTTGCCTGTGCGCGGCTTGGTTGCGTTCTGATGCCGTTGAACTGGCGGTTAAGCGGCAAAGAATGGGCGTGGATGCTGGAGGATGCAGCGCCGCGCGTATTGGTGACCTTGCAGGGGTACGAGAAACCGGCGGCTGGACTTGGTGTTCCAACCTTTGACCTCAAATCGCTGATTTCAAATGCCTCGTCAGACGATAAAGTCCCAGATGTAGGGCAGGGCGCGGACGATCTGTTGCTGGTGTACACATCTGGCTCAACTGGCCGACCCAAAGGTGCCGTGCATTCTCAAGACGCCGTCTGGGCCAACGCGCAACTATCCGTGGCCATGCATGACTATAACCCTGATGGGCGTCAGGATCGGGTTCTGACGATCTTGCCGATGTTCCACGTTGGTGGATTGGCGATTCAGACACTGGCGGCGCTGTTGTCAGGTGCGCAAGTGCTGGTCATGACAGCGTTCGAGCCACAGCAAATGGCCGCCCTGCACGCAAGTTTCAAACCAACACTGACACTGCACGTTCCGGCAACGCTGCAGGCCATGCTGGCTTTACCGACGTGGGAAGCGTTGGATCTGAGCGATCTGCGGGCTGTTTCCATCGGCTCGACTGATGTGCCGATTGAGCTGATCGCGGCGTTGCAGGATCGGGGGATCCCGGTGCTGCAGATTTATGGCGCCACAGAGTCTGGTCCGATTTCCATCTTTCAGACCATCGACCAAGCGCTTGCCACGCCGGGTTCGATTGGCAAGGCCCCGAGCGGGGTCGAGATCAAGCTGCAGAATGCCAAAGGTCAAGAACCCGGTCTGGATGAACCGGGCGAAATTCTGATTAAGGCCCCCAACTTGGCGAACCGCTATTGGCCGGATAAGGCGCTGATCGACGCCGACGGATTTTGGGCGTCGGGGGATGTTGCCTCGTTGGATGCCGACGGCGTTTACTGGTTCCGAGACCGGTTGAAGAACGTCATTATTTCGGGTGGCGAAAACATCTATCCCGCCGAGATCGAACGCGTGCTGCGCGCCGTATCAGGGATCAACGATTGCTGTGTTGTTGGCGTGCCAAGCCAGCGATGGGGGCAAACGCCGGTTGCAGTGATTGAGGGCGACGCTCGCCCGTTAGCGCCAATCCAACAGCAGCTCAAAGACGAGCTTGCCCGCTTTAAGCACCCGAGCCGCATCACCTTCGTTGATGCTTTGCCCCGGAATGCCATGGGCAAGGTGGTTCGAGAGGATGTTCGAGCGTTGGTGCTGGAATAGCAATTTTTGCAGCTAGATTGCCCTAAACTTAACACGATAAGTTTGACAAGAAGGCTCCGGGTCTTGTTAGGTTAGGCATGCCTCAGCAATTTGAAGGTTGGGACGGTTCGGGAGATGAGTAGGTGACGTCTTCTTTAATAGAGCCGCCCAATATTTCGAGACCCTTTGGCTGATTGAACGCGGGGGAAACACGCCCCGTCAATCATCTCATCTACGGGAGGAAAAGATGAAATTTACGAAATACATGCTCGCTGGTATCGCGGCGAGCGCCGTTGCATTGTCCGCTGGTGTCGCGTCAGCACAAGAGACTGTAACGCTGCGTATGGGCACTTGGTTGCCACCACAGCACCACATGATCGCAACGACCTTGAAAGACTGGATTGCTTCTGTTGATGAAGCATCCAATGGCCGGATCAAGATCAACGTCGATCCAGCACCAATCGGTGGCCCACCAGCGCAGTACGACCTCGTCCGTGCCGGTGCATCCGACTTGGTTTACCACGTAGCCGCATACACGCCTGGCCCGTTTGAGGTTCTGCGTGCGATCGAGCTGCCGTTCCTGTCCAGCTCCGCTGAGGCCGGTTCACAGGCTGCTTGGGACTGGTACGAGCGCAACATCGGCTTCGGTGAAGAACTCGAAGACGTGAAGGTAATCACCCTGTTCGTACACGGTCCGGGCGCGATCCACACCAAGAAGCCAATTGAAACGCTGGAAGACCTTGCTGACGTGAAACTGCGCGTTGGTGGCGGCGGTGTTCGCATGTCAGAAGCTCTGGGCGCTGTTCCAGTTGCGATGCCAGCGTCTCAGGCTTACGAAGCGATCTCAAAAGGCGTGGCTGACGGGGCAATGTTCCCATACGAGTCCGTTGCTGGTTTCCGCTTGAGCGAGCTGGTTGACTACCACCTGTCCATCCCGGGCGGTCTGTACACCACGCCTTTCGTCATCATGATGAACCAGGCAAAGTACGACGCAATGCCAGCGGATCTGCAAGCTGCGCTTGATGAAGCGGGCGGCATCAATGGTGCTAAGTTGCTTGGCGCAGGTTGGGACGCGGCTGATAAAGTCGGCATGCAGGCGGCTCTCGATGGCGGCGGCACAGTGACCATGCTTTCCGATGCGGAAATCGCGCGGTGGGCTGAGCAGATTTCCTTCATGGAAGCGGATTGGATCGATCGTGCGGATGCACGCGGTCTGGACGGCGCTGCACTGCTCGACGACCTGAAGGCAACCTTCAGCAAGTACAACTAGTACCTGTACTTGCAGACTTTAAACTGGAGCAGGGGAAACTCTGCTCCAGTTCTGTCTTTTAGTCATTTTCATGCATATCATTTTGAGGCTTTGAGGAATGATCCTGCGAGTCATTAGCACCGCCATCACAACCATTGCCGCTATCTGCCTGCTTGCACTGATGGCGCTGACGTTTGCCGACGTAATTGGGCGCGAGTTTTTTAACAAGCCACTGACCTTTTCCGTTGAGCTCACAAAACTCGCCATGGGGCTCATCGTTTGCTTGGCCTTTGGCACCACGACAGTTTCCGCACGCCACATCTCTGTGGACTTGATCCAGTCATTTGTGGGCAAGAAAATTTATAGCTGGATGCTGCGGTTTTCATCGTTGCTGCTGATGATCTTCTTCGGTGTTCTGGCCTATGGCCTGTTTGGAAAAGCACAGCAGTTCGCTGGTGATGGCTTGGCAACGCAGGTTTTGTTTCTGCCAGTTGCGCCAGTTGTTTACGCCATGTCGTTGGCCAGTCTGGCCGCCGCGGGAATTGCTGCCGTCATGGTGGTGACGGGCATTAACGCGCCAAGCGAAGTCGAAGAGCATCTCCAGCAAGCCAAGGCTCAAGACGTGCAAGACTCTCAAAACACCAATGACCCAGCTTAAAGGAGGTCGAGCATGGATCCGTTAACCATCGGCCTGGTCGCGCTGGGCATTCTGTTCGTTCTGTTGATTTTCTCCATTCCCATTGGCGTTGCGATGGCCGCCTGTGGCGTCCTTGGCGTTGCGGCCATCATCGGCCTGAAACCCGCCTTGGCGCTGTTTGGAAATACGGTCTTTGAGACCACCGCCAACTTTGATCTGTCCATTATTCCGCTGTTCGTGCTCATGGGATCGGTCGCATCGCGATCGGGGTTGAGCCGAGAGCTGTATTCGGCCTTTAACGCGTGGCTTGGCGCGTTCCGTGGTGGCGTTGCGCTGGCGACGGTGGGCGCGTGTGGCGCTTTCGCTGCGATTTGTGGATCATCGGTTGCGACTGCCGCGACCATGAGCCAAGTCGCGCTGCCCGAGATGAAGCGCTTCAAGTACTCAGACAGCCTTGCGACCGGTTCCGTCGCAGCAGGCGGTATCATCGGTATCTTGATCCCGCCGTCTGTTGTTCTGGTGCTCTACGGCATCCTGACTGAGACCTCGATCGGCGACCTGTTCATCGCAGGCTTCATCCCCGGCATTTTGACCACTCTAGGCTTTATGCTTGTGATCGCCATTTTCACGCGTTTTAACCCCGCTGCGGGGCCAAAGGGCGAGAAGACTACGGCGCTCGAAAAGATCCGCGCACTAGGCCGCACCTGGGCGATTTTATTGCTGTTTGCGCTGGTAATTGGTGGGATTTACTTCGGCTTTTTCACGCCAACTGAAGCCGCAGGCATTGGTGCCGTTGGCGCTTTTGGCATTGCGGCGCTCCGCGGACGGTTGAACTTTGAAACCATCAAAGGCTCGCTGTTGGAAACCATTCGCACCACGGGCATGATCTTTACCATCCTCATCGGTGCCATTGCGCTGAACAACCTGATGGTGTTCTCCGGCATGGCTTATGGGTTGTCGAGCTTCGTATCTGGGCTGGATATGCACCCGATGATGGTGATGGTCGTCATCCTGCTGATTTATCTTGTTCTGGGCTGTTTCATGGACGCTTTGGCCATGATCCTGCTGACGGTTCCGATCTTCTTTCCCATTGTCGTTAATCTGGGCTTTGACCCGGTTTGGTTCGGCATCATTGTGGTCATGGTGGTGGAGCTGGGGCTAATAACGCCGCCCATTGGGATGAATGTGTTCGTTATCAAAGGAATGGCCCAACACGTGCCGCTCCAGACGATTTATCGGGGCGTCATTCCCTTTGTCGCCGCGCAGATTGTGCTGGTGATTCTGGTCTTTCTGTTCCCGCAAATCGCGCTGTGGCTGCCCGATACGGCCAACGCCATCCAAGACTGGTTAAACTAGGCGAGGGCTAGGAGATACGCTGGACGTAATTCGCGCGGCTTGGGTCAAACCACGTGCGCGAATACTCCACCGGATGCTCCGCTTGCGCCCAACTCAGCCGTTCGACGTAGCCCGATACCGCGCCCGCCTGCATCGCAAAAGTAGGCGCAGGCGGCACCCAGTCCGGCAGGGGCGCAACCCGGACTTTGTCGCTCACGCGACTGATCCAGAAACCCAACTTGTCCTGATAGGTGCGGTAGAGAGAGTCTGACACGTCTTCTGCCGTCACCACCCCGCTGTCCCGGTCCAGCCATATCTCCTCAATCGCAACAGCGATTTGGTTCAAGAACCGCAAGCGGCGGATGCGGGTGGCGTCTCTGGATGGGCCAAAGGATGGGAAACCGTCTGGCTTCGCACATTGGCAGATGTCTATGATGTTCGCTGTCGGCAAGCCTCCGCCCTCGTGCAGTTCCAGCCGAAACAGCGAGTAGATGCTCTGCACGTCCGAGGTTGTGCGGATGTAGTTTCCAGACCCTTGAACCCGATCCAGCAAGCCGCGCTGCTCCAGCTCCAGCAGCGCCTTACGCAACGTCCGAACCGTGATCCCATGATGGCTCGCGAGGGTTCTTTCTGGCGGTAACCGCTGTCCGTTCAGCAGCCTACCCGCGGCGATTTCCCGAATGAGGAACTCGCTGACTTGTTGATAAAGCGGCAAGGACGTGGGGCTATTGTCACGTTCGATCATGGATGTTTCATCTCGGCCCGTCGATTGATGCACCCAACTGCTGGAGCACGGTGCTGTTTCTACGGCGTTTTTCAGGCTTTTGAGGCTGTTTTGACCGCAATTGATACCCCATTGATTTGCATATTCTATTGACCTAATCAAGAAGGACGACAGCGCAACGATAGAAAGCGAAGCACCATGACCATCGTACCCGTAACGTCCCCAGATTTGGCGGCCAGTGAAGTTTCGTGGTTTGCCGCGCTGTGTTCTGATGATTACCAGTTCCTTGGGGTGCCGGATGGTGGTTTGCGGTCGAGTTGGGATCATTGCTCAGACATTGTCAAAACGGCAGAAGCGCAGGGGTTCCGTAACATCCTATGTCCGTCCTCCTATCAGGTGGGGCAGGACACGCTGTCGTTCGTTGCCGGCTGTGCGCCTATCACGGACAAAATCAATCTTCTCGCTGCCGTGCGCTGCGGCGAGATGCAGCCGATTATGCTGGCGCGGACCATCGCGACGCTTGATCACATGCTCGAAGGCCGTTTGACCATCAACATCATCTCCTCTGACTTCCCGGGGCAGAAGGAGCCAAGCCCGTACCGCTATCAGCGGTCTCGCGAAGTTGTGGAGATCCTCAAACAGGCTTGGACGCGGGACGAGATCAACCACCAGGGCGACATCTACCAATTCGCGAACCTTACGACGGACCCGGTGCGACCCTACCAAACTGGCGGCCCCCTGCTGTACTTCGGCGGCTACTCGCCGGATGCGCTGGAACTCTGTGGCCAGCACTGTGATGTCTATCTCATGTGGCCAGAGAAGATTGAAGAGCTCGCAGGCCGCATGAAGGCTGTGAACGCGGTTGCTGAGCGCTACGAACGGACTTTGGACTACGGCTTGCGCACTCACGTCATCGTTCGTGATACGGAAACTGAAGCGCGGGAGTACGCGGACTATATTGTTTCCAAGCTCGATGATGATCAGGGCGAGGCGATCCGCAGTCGGGCGCTGGATGCCAAATCACTGGGCGTGAGCCATCAGGCAAAGAACCGTGAAATTGCCGATGATTTTGGCTACGTCGAGCCAAACATGTGGACTGGCATCGGGCGCGCTCGCTCGGGTTGCGGCGCGGCTATCGTCGGCTCAACCGATCAGGTGTTGAGTAAGTTAGAGGCCTATCACAAGATGGGCATCCGGTCGTTTATCTTGTCCGGCTATCCGCATTTGGATGAAGCAGATCACTTTGGCAGCCGCGTGATGCCGCAGCTGAAGACATGCTCCCTGCCGCACGAATATGGCCGCGTGCCTGCTGCTGCGCCAAAGACCCCTTTGGCCGTTGGCGAAAGACGCTAAAACGCTGGTTTGATTGCAAAAAAAAGCGGGCTTCAGAATTCGAAGCCCGCGACGCTTACAAGTCGAGAAGCGATAGTGGATCCACGGCGTTGGAATCGTTACGCCGGTTAGGATCCGCTGTGGGGCCCGTTAAATGGATCGAATAATGCAGATGCGTCGATCTGCCCAGCGGCACAAGGGTCCCCACGGTTGTGCCGACGGTTAGGTAGTCACCGAGCGAAATTCGCTTGCTTGGTGTGACGTGCCAATAGGTGTGCTGACGCTCTCCGTCGAAGAGGACCACACCACTGTCTTTGCCATCAAAGGCAACGTGGATCACTTCGCCTGCGACAGGGGTGTAAACCTCTGTCCCCGCGTCTGCCACGATGTCGATGCCCGAATGGAAATCCTTGGACCCAAACAGACCGCGCCAGCCAAAGTCGCTGGACAGCTTGGTTTCTATCCCCACGGGAAGCAGTTCAATTTCGTTGTTCCAAGGAACCTGTCGGAAATTCAGGGGAACCAGAGCTGGACGCTTGTTTGGATCAAAGCTGGGGTTGTCCTCGATGGACCGTGCGCGCATCAGCCACTGACGCTCGAGCATTGGCAACGAGGCGAAGAACTCATCACCGCTGTCCTCGCGCGAGTATTCGCCGGCTCTATCATTCCGTTCACCGACAGCCCCAAGGTCGAGCGAGTCAATGACGTCGCAAGCCGTGAGGAGCGTGCTCATGGCAGCAAGTGCCACGACTGGTCCGATGAAGTCTGGAAGATGTTTCATGCCCAAGGTTCTGTTCGTTGCTCCGTATTCCGTCTTTCATGAGCAAGCCCTAACAAGGGCGCCACGAATATTATAGTTATGCGGATATCACTACGGCTACTTGGAGGTTTTCGCGCGCGTGGCCAAGTCTCTATAGTGGACAGGACATAGGAATCGCATACAGATGTACTAAACTGTTTTCAATTGTTATTATGGCGAAATATTGCCGTATTTGTGCTCGAAAAACGCTATCGATCGAGCAGATTTTCGGCGTATTTGTGGCGGCATTGAATGCGAATGGCGAACTGATAAACACCTCATATCGCGCAAAACGAATCACTAACCCATTATGCGCAAGGGCCGTTTTAGGGGCGTTTGAGGCGGCTTAACCGGATCGGGAGGGAAAATCGTATGCTTGGGGAATTCGGATCAACCGATGCTCTGATCGTGGTCGATGTTCAGAATGACTTTTGCGAGGGCGGTGCTTTTGACCTGCAAGGCGGCGGAGCCATTGTTGCGCCGATCAATGCATTGGCGCAAAAGTTCCAGACTGTGGTGATGACCCAGGACTTTCATCCCGCCGGGCACTCGTCCTTCGCTTCCAGCCATCCCGGCGCTGAAGCCTTTGCCCAGATCGAAATGCCCTATGGCCTCCAGACCCTGTGGCCAGATCACTGTATCCAAGGCACGCCGGGCGCTGAGTTCCATCCAGCGTTAGAGACCGCCGCTGCGCACTTAATTTTGCGAAAGGGTTGCCAGCCGGATTTGGATTCCTACTCCGCCTTTGTCGAAAACGATCGGAAAACCAAAACAGGGTTGGACGGCTATTTGCGCAGTCGGGGTGTAAGGCGCGTGTTCGTGTGCGGGATTGCGACTGACTTTTGCGTCGCGTGGTCCGCGCTGGATGCGGTGGAGCATGGGTTCGAAACCGTGCTGCTGCGCGACTTAGCGGTCGAGATTGACCTCGAAGGCTCCCTGCAAGTTCAGCTGGACGCTATGGCCGCCGCGGGTGTTCGGATGGGGCCTTACGCCAGCTAGCGCTTCTTTGCGGCAATCTGGATGCCGCCAATTGCGTCGGCGGTGAAATACTCCACGATCTTGCTGTAGAAGTGCTTCTTGTCTTCAAACAAAGCTTCGTCGTGAACGCGGAGAAAGGCGTCCCGGTTCCCAATGAACGTCTCCAGGCGCTCGGTGGTGAAGGCTCGCCAGTTCGCGGTCATGTCTTGGGCGGAAAGGATGTCGAAGCCGGCATGGGTAAGGCTGGTGATGTAATCCTCGTAGCTCACCATAGAGCTTGCGAACAATTCTCGGTCCAGTGTGGTTTGATCGGCGCGGTCAAAGGCCGTGCCCCGGCTCAGATCCTCAACAAAAACTGTCCCGCCGGGCTTGAGCAGATCAGCGATTTTAGCCGTGTATCGCGCGCGATCGGGAATGTGGTAGAGCGCCAACCAACTGCCCACGTGATCAAATCGCACATCGCCGAAATCCACGGTGAGGAAATCGTCCCTCCGGTGTGTCACCAGTGACGCCAACGCACACCGCTGCGTTAGCGTTTCTCCCACGGTGCTAAAGTCCTGCTGCAGCTCCAACGCCGTGACCTGCGCGCCAGACTTCGCCGCAATGTAGCGCGAAGGCCCACCCCATCCTGCGCCAACCTCCAGCACCGTCGCCGTGTCGGTGATGCCCAACATGTCGATGGCTTGGTGAACGCTGGCCGTGCCGTGATAATGCAGCTGATCGATCTGGCTGACCACATCGACGTCCAAGGCTGATCCCGCCGGGAAACCCAAGGCGGTCAGGTCGGCGAAGATGCTGTCTGCTTCCGAGTACAGCTTCATGTCTTTGACGTTCAGGGCTTCATTCATGGCTCAGACCTTCGTTGCTTGGGTCAGCCTAATGCGGATTTTGCGTTTGGGGAAGAATGTCACGGGGAGGGGGCCTTACAGCCCCCTACAGCAATTCTCGCTGGGCAAGGTTTTGCATGAACTGCTGCAGGCCAAAGTCCCACGGCGCAATCGCTGTTGCGTCCTGGACTCGATTGGCAAGCGTGCCCAACCCCGGCGCCGAGATTTCTACGATGTCACCGAGCTTGTGCGTGAACCCTTCGCCCGGCGTGTCGCGGTCCTTGGTCGGGGCGAACATGGTCCCTGTATAGAGCATGAAACCATCGGGGTATTGGTGGTGTGAGCCGATGGTTTGGCGGACGATTTCCCGCACGGGACGGCTGATTTCAGACAGGTTGGACTGGCCGGACATGACAAAACCATCCTCACCCGTCACCTTCATCGAGACCTCGATCTGTTCCACATCTGACAGGCGAAAGTCATCGTCGAACAGCCGGATAAACGGCCCAATCGCGGCAGAGGCATTGTTGTCCTTGGCCTTGGACAGCAGCAGCGCCGAGCGCCCTTCCACATCGCGTAGATTAACATCGTTGCCCAGGCACGCCCCCTGAACCTTGCCCTGCGCGTTCACAGCAACCACCACCTCTGGCTCTGGATTGTTCCAAGTTGAGACCGGGTGCAGGCCCACGTCCGCGCCATGACCGACAGCGGCGAGAACGGGCGCTTTGGTGAAGACTTCAGCATCTGGGCCGATGCCGACTTCGAGGTATTGTGACCACAGCCCCTCCCTGATGAGCGTTTGCTTTAGCGCGGCTGCTTGCGCCGAGCCGGGGATGATGTTGGCAAGCGAATGCCCGATGCTGTCGCCGATCCGCGCACGAATGGCGTCCGCAGCCTTCAAGTCCCCCGCTGCACGCTCTTCGATGACGCGCTCGACCATAGATCGGGCAAAGGTGACGCCGGCGGCTTTGATAACCTGCAGGTCGCACGGGGCGAGCATGTACGGCTGGCTGAGGCCGCTAACTGTGTTTGCAGCCAGTGTATCAAGCCTCCCCAAAGCCTTTCCGGGCGCGGTTCTGACGTAATCGGCAGGATCGTCCCGCTCGAGGATTGCCGAAACTGTAGGTGCGGCTTTGGCTGTGATGTCGAACAGCGCACCGTCTCGGATTGTGACGAGGCTTGGGCCATGGACTTCGGGGTTCCAGAGCCGTCCGAGCCATGTGCCGCTCTTCTGTTCAGCTGCTGTGAGAGGTGCGGTGAGGGGGGCGGTCATGGCGCCTCTCCTTGTTCTGGGTTAACCGTGTCCACGATGGCACCGGGCGCGCCAACAACCTGTGCCGCCAGCCTGTGCCCCGTCATCAAGCACGCTGCTTCCGTCTTTCCCATCAGCCGCGCGGCCAAATACCCGCCGTTAAAGCTATCACCCGCCGCCGTCGTGTCCACAACGGACGCAGTCGGCGGGAAAGCTGGCAGGGCGTCCTTGTGAGACAGTAAAAGTGGCCCACGCGCTCCGCACTTGATGACGCATGCGTCGAAATCTCTTTGCTCAAACCGAGCGATCACGGCTTGTTCTGAGTCATCTCCGAACAGTGCCATTTCGTCGTCCAGACCGGGTAAGGCGATGTCCGTCAATGCCCACATCTGCGCTGTAACCGTCCGCGCCGTCTGGGCGTCTTCCCACAGTCCAGGGCGGTAATTGCCGTCAAAGGCGATGGTGCAGGTGTCTTTGAGTGCACGCAGACGGTCGATCAGGGCTTGGCGACGGGCCGGAGACAGGATCGCCAGCGTGATCCCGCTGAGATACAGCATCCGTGCTGGAGCCACGGTTGCGGCATCCAGCTGTCGCGCCGCGGACTGATCGCGCCAATAGTGAAAACGACGCTCACCGGTGGCGTCTGTGGTGACCGAATAAACGCCCAGGTTACGGCTCGCATCGCGCTCAACCGCGCTGGTATCGATGCTGTGGGCAGAGGCGGTCCTGAGAAAACCAGCGGACAAGGGATCCAGCCCCACGCGCGTCGAAAATCCAACCTGACTGCTGGCCCCGAGGATACGCTTGGCATAGACCGCTGTGTTGTAAGTATCGCCTGCGAAGCCCACCGCAAAGCCATCTTGACCCGGCGTCCGCCGAATCTCAGCCATTGCTTCGCCGATACAAAGTAAATCCACCATCATAGCCCAATCTACCGCCCCATTCCGCAGCCGACAACGTTCAACTGTCAAAGGGTTGAAACTGTGCTAGACGCCCCTTGGACTGTTCCATAAGCGTGAGGCGAGGGGTGCACGTGGCTTTGCACGATGACGAGATCACAGCCGTTGCCGCCTTGGTAACCAGACTGCTGGCCGATCAAGCACCGGCGTTTGCGGGCACGCGGGTCACGCGACTGGAGACTGACGGCACAGACAACTGGCTGTTTAGGCTTGGTGACGCCACCGACGACGGCCCTGTGGTGCGATTGCCGCGCAGACCCTCTGCAGCTGCAAAAATCGTCAAGGAATGCGCCATTTTACCTCGATTTGTGTCTCTGCCATTGAACACCCCAAAGCCGTTGTTCCAAGGCCGGCCCAGTGCCCCGTTCGGCTATCCGTGGTCTGTGCTGGAATGGTTGTCGGGGGAGACGCCAACAGCGCATTGGCTTGCAACGACCAAGGGCACGGGCACGGCCTTGGGCCAGTTCCTGCGCACCCTGCAAACTCAAGCTCCCTTGGATGGCCCCCTGAGCGGTCGTGCCAACAACAATCGCGGTATTGCGCTGACGGGACTTGATGCGACTGTTCGAGGATCGCTGGGGCGCTTGTCCGAGGCGGAATTGGGCGTGGATCCAGCGACTGTGTTGGGCCTCTGGCAAGATGCCATTGACGCGCCAGTCTATGCGGACAAGCCCAAATGGTTGCACGCTGATCTCCACGCCGGGAACGTCTTAGCTGAAGGAGGGCAGTTGACTGCCGTCCTGGACTTTGGCCTCGCAGGCCGGGGCGACCCTGCGTGCGAACTGATCACCGGTTGGGCCGACTTAAACGCCACCAACCGAGCCGCTTTCTTCAACGCCGTGGCGAGGGATAAATCCATGTGGCGCCGAGGGCGAGGCTGGGCCACCTACAGCGCTGTGATTACCCTCGCATACTACCAAGGCCGCCACCCCCGCCTAGAGCAGCGCGCGCGCCGCTCTCTGATGGCGTTGAGTTGCGCATAGGCACTTGATCTGCGCCTTATCGCTATCAAACTAGATTTATAGTTATTCAGGAGCGTTCACGGATGCAATGGGAAGAAGCCGCTTCGGCGTTTTCGGCTATGGGGTGATGCAGTCCGGGTCTTTTGTCGCGCGTCAGACGTAGAGCACGTCGGGATCGTAGGCGTAGAGCTCATCCACGTCGTTCACGTCTTTTAACGCCATGTACAAGAGGCCGTTTAAGGCCGCCAGCGACTCAAACGCGACGGGGTCTAAATCCTCGACTGAATCAACCACCACCGCCGCATCAGCGATGGGGTCGTAAATCATCAACACTTCGATGTCATAACCACTGCCGGCATCGGTTTCGCCATTTTCGCCGGCGAAGTAGATCTTCCCATCGAAGGCGTGCATGTATCTTGGGTCGATTTCGCCCGGGTACAGCGTTGAAACAGCGGCGATCTTGTCAGTGGTGCCCGCTGCCGGATCATAGACATAAAGGTCTTCGTTCTGGGCCGCGTCTTCGCCGTTGAAGTATAACTTGCCATCATGGGCGTGGGTGTATGACGGATCAGATTCTCGGCTTGCGCCACCCGTATCCGCACTGGCATGGATATCCATAACGCGAGACGTTGCTGGTGTCGCTGGATCGTAAACATGGAGTTCTTCGTCGCCGTTGATGTCAGGCGCGGTGAAGTAGAGCTTACCTTCCAGCCAAGCCAAAAAGGATGCGTCCATATCGGTGCCATTCCCAACCGCCACAGTCGTATTGGTGGCAGGTTCATGGACAAAAATCTTTTTTGTGCCGCTTTCTTCCGCTCGGAAGTAAATCTTGCCGTCATGAGCAGCAAGGTATTTGGGCGAGTCCATACCAGTGGCCGAAGTGATGATTTCGGCCGTATCGGTAGCAGGGGTGTAGGACATCAAAACGGCATCGTCGTTGCTGTCTCGACCGCTAAAGTAGATCACTCCACCGCTTTGGACCAAGTACCCGGGCTCAACCGGGTTAGTGTCGCCCAAGGCGTCAACGGCTGTGACTTTGATGGTGTTGCCTTCATTCGGGTCAAACACGTAAAAATGCTCGTCTTCATCACTGTTGCCGTCTTCGTCCAGCCCGTTTGAGGCGTTGAAGTAGAGCTTGTTGTCGTAAGCAAGCAGGTACTCATGATCGGAATCAATGGGAGTGCCGCCCGCAACGTAAGTAGAGGCTTCCGCGACGTAGGTGGTCGTACCTTTACCCAGGGGGACTGACACAGGGGTCGGTGTCAACTCTGCTGCTTCAGGTGCATCTGCGGCCATTGACAGGAGACCGGCGACCATGGCGAGTTCGATGAAGGGAAAGCCGCGCTCTTCATCGTCGCGTGGTGTGTTTGCCATGTCCTGTGCTAGCTCGAAACGCCGGATGTCGACCTGATGGAACAGGCGCGGAGCTTGCTCTTCGCCAGTCCAGATCGGCTGCATGTCCTGTGCTTGCACGACGGAGCCATCGGGGGAGCGGAGAGCGTCCAGATTGGGTGAAAGCGCTGTCCTAACACCACCCATAACGGGCAAACTTACCATCGCTGCTTGCGCAAATTCGTCGGTGACAAGGAGGAGGCCATCTTGCAGGATCAGGTATTGCTCTGGCGCGAGCGTCATCGTGGCTTCGCTCTCTAGCCCCAAGACAACAACACCGTCGGCGCTCTGCTGGAACTCATCTGGCCAAAGCAGCATGGGCGGCCGCGTATCCGCCAAGGCGAAATCCGCAAGCACCATCGCCCCAGATGACAAAGCCGTGAAATATAACGATGATCTCAGACTAGATCGATGTTTTTCAGTGCGATAAGGCACGGTGGGTGTCTTTTCTAGCATACTTAAGGAACGTAAAAAGTGTCTGACCCGAAACAATCAGAACCACGATACTAGTGTAAGTACACTACAGCGACCTGCATGGTGAAAATCCCAAATATTACACCCAAAAAATGAAGGTAAATCGTCTGCGCCTGAGTCTAGGACGCGGCACCGGCCTTAAACCCGATCTTCACGCATCGAAATTCAACCCCGTGAAGACAGGTTTTACAGGGCGAAGAATTGGTGTTCCAAGTGGCCTCTCGCCGGATGAAGGAGCGTATTTCGTCAGGCATTGGCACGGTACCGCAGACGCGATCAGCGCCTTGCAGCGCTTCAATATCGCGCAGGGTGATGGCCTTTGGGTCGCTTTGGTCGAGCAGGACGTGGGCGGGAGCCGATGTTGGCGTGGATGCTTTGTCTGGCGCGGCCAGCTCAACGAGGTCATCGTCATGATTGGGCGCTCTTTGGAACGCCTTCAGGGCAAATTGCCGCCAGAAGGCTCGACGTTCCTGACCGGACGAAAAGCGATCGGCCACGCCCGCGCGTAATGATCTCGCCAATTGGCCCCATCGACCTAACTCACGCGGGAGAAGCGCTTCGACACGCTTACGAATTTCTTGCCCAAGAACCGGTGCCGCGCCATCGGTGGAAATCGAGACAATGACGGGGGAGCGGTTCACGATTGCCCCAAACTGGAAATCACAGAACGCAGGCCGGTCAATCACATTCAGCGGCAAGCCAACGGCCTGCGCGCTCATTTGGATGCGGCGGGCTTCATCTTCGTTCTCTGCATCGGCTATTATGAAGGCAGCGCCATAAAGGTCTGAGGTTTCCCACGCCTTGGCGCGCTGTTGCAGCCGGTCCTGATGCGGGAGGGCCGTAAAGGCAGGGTCGAAAGTTGGCGCCACAACTTCGACTTCTGCGCCAGCAGCGGCACCGAGGTTCAAGGCACGGCGGCGGTTGACTGTCTTGGTCATTTTAGGGTCCTCGTCAAGGTGTGGTGGTGACACGGAGGGGCGTCGTCTGTTGAGCGAGACCAGGGTTGTGGCGTTACTTTTGTCGTCCTGAGTCCACTCAACTAAAACGCAGAATGGTGTAGTCGTCTGCTGCTATATTTTCGCCATGGTGTTGCTGAAAATCGCACACTGTGGCCAAAGAGACGTTTCTGAGAGGCGGAGCAGGGCAAGGGCTAATGCGGGTGTCTGGCGCGGTTTTAGAGGCGGAAAAAGTCGCAGTAGCCTAAGATGCAGGGACTGCATTAGAATGAAGGCGTGGCGCGATCGAGGATTGAACCTATGAAACGAACTCTGGCACTTTTATGTTTTCTGCCCATCATTTTGGGGAACAGCCGTTGCGACCCCGTTTACGCGATACTGGGCTTTGAGTCGGCGATAGACACTGCTCAGGAAGCCACGACTCAAACCGAGATTGTTGGAATGGGTGAGGAGCCAACGCCCTTTATTGCGCAATCCCCGACGCAACAGGCGTCAACCGATGACATAGAGTGCGACATTGCCGGTGTGAGCACTTTTGTTGGCCTGAATATCGCCGATCTTCTTGCCTCGGATGTCGAAGAACAAGGGTGGCGCATCATTTATCCTGGTCAGAAATTCACGTTTGATTATCGGCCTGAACGTTTGAATGTCCACGTTGATGCCGAAGGTTTAATCGACCGGCTTAATTGCGGTTAACAGCGGCGTTCCGCTTATTTCAGTATCAAAACTCGATAAGATGTGCGTGATCGCGCCCTCAACACCTTAGACACAATAGTAAAAATGCATTAGATCTCCATAAGCTCAATTATGCGAGATCGAGGCTAAGCCATGTCGTCCAAAGACACGGAGACGCAACCAAACCCCAATGGGTCGATGAGTAACATCCCCCAGCCGGTCCCGATCCCGACGCCAATTGTCCCGCCCGATTTTGGCGAGGATCCGATTGTCGTTTCCTCCGCACCCAAGGTTGGTCTCACCGATCCCGACGCGCTAAACCTGTACGTCGATGTTAGCATGCCACCCAGCTCAAGCCCGTCATTCATTCCGGACGATCCACTTTACAGTCAGCAGTGGCACGTCGATCTTCTCGGCGATATCGAAGAGGTTTGGGGCGATTACACAGGCGCTGGCGTAACTGTTGGTGTGTATGATGATGGTTTCCAGCACAGCCATCCAGACTTATCCGCCAATTATGACGCGTCGAAGCACTTCGTGCATATTACGGGCGAGGCAGCTTATGACCCTGCACCACTGTCCAGTGGTGATGCTCACGGCACGGCTGTTGGCGGGCTGATTGGTGCCGTTGGCGATAATGCTTTAGGCGTTACGGGCCTTGGTTTCGAGGCGACCCTTACGGGGGTGAACTACCTTGAAGACATTCAAAGGTTTCCAAGCAATCGCAGCTGGAGTAACTCAGCCGACCAGAATTGGTTCATCGATCGGATAGAGAAGGCCTTTGAGTGGGCGGGCAACTTCGACATCATGAACAACAGTTGGGGAAGCGTCGCGCTATACGACGATACCTATGCATTCTGGGACAATTTAACCATCGATGCTTACCAGGAGATCCACGAGACTGGCCGAGGTAATTTAGGCACGCTGGTTTTGCAAGCTGCGGGGAATGACAACACCAATGCGGTTGGAGAGTTAACCAACGCCTCGCGGTTTAACGTCAGCATCGCGGCCACAGACGACGATGGTGACGCTGAAAGTTATACCAGTTGGGGCCCCGGAATCTTGATTGCTGCGCCAGCGGGGGCCGTTACCACTGATCTGACAGGCAACGACGGCTATAGCGGGTCAGATTACACTTACAGCTTTAACGGGACATCAGCCGCAACACCGGTGACGGCGGGCGTCGTGTCGCTTATTCTTGATGCTAATTAGGATCTGGGGTGGCGCGATGTTCAGAATATTTTGGCTGAATCAGCGTCGCTAACGGGGTCAAATTACGGTGCGCCTGCGACGGGTTATGAAGATTCCTCATGGGGCAATACCGGTTCAAGCAACTGGAATGGCGGCGGTCATGCTTTCAACCTGAGTTATGGTTACGGCTTAGTCGATGGCTATGCCGCGGTTCGAATGGCGGAAGTGTGGGGTGAGTTTTACGCAAGCGCCTACACCAGCGCCAACGAGGTTCAGGCCAGCGGTACGTACAGCGGTGGCGCTGTCGCGATCCCGAACAGCTCAAGCACCGACCTCGATCTGACCGTCGCAACAAATATCGAAGTCGAGACCGCGATCGTCAGCGTAAGCTTGTCTCACGAGCACAGCGGTGATCTGACACTCACACTGGTTTCGCCCAGTGGTGCTGAGATGCCGCTGTTTGATCAAGAGCTTGTTTATAACTACAGCGGCACACAGCCTTCATCCGGGATCTATTATGATCTGTGGAACGGAGAGCCGATTTACCGCGACATCAGTTGGCTGACGGAGACCGAATATTCGTTCTTCGAAACCACCACGTCTTGGGATTTTGAAGTTACGGGACTGCGTGGATACGACAGCGCTGGCACTTGGTCGCTGCGGGCGGGGGACGTGGATAGCGATGGTGATACGGGCTCTATCGGTGCATTCGGTATCGAATTTTTTGGAGCGCCCAAAACTACAGACGATGTACATACGCTGACCACAGACTTTCAGTGGATGAAGGCTGTGGATGCCGGTCGTGGAGCGATCGCCGATAGCGATGGCGGGACGGATTGGCTGAACGCTGTTTCGATCTACAGCGCAACAAATGTAGATTTGCGCTCCTCTGTCGCTGTCGGAGGCGTCGCGTGGGCGACGTTAGACGGTTCAATCGAAAACGTGGCGACCGGTGACGGGGATGACACGATCACGGGCACGGACGGCGCGAACAAGATCCTTGGCGGGCGGGGTGATGACATCATCGACAGCTTGGACGGGGATGACCATATCGACGCCGGTATCGGGGACGATACAATCAAGCATAGTGCTGGTGTGAACACCTATATTGGCGGCGAGGGGGACGACACACTCTCGCTGGCTTCGACGCCGAGCAGTGCTGTAAGCTGGAGCGTGGATGGCACCAGCCAGCTTCTGTTGACGGACAATGGATCGTCGAGCGTCGTATCCTCTACGATTGATTTCATCGCGTTTTCGAACGAGACCTTAACCTACGCTGCGGCCTATGCGCTGGGTTCCATCACGAACTCCGATCCAGTTTTCACCTCCGGCATGGTCGTAGATTTTGCGGAGAATGGTACCGGCGCCGTTTACACAGCTGCGGCGACTGACAGCGACGACGACACGATATCGTACGCAATCTCGGGCGGCGCGGATCAAGCAGATTTCAGCCTTGGCAGCGCCAATGGCGAGTTGAGGTTCCTCGCATCACCGGATTTCGAGGTTCCGGGCTCCCTAGACGGAGACAATGAGTACCAAGTGGAACTGCAGGCCAGTGACGGCCAAGGTGGAACGGCAACGCAGACAGTGACGGTCACTGTCACCAATACCAACGACAACACGCCAAGCATCACCAGTCCGCTTAGCCTCGATGTGCGTTCGGGGGTGAGTGGTCGTGTTTACACAGCATCCGCAAGCGATGCTGATGGCGATGTTGTGAGCTTCTCATTAGGAACGGGCAAGGACGATGGCCTGTTCAGCCTGACGTCAAACGGCGCGTTGAGCTTTGACACGTCTCCGGACTTTAGCAGCCCGAACGATAGCTACGGCGTGGCGGGAGATAATATCTATCAGCTGGACGTCATCGCGAACGATGGTGTGCAGAGCGATACTGCGGAGATCTCGATAACCGTAACACAAAACAGCGCTCCTTCAGGGCTAACGGCGCTTGAGAGTTTCGGTTCGGTGATCCTGTATGAAGCAGATGACGGCGGGGCGTACTCATTCGATCGGGGTGACGGCACCACTGTGCCCATCACCAACGGCGGTCGTGTTGTGAGCAGCTCCAGCTATGGCGGCTGGTCCCTTCGCTCGGTTGAGGATGACGATTCTGGCACCATCAAAGGCATCTGGTCGCACGCAGGGGGACGGTGGGGCATCTGGGACATCAGTTTGAGCGGTCAGTATGGCGGTTTCAGTTGGACTGACCCCCTGGCGTGGGAAGACTTCTTCAGCCACGACCTCAACGGCGATGGCATCATCTAGTCAGACCGCAGGCTGCTGTACGTCCATCGCACGCCGACCCAACGCCCATGCGAGCCCATAAAGCCCGTCCTGCTAAGGGAAACGGTTGGGAAAGTGCGGGACGATAGCCTCCTGTAACCGCCCCAAACCCGTCAGTCGCCGCGTGCCTGCGATCGCCTGCATTCAACGCCCTCACCCCACGATTTGCATTAATTTTAGAGACTCTGAAGGTGCAGAGGTTTACACATCTTCGCCTATAAAGAGTCTTTAATGGCGAAGCTGTGGCAAGTCCTTTTGAAATCGAGCAGGCGGTGCATGAGCTGTTGGATCAGCCTTACGACCCGGCGACCTTCCTCATTGAGTTGGGGCAGGCGTTTGGGGCAGCTGAGTCTTGGGCGAAGCGGGTCAAAGATGGCAGCGGGGCGAAATCAACGGTCGCGGAGGGTGGCGTGCTGTGGGTGAAGAAGTTCCACGGCCTGACCTGTGCGCCCGGCACCCTCGACGCGCGGTTCAGTGAGCTGCTCGACACCAGCAGCAGCAAGCGCAAGCTGTCCTACCGCTTCGCCATCGCCACCGACGGGCAGGGGTTCAAGGCGCTGGATACCCTCAGCGGAGAAACGCTGAACTGCGACCTCGACGACCTGCGCCGCGAATTCTGGTTCCTCAAGGCCTTGGCCGGCTATGACGATTATGTCCTGCCCAAGGAGTCCGAAGTCGATATGCAGGCCAGCGCCATGCTGCGCCGCCTCTATGACACGCTGATCCGCGCCAATCCAGACTGGACCACAGCACAGCGCCAGCACGACCTGAACCAATTCATGACCCGCGTGATCTTCTGCCTGTTTGCCGAAGACGTTGGTATCTTCGAAGATAACCTGTTTTCCCGCAACGTGCAGACCCTCTCCGACGACCTTGCGCAGGGGTTGGACGACATCCTCGCCGCGGTGTTCGCCGTGATGAATGTGCCAGAGGGCGAGCGCGGGGCGATCCCCGCGTGGCAAGCGGCCTTTCCCTACGTCAACGGTGGGCTGTTTGGCAGCATCGAAAGCGCTGAGACCGTCGCCATCCCCACGTTCAACCGCGCCGCGCGGCGCTATCTGCTGGATGCGGGGGAGCAGGATTGGGGGGCCATCAACCCGGATATCTTCGGCTCCATGATCCAAGCGATTGTGGACGAGGAAGAACGGGCAGAGGGCGGGCTGCACTATACCTCCGTCCCCAATATCATGAAGGTGCTGGGGCCGCTGTTCCTCGATGACGTGCGGGCCGAACTCAGCGCCGCGTGGGATACGCCCAAACGCCTGACGGCCCTATCCAACCGGCTGGGGCGCATCCGCGTGTTTGATCCGGCGTGCGGGTCCGGCAACTTCTTGGTGATTGCGTATCGAGAGTTGCGGGAGATCGAAAACCAGCTGCTAAAGCGGTTGGCGGACCTGACGGGGAAGGAGCTGGGCACCTTTACCAACATCCACCTGAAGAACTTCTACGGGATCGAGCTGCGGGACTTCGCCACGGAAACGGCGCGCCTCTCGCTCTACGTCGCGCAATTCCAGATGAACGAGCGCTTCCGCGAACTCTTCGGCTTTGCACCCAAGGCGCTCCCCCTGACCGAAATGGGCCAAATCCACGGGGGCAACGCGCTTCGCATGGACTGGGAAGCCATTTGCCCGCCGGTTGAGGGCGATGTGGGCGAAAGCGCAGGTTTGGGAGACGAAGGCGCGCCGCCGATCAACACCTTCATCTGCGGAAATCCGCCCTACAAGGGCAGCACGTGGCAGACCAAAGCGCAGAAAGCCGACCTTGAGGCTGTGGTCGCGGGGCGGGTGAAGTCGTGGAAGTCACTCGATTACGTTTCGGGGTGGTTCATCAAAGGCGCTGAATACTGTGCCAAAGGCCGCGCCAGCCTCGCGCTCGTCTCCACCAATTCCATCTGCCAAGGCCAGCAAGTCCCCATCCTCTGGCCGCTGATCTTCGACATGGGCGTCGAAATCCATATGGCTCAAACCTCGTTTAAGTGGGCAAACCTTGCCTCTCAGAACGCAGGTGTCACTGTAATTGTGGTTGGGTTGGCAAAACGGGATCAAAGCCAAAAATTGCTAATGGCTGGTGAAACTCAACGGGTAGTTAATTCGATTGGGCCATACTTAGTTCCTAATGTTTCCGAGATTGTATTTGCGAGGGGCAACCAAGGAGATCGGCCTGAACTTCTTTGGGGCAACAAACCCGCGGATGGAGGCTTTTTGGTGCACTCCTACGCGGAATTTCTTCAGACTTGTTCAAATATCGGATCAAAAAGCTCAGACCATGAATTCATAAGAATTTGGGGTGCCAGTGAAGTGACAAGCGGACTTCCGCGTTACTTTCTAGCGATAGCCGCAAAGCCGACCCAAAAGTTACTACAGGATATCTTAGAGAACGTACGGAACTTCAGGAATTCCAGTACCAAGGCCACCACTAGGAAGTTTGCTGATCGTCCCCATGAATTCGTTGAGACAAGGTTCGCAGCAACCAATGAACCTACGCTGCTGTTACCAGGTGTTACCTCCGAACAGCGTCGTTTCTTGACCCCAATGTTGACCCGGACGCCTTGCGTGCCATCAAACAAGAGTTTTGGATTGAGGAGTGCGAAATTATGGACGATGGCAATCATGTCAGCCCGACTTCATGCGAGTTGGGTTGAAACAATATGCACACGCCTGCGTACTGACCCGTCTTACACAAACACGCTTTGCTGGAACACCTTTCCGCTGCCTGAGTTGACAGCGTTACAGAAGGATGAACTGACGGCTCGGGCGGAGGAGATTTTGTTGGTGCGGGAGCGGCACTTTCCCAAGTCCATCGCCCAACTCTACGACCCCGAAGCCATGCCCGAAGACCTCCGCGCCGCCCACCGCCGCAACGATGAAGTCCTAGAACGCATCTACATTGGCCGCCCCTTCAAGAACGACACCGAACGCCTAGAACACCTCTTCAAGCGCTATGCGAAGATGGTGGGGAGCCAAAATTTGTGAAAAAAGAACCATTCGCAATGCATTATGATAAGTTGACCGAATTTTTTGCAACTGAGTATCATAATCTGATCAGGACAATTGATGAGGTATTACAGAGCTTCAATGTGCAACTTCATAATCGTCCCTACCGGGTTACGGTACTTCTTCAATCAGAAGGGCTGGTGAAGCTTGTTAATAGAGGCGAAGGAGCCTCTTTGATGCCAACTGTAGACATAAAAACCGAAAAGTTCTCACCCGAATTCAGGTTTCTTTTCGATTCCGTAGAATATTGGTATCGTTCTCACTATGGAGAGGCGGCAATCCGCAAGGTGCTTGATAATGACTATATTCTAGGTGCAGTTAGAATTTCTGGATCAATGTTTGCACTAAATATACCCAACTTTCAAAAGACATTGGTTCGAGAGGCAGAGGTAATTGAGCTTAAGATGA
>CBFIEF010000015.1:0-58069 GCA_965661545.1 Alphaproteobacteria bacterium | reverse complement strand
GTTCCCCGGTCTGACCGTGAAGCAAAACCTGAACCTGGGCGTCAAACCCGGTCAGGGAGCGTCGCGGTGGTCTGAGGAAGACTTCTACGAGCTGTTCCCCAACTTGCGGGAACGTCAGGACGTGGACGCAGCAGCGCTGTCTGGCGGTGAGCAGCAAATGCTGACCATGGCACGGACGCTGATGGGTGATCCGGATGTCGTCATGATTGACGAGCCAACCGAAGGCCTCTCCCCCCAGATGTGTCAGCGCGTTGCTGACCTTCTCGAAGAAATCGCGCGTCGAAAGATTGCGATTTTGCTGGTGGAGCAAAAGCTGACCATCGCCATGAAAATCTCAACACGTGTTTACGTGATGGGCCATGGCCAGATTGTCTACGAAGGCACACCGGACGAGCTGATGAGCAACGAAGACATTCGTCAGGAGTGGTTGGAGGTCTAAAACCCGCCAACGCCGTCCAAACCAATGAGAAAACCCTCAGCACCGCGTGTTGAGGGTTTTTTTGTCGCTTCTTCAGCGATCCATCGCATACATCGCTTCGCGCTGTGGCGGTTCTCGCTTATAGTCCGGCCATGTCCAGTTCCGCCCACAATCGAGCCTTACTTCAGCCCCAGCCCTATCGGGATATGGTGCGCTCGTTTCAGTGGAACATTCCCGAGCATTTCAACATCGGTGAGGCCGTCTCTGGCTTTTGGGCCAAGCATGACCCCGACCGCCTCGCCATCATCGACGAGCGCGAAGACGGTAGCGTGCGCGAATGGTCGTTCTTGGCGCTTGATCGGCTTGCAAACCGCTTTGCCAACGCACTGATCGCCAGTGGCGCACGTGTGGGCGACCGAGTTGGCATCCACCTGCCCCAGCGCGTCGAAACCGCCGCTGCGCATTTGGGCGCGTTCAAGGCGGGGTTAATCACCATCCCGCTGTTTGAGCTCTTCGCTCATGACGCCCTCACCTACCGCCTGCGTGCCGCCGATGCGCGGGTGTTGATCACCAACGAGACAGGCGCCGCAGCGGTCAGCCGGGATGAGCTGCCGACCCTGTCTACTGTCGTCTCAATCGACGGTCCTTCCGACAATGCCGTCAGCTGGAACGACTTCGTTTATCCCGCAAAAGATCAATTCCTCGCCCACGCAACCCGCGCGGAAGACCGAGCCCTGATCATCTTTACCAGCGGCACCGAAGGCCCGCCTAAGGGCGTTGTCCACGCGCACCGTGTCCTGCTCGGGCACTTGCCGGGAGTGGAGTTGCCGCAAAACTTCTTGCCACAGCCCGACGACCGCCTGTGGACGCCTGCGGACTGGTCGTGGATCGGCGGTTTGCTCGATGTGCTGCTGCCCGGCCTGTATCACGGCGTTCCTATTGTCGCTCGGCGCTTTACCAAGTTTGACCCCGATCAAGCCCTCGACCTGCTTGCCCGTCACAAGGTCCGCAACACTTTTTTGCCGCCCACAGCGCTCAAACTGATGGCCAAGGCCATTGATCGGCCAGTACCAGGCGTTGAGCTGCGTTCAGTTGGTAGCGGTGGAGAGCGGCTTGGCGCGCCGTTGCAAGAATGGTCGCAAGAGGTCTTTGGGCGTCCGGTGAACGAGTTCTACGGGCAGACTGAAGTCAATTTGGTGATCTCCAACTGCCATGAAATCATGGACATCAAACCCGGCTTCATGGGTCGCTCTGTTCCCGGCCACTACGTTGCCATCGTGGATGACGAAGGCGTGGTGATGCCCGCCGGTGAAGTCGGTAACATCGCCGTTCGACGGCCTGACCCTGTGCTGTTCCTCGAGTACTACCGCCAGCCCGACAAGACGGCGGAAAAGTTCATCGGCGATTGGTGCATTCTGGGGGATAGGGGCTACCGTGACCGCGAGGGCTACTTCTGGTTCGAAGGCCGCAACGACGATGTCATCTCGTCTTCCGGGTATCGCATTGGTCCCTCAGAGATCGAAGAATGCCTTCAGACTCACGCGGCGGTGCAAATGTCCGGCGTGATTGGTCGCGAAGATTCCGACCGGGGGGAGATTATCGTTGCTTACGTGGTGCTGGCGCAGGGGCAAAAGGGCTCTGATGGCCTGAAAAGCGCTCTACAGGACCACGTGCGGGCTAATCTTGCCGCACACGAATACCCGCGTGAGGTGGTCTTTATCGACGATCTACCGATGACCGTGACGGGGAAAATTCAGCGCTCAGTGCTGCGACAGGTGGATCAGCGCCGCGCTCGTTAAAACCGGTAGACAATGATCAGCGCTGGATCGCGTCCAAACCGTCCAAAATCTGCTCTCGCAAAGACACCAGCTCCGGTCGGCTGTTAAAGAAGCTGAACTTGGTATCCACAACGGCAGTGATCTCAAAGGCGTCTGTGTCTGGCATCACCCACGCGGCGAAGCTCTCAGCAAAGTCCTCAGTGGGCGAGCTACCAGCGTAGCTGTTGACGAAGTCTTTGGCGTGGTTGTCATACAACTCGCCCGTGCTTGCGCGGGTAAAGGCGTCGTCACCGTAGCTGTCCCAGAACAGCATGAAGAACTCAAACATATGCCCACCCGGCTTGTAACACGCATCGCCATCGTAGATCCCGCGCTGTGCCAAACAGTTTCTTTCCGCCTGAATGGTAATGGCTTCATAGGCCACGTCAGACACGCTCAGATCATCATAGGCAAGCTGCTGCGCAGGGTCGTAGGACACTTGCGTATCGTTCAAGGACAGGATGTGGGCGTATTCGTGAACAATGGTGGACAGCAATTCTTCAAACACGTCCGGGTCATCGAGGTCCACGGCATCCAAGTTTAGGCCGTACTCCCACGCCTGCCCTCGGTTATCCAGCGTCGCGACAAAGGCCAGTGTGTCGGTGCGTCGGTCCTGAGCCAGAATCACCCGCTCAATCCGGATTTCATCGGTGTCTGGGATCAGCGCCTTAGAGATATCCCAGAGCTCGCGATGCAGCTTCTTGTCTCGCACACGCGCCGGGGCCCGCATCACCGAACAGCCGATCAGACCGTCGCCAAGGTCGCCGTTCTTGGGAAGATACACCATGGTCGCCACTTCACGCTCATCGATCCCACACTCCGCCCCGGTCGAGGCAAAGGTGACCAATCCTTCGGTGCTAGCGATCATATTATGCTGAAGTGTGATCGGCGTCTTTGCCGCTGAAGGAATTTGTGTGACAGCAGGCAAATCCGAACTGCCACACGCACTGAGCACAAGCATCGAGCCGAAAATAATTATGCGTCTCAGTATCTTAGCCACTCAGTCTGCCTCAGTCCGCGAACGTCATTCTTCCGTATGCGGATACCCTACAGGGTCAATTAGGCAAGAAAAAAGCGGCGTTCCCGGGTGGAAACGCCGCAAAAGCGAAAACGTTATGGATTCGCGTGTCTTTACTGGTGCGCTGTCGCCCGTGGGTGCGCATCCCGGTAGGTCTGCAGCAGACGCTCGGTGTCAACGTCCGTGTACCGCTGTGTGGTGGACAAAGCGGAATGGCCCAGCAGCTCCTGGATGGCGCGAAGGTCTGCGCCGTTACCCAGCAGATGGGTGGCGTAGGAGTGGCGCAGCGCGTGTGGCGTGGTGCCTTCTGGCAGGTTCAGGCGAACCCGCAGCTCCTGCAAGCGCTTCTGGATCATCCGAGGGGACAAACGACCGCCCCGTGCGCCGCGGAACAGCTGCATGGTTGGGTCTTCTGCGAACGGACACGCTTCACGGTACTGTTGAATGGCATCAGCAACGGTGTTCAGGAAAGGTACCTGACGCGCCTTGTTGCCCTTACCCATGATGGTCAGTGCGCCAGTTTCCTGTGCGCGTGCAATATCATCGGTGTTCAGCTCAAGTGCTTCGGAAATCCGCAGGCCACAACCGTAAAGCAGCATCAAAATAGCGCGGTCACGCAGGTCGATCCAACGATCGCCCGGACGACGTGTTTTGTCATCGGCAAGGCTGTCGAATGCCTTGAAGAGGTCAGTAACCTCAGAAATCGTCAGGGCCTTTGGAATAACAGTCGGCTGCTTAGGATTCCGGATGGAAAGAACAGCATCGTTCTCCATGTAGCCTTGGCGTGCTGTCCAACGGAAGTACGAGCGGACGACAGACAGCGCGCGTGCGATCGACGCAGGCGACTTGCCGTCTTCGTTTTCGTGACTCAACCAAGCGCGCATGTCGCGTGCCGAGAGGCTCTCGAAGTGGTCACGCGTGAGCGCCGCACCAACGTGCTCGCCCAAGAATTCGATAAACGCCCGCATGTCGCGCTGGTAAGCGTCCATGGTGTGGCGGGAGGCGCGTCGCTCGCTTTCGAGCCACGAGACCCATTCCATAATTTTGGAATTGGTTTCGTTATCAACGCGGGAAAGGGTGTCGGCCAAACGCCGCTGCTCTGGGGTGCTCATAGTCTGTCAAATTCCCGGCTAAGTGCAGCACCGGCCGCGCTGCACAAGATTGAAATAAGGTCGTCGGCCTGGTCAGGCGAAAATGCGCCTGTTTCCGTGGTGCCAAAGGCGAGGACACCAGGTCGTCGTTGCATGCCAATACTCAAACGATAGAGGGCACACGATTGCACCTCGTCCGCGTTATCGACAAAAATGATGGCTTCTTGCCCCGCAATTGGGGAAAGCACTCGGTCATAGTCGCCCATGAGACGTTCGACAGACCCAGGGGTCAGTCGGCGGAATTGATCGACGTGAAATTCGCCAGTCTCATTCCGGTTCGCCTCAACTCCCAAAACAACAAAGGGCACCTGAAATTTCTGCCCATAGGTTTCGAGAATCGTGGAAACAACCGCAGGAATCGAAGACACACGGATCAACTGCATCAAAACAGAACGCAGTTCATCCAAATGGCTTTGGTTTTCCCGCCCCGCCCGGATCAGGCTGAGATGGTTGCTCTTTAAGGATTCATAACGACGACGAAACGAATTCGCCTGCGCAGACGCAAAGTCCACCACGTTCGTCTTTGGATCCTCTGCCCCGTCTACTGTTTCCAGCAACTCAGGGTTTTCGGTCAAAAACGCCGGATTTTCCTTCAGGAAATCCCGGACAGCGCTCGGCGAAATAGACGAGCTCACTGTTGACGCGGAGGGCAGCCCTACGGACGAGCCGTCGGTTATATTCCCTCGATTGTTCATCATGGGTAAAATGTCCCATCACTTCTTAAATACGACCGGCGCGAGGCCTGTCTTATTAATTGCATCGTGGAAACCGCTAAAAATAGGGGCAGTTCCCACTTTGAGTATCAACTTGGCAATTGCCTTGGATAAAATAATCCTCTGCAACCCCCATGCCGTACCCGCGTAATCACGACGTCTTTCGTAAACATTTTACGTCTAACGTCGCGCTATCCTCCCCCGAGGATTCTCTTTATCCGTCTCTCTATTGCTAGAGGATGGACTGTCCCGCATTGGCCCAATCGGCCATAAAGTCATCCAAGCCCTTGGACGTCAGTGGGTGCTGGTACATTTCCCAAATCACCCGTGGCGGAAGTGTTCCAACGTCAGCACCAACTTCCGCAGCGCGCTCGACGTGGCGCGGATTGCGAATGGATGCGACCAAAATGTCAGTTTTCAGCGTCGGGTAAGCGTCATAGACGTCCCGAATGCTTTCGATCAGCTCCATACCGTCCATGCCCATATCATCCAGGCGCCCAACGAACGGCGAGATGAAGGTCGCGCCGGCTTTAGCAGCCAGCAGCGCTTGTGCAGCGGAGAAACAGAGTGTGACGTTTACCATCGTGCCTTGATCGGAAAGCGTCTTACACGTGCGCAGTCCATCAACGGTCAGTGGCACTTTAACAGCGATGTTGCTCGCAATAGCAGCCAGCTTCTCGCCTTCCAGCATCATAGTGTCGTAATCAGTCGCCGTAACTTCAGCCGAAACCGGACCATCCACCATGGAAGCGATCTCTTTGGTCACTTCCAAAATGTTGCGTCCAGATTTGGCGATCAGAGAAGGATTTGTCGTAACGCCGTCCACCATTCCGGTGACGAGCAGCTTCTCTAGTTCTGATACGTCAGCCGTATCTACGAAAAAGCGCATTTGATGCCTCAAAAAATATGATAATTAAATATGCGCCAAAATTGAGCGCCTGAAATATGCGTGCACACATAACAAATCAGCGGGATAATGAAATCATATAACTTGAAGTTCACCCTCTAAATTACTGCGATATAACGTTTCCGTTGCATGAACGACACACGAGTCCCGATTCTTTTACCCCTTCCGTTCCCCGGTCCCTTTGATTATGCGGCACCGGAGGGAACATTTGTCGAACCCGGAACTGTGGTGCGAGTCCCCCTTGGGCCCCGAACCGCACTGGGTGTCGTGTGGGATGCTTCTGATTCGGCAAACACAGTCGATGAAGCCAAGTTAAAACCCATTAATCAGGTCTTGCCGACCCGTCCGCTCCCCGAATTTCACCGCAAATTCATCGATTGGGTCGCCCGCTATAACTTGAGCGCGCCTGGGGCCGTGTTACGGATGTCGCTTACGGCGCCTGACGGTTTGTTGCCGCCAACCTCGGAACGATGGGTTCGTCTTGCTGCGGATCAAACTCCGCCCAAGGGCTACCGCGCGACACCCGCGCGCACAAAAATCCTCGAAGCCCTTACGGCTGCACCTGAGCAAGCCATGCGCCGCAAGGCCGTGGTTGAGGCAGCCGGCACCTCCACCTCTGTCCTCGATGGCTTGGTCAAAACCGGCTTGGTTGAAACCTTTGAACGTAAGCCAAAAGGTCGATGGCCTGTACCAAGGCTGCGCCGTGAAACCTTTTCGCTGAATGAAAACCAGCAGGACGCGGCGGATCAACTGGTCGATAGCCTCACGGACGGTTTTTCTGTCTCTTTAATAGACGGCGTCACGGGGTCGGGAAAAACCGAGGTTTATTTCGATGTCATTGATCGGCTCCTAGGAGATCCCAAGCAAACCGGCCAAGTTCTGGTCATGCTGCCAGAAATCGCGCTAACCGGGCAGTGGCTGAGCCGGTTTAAGCAGCGTTTCGGCTGCGCACCGGCGTTGTGGCATTCCGACCTCACCCCAAAGATGCGCGCCGACACTTGGCGCGCGGTATCCGATGGCGAAGCACGGGTTGTTGTCGGCGCACGCTCGGCGCTGTTCCTGCCCTTCCGCGAATTGGACCTGATTGTCCTGGACGAGGAGCACGACGGTAGCTTCAAGCAAGATGAAGGCGTGATCTATCAGGCCCGGGATATGGCCGTTGTTCGCGCGCACATCGCCGAATGCCCCATCGTATTGGCCAGCGCGACACCATCACTGGAAACGGTGCTAAACACCATCGAAGGCCGATACAAGCGGATGATCCTACCCAGCCGGCATGGCGGCGCAGTCATGCCGGATGTCAGTCTGATCAACTTGCGTGAAGACAAACCCGAACGCGGCAGCTGGCTTTCACCCACTTTGATCGCAGCGGTTGAACGCCGTTTAGAAGCCGGTCAGCAGTCGCTGCTGTTCCTCAACCGGCGAGGCTATGCGCCCCTCACGCTCTGTAACGCCTGCGGTCACCGGTATAAATGTCCGTCTTGCGAGGCTTGGTTGACCGAACATCGTTTGGCCAAGCGTCTCATGTGCCATCATTGCGGCTATCAAACCAAAGCCAGCACCAGTTGTACGGTGTGCGGTGAGGAAGAAAGCCTTGTTGCCTGTGGCCCAGGCGTGGAACGCGTGGGCGAAGAAGCCGTACGCCGCTTTCCTCACGCCCGCATTGCCATCGGTTCGTCTGACACGATGCAACGCTCATCGGTACGCGAGATGATTGAAGCGGTGGAACGGGGCGATGTTGATATTCTCGTCGGCACGCAAATTCTGGCCAAAGGCTACCATTTTCCGAATCTGACACTGGTCGGCGTGGTCGATGCCGATCTCTCTTTATATGGCGGAGATGTGAGAGCGGGCGAAAAGACCTTTCAACTGCTGCACCAGGTCTCTGGCCGCGCGGGTCGCGGTGAAGCGCTCGGCGAAGTGATGCTGCAAACCCACGAACCCGACCATCCGGTCATGCAGGCACTGATCTCCGACGATCGAGACGCGTTCTATGAGACCGAGTTGGCGCAGCGAGAAATGATGGCGCTTCCGCCCTACGGACGCTTAGCCGCGATTGTGTTGAGCGACCCTGAAGAAGACAGGCTCGACGCCTTTTGCCGGGAATTGGTCCAGAAGCAGCCGCGAGAGGATGCGGATCTCGAGGGTATAAAGGTCTTTGGCCCTGCCGCCGCGCCAATTTCCGTAATCCGAGGCCGCCATCGTCGGCGCTTTCTGATTCGGGGCGCGTCGGGGGTTCGGTTGCAGCCCTTTATCGCCAAATGGCTGCGCGGGATCAAAACACCGGGCGCACTGCGCCTGTCGGTGGACATAGACCCCTACTCGTTCCTCTAGCCCAAGCGCGCTAAAATCCGCATTGCTTGCTTGAGGTGCGGCTGATCCAGCATTTGACCGTTCAGCGACGCAACGCCCGTCGTGGCTTCAGACATAATCGCCACCACTTTCTCCGCCCACGCCACCGCTTCTGGGGTGGGGGTGTAAGCGTTGTTTATGATCGACAGTTGGGCTGGATGAATGGCGGCTTTGGCATCAAAGCCATCGGCTGCTGCTTCCTCGCATTCGCGCTGCAAGCCTGCGCCATCGCGGAAATCGGCGTAGACGGTATCGATCGCCAAAACACCCGCTGCCTTCGCCGCCACCAGCGCTAAATTCCGCGCCAAGCGAAACGGCTGTGTCGGCTGGCCGTCCACCCGGTTCCTCAACGCACCAAGTTCAGCGGCCAGATCCTCAGCGCCCCACATCATTCCCTGCAGGCGTGGGTGATGCCAATTGTCCCGACTGAGTGCCTGAACCGCAGCGGGGGTTTCGCTGGCAATGGCAATAATCGAGCACGCTGGATCTGCGCCGGCCTGATCCATCAACCGCGCCAAACGCTGCACGGCACGACCACTGTTGGCCTTGGGAAGAACCACACCATCGGGACGCCCGGCGAGTACGGATTCGAGGTCAGCGGGAAGACGGCCCGTGTCAAACGGGTTTAAGCGCACAAATCGCAGTTTGTCGGTTGTCGCCTGCAAGGCTTGAGCGGTGATTTGGCGCGCCTCGTCCTTATTGGCTTCCGCGACGGAATCTTCGAGGTCGAAAATCAGGGCATCGGCATCCGTGCCAAGCCCCTTTTCCAGCTTTCGCGCGTCGTCACCGGGAACAAACAGCAGGCTACGCATCCGGACGCCCCAACATCAGCGCCGCTCTGTCACAGGTCGCAACCATCTCATCGTCTTGGTTGAACATTTCGTGCCGCAAGGTGACGATCCCCTGCCCGGGTCTGGACTTGCTCTCGCGCACGCCGATCACAGCGGTTTTAGCATGCAGGGTATCCCCTTCAAACACAGGCTTAGGGAATCGAACGTCCGTCATGCCCAAGTTACCCAGTGTCGTGCCTTGGGTTGTGTCCCCGACCGTCATTCCAATGAGTAAACCCAGCGTAAACAGACTGTTCACCAGCGGTTTGCCCCACTCGGACTGCGCGGCGAATTCATGATCAATGTGGAGCGGTTGCGGGTTCATGGTCATGAGCGAGAAATGCATATTGTCGTACGTAGTAACCGTACGACGCGTTTCATGCTCGAAGGTCATGCCCTCGGAATACTCTTCAAACCATAAGCCTGACATCGCGACCGATCCTGTGAGAAATGCTGCTGTGTTGGACCAATCTTACCCCAAGACCACCACTGCAACCCACCAGAATCGGCGCAACGATCCGCTGTACAAGGCGCAGTTTTCAGCCCAGCCTTACGCATAAAGTGCAAAAGCTCTCAAGCATTCTTCTATTTATATCATTTTTGATAGTATTTTCCCAGAATAGCAGCGAGAGCCAATAGTCTTTCTCGTTCTCCCCACCCACCAGCCAGACCTTAAGAAAATAGTAACATTCGCAATTTAGCGCTGATCAGTGTCCTCGATTTGAATTCGCTCTTAACACCCAACTTTAATGAGCGCTTTCACCCCGTCAGGACACAACTTAAGGCCACCAATTCATTGGGAATTGGTGGCTTTCTTTTTGAGTTACTCAAAGAAGCCACGTCTAAATTGATGGTTGCTGCCGTGCTTGCGCCATGACCTGTCACAGACTCCCACACAATTGGGCCTGTTTTCGCCTCAATATCACGCTCAAACTGTTGCCAGTTAACAACAGGCGAACTCCACCATGCGTCACTTGCTTGCACCTTTTCTGCTTTTGTCCGCCGCCGCGTGCAGCACCATTTCCGTTGGGGCCTATGCTGCCTTTCGCGGACCGGACGCACTCAGTGCGACGCCATCGGCGTTTCAGGTTGTGTCCTCAACCCCAAAGGGTGTTCAACTGGACCCAGCAGGGCAAGTCCTCCGCCTCTCGGCAACGCGCAGCGAGACGGGGCAACGGGTTGAAGAGCTGTTTGCCCTGGATCGTTTGGCCATAGGTTCGTCTGGTTTAAAGGGCATAAAGCCCGCAGAGGGCGAGAGCCTGTTTCTGTATAAGATCGCGCCCGATGATCTGGAGCGTTACGCCAGCTTGCAAGACCAAATTCAGGGTTGGAACGACGGTAACAAGGTCCGCACGCGGCAGGTTTTAGCGATCAGCGTCCTGCCTGCTGGGTGCGTCGTTGCTGACACCCCAGCAGAAGACCGGCTATCGACGTTTTGGCTGAGTGTGGACGAAGGCGACAGCTTCATGCCTTTGGCTAAAGACATTGACCCTGCCGATTTGGCACTAAACGCAGAACAGAGTGGGGCGGTTCACGCATGTTAAACCGCCCCGTCCTCTCAGCGCTGGAGGCGTCGCCGCTCGATCGACGGCACGCCCGTCGCCGGAACACTGACTGTATCCGGCTGTTCACCGATCACCACGGCGGCCCGGTTGTCCGTCCGTGTCCAAAAACCATTCCAAAAACTGAGCGTCGCTAAGCTATCGATCGCACCCTCTGGCACTGGTCCGCTAATCTGGCCGGTGCTGAGCGACTCACGGCACAGTGACAGCATATCGCCGCACAAGATCTCCGCTTCGGTCAGAAAGCTGTCGGCGCGGAAGACAAAAATACGCGTTCCCTCATATCCTGACTCAGCTTCCTCGCGGTATTCGCCCAGGTGATACCCCCCCGTGAAGCCGCGAATGGCCTGCAGGCTTGATGACGCGGTTGAACGGCGCGCAGCGAGCTCTACGACCTTACCCGTCCGGGCCAACTGTACCCCGTGCTGCAAAGCGCCCGTGAGATCCTGCCCCATTCCGTCGATCTGCTCAGACGTCGCTAGAACGATGACCGCTTGAGTATTTTGCTGCTGCGCGAGAATCGCTGTGGTGAGCGCAATGGCGAGCCGAACGGAGCGCGTGGGTTCATTGTTAAAGAACCGAGGGGGCTCAAACCCGACGCACTGTTCCGTCACGCGTCGAACATCCATCGTGGATGCAACGGGCTCAGAATGCGCGATAAAGGGCAAGACTGGGGTATCGTCCTTTGAAACCACACTAAACACAGACAACGTCCTCCGGTTGATAAACTGAGGAACCACCACGTTTGGCTTTCGATCCCTCAATAATATTATGTGTCACACAACAGGTCTTTTTAGGCGCTTTATAAATTGCTTCTTTCGACCTTTGTATGCGTAACGCGATCAATAGGCCAAAACTTAAGTTACTGTTTTGATTGAATTTTAATATTGTCGTCATCTTAACTCTGCTCAAAAAGAATGGAATCTTGTCTCTCTGACAATTTTTCCCTGTCTGATTGAAACTGATATTTATGCGGCTTGTCAAAGCGAGCCACTACCACCGTATGTTGTATTGATAAAAAAGTTTCAAATGTGAGCTTCAGCCGAATTAAACGACTATTCGAGTAGGCCCGCGCAGCGGATGGGCGTGGGGCGAGTCTTCGGGTCGAGGGCGCGGCACAAATTCTGGTTGCAGTTCGATCCAGTTTAGAACACCAAACGCCATCAGCGCGCATCTTTTGGCAGTGCTGCTGGCATCTCGCCCTCCTCCTCCACCCCTGATCCTTAGGGTCCGCTCTCTGCTGGAACGTTCAATGCGTTTGGACCGTGCTGCTACCGTTTGCTTGTGACTCAAACGATCCAGCCGATTTGCCTAGGAAGCCCGAAGCGTGCTCTACAAGCAAATCATCCGCAAACCCAGTGCCACAATGCATTTTTGTTATTTTACAGTGGCTTAGAGCTGCATCACGCCGGCATCATCGGCGTTATTGTCAGGGGGACGCGACATGTTCGTCAAAGTGAAGAAAATGCATCTTTGAGCGCAACAAGAACGGGATAGATCCAAACGGAGGGCCGAAAAGCAAAAAGCCCCGGCGAATGCCGAGGCTCTTTAAGCTTTTTACAAATGGCGCGAGAGACGGGGCTCGAACCCGCGACCCCCGGCGTGACAGGCCGGTACTCTAACCAACTGAGCTACTCCCGCTCCGTTTGTGAGGGGGTAATTAGCCCTCACGCGAACGCTTGTCCATACAAAAAATCAACCAGTGCCACCTGCAAGGTATCCTGTGCAGGACAGACGCGCGATGTGGGAATTGATCGTGATGGCGCGACAGTCGCGAAAGCATTGATTCAACTGTTTTTATTCGCGTTAGGCGGTGTTTTTCTACTTCTGCGAGTCAGTAGAGACGTCCCATTTTCCGAACATTTTTAGCTGAGCAAAGCCTGTCATCCGTGGTCGCTCGGCAATCTCACGCAAACCACGCGGCAGCTGTGACGACGAACCGCCGTGACCTCTGCGCTCTTAGGGATTAAACTGCTGCTCATGAAAAAAGACGATATGCTCCACATCATTGGTGGTGGCCTCGCGGGCTCTGAAGCCGCATGGCAAGCCGCTCAGGCCGGACAGCGCGTGATCTTGCACGAGATGCGGCAAGACGGCGTGCGCGCCACACAAGCGCACCAGACCGATCATCTAGCCGAATTGGTGTGTTCCAACTCCTTCCGGTCCGATGACGCGGAATCGAACGCTGTTGGCGTTATCCATGCCGAACTGCGGCTGTCAGACTCGCTGATCATGGCCAAGGGCGACAAGCATTCCGTCCCGGCGGGCGGGGCGCTGGCGGTTGACCGGCACGGGTTCAGCCAAGCAGTAACCGACGCTATCTCCAGTCATCCTTTGATCGAGGTGGATCGTTCAGAGATCAACGGTTGGCCGCCTGAAGAATGGTCATCGGTTATCATTGCAACGGGACCGCTAACCTCCGACGCGCTGAGCCAGGCGATTTTGGAACGCACGGGTGAGGAGCATCTGGCCTTCTTCGACGCCATCGCGCCGATTGTGCACACCGATTCCATCGATATGGACATCGTTTGGGCGCAGTCACGCTATGACAAGGGCGACGCGACCGACTATCTCAACTGCCCAATGACAGAAGACCAGTATGAGGCGTTTATCGACGCATTGCTGGAAAGTGACAAAACCGAGTTCAAGGAATGGGAAGCCAACACCCCCTATTTCGAAGCTTGCCTGCCCATCGAAGTCATGGCTGATCGGGGCCGAGAGACGCTGCGATTTGGGCCGATGAAACCCGTTGGACTGACCAACCCGCGCACAGGAAAAGCAGCCCACGCGGTGGTGCAACTGCGCCAAGACAACAAGCTGGGCACACTGCGTAACATCGTCGGTTTTCAGACCAAGATGCGCTACGGGTCACAGGCGGACGTGCTGCGCATGATACCGGGCTTGGAAAAGGCCGAATTTGCGCGCTTGGGCGGCATCCACCGGAACAGCTTTATCCGCTCGCCTGTCCTCCTGGACGAGCAACTGCGGTTCAAGGCCGACCCTCGTATCCGGTTTGCCGGGCAGATTACAGGCGTTGAAGGCTATATCGAGAGCGCGTCGATTGGCATGCTCGCGGGCCGATTTGCGGCGGCAGAAATGGCAGGGCGTCCTGCGCCGGTTCCAGCACCAGAGACCGCGATGGGCGCGTTGCTGGGGCACCTGACACGGAATGCGAACCCAGAGACGTTCCAACCCATGAACGTGAACTTCGGCCTGTTTCCACCGCCACCACCGTTTGAGATCACTGCCAACGGCAAAAAGCGGAAGATCAAGGGGCGGGACCGGAAGATGTTGCTCGCCGCGGGCGCGCTGGCGGCCTATCCAGACTATGAAGCGCAATACAAACGCAGCCTCGAAACAACGCAGGCTGCTTAATCGACCGCTGGCAGGGAGAGCGTTGCGCCTCAACCCTGCCCCCACGCCGCACCTAGTACCTTGGCGAAGTCGCTGCGACGACTTACATCTAGGAAGAATTCTAAACGCCGACTGACGGCTCTGAACCTTTGGAGAGAGAACAATGGCTGCACCTTTTGAGCTTCCAGCCCTTCCCTACGACGACACTTACCTCGCGCCTGTAATCGGTCAGGAGACCGTTCAGCTGCACCACGGCAAGCACCACGCAACCTACTTTGCCAAGCTGAACCCATTGGTTGAAGGCACGGAAATGGCCGACATGTCGCTGGAAGACGTTGTGAAAGCGTCCTTCGGTAAAGCGGACATGAAGGGTGTTTTCAACAACGCCGGTCAGGCGTGGAACCACATCTTCTATTGGAACCAGTTCGCAGGCGGCGCATCTGACGTGTCGGGCAAGCTGAAAGAAATGGCGGAGCGTGACTTCGGTTCCGTTGACGGCATGATGGATGCGATCGTGAACACCGGCGCTGGCGTCTTTGGTTCCGGCTGGTCTTGGCTGGCACTGGAGAACGGTAAGCTGGTGACCCAAGGCGTACCGGGCGGCGAAAACCCAATCGCGCACGGAGCTACAGCGCTGTGTGGCATCGATGTTTGGGAGCACGCGTACTACCTCGATTACCAAAACCGTCGTCCTGACCACATCAAAGACGTTCTCACCAAGTTGGTGAACTGGTCTTGGGTAGGCGAGCGTCTCGAAGAAGCGCTCTAAGTCTGCCTTCGGGCCTTTCTGATCTCAGATCAGTTTCGCAGCCGCCGGGTTTTTCGCATACGTGCGTTAAACTCAGGCGGCTGTTTTCGTATCCAGTCGATGAATCCTTCGAATTCAGGCCGCGCGGCCAAGGCGCTGGGGCGCTGCAACTCCGGATCGCGGGCCAGTTCCTTAGCCGTGAACAGCGCATGAATCTGCTTGTGGCAGATGCGATGAACCCACAGCGCATCATCCGGCCCGCCGCCTTCTGATTTTGGTAAAAAGTGGTGCTTGTCAATGCTTGGCCCCTTGAGCAGTGGCCGACCGCAGATCGGGCAATCGCCGATGAACCGAGACTCCTTGCGAAACCCGGAAAAGCGGTCCTTAGGCATAGGCACCGCGGAGCTTCGCCCACGCCAGCCGAAGCGCAAAGGTTTGGGCGACAAAGGATGCCATTGGCACCGAGAGCGGATCGCCGCCGACCCGATCCGCTGCGCCAATCAACGCTGACGCCGCCAACCCCAACCGCAACACCGGCAAGGCGTGCGTTTCGGGCTTGGGCAGAAGCTCCTTAGCGCGGTCAAGGTGGTATTGCGCCTGCCCCAAAGTCCGGCTGGCATCCTCCACCCGCTGCTCAGGCTCTAAGCGATCAAAGGTCATATCGAAGCTTGGGTGCGCTTGGCGGCCCTGCTGCGCCTCTGGCACGACGTTATAGAGGCTCTCCACCAGCCCAAAGGCTGCACCAATGTGATTTGCCGCATGATGATAGCTGTCATCGCGAATCTCCAGCAGTTGCAGGCCCACCCGCAGCATGTTGCCCCAGCGGGCCGTTGCATCAGCGCGCAGGGCTTCGAGATCGGCGTAGGGCTGCTTTTCCAAGTCTAGCGCATGCGCATCAATCATCGCATGGACCAGACCGGGCGCAGGTCGGACGTTCAAGGCATCGAGAGAGGCCGACCATGCCGTCACAGCCGGATGCGCGCGCGGAGTCGCAGCAGCATCTAACGCTTCATCAGCGGCATCAGACCACCACTGAAGCCGGATTTGCCCGATGGTGGGTTCCGTCACCTTCTTGGGCGCCAGAGCCACTTCGTGGGCGAAATCGTACCACGGGCGGAGCGCTGGTTCGGCTTGCGGGTGGGCGCGGAGCAACTGATCGAGAAACGGATTCATGCTCAAACCGGCAAAAGAACCGCAGCAGCGCGCCGATCTTCGGTCACCAGCACGTTAAAGCAGCGACAGGCAGCGCCCGTATCCATCGGGTCGGAACCGATGTTCAGCGCTTGCAGCTTTTTCATGATGTCAGCAGGAATAAACTCCATGCGCTCACCCATGCCAAAGATGACAACGTCCAGCTCGTCCGCTGCGTCGAACAGAGGCTGGAGCATCTCCATGGTCAGACTTTGCAGGTCAGTTGCAGGGATTGAAACCGCGTGCTCTTCGAGCACGATCAGTGCGCCGTCTCTGCGGTCGCCATTCACGCGAAACCCGCCGTCGCCGTACCCATCGATGATGACCCGGCTTTCCCGGATGTGAGGTGTAATATCCATGCAGAGGATATGAGCCTTAATCCCATGGTTGAAAAGTCCCTGCCACTGCATCCCCGCTCCGGAACCAACGAAGGACCATCCAAGGGCACGACAGATTCAACAAAATCGCGGCATTGATGACAGTAAGAATCCCGCAAACATAACTATTTTCAATTTCCAGAAGTGATATCAATATTGACCTCAAATATTTTGTTATAATAGTGATTTCTACGATAGAACACGTGAAAGTGTGCGCCTTTAATTACTACGACGAAATTCCTGTGCTTCACTTTCTTTTTCTGGCTTGCCAGCTCGAGAAAAAGGATTTTGGGTGGGATTGCTCGTCATTCGTACCGTTCCTTGTCGAAGCGCTATTCGCACTCAGAACCGGTATTTTGGCTATGACGATAAAAAGCAATGGAGCGAACGGAATGCCGATCGGCACCATGATTGCCCTAGCAAGCCTGTGTATGTGGTTGGTGGGCGTAGTCGCACACTTGCTGTTTCAGTGGCTGTTTGGCACGTGGTACGACGGTTTGGTTTATTGCTTTGGCCTGACTCAAGCGGCGTTGATGTTCGTCGTGACGTTTGGTGTCGCATTCATTGCCGGCTTAGCCATTGAATCGCTGTTCTCCCGTCCATCCAGCCTTACTCGGTGCATCATCTTTATGGCGAACGGTTTGGTGACGGTGCCCATCTTGCTCACCATCTGTATCCAGATCAGCCACCCCGGCCTAACCGGCTTGCAACTGGGCACTATTGTTGGGTTGGAGATGTTCTTTGCCAGTGTGACGTGGAGCGTCATGCTCGTTGCCGGAAGCTTTCTGTACGAAAAAATTCGCCGCCGAAGCTAGGAGCAACGGCGGCGATTAAAACGGCTGTTATTTGCGACCCAAGTTTCGCTTTTTCTTTTTACGCTTAGTACGAGACGACTCAATTGGACCGTCGTCTTCGGGCAAAATCATTTCAGCAGCCACGTTGCGCTCAACGCCATCTTGGCCCCGAACACGCGCCCGGATCTCATCATCATCCGCCTGAGTAACAGACGCGGCGAGTTGCGCGGCATAGTCGTCCTCGTCGTCATCCACGATCTTCTTGTCAAAGGCGCGCGCTGACAGGCCCATTACGACCAATAATGGCGTGGCAAAGAACAGCGACGAGTACGTCCCGATCACCACACCCCACATGAGCGCTATGGTGAAATCACGGATCACCAGCGGGCCAAAGGCGAACAAGGCCAGCAGTGCCAGCAAGGTCGTCAGGGATGTCATCAGGGTCCGCGACAGGGTACGGTTGAGCGCGATGTTCAGAACATCGATCACAGGCCGCTCGTTGTAGCGCCGCATCTCTTCTCGGGCGCGGTCAAAGACGACTACGGTATCGTTGATCGAATACCCCGCAATCGTCAGAATTGCCGCAACCGTGGGCAGGTCAAAGGTAAATTGGAAGATGGCAAACAGGCCGATGGTTGTCAGAACGTCGTGCGTCAATGCCAGCAAAGCGGCGATTGCGAACTGCCATTCAAATCGGAACCAGATGTAGGCTGCGATGGCCAGCAGCGCCAAAGCGGTCGCCAAGGCACCCTTCTGCGCCAACTCACCCGAAATCTTGGAGCCAACGTTTTCAACACGGCGGTACTCGACCGCACCGTTTACGAACGTATAGCCACCTTCGGATGCGACTTGCTCGGCCAGCTTAAGATCGTCACCGTCCAGCAGTGGCGGGTAAAGCTCCCGCACCGCGATTTTGATCTCGCGGACGATGGCGATTTCTTCATCTTCGGTTGCGACGCTTGGCACTGCAAAAACAGCTTTCACATCGCGGTCAGAGCCGAAAGCTTGCACTTCTGGCGTGCCATAACCCAAGTCTGAGAGCTCAGCTTTGATAGCGTCAATCGACACCGCTTCGCCGTAACGCAGATCAAACAGCAGGCCGCCCTTGAAGTCGATGCCAAGGTTCAAGCCACGGGTAAAGAACATACCAAGCGACATCGCAACCAACAGCACGGACGCAACCAGCGTCACGCGGCGCAAACCGAGTAGGTTAATATTGCTGTTGCTAGGGAAGAGTCGGATTAGGGGAAACATGCTCGCTACTCCTCCGCTTAAATCGGCAGCTTCGAAGGCTTAACGCCATCGAGCCACAGGTTGATAAGAAGACGCGTCAGCATCAGCGCCGTGAACATGGATGTCAGGATGCCCATGGTCAGTGTGATGGCAAAACCCTGAATGGGACCGGTGCCGAAAGCAGCGAGCAAAATCGCAGCAATCACAGTCGTCAGGTTCGCATCGAGAATGGTGGAGAATGCAGCACCGTAACCACTGGCAACAGAATCGCCCGGATCCAGCCCGGCCCTTGCCTCCTCTCGGATACGCTCGAACACCAGCACGTTTGCATCAACGGCCATGCCGACGGTCAGCACGATCCCGGCAATACCCGGCAACGTCAGCGTTGCGCCAAACAGCGACAGCAGGCCCAGCAACATCACGAGGTTCACCACCAGCGCCACAGTCGCCATCAAGCCAAACAGGCCATAGGCAAAGGCCATGAATACCAGCACTAAGCCCATCGCGACCAAGCAGGCGATTGCGCCGGAGTTGATGGACTCAGCGCCCAAGCCCGGACCAACCACGCGCTCTTCGATACTTTCGACTTCAGCGGCCAGCGAACCCGTACCCAACAGGGTCGAGAGGTTGCGCGCTTCTTCGAACGCAAAACCGCCAGAGATCTGAACAGCGCCGGTTGTGATGGCTTCGTTTACGTTCGGCGCAGAGATAACTTCGCCATCCAGCACGATCGCCAAGCGCTCGCCCACGTTGTTTCGGGTGCAAGACGCGAAGTCCTTGGTGCCACGATTGTTGAGGGTAAAGGTAACGGCCACGCCAAATTCTGCGCTCACGCCCGTCCCCTGAATATCAGAGCCATCGACACAGGCTTCACGCTCGATCAGGTAATTGATCGGCGCCTGCCCCTCATCCAGCACGCGTTCAGCGTCTGGCAGCAGCATGAACAGCGTCGCGTTTGGGTTCCGCGTCGCATTCGCGCGGCTAACGATGTGGATCGAAAGCGCGAGCTTTTGCAGATATTCATCAATGTTAGAAACGCCAGGCACTTCGATCAAGATACGGTCTTCGCCTTGGATCCGAATGCTCGGCTCGGTCAAGCCAAAGGCATCAATCCGGCGCTCGATGGTATCGCGGACGGACTGAACCGTTTCGCGCTTCACCAGTTCGAAGGCCTCGTCGTTGATTCCAACAGTCAGCAAAGCGCCTTCGTCGGTGAAAATAGCGTTTGGAAACTGGTCGCGCAGAATTTCGCGCGCGCCCAACATCGCTGTTTCATCACGGAACTGGAACCGAACGTTGGTCTCTGAAGCCGTCGCCCGCAAAGCAATCCCTTGGTCGCGCAAGGCGTTAGAGCCGATGCGCTGGACATCTTGCATGTAAGACGTTCGAGCGTCGTCCAGATCAACCCGCACCAAACGGTAAGAACCGCCCTGCAGGTCCAGCCCCAGATTGACTTGGAACGGTAAGAAGGGAGCAGGCACGTAGTTCTGTGCCGTGTTGTTGTCATCGTACGTCGCGCGCGGGAACAGATTGGGCGCGGCGAAGTACATGCCAGCCAGCACCACGAACACGACAACAACGGGTTGCCACCACCGGGTATAACTCATGCCTTCAGGCCTTTATTCTTGGGTTTCAGGGGCAGTGCGCGGTCGCATCCACCCCTGAGGTCATTTGCTTAAGCGATGAACCTAGTTGTTACGGTTCTTGCCTGCTTTCTTCGCCGCAGCCTTTTCCGCGGCTTCATTCGCGCGGTTTTCCATGGCTGTGGTGTTCATGGTGACAGCAGACGGGTCAACTTCAGCCGTGACGCCTTCAGCCAGCTCAACGCGGAAGAAACGCTCGTCCTTGTGCTTGAGCTTCACCTTGAAACCGGAATTCAGCAGCAGGGAGTCACCCGCTTGGCTTCTTTCAATCATCTCACGCTGCTCTTTGGCACGACGCTGCTGAGGGCGAATCATGAACAAGTACATGACGATGCCGATACCGCCGAACATGATGAGCATCTGAACCATGCCGCCACTGGCGCCAGCGGCTTGGGCCTGTGCAAGGCTTGGCAGAGACACCAGCGCGGTTGCGGCTGCGATGGTACGGGTCAGGGTGTTGAATGGTTTCATGGTTTTGGTCCTAAAAGTGGAGTGCGCCATAGCCCTATGCGTTAAACAGGCTTTACGCCGCCCCACTGGTCTGTTGATTTGAGCGGACTATACAGGTCAGAACCCATAAAGCCACGCCCGCACCGCCGCTGATTTATGCGGCGATTGCAAGGCTTTGCGGCGTATATGGGTCATCAAGAGCCACTCCGCCACTCACCAGGGCGAGAGAATTGAAATTTTCGCTCGATGGAGAACGATAATGAGCACTGAAGCTATGGACACAGAATTGCGTGCTATGCGCCGTGCCTTAGAGGCTTTGGCGGCGCGTTTTTCCCCCGATACAGCAGCGATTGAGCCTACCGATATCCAAGCCGCTACAGCCTTTGTCTGGCGGCCTGAACAGCATCGGTTGGAGCCGGTTTACAAGATTGCGCGCGTCGACCTCGAGCTGTTGCTTGGCGTTGATCGTTCCCGCAACACACTGCTCGAAAACACCCGCCGCTTCGCCCATGGAAAGCCCGCGAATAATGCCCTGCTGTGGGGTGCGCGAGGGATGGGAAAATCCAGTCTGGTCAAGGCGGTACACGCGACTATCCAAAAGGAAGACCAGCTCGAAAAGCCGCTGCTGCTGATCGAATTAGCGCGCGAAGATATCGCCACCGTTGGGCGCTTGCTGACCCATTTGTCAGCGCTGCCGGCGAACAGCATTCTGTTCTGTGATGATCTGTCGTTCGACTATGACGACTCGGCTTACAAGTCGCTCAAAACTGTGCTCGACGGCGGCTTAGCCGGACGGCCAGAAAACGTGCTGTTCTACGCCACATCTAACCGTCGTCACTTGCTGCCACGAGACATGATGGAGAACGAGCAACGCGCCGCGATCCACTCGCAGGAAGCCATTGACGAAAAAGTTTCGCTCTCGGACCGGTTTGGATTGTGGTTGGGATTCCATCGCTGCGATCAAGATACCTACTTGGCGATGGTGAAAGGTTATCTCGATGAAGCCGGGGTCACGGCGGCTGAGGACGAGATCCGCGCCGCAGCGCTGGAATGGGCCACGACACGAGGCGGGCGCTCAGGGCGCGTCGCATGGCAGTTTTCGCAGGATTTCATCGGGCGCAAGGTCTAGCACTCAAGCGCCCGAAAACAGGGCAGTTAAAGCGGCTTCTAGAAGCCGAGAACCTTTAACGGATCAATTGGCTGACCATCGCGGCGCACCTCAAAGTGCAACTGGGGGCGCGTGACATTGCCAGAGGTACCCACCAAACCGAGCGTCTCGCCCGCAACCAGCGACTGACCCACGTTTACATCGACAGTGTCGAGGTGAGAGTAGGCCGTAACCCACTGCGCATCGTGCCGAACCAGGATCATGTTGCCGTAGTTTGCAAGCTCATCCGAGGCAAAGATCACCACACCCGGCTTTGACACCGTCACCCGCTCACCCGAGCGCGCAGAGATGTTAATGCCATCGTTGACCAAGCCGCCCTCTTTCGGGCCAAAGGTCATCAGCAGGCGACCGCGCACCGGCCAGCTGAACTTGCTGGCATCAATCCGAGAAACCCGTTCAGGCAGTAAAACTGTCTCGTCCTGCCGGATCGCTGGTAGCGGGTTGAGCAACCGAGGGCCAGACACACGAACGTGTGTGACCTGTGGCGTCATCGCCGCGAGGGGTTCTGGATTTGCTGCTTCCAGACTTTCCGTCAACCGGAGCGGCGCATGATGCGGCGCAGGTGGCCGCTTGGATGGTACGGGCGGCAACTCCGTGCTGAGCACCGTTGTTGGCGGTGCTTCATAGGTCGTGGCGCTGACGCTCACCACGGCTGCACCCGGAATGGTCAATTGCTGCCCCAAACGCAGGGTGTAGTTTGCATCAAGCCCGTTGGCCGTCGCGAGCGCATCGAGCTTCACGCCGTACTTTTTGGCAATGCGATAGGCCGTCTCACCGCGCTGAACCGCATGGAACCGAGTGCTGGCTGTTGCCGTTGGCACTGATACGGCGACCGACGTCACCGCGCTGTTCACATTCGTTAAACCGTCGTCGATGCTACGCAGTGGAATGAAGAGTGTTTGTCCAGTGACGATCCGACCGCCCTCACCCAAAGCATTTCGCTGAGTCAGCGTCCGCTGACCGACCCGGAAACGCTTGGCGATGCCGTAGAGACTATCGCCCTTTTGAACCACGTAAGTGCCATCGCTGCTGAGCAGTCCTTTGGCCGTTTTGTGGGGTGGGTAAAGTGTGTTCCAATCACTGGCAGACGCGTCAAAGTTCTGTGCGCCCGCAAGGGTCGCAGGGACAATCATGCCGCTGGTAACAGCAGCAATAGAAAGAACAGCGCCAAGGCCGCTCAAGATGTGTCTTCGAACTATCGCTGACATTCGCGTCTGCGAAACCAGCTTCAAACCGTTGCCCATAGGGACCCTTGAAATGTGGGTCATCGTTGCCGCCTCAATCCCGAGAAATATGCTGTTTTTATAGAAACGCATTTTTTTGATTTTCGCCTTGCCCTTAATTGAACCCGACGAAACCGAGGATGTGCAACTTCTACACCGAATCACATGGACGAATCAACTTTGGGCGATTCTATGGGCGTAGAATCATGTGATATTTCCGTGGCTTGAAGGTCGCCTTTCGACGGGAGTCCTTGAATCATAGGGACAAATCGGACTTGGAGCAGCCTTTCCTCAAACAGTCCCGCCTTGGAATTTGTATATCGCATAAGGAATTGATCGCCGTTTTCGAGCTCCAAAGGCATCACCAATCGCCCCCCAATCGCCAGCTGGTTGAGCAAGGCATTGGGAACGCTGCGAGGGACAGCCGTCAGAATGATTGCATCGAAGGGCGCTAGGTCGGGTAATCCCAAGAAACCATCGCCAAAATGCACGGAAACATTGGTATAATCCAGCTGTCGAAGGCGTTCCTCAGCGGTTTCCGCTAGGTCAGCGTGCCTTTCAATTGAATAGACATGATTGAACAGCTTTGACAGAACCGCAGCCTGATAGCCGCAGCCGGTACCAATTTCGAGAACGGTCTTACCCGGATCAGGCTCCAACAGCTGGGTCATCAGCGCGACGATATAAGGTCGAGAAATCGTCTGGCCTGAACCAATCGGCAGCGTGACGTCTTCGTATGAGCGATCCACCATAGAACCGATGACAAAGCGCTCCCGCGGGACTTGATCCAGCATGGCGTGCAGAACGTTGGGGTTTGTGATGCCCTTGGCCCGCAATTGCATGCCCAAGGTCAGTTTGGAATGAGAGAGCAGACTACTGAGCGGATCGTCAGAGACCAGCGTAACAGCACCATGATCCTGCGCAGCACCTTGGCGCTGCTGGTTCTGCTGCTGCGAAGAACCCTGACCAAACAGCCGCCGCAACCAGCCCGCCAAGCGCGCTAGGCCTCGTTCATGCGCTCGATCAAGTCGAGCTGCGTTCCGACAGATTCAAGAAAGTCCGTGTGATCGCACTTGAAACGAAGGGGCGTCACTGAAATCCGGCCACCGACAACAGCCGCAACGTCGGAGACGGGGTTGCCCGGTCGGTCGTCGCGGGTGTGGCCAAACATGTAAAATGGGCCTTCCTCGTCCTGTTCCTGCGAAAGACCAACTTTTTCAATACGAAAGCCTTGCGGCACGACTAGCACGGAATCGTTGTCGTCTTTCAGACGAATGGGGAAGTTCACGGAAAGCGGCACGTTGTCCGGCACAGCGACCTGCATCACCTTCTCAAACACGTGTTCGATGTGCGCATCCGCAACGGTCCAATCCATAACGCCATCGGCGATGTGCTGGGAAAAGGCGATGCCGCGAATGCCGTGCATCGCCGCCTCCATCACGATCCCGCATGTGCCAGAATAGCCAATATCGGCCCCCGTGTTGCCGCCGTGGTTGACTCCGGACAGCACGATATCAGGCCGGTGATCGCGGAAAAAGTGCGCCAGCGCGACCATAAAGGTATCAACCGGCGTCCCCGTCACCGCAGCACGCTTCTCACCCAGATCAACGACCCGGAGCGGTGTGCGCAAGGAAATCCCACGCGATCGCGCCGATTGGTGCGTCGCGGGCGCGATGACCCAAACGTCATCGCTGTATCGTCGCGCAACCCGCTCGAGCAAGCCCAAGCCGTCAGCATCAATACCGTCGTCGTTGGTAACGAGAATCCGCCGGCCTTTGAGCTGCGCAGCTACATCGGGGTTCAGGGTCATGCTGCGATCACCTTCACGCCGCCCATATAAGCCTGCAGAGGCTCAGGCACAGCAATAGAGCCGTCCGCTTGCTGGTAGTTTTCCATTATCGCAATCAGCGTCCGACCCACGGCCAAACCTGACCCGTTCAAGGAGTGCAGGAACTGCGTTTGCTTATCGCCCTTCGCCTTGCAGCGCGCTTTCATGCGACGCGCTTGAAAGTCCAACGTATTGGAACAGGACGAAATCTCACGATAAGCCCCCTGCCCCGGTAACCAGACTTCAAGGTCGTAGGTTTTCGCCGCTGAGAACCCGAGGTCGCCCGTGCACAGCGCAACCGTGCGGTACGGCAGGTTGAGCGCTTCCAGCACCGCTTCGGCGCAACCACGCATCCGCTCCAGCTCATCCCACGAGGTATCAGGTGCACAGATCGTGACCATCTCAACCTTGTTGAACTGGTGCTGACGGATCATCCCGCGCGTATCGCGGCCCGCAGAACCAGCCTCGGACCGGAAGCACGGCGAGTAGGCGACCATGCGCATCGGCAGGTCTTCGGTATCCGTGATCTTGTTCGCGACCACGTTGGTCAGCGGCACTTCAGAGGTCGGGATCAAGTAGTGATCGGAGTTGGTCTTGTAGAGGTCTTCTTCAAACTTCGGCAGTTGCCCCGTCCCGTAGAGCGCATCAGCGTGCACCAAGTAAGGCACCTGCGTTTCGGTCAGGCCGTTTTCCTCGATCTGGAAGTTCAGCATGTACTGCGCCAAAGCCCGCTCAAGCCGCGCAAGCTGCCCCCGCAGGATGACGAATCGAGATCCGGACATCCCTGCCGCCGTCTCAAAGTCCATCATGCCAAGGTCTTCACCAAGCTCGAAGTGCTGCTTCGCCGCGAAATCAAGTTCAACAGGCGTGCCCCACGTCTTGACCTGTTCGTTGTCGTCTTCGTCTGCACCATCAGGAACAGAGTCATCCGGGCGGTTCGGCAGACCGGCGAGCAACTGCTGCAGCTTACCTTCGGCCACGGCCTCAGCGTCTTCGAGAGCCGTCATCCGGTCTTTGATCTCAGCAACTTCCGCTTTCAGCGCATCCGCGCGCGCGGTGTCCCGGTCCTTCATCGCCGCGCCAATTTCCTTGGACGCTGCATTCCGCCGAGCCTGAAGCTCACCTAATTGGGTTTGAGAGGATCGACGCGCTTCATCCATCTCAAGGACTTGAGAGGACAGAGAGTCCAAGCCCCGCCGCCGAAGCGCAGCATCAAACCAAGCTGGATTATCTCGAATAGCACGTAGATCGTACATCGCTTTTCCCTTCTATGAGCAAGGAGCGGTTGTCAGTGATCCGAGTATAGAAGGCTTATCAAGAAAGCGCTTTGATTTTTCCGCGTAGCTTAAGCGCCTAACTTGCGCAGGATATCGCGGGAGATAATGTGGCGCTGGATTTCCGATGTTCCATCCCAGATGCGCTCCACCCGTGCATCACGCCAGAAGCGCTCGATCGGCAAGTCGCTCATCAAGCCCATACCGCCAAAAATAGAAATCGCTTCGTCCGTGACCCGCGCGAGCATTTCTGAGGCGTACAGCTTGGCCGACGCAATCTCCCGGTTGGCCTCCAACCCCTCGTCCAAGCGCCAAGCGCCGGCGAGCGTCAGCCACTCCGCGGCATCGATCTCGGTAATCATGTCCGCAAGCTTGAACGACACGCCCTGGAACTTGCCAATCGGCTGGCCGAATTGCTGGCGCTCTGCTGACCATTGCGTTGCCAGATCAAACACCCGCCGTGCGCGACCGACACAAAACGCAGCAACGGTGAGGCGCGTGGCGTAGAGCCATTCATTCATCACTTGGAAGCCGCCATGAATCTCGCCCAGCACTTTCGAGTTCGGCAAGCGGCACTCATCGAAGGTCAGGATGCAGTTCTTGTAGCCTGTGTGAGACACGGATTTGTAGCCGTCTTTGATCTCAAAGCCCGTCATGCCGCGATCGACAAGGAAGCACGTGATCTTCTTCTTTGGCCCACGCGGGGTGTCTTCGACGCCAGAAGCCATGAAGACGATGACGAAGTCGGCATGCTCTGCGCCGGAAATGAAGTGCTTGGTGCCGTTGAGGATCCAGTCGCCGTCGGGCTGCTGCACCGCCGTCGCCTTCATCCCGCGCACGTCAGAGCCAGCATCCGGCTCGGTCATAGCCAACGCGTCCATCCTCTCGCCGCGCACGGCGGGGAACAGGTACTCGTCCCGCTGCTCGCCCTCGCAAGCCATCAGAATATTCTGCGGACGGCCCCAGAAGTGGGTCAGCGCCATAGAACCACGCCCCAACTCTCGCTCCAGCAGCGTAAACGTCAGGTGATCCAAGCCGCCGCCACCGACTTCCTCGGGAAAGTTCGGGGCGTAGAAGCCCATATCGATCACTTTTTGCTTGATGCTCTCGCCCAGCTCGTGCGGCACATAGCCTAGGCGCTCCACCTCATCCTCATGCGGATAAATCTCAGCCTCAACAAAGGCACGCACGGTCTCAGCGACCATTTCCTGTTCAGGTGTCAGACCAAAGTGCATCGTTCAGTTCCCCGGTTAAACGAGCGTACCAGCGCCCCAGTTGTTGGCTTTCAGAGCATGCAGAATCCCGACAAGGTTCTTGTCCCGCTGCCGCTCCAGATCGCGCGCTGTCAGGCCCCGCGCTTGCTCTTCCACGCCATCAGCGATGGCGTCGATCAGCGCGTCGTCCAGTTCTGGCACGTCCATCAGCTTGGTCCACGGCCAGTGCAGCGACGGCTTGAACATCTCGATAAAGGCACGCATGCCGACTTCACCGCCTGCCGTGTGATAGGTCTGAAACAGCCCCATCTGCGCCCAGCGCAGGCCGAAGCCATAGCGGATGGCGTCGTCGATTTCTTCAGTCGTCGCAATACCGTCTTTGACCAGCCACAGCGATTCTCGCCATACGGCTTCCAACAGACGATCAGCGATGAAAGCGTCGATTTCCTTGCGAACCTTCAGCGGCTTCATGCCCACGCTGTCAAAGATCGTGGCCGCCCGGTCCATGATGCCCGTAGCGGTCTGCTGACCCGCAACCAACTCCACCAGCGGCAGCAGGTACACGGGGTTAAACGGGTGCGCGACGATCAGGTTTCCGGGCAAGTCGAGCCCTTCTTGGATCTTGGTCGGCAGCAAGCCGCTGGTCGAGGTGCAGACAATCGTCTCCGCGCCCGCTGCCGCTGTGATCTCGGCATGAACGCGCTGTTTCAGGTCTAAGCGCTCCGGCACAGATTCGTGCACGATTTCTGCGCCAGCGACCGCTTCAACCAAGTCGCTGTGATAGCTCAGCGTGCCTTTGACCGGCGCAACGCCGTACAGCATTTCAAACGCGGTTTCAGCGTTGGCGAGCACGTCGTTGATCTTGCGCTCTGCTTCCGGGTCGGGGTCAAAGACGCGAACGTCTGCGCCGCGATGCAGGTAGCGGCCAATCCAGCCTGCGCCGATCACGCCGCCGCCAACAATGGCGACGGTGGCTACGCTGGCCTTGCCCGGGCCACTGGTTTCCGCCGCGCTCAAGGTTTGCGCAGCTTCAGCTTGGCGCGAACCTCGTCCGGGCCAATGATCTTGGCGCCCATGCTGGTCGCAAGGGAGGCAGCCCGCTCGACCAGTTGACCGTTCGTCGCCATGACACCGCGATCGAGGTAGAGATTATCCTCCAAGCCCACGCGGATATTTCCCCCGGCGAGCATCGCCGCAGAAACATACGGCATTTGCATCCGGCCAATGGAGAAAGCGGACCAAACCCAGTTCTCGGGGATGTTGTTCACCATCGCCATGTAGGTATTCATATCGTTGGGCGCGCCCCACGGAATGCCCATACACAGCTGCACCATAACGGGATCCTCGATGATCCCCTCTTCGGCCAGCTGCTTGGCGAACCATAAGTGACCGGTATCAAAGGCTTCAATTTCGGGGCGAACACCCAAATCGGTCATTTGCTGACCCATTGCACGCAGCATCGACGGCGTGTTGGTCATGATGTAATCGCCGTGGCCGAAGTTCAGCGTGCCGCAATCCAGCGTGCAAATTTCCGGCAGCAGTTCTTTGACGTGCTCCATCCGCTCCGTCGCGCCTGCCATATCAGTTCCAACCGCGCTTGGTGGCAAGGGCTGCTCGACGTTGCCCAGTGTCAGATCGCCACCCATACCAGCGGTCAAGTTGATCACCACGTCCGTGTCAGCCGAGCGAATGCGGTCAACCACTTCGCGATACAGCGCAACATCGCGTGCCGGCGCACCGGTTTCCGGATTGCGCACGTGACAATGCGCGATGGCCGCGCCTGCCTTGGCCGATTCAATCGCTGCGTCTGCGATTTCCTTAGGCGTCACCGGCACTTTGTCCGACTTCCCGGCGGTGTCACCTGAGCCGGTTACGGCTGCGGTGATAAAGACCTCGTAGTTCATAACAACCTCGTATGGTTTTAGTGCGGTCCAGCTTGCCTGTAATGTCTCTGGCAAAAGCCACGATCACAGCTTAGGTTCTGGTCCGATTACGACGCTTATTGGAAGAAGCCGCCCTATGCTCGTGGACAGCCATTGTCACCTCGATCACAGTAAAATGGAAGTCACCCCAGAAGAAGCCGTGCGCCGCGCGCGCTTGGCAGGGGTTGAGCGGATCGTGACGATCTGCACCCGCTTGGATCGCTACGAACTGGTCCGGGATATCGCCGTTCAGTTTGACGACGTCTACATGGGCGTTGGCGTCCATCCGCATGAGGCGGGAGAGGCCGGTATCGATAGCCCCGATCCGCTGATTGAACTGGCGCGCGATACTAAAATGGTTGGTGTGGGTGAGACTGGACTGGACTACTTCTACGACTTCGCGCCTAAGGCAAAGCAGCGCACCTCGTTTGAGGCGCATATCCTGGCCGCCCGGTACCTTGCCCTGCCGCTGATCATCCACACGCGAGATGCCGACGAGGACACGATCTCGATTCTGCGCGAACACTTGCAGGACGGAGCGTTTCCGATCCTGATCCATTGCTTTACCGGTGGGCAAGCGCTGGCCGATGCGGTGGTTGAGATGGACGGCTTTATCAGCCTGTCCGGCATCACAACGTTCAAGAGCGCCGAGGACTTGCGCCAAGTGATCGACACGGTTCCGAACAACCGTCTTTTAGTCGAAACAGACGCGCCCTATCTTGCCCCCACTCCGCATCGCGGCAAAACCAACGAACCGGCTTTTGTGGCGCACACGGCAGAGTACTGGGCAGTCCGTAAAGGAATGGAAACCGAGGCTTTCCGCGCGCAGACGGGTCAGAACTTTCTGACGCTGTTCTCCAAGGTGCCGGGCGAGCGTACGTTTACAGACGAATGAGCAACGCATCTTCCAAACATCACGCCGTGAAAGTCACGGTTCTTGGCTGTGGATCATCGGGCGGTGTTCCGCTGATTACGGGCGATTGGGGATTGTGTGATCCCCAAGATTCCCGGAACCGGCGGCGACGGCCTTCCGTGCTCATAGAAACCAACGGCAAGACGATCCTCGTTGATACCGGTCCCGATATGCGGGAACAGTTTCTGACATGGGGCCCGCCGGAGCGGATTGATGCCGTCATCCTGACCCACTATCACGCGGACCATCTGAACGGCATCGACGACATCCGACATTTTGTCGGCAAGCAGAAACAAACCATACCCCTTTATGTCCTGCCCGAAGTCGGCGATCACATGCGCACGCACTTCGATTACGTGGTGAAGGGCTTTGCTTGGTATCCGCCGCTGGTCGATATCCGCGTGGTTGAGCCAAAATCAGACGTTATTCGCTTTGATGTTGAGGGCGTGCCGGTCGACATGTGGCGGCAAAATCATGGGCGTGTGGATACCATCGGCATGCGCTTTGGTCCCGTCGCCTACTCGACCGATTGCGTCAATCTCAGCGACGCTATTCTTTCGCAACTGCGGCAATGGAAATTGAAGCTATGGATGGCCGACGCCGCCCGTATCAAGCCCCACCCAGCCCACGCTCATCTGGACATGACGCTGGATTGGATGCAAAGGGTAAAGCCTGAGCGGGGCTTGCTGACCCACATGTCCGAAGGTTTGGACTACGCGAAAACACTGGCTGCTTGCCCTGACTTCGTTCAACCTGCCTATGACGGTATGAAGATAACAGTCGAGAGCTAAGCCGATGCGTGCCCCTGATCCAACCCACCGCTTTGACACACTCAAACAGGGCTTGGAGGCAGCTGGTTTCATCATCCTCGATGCCATTTCTGCTGGCAAACGCACGGACATTGCCGTTGGCAGCGCAGGCGACGCTTTTTGGAATGCAGTCAGCGTCTCTCGCGAATGGGTCGAACGCTACGACGACCCCATCGACCGCTATACGGCACGGATCATCAACAGCCTGCTGATCAATGATGAAGGCGAAGACGCGATTTTTCCTTTTGACGCGGATGCCCCCAATTTCGTGCGCCTATGGCCTGCAACCTTCCCCAAACTCGCGCCATCACAACTGGGTCCGATGATTCATCCTGAGTACGGTTTGTGGATGGCAGCGCGCGCTCACATCATCCTGCCCCAAGCGTTCTTCAAGTTCGAACAATCGCCAAAATTCTCGCCCTGCGAATCATGCGAGACCAAACCCTGCTTAAACGCCTGTCCCGTTGGTGCATTCTCTGCCTCAAAACCATACGATTATCTCGCGTGTGCAGCCCATTTAAAGACAAATCCTGCCTGTTTTTCGGGCGGATGCGACGCAAGAGGCGCTTGCCCCTATGGGCAGAGTTGGCAACTCCCGAAAGATCAAGCAAAATACCACCAAAGTCGCTTTCGGGCGGCTTTCGACGACTGACGGTCAACTTTTGCGATTTGGGAAACATCACCCGTGTTCGACAAACCGATCCTATTGGTGACGCATTCGATGCGCGTTCCTCGAGATTTCATCTCGACGACTTTGCGTGCGCGGGGCTATGCGACCCACTGGGTTCGCCCTTTCCTTGGCCAACCGCTTCCCAAGCCTGATCCAGACGCCTATGCGGGTGCTGTGTTCTATGGGGGACCGCAATTGCTGTCGGAGATCGACAAAGACCCCTACCTCCACGACGAATTGGCGTGGATCCGAGCGTTTGTAGACGCTGGCGGGCGGTATCTGGGGCTTTGTTTGGGCGGCCAACTGTTGTCGATGGCGTTTGGTGGCGATGTCTATCAGCGTGAAGATGGCGTGCGCGAAGTGGGTTACTACGACCTTCACCCCACAAAGGCCGGGATCGCGTCTGGCTATTTCGACGAAAGCTCCATGCACGTCTACCACTGGCACCGCGAGGGCATCCACCTGCCTGGCGGCGTGGAGACGTTGGCGTCGAGCGAGTACTACCCCAATCAAGCCTTCCGCATCACAGAGAAGGCCTTGGGCACGCAATTCCACCCGGAAATCACGGATGCCATGATCCGGCTGTGGAGCGCTCACGCGCCTGCGGACCGGGACAAGGAACCGGGCGCCCAACCCCGCGAAACGCACTTGGGCGCGTATTTGCAGCATCAGGCACGAGTCCAGCAGTGGGCCATGTCGATGTTGGACCGGCTAGGCTTTGAGGCGCAGTCCGTAGCCTGAGCGTGCCGCCCCCGTTCCAGACGCAATAGTATTTGCCGCCGCACTGCTCTATGGCTAGCGCCACGAACCAATGCATATGAGAACGCGGTGTTATGGAAATTCCTGTCTGGCAATTTGTGCGTATCATGGTCGCTTGTGAAAAGCGCCCCAACTCCCGCCTGCTCGCCGCGAACCAAGATTCCTGGACCGAGCTGGACGAAGCCCTGAGCGGTCTGGCGCAGTCAGATTTCGACGCTTATTCCCACTTGATGATGCACACCAACGTTCATCTGTCGGCACCCAACAAGATTGAGCTGCGCCGCGTGCTTGACTCTGTCCTTCGCGACCTAAAGATTGCGAAGCGCCGGACGCGCGCGGGATCGAACGAGCGAACGGATTTGGAATACGAAATTAGCGAGTTGAATACGCTGTTCAATTCGCTTGGTGGAAGGGTTCAGAACGATGAGCGAGACAGCAACAGCAGCAAGCAGCGCCCCAACAACAGCAGACCGGACAACCGACGCGGGCGCGGCACCGTCAAGGCTTGAGGGCGGTTGCGAGTGCGGCGGCGTTCGATGGGAAGTCGCTGAGAAAACCCCAATGGGGCCTGTGGTTGCCTGTCATTGCGGTCAGTGCAACCGCTCATCCAGCCACGTTCTCGCTGCGGTTAACATCCTGGAATCTGGTATCACTTGGGCCAAAACAGATACGCTGACATGGTACCCAAGTTCTGATTTCGCCGAGCGCGGGTTTTGCGGAACATGCGGCTCACAGTTGGCGTGGCGCTTGTCCGATCCGGCGGCGCGCTCTTCGGCGTCATTGATGGCGGGTAGTTTTGACAACAAAGACGTTCTGACGCTCGATCGCCATATCTACGTCAGCCATAAAGCGTCGTACTATGAAATCACGGACGACCTGCCGCAGTATCCTGATTCGGACTGACGGCAGGCGGTTACGGTGGTCCCAAGGCTAGGCCCCGAAGCCCAAGACAGCCGCGATCTGCGGTTTCCATCCGAGGACATCAACGATCAGGGTCAGGACGGATACAGCGATCAATACAGCCGCAATCTTTTTGAAAAGTGCGCTGCTAACCTGGCCGACAAAGGGCTGCGCCAGCAAAACACCGGCAATCGACATCGCCGCCCCTGCGGCGGAATATAAGACCATATTGTCGGGCAGGCGCTGTGCCATGGCTTCTGAGGATAGCGCGATGAACACAAACCCGATGCTCACCGCAATCCGCACGACCCCGATACTGGCGAAACAGAGCGCAAACAGCGAAACGAACGCATCGCCTTGCAGCTTCAGTCGATTGAAGGCCACGACCAGCGGTGGGCCGGGGATGCTGATTGCAGACTGCAGCGAACCGGCCAATAGGCCCGCAAGCCGTAAGTCTGCACTCCACTCAATACCGCGCGCGGCTCGTTCAGGGTAAAACACCGAAACCATCGCCTGTGCACACAGCACAATAGCGAGGATTTTGAACACGTTCACGGGCAACACCAGCAACCCGACGTAACCAACCACCAATCCCAGCAGCAACCAAATCGCAAACGACCGGAACACGGCCCACGGAATCGAATGCCGTGTGAAGAACAACGTCGGCAGGGAATTCACCGTCCCCCAAAACGCCATCAGGAAGGAAACTTCAAATGGCGTGAACAGGGTGAGCGCAACGGGAGCGGCGACCAAACCATAGCCGAAACCAGCCAGCCGCTGAATAAAAGCAGCGACGAAAATAGAAGCTAAGACAAAAATAAACATAGGATCCATAGCGGCACCGTCCGGTCTGCCCCCAAAAAACCCAAACGGTATTCTTGGATTTCAGCCCTGCACGCTTGCGCTTTGCGTCACCGAGCTTAGTTTGTTGAACAACGTGTATGACCAATCGCGCAGTGACGCTGTCCGCGCGGCCAATAGGAAGGACTTTCCATGACCCCTGCAACGATGCCTGCGATCTCACTCGCATCTGTCCCCGACCAGTTTGATGGAGCCGTTGGCTTCACTGTTGCCGAGGGCAGTGATTGGACCGGCGCGCTTGCGACGATGGATGCGGCCTGTGACGGCGCGATCAAGCGAACAGCTGAGGCTGCTGGCTTTGATGGCTCCAAAGGCAAGACCCTGCTGGTGCTGGGCGCAGGCGCAAGTGCGCCAGCCCGTATTGTGCTGACCGGATTGGGCGCTGATGCTCCTTCTGCGCTGGATTTAAACAAAGCAGGCGCGAGCCTGATGGCTGAGGTTGCAGCCCGCGGTGATGCCTCCCTGACGCTGGTTCCGCACGATGGTTCTGCGGCGTCTGCTGCCGCCCTGCTCGAGGGCGCTGCCATGCGCGCCTACCGCTTTGACGCCTACCGCACGCGGCTCAAGGATGATCAGAAACAGTCGGTAACGACCCTTGTGGGTGCCTGCAGCGATCCGGCTTCCGGCGAAGCGATGATGACGGATGTGTCAGGCCGAGTGTCCGGCAACTTCCTCGCCCGCGACTTGAAGCACGAGCCCGCAAACATCCTCTATCCCGTCGCCTTCGCTCAGCGTTTGAAGGATGAGTTGGAGCCCTTGGGCGTCGAAGTCACCATCATCGATGAAGCGCAGATGGAGAAAGAAGGCTGGGGCGCACTGCTCGGTGTCGGTCAAGGTTCCGTCCGCGATAGCGCTGTCGTCGTCATGCACTGGAAAGGCGCGAGCGGCGGTGTCCACGATGATCCTGTTTGCTTTGTGGGCAAAGGCGTCTGCTTCGATACCGGCGGCATCTCCATCAAGCCAGCAGGTGGGATGGAAGACATGAAATGGGACATGGGCGGCGCTGCGGCAGTCTCCGGCCTGATGAAAACCCTCGCTTTGCGCAAGGCAAAAGCCAACGTTGTGGGCTTGGTTGGCTTGGTCGAGAACATGCCAGACGCTAACGCGCAGCGTCCGGGCGATATCGTCACATCGCTCTCTGGTCAGACCATCCAAGTGCTCAACACCGACGCCGAAGGCCGTTTGGTGCTCGCAGACGTGCTGTGGCACGCACAGGAAAAATACCGCCCTCGCTTCATCGTTGATCTGGCAACGTTGACCGGCGCGATGCTGGTGGCCCTGGGTCACGAGAAGGCCGGCGTCTTCTCCAATGACGACGAGCTGGCGCACCAGCTGTTCGACGCGTCTGAAGCAACCGGCGAGTACGTCTGGCGGATGCCTTTGGGCCAAGAATACAACAAGTCACTCGACTGCAAAGAAGCCGACATGCGCAACATCGGCGGCGGTCGCTGGGGCGGCTCGATCACGGCAGCTTGTTTCCTCGAGCGCTTTATCCAAAAAGGCCAGAAGTGGGCGCACATGGATATTGCGGGCGTGGTTTGGACGGACAAGCCTAAGCCAATGGTCGGCACGGGCGCGACCGGCTTTGCGGTTCGCTCGCTGGATAAGCTCGTGCAGGATAACTACGAAGCCTAAGCAGCAGCCTTGTTCAAACCGCTGAAACAGCCGCCTTTGACCCTGTCGAAGGCGGCTGTTTTCGTTTTTGCATCATGGCGTTTTAAACAGCCAAACCTGATCGTCTGCGCCCGATATGGCGATGCGGTTGTCTGCGAGTTGGATTGCGCAGTATTGGCCCTTTATCGGGCCGGGTTGCTGGCCAGCATTGTGGTAGATTTTACCGTCGCCAAAGAAGACATCCGAGCCATCCTTGATCGCCAAAAAATGGGGTGGCCCCGATTTGGAGTGCCACGGGATTGGTGTTCGGCGCGCGGCGCTGACATCGAGCCAGCAGGCCGCAAGATCCAAACCAAAGGCCAAAAGGCCCCTCCCCGAAACCGCAACCAGCGACCAAGCCCCAAAGCCATCATCAAAAACGTCGTCGCCAAAGCTTCCGCTCACCAGATCAAAGCGGGCTAAGGAACCGATATCACCAGCTTTGCTGCCCGTTTTAGGGCATGCGAACCAACCCGCTTCGGTCCGCGCCAAGGCTGCGATTTTGGCGATTTTGCTTGGCGTGTCATCGGGCGCGCCGCGGTCCCAGACGAACACCGCCCGATCATGGCTTTGCGCAATCACGAGTGCGCCCTCAAAGAACAGGCTCGTAACTGGCTTTTTCGGCCCCGCAAAGGTTGCCACGGGCTCAAGCGTGTCCCAGTCCCAGCACTTGACCAAGCCATCGCCGCCGCCGGTCCAAACCTGTCCATCAACCACCCGCAGCACGTTCACCGAGCCTTCATGCGCAGTCCAGCGACACTGCTCGACCAAGTTGGCCTCCAGCACAGCGACTTCACCATTCATGCCCGTGACCAGCACAGAATTCGCTGGCCCGTGGTGGATTCCCAGCGCCCATTTCTCAAAAACCCGAACCACGCCGGATTGAATCAGTGACACGGCAGCCCTCCGGTTTAGATTGGGGGCATGACACCACGTTTGCGCGCTCTTGAAAACCATCCCGACCAGTGGCTGCAGGTGCGGCCCAAGGGCCTGTATTGCTTGCCGGGTGATTTCTATATCGACCCCCACGGCAAGGTTGATCGCGCCGTCATCACCCATGGCCACGCCGACCACGCCCGTGCCGGTCACGGCCACGTGCTAACCTCCCCCGAGACCGCCGCCATCATGCGCGTCCGCTACGGCAAAAACTGCGCGGGCACGTTTCAGGAGCAAGCGCCGGGCACGTGGGTGGATCACTTTGGCGTTCGAGTGCAGTTGGTACCGGCGGGCCACGTCCTGGGTTCCTGCCAGATTGTGCTGGAGTACGCCGGTTGGCGGGTGGTTGCATCGGGCGATTACAAGCGTGCTTCAGACCCCACCAGCGCCAATTTCGACGTTGTCGCCTGTGACGTGTTCATCACCGAAGCAACCTTTGGCCTGCCCGTCTTTGTCCACGAGCATGCACCGGACGAAATCGCCAAACTGATTGCCTCGCTGGAGACCTTTCCCAGCCGCTCTCACCTGATGAGCGCTTACTCGCTGGGCAAAGCGCAACGGCTGATCGCGGAGCTGCGCGCCGCTGGCTACGATGCGCCGATTTACCTGCACAGCGCGCACGAGCGGCTGTGTCGACTATATCAAGATTGGGGCGTCAATCTCGGTGTTCTGTATCGAACGGAGCAGGCGTCCAAGGATGATTTACGCGGCGGCGTTATCCTTGCTCCGCCGTCCTCTTCGCGCGAAGGCTGGGCGGACGCGCTGACTGATACGCTACCCTGCGCGGCTTCGGGATGGATGCGGGTTCGGAAGCGAGCGCAGCAGTCTGGTGCGGAGCTTCCGCTGGTTATCTCTGACCACGCCGACTGGCCCGATCTGCAACGCACGATTCTCGACACTGGCGCGGAAGAAATCTGGGTCACACATGGCCGAGAAGAAGCGTTGGTGTACTTCTGCGAAACCCAAGGGTTACGCGGGCGGGCGCTGGCGCTGATTGGGCGCGAGGGGGACGGCGAATGAAGCATTTTGCCGCCTTGGTAGACCGCTTGACAGTGACGCCTCAGCCTGACCACCAAATCGCGCTGATCCGAGCCTATTTACAGCAGACACCAGACCCCGATCGCGGTTACGCACTGGCAGCGTTAACCGGTGCGCTGACCCTGCGTGCTGTTCGACCTACGCAACTGCGCAGCATGATGGCAGAACGGGCGGATCCCATCTTGTTGGATATGTCGCTGGATTACGTCGGTGATTTGGCGGAAACGGTTGCTTTGCTGTGGCCTCCCTCCCAAACCAATAGCCCGCCACCGAGCCTGTCGGAAATCGTGCAGACGCTTGCGGAAACCCCAAAAGCCGAAAGCGAGGCCGTTCTGGTGGGTTGGCTGGACGCCTGCGAGCCTGCGACGCGGTATATCCTGCTTCGGCTGCTGACGGGCGGCGTGCGAACGGGGCTGCCGTCGCGACGGGTCAAGGCAGCGATTGCGGCGCTGAGCGAGACCATAACTCAAGCCGATGTCGAAGAAGTCTGGCACGCCCTTTCTGCGCCTTACACAGCGCTGCTGGACTGGATTGAGGGACGCGGTGCGCGTCCGGACACCAGCGGCATTCCCACGTTCTCCTCCCTGATGCGAGGCTCCACGATCACCAAACCTGAGCCTGAGCCTGAAATGATGGCCGAATATCTGTGGACCGGGGCGCGGGTTCTGTGGGTGCAGGACCAAGGCCGCGTTCGGCTGTTTTCCAGCGCCGGAGACGACCTGTCTGCTGCCTTTCCCGACCTGACCAAACCCTTGTCCCAAGACGCGGTTCTCGATGGGCATTTGGTGGTTCTGCGCGACGGAAAGCCGGGAACGGCAGAGGATCTACAACGGCGACTGCGGCGTAAAACCGTGACTGCTGCGTTGCTGCAGGAAAGCCCGGCGACTGTGCGTTTTTACGACATGTTGGGGCAAAATGGCCAAGACATGCGCGATTTTGCACTCTCCGAACGGCGGGACCGGCTCGAGGCCTTCGCGGATAAGCACGACCTGCTGCTCTCGCCCCTCCTACCCGCCAACGAGCTGTCAGCACTCCACGAAAACCTCGGCGAGGTGGACGGCGCAGAGGGGATAATCCTGAAGTGGGCCGACCGTCCTTATGTCGCCGGAACGCATGCTGATGATTGGCTAGAATGGCCGCGCGCGGCGCTGCGGTTCCAAGCCGTACTTTTGTACGTCCAGCGCGCAAGCGGCGGCGCAAACGCGGCACTGACCGAGTTCACGCTTGGCGCTGTGATCGACGGCGCAGAAGACGGCGCCACCCTTGTCCCTATCGGTAAAGTGTCAACTACAGACATGACGGCGGAAGACTTGTCGGCCATCAATGCCTATGCCCGCGAAAACACAATTGAGCGCTTTGGACCTGTGCGCTCCATACGCGCGGGGTTGGTGCTCGACATTGCCTGTGACGGAATTGAGGCCTCCACACGGCGCAAATCCGGACTGCGGCTCAACGGCACAAGAGCCCTCAAACTCGCGTCCAACACGGCGTGGCAAGACGCAAATTCGCTGAAATCTCTGCTGAACCTCATCCGTTGAACCGTTCACGGCGGGTAAGCGGTAGACGGGGGCGGAAGTTGAATAGTACCGGGTGGCAGACAGACCCAATACAGAACCATCGTATCCAAACAAGGGAATGTGTTTATGGCCGATGCCGCAGAAACGGGTCGAGGTCGCCGCAACCGTACTGATCGCCGCGCGCTCCGCACGAGCGCGCCGTCCAGCATCGAACAGCTTGCGGTCATCGATCGCAAACTCGCTGACGTTAACGTGCTGTCCGAAGAAGGTTTGGCGCTGATCGAAGCGAATGCTGAGACCATCTGTCAGGAAATCGGGTTGAACATTTCCGAGGACGCCTTTGCCATCCAGAAATGGAAAGAGCACGGTGCCGACGTTGAGTTCCTCGACGGCAAAGATGACACGGCACGGATCCGTTTCCCCAAAGGCATGCTGCGTGAGCTGTGCAAAACCGCACCCAGTTCCTTCATCCAGCACGCGCGAAATCCTGCGCGCAAAGTGGAGATCGGCGGCAAGAAAACCGTGTTCGCGCCAGTCTATGGCCCACCGTTCTACCGCTCCTATGACGAAGGCCGACGCTACGCGACGCTGGCGGATTTTGAGACGCTGGTGAAGCTGATCTACATGTCACCGGCCCTGCATCATTCTGGCGGTACGGTTTGTGAGCCTGTCGATATTCCGGTGAACAAACGCCACTTCGATATGGTCTATACCCACCTGAAATATAGCGATAAACCGATCATGGGTTCCGTTACTGCGCCAGAGCGCGCGCAGGATACCGTGGACATGTGCAAGCTGGTTTTCGGCGCGGATTTCGTCGACCAAAACTGTGTCACGACCAGCCTGATCAACGTGAACTCTCCGCTCACCTATGACGGCATCATGAACGGCGCGCTGCGGGTTTACGCCGAGAACAATCAGGCGTGCATCGTCTCCCCGTTCATCATCTCTGGCGCAATGGCCCCTGTCTCACCTGCGGGTGTGATGGCGCAGGCCTTGGCAGAGGCGATGATGGGCATCGCCTACGGCCAGATGCTGCGCCCCGGCTCTCCCGTGATTTTCGGTACGTTCGCGGCGTCCATGTCCATGGCGTCCGGCGCACCAACCTTTGGCACGCCAGAACCGACCCTGATCATCATGGGCATGGCCCAGTTGGCGCGGCGGATGAACCTGCCGTTCCGTTCCGGCGGCTCCCTGAATGCGTCGAAGGTTCCCGACGCACAGGCGGCTTACGAGACCATGATGTCGATCTTGCCGTCGGTTGGTGCAGGCGTGAACTTCATGCTCCACGCCGCAGGCTGGCTCGAGGGCGGATTGGTGTCTTCCCCGGAAAAGCTGGTTATGGACGCCGACCAACTCGCCATGGTTCACATCATGCAAGGCGGCGTAGACCTGTCGGAAAACGGTCAAGCGATGGATGCGATCCGCGAAGTCGGGCCGGGCGGACACTATTTGGGCTGCGACCACACCAACCGCAACTTCCAGAGCGCGTTCTACGAGTCCAAACTGGCCAATTCAGCGTCCTATGAACAGTGGGAGATCGAAGGCTCTCAGGACATGTATCAGCGCGCCAACACCCGCTGGAAGCGCATGATCAGCGAATACGACGCCCTCGCACCCGCTATCGACCCCGGTGTCGACGAGGCCCTCACGTCCTTTATCGCGCAGCGCAAGGGCTCCATGCCGGACGCGATGTATTGATCATAGACAACAGGGCGCGGCACGGTCAGCGTCCTGTTTCTTTTGGGATGCGCGCCTGCATATCCCAAGCGCCAAAACAGCCCTGCCTAAACCTGTATAGAAATGCGAGTGGTTGGGCATGTTAGAAACGCTCCAGACAACGCCGATTTACATCGTCGCTCTCTACGCTTTTGTCGCGGCGATGACGCCCGGCCCCAACAACATTATGTTGCTGTCGTCCGGCCTGACCTTTGGCATTCAGCGGACGGTACCGCATATGGTCGGCATCGCGTCGGGCTTCTTGCTGCTGACGACTCTTTTGGTGTTTGGCGTTGGCGCTGTGCTGATGGCGTTTCCACCGTTTCGCTATGGGCTGCTGGTGGGTGGGACGCTGTTCATGTTCTACTTGGCGTACAAGACCTTCACCGCGCCAACGGATCTCAAACAGCGGGAATCAAAGCGGCCTCTGAACTTTTGGGAAGCGGCAGCATTTCAGTTCATCAACCCTAAAACCTGGGGGTTTGGGCTGTCGTATATGGCGCTGGTGATCGGTGTCGCGCCAGAGGGCAAGATCACGTTCTGGATCGCCTTCTACGCCATTCTTTGCCCACAGCTAGCGACCTGCGTCTCGGCGATCACCTGGGCCGGACTGGGCCGCTTGATGGCGCAATTGATCGACAATCCCGGCAAAGTGCGCGTGATCAATATCGCCTTGGCGTTCACGCTGTTCCTGATGATCCCGCTGATGTTTTGGAGCGAGCTGCGTGACGCTCTCAGCGCCGCCTAGAGCAGAAACCCGGCCCGGCTTTCCAGATTAAAGTAATCGCCGTCCTCGATCCGCACGACCGTGTAGCTGCAATCACCCAAGGGCTCCAGCCGCATGCAGATCTTCACCGTTTCATCAAAGCTGACGATAAACCCGCAGCGGGTGCCAAAAGATGAGTGCACACAGCGGCGGTTATGGGCTTCGTCCACAAACCATTGCATCCGCTCAACCTCGCCCTGACGCTCAGTAAACCGCTCGCCGGTGTCCTTGTAAAAGGTGGTTGCGGTCAGTGAGAGGTTATCGAAATCAACAATCCACGTTTTGTTAACAGTGATTTCAAGGATCTCTTCCGCTGTCAGCTTACGGACCGTCACCTCCTCGTCCGGCGCATTCAGCGCAAAAGCAGTGCTCGCCGCACACACCAGCAAAAGCGGCGCAGTGATGGCTTGGTTGAGCAGCGGGCGGAGGCGGGAAATTAGTGATGTCATGCTTCAAAAATACACTCAATCCAAGCCGGGACAAGGCATGGTCAGGGTCTTGTGAACACAAACAAAAAAGCCCGCCCTGCCTCTTAGGAAAGAGACAGCCGGCGGGCTTTTGAAATGCAGTGCCGAGGCGCTTAGTCGTCGAGCAGGTTCGACAGCTTCATCGCCATGCCCATGTTGCCGTCTACGGACAGCTTGCCTTGCATAAAGGCCATGGTGGGGTTCAAGTCGCCTTCCATCATCGCAACAGCGTCTTCGAGCGAAATACTGATGGTTGCATCAGCATCGGTATCATCGGTCGTGACTTCCGTTCCTTCGATACGGACAAAGCCGTCATCGCCAAAGTTCATCTTCAATGAACCGTCAAGACCAGCGCCACTCCCGAGAAGTTCGGTGAGCTTGGATTGGATCGCTTCTACTGACATAAGAGGCTCCTTCCCTCTAAGGTAAAATGGTGGTTTCACCTTTAACAAAGACTGTGAAGCCTGAACAGATAAAATCAGAGCGCGCGCAGTGAAACACCGTACTCCAGCGCCGCATCTTCCAATCGGGCAAACAGGTACTGGGAGAAGCTACGCCGCGTGTAGAGTCGCACATGTTCGACCCGTTCCGCCGTCGCGTCCGGCCCGTAGAACAGGATGTTCGACTTCGCAGCGACAGTTTGCCCACAAGCGCCGGGCTTAAACACGCTCTCATGAACATCCAGCGCGCACACTTTAGACCAAACTTCACGCCACAACTCGCCGCCCAAACCAATTCCCGCCATTTGATCGGATACGTCCGCGACAAGCGCGAACTCGCCTGCGAGCGCGTTGGTCAGCGCTTGCATCACTGCAGCATCGGGGCCAGCCGCGCAGGGCATGTCGATCATGAACTCGTCCGGGGAAGTCCACAGCACGTAGGAATCATTGTCGTAGGCGTTCAGGGTGTTGGGCTTGGTCGGCAAGCTCATCCCCATCGCGGTTTCGGCCTTCTCAACCAAGGCCGTGTTGGAAGTATCTATCCGCAGGGTCAGCATGCGACGCTTCGGCAGCTCCCACACGTGAACCGAAGCCGCCTTGGGTGATTTGCCAGAGCGTGCGTGCAGCGCCAACGCGCTCAAGGGGCGATAGTTAAGCTCAACCATGCTGGCGCGCTCCTTCTGCATCGACAAAGACAGTGTCGGTGAGGGTTACTTTCACGTTGCGACCGTCCGGCATTGGCACCACCAGCGTTTCGCCTTTCCGTGCCAAACCGCCCTTCACGATACCCAAGGCAATCGAGCGCCCTGCCGCCGAAGACCAATAGGACGACGAAACGTGCCCTTGCATCGGTACCGGCGATTTCGGCGCCGCGCTTGATGGAGCGTCTGCGACGTTCACCAACTGCGCGCCCTCGGGCAGAACTTCCTTGGGGTCATCAGTCAGAATGCCGACGTACTGCTTGCGCATGGGGTCGCTCATGTCTTTCCGGGTCAAGGAGCGCTTGCCGATGAAGTCGTCCTTGTCCTTGCCGATGATCCAGCTCATGTCCATATCGTGCGGGTTCAACGAGCCGTCAGTGTCTTGGCCCACGATGATAAAGCCCTTTTCCGCGCGCAACACGTGCATGGCCTCAGTCCCGTAAGGCGTGATGCCGTACTTGGCGCCTGCGGTCATCAATGCGGTCCACAGTGCCATGCCCTTGTCCGCCGGAACGTTAATCTCAAACGCCAAATCGCCGGTAAAGGAAATCCGGAAGATCCGCGCAGGGATTCCGGCAACTGTCGCTTCTTTCCATTCCATGAACTTGAAGGACTCAGGCGACAAATCCACGTCGTCACACAGCTCAGCGAGCAGTGCCCGCGCCTTAGGCCCGTTCAGCGAGGCAACGTCCCACTGCACGGTCACAGATGTCAGATAGACCTTCAGATCTATCCACTCGGTTTGCAGGTAGTCCTCTAGATGGCTGAGAACGTTCGCAGCCCCGCCCGTGGTGGTGGTCATGAGGAATTCATCCTCGGCCACGCGAGAGGAAACACCGTCGTCCATGATCATGCCGTCTTCGCCCAGCATCAGACCATAGCGACACCGACCCACGCCCAACTTCATCCACTTGTTCGTATAAACACGGTTCAGGAACTCAGCCGCATCGGGGCCTTTGACAATGATTTTGCCCAGCGTTGATGCATCAAGGATGCCCACGCTCTCCCGCACGGCCCGGCATTCGCGGTCCACGGCGGCGTGCATGTTTTCACCGGCTTTGGGGTAATACCAAGCTCGCTTCCACTGGCCCACGTCCTCGAACAAAGCGCCGTTGTCCACGTGCCAATCGTGCATCGGCGTGACGCGCGCCACGTCCAGGAAATCACCCGGCTCGCGCCCAGCAATCGCGCCAAAAGTTGTTGGCGTGTAGGGCGGGCGGAAGGTGGTGGTGCCGATGTCGGGAATGGTCACACCCAGCACGTCAGACAGAATACCCAGCGCGTTGATGTTGGAGGTCTTACCCTGATCCGTCGCCATGCCAAGCGTCGTGTAGCGCTTGATGTGTTCAACCGAGCGGAAGTTCTCCCGCACTGCGAGCTGCAGGTCAGCCGCCGTCACGTCGTTCTGGAAATCGACCCAGAACTTGCCGCCCTTGCTGGTCGGCTTGTCCGTGGGCAAGAGCCACAGGTGACGAATATGCAGGCTGCCCGGGTGCGCTTCTTCGCTGGCGGAAACAACGGTTGCTTCGGCGGCTTGCATGCCTAGCGCGTCCATCGCTTCTTGCGCCGCACTCGCGCCGCTTGCCAGCGCGTCGTTCAAGCTAAACAAGCCCTTGCACCCGCCAGCGGAAATCGTCGGTGTCGCACCCATGGGCGCGCCGGGTACAAAGCAAGCTGTCGTCGGGTCAAAGTCGAGCTTTGCGCCGGACTGGCAGTGCAGGTGCACAATGGGGTTATAGCCGCTGGATGAGCCAATGAAGTCACACTCGATCGTGCGTGCCTCGCCGGCAATCGCGGTGCCGTCGCCGTTCATCGGGGCAACAACCGCCGCCTTTACTCGCTTGCCGCCCTTGGCTTCAACCAGCGTGTGGTTGGTCAGGAATGGCACGCCCATCGCCATCAGTCGTTCTGTATTCGGCCCCGTGCTTTCGTATCGGACATCGACAACCGTGACATCTATCCCGGCTTCCTTCGCCTTGATCGCCGCAGAAAGCGCCATGTCGTTGTTGACGAGGAACAGGCCCATATTGCCGGTTTTGACGCCGTAGCGCTGCAAGTACGTCTCTACCGCACCTGCGAACATGATGCCGGGCAGGTCGTTGTTCCGGAACACCAGAGGCCGCTCAAAGGAGCCCGTAGCGAGCACAACCTGTTGCGCCCGGATCCGGTGCCAGCGCATGCGCGGACGGTGGTCGTCAGCAGCGTCTTGCACGTCGAGGTGATCGGTCACCCGCTCCAACGCTGTCAGCATGTTATGGTCAAAGATCCCTGACAGGGTTGTCCGAGTCAGCACGCGCACGTTTGGCGCAGCGGCCAGCTCAGCCTCGACCGTCGCGACCCACAGGTCCGCATCCATGCCGTCAATCTCAACCGGATCACGCAGCAGCGAACCGCCGCATTCCGTATCCTGCTCCACCAGAATCACCCGAGCGCCAGACTTCGCCGCTACCCGTGCCGCCTGCAGACCCGTTGGACCTGCGCCAACGATCACAAGGTCAGCATGCAGGTAGTGGCCGTCGTAGCGGGAAACGTCTGCGACTTCGTCGGTCTCACCCAGACCCGCAGCACGGCGAATCACAGGCTCAACCACGCGGTGCCACATGCCCGTGCTGACGAGCAAGGATTTGTAGTAAAACCCAGCCGGGATAAACCGCGCCATCAGCGAGTTAATCTCGCCGATATCGAAGTTCAGGTTCGGGAAGGCGTTCACAGACTTGGTGGTCAGCCCATGCCGCAGCTCGGTAAAGGTCGCGCGGTTGTTGGCTTCACGCGTGCCTTTTTCCTGAGCGGTGATGTTGCAATCGATGAGGGCGTTCGGTTCCTCAACCCCAGCGGTGACAATGCCACGCGGTCGGTGATACTTGAACGAGCGACCCACCAGATGGACGCCATTCGCCAGCAAAGCCGATGCAACGGTATCGCCGCGATAGCCCGTGTAGGTCTGGCCATCAAAGGTAAAGTTCAGCAGCTCGGACCGGTCGATGCGACCGCCCGCTGGAAGACGAAAATCCTGACTCATGCCCCGCCCTCCGCTTTGTCGTAATCGAAGGAAAGGTCTTCACCCTCGATCCGACTTTCCGGAACCGGTGGTGCTTCACCCGTCTTGTACGTACCGATTATTTCCGAGGAAACGGTATCGCGCGCAGCGTTAAAGAACTTGCGGCAACCCGCAGAGTGGTTCCAGCGCTCGTGCGCCACGCCCTTGATGTTCTTTTGGTAATACACCCAGCGCGCCCAATTGTGGTCGTCCAGCGGCTCACCGGCCTCTTCAGGCCGAGGCTTATGGGCTTGATGGGCAAAGGAGAACTCCACTTCGGGGCGTTCCTGTTCGCAGTAAGGGCAACGGATCAGTAGCATGGTTGTTGTCTCGTCTTAGTGCGCAACAGCGGCAGCGCCGTGCTCGTCAATCAGGAAGCCCGTCTCAAAGCGCGACAGCGCAAACGGTGCAGTCAATTCAGTCGGCTCGCCTTTGGCGATATGCGCGGCGAAAGCGTGGCCGGAGCCCGGTGTCGCCTTGAACCCGCCTGTACCCCAACCACAGTTCAAGTACATGCCGTCAACTGGCGTCGAGGTCAGGATCGGGCTTGCATCCGGGCAGACATCAACAATCCCGCCCCACTGACGTAGCATCTTCATTCGCTTGTATTGCGGGAACAGCTCACAGATCGCGACGAGGGTTTCTTCAGCCAGATGCTGAGACCCGCGCTGACCATAGGAGATGTACTGATCCACACCTGCGCCAATCACCAACTCGCCCTTGTCGGACTGGGAGATGTAGGCGTGGACTGCGTTGGACATTACGACCGTGTCGATGGTCGGCTTGATCGGCTCGGAAACCAGCGCTTGCAGCGGATGGCTCTCAACCGGCAGGCGGAACCCCGCCATAGACGCCAGAACGGAGGAATGCCCCGCTGGCACCATGCCGACTTTCTTCGCGCCGATCCGGCCCTTGGTGGTTTGAACGCCTTTGACGACACCACCTTCGATATCGAAGCCCGTGACTTTGCAGTTCTGGATAATGTGAACGCCCATTTCATCGCATTTGCGCGCATAGCCCCAAGCGACTGCATCATGACGCGCTGTACCGCCCCTTGGCTGATAGGATGCGCCCATCACCGGATAGCGACCGCCGCCGCGCAGATCGATGCCTGGCACCACCTTCTTCACGCCAGCCGCATCAAGGTAGATCGAGTCGATCCCGTTGAGCCGGTTGGCGTTCACCCGGCGCTGTGTATCGCGTACGTCGGTCAGGTTGTGCGCAAGGTTCAGAACGCCACGCTGACTGAACATCACGTTATAATTCAACTCTTGGGTCAGGCCTTCCCACAGCTTCATTGCATGCTCGTACATGGCCGCGGATTCGTCCCACAGATAGTTGGAACGCACGATGGTCGTGTTCCGCCCTGTGTTACCGCCACCGATCCAGCCTTTTTCCAGCACCGCGATGTTGGTGATGCCGTGCTCTTTGGCCAAATAGTAGGCCGTCGCAAGGCCGTGGCCGCCGCCGCCGATGATGATGACATCATAGGCGTCCAGCGGCTCAGGACTGCGCCACTGCTGCTCCCAATTCTGATGATAGGACAGCGCGTTACGGAACAAGGCCAAAGCATTGAAACGCTGCTTCTTAGCGGGTTGTACAACCATTGCAGGGACCACGATAACAGTTGGGGTTTTTCAGAGGATGGCTTGCGCCGAACTTGCATCCTACAACCGTTAGAAGGCGTCGCAAACCTGCCTGCCCGCGCCGCAGTGTCGCAAAGGTGTCGCTCCTTGTGCACATGGCCTCAATTGACCCCGGAATTGAAACGACTGTTACACCGCTTGGACGTTTTCTGCAGATATTCCATTAGCGGTGTAACTTTGCGCTTGCGCGTCGAATTAATTCGAAGCAAAGCTCAAAAATTAACGCGTGTGTTTTGCGCTTCCGTTCAGCACGCAGTTTTGCGTTTAAAGTCAATGTGTTCGCACTCCTTGTGGAGACATAGGTATCTATGTTTGGTTCCCGTCCTGCAGAATACCCACAGAAGCTGGGTTTCATCCTTACGGATCAGTTCTCAATGATGGCTTTTGCCAGCGCTGTGGAAACACTTCGCATGGCGAACAGGTTGAGCGAAAAGCAGCTTTATGAGTGGGTGCTGGTTTCTGACAACGGCCAAGGTGTTGCCTGTTCGAACGGGATAACCGTGCCCGTTGATGGACCGCTGGAAACCGCGCTGGATTGTGTCTCCGTGACCATTTGTTCGGGTCTGGATGTTCACAGGGTCGATACAGCCTTGGTGATCCCTTTCTTGCGCAAAGCTGCGTCCAAGGGCTTGGAGATCGGCGCAATCTGTACCGGTGCATTTATCCTCGCAAAATCTGGCCTGCTCGATGGCCACACCTGCACGATCCATTGGGAAAACCTCGCGGCCTTTACCGAGTTGTTCCCCAACATTGAAGTGACTACGGAAGTCTTCGAGATCGACCGCAAGCGCTATTCCTGCTCCGGCGGAACTGCGGCTTTGGATTTGATGCTCAACTTGGTGGCCATCCAGCATGGTCACGAACTTGCCGCAGCGGTCGCCGACCAGCTGCTGCACGAGCGGATCCGCGATCACCGCGATCAGCAGCGCGTCGCCCTGCCTGCGCGCTTGGGTGTTCGTCACCCAAAGCTACTCGCCGCGATCAAGGCGATGGAAGAAAATCTCGAAGAGCCGTTAACCCGCAGCGAATTGGCGGAAATGGCCTGCTTGTCCACGCGTCAGCTCGAGCGTCTGTTCCGCAAGTACATGAACCGGTCTCCAGCGCGCTATTACCTTGAACTACGCCTGAACAAGTCGCGCCTGCTGCTGCTGCAAACGCCGATGCCGGTGATCGACGTGGCTCTGGCCTGCGGCTTTGTCTCCGCCTCGCACTTCTCCAAGTGTTACCGTGACTTCTTCGGCAAAACCCCACGACAGGAACGCTCCGGCACTGTGGATGCGGGTGATCTCGGCTTCGATGATGATGAAGAGACAAACTACGAGGAAGAAGCGGCCTACGAAGAAGACGAAGCGGCTTAGAGCAAGTAGCCAGCCGCTACGAATCCGCCGATCAGCACGACAAGCAGAAGCAGCGTCACCAGACCGCTGCTCTTCTTAATCAACCGTTTCGCCGTATCGCCGAAATACCAAAACAACACCCCAAAGGCCAAGAAACGCAGCACGCGACCCGCCATGGCAGCGGCGATAAACAGTGGCAGGTTGAACGAGATCAGCCCTGCCCCGATGCACACGACTTTGAACGGAATGGGCGTTACAGCCCCCAGAAAGATCAGCCAAGCCCCGGCGGACTCATTGGCCTGCATCCGCGCTGTGAAGCCTTCAATCTCCTCGGCAATGCCCAGCGTCTGCAACATCGGTTGCGCCAACGTTTCATAGAACCCCCAGCCCAGCAGATACCCCAGCAAGCCGCCCAGAACACTGGTGAGCGTTCCAATCAGGATCACCGCCGGAATGCGACGCTTGGCTGACAGCATGATCGGGATCGAAACCGCATCAACCGGAACCGGCAAAAACGCGCTTTCGGCAAAGCTCACTCCGCCCAAAAGCCACAAGGCCGAGCGCGAGCCCGCTGCCTTTTCCGCGCGGTCGTAGAGTGATTGAAAGCCAAGAGCCATCGTTGTCTGTGTTCCTTGTCGACGAGAAACGACTGCGCCCCTCTGTGCTTGGCTACATGGCGATTAAACCGAACCTTGTCACCCCGTCGATCCAGTGTGCCGGTCGAAATTTTCTCGAATGAGGGGGGAAACTCTGGCAAAATATGCCCTATGATCGATGACGACCAGACTGATGCACCAGACAAAGCGCCAACTCCGCGCGCTCGACTTACACCCCGCGAAGCCTTGCTGAACGTGGGACGGTTCCTGCGGTTTATCGGTGTGCGCGTGGTCCTGAACATCATTTTCAGCCCCATCATCGCCCTGATCTTGCTGGCACTCGGCTTTCTTTGGACTACGACGTTTGGCCTGCCCGGCAACGTTACAGCCACGCCTGTGCTGTGGATGCCGGCTCAAGTGGTTTCCTTGGCGATTCTCGGCGGCTTGATGTGGGGTGCGATGCAGGCGACGCGGGGGTTTTTGTACCGAGTTGGGCTTCCGTTGCAGACGCAACCGGGACGTTTTCTGCGGCTGCTGACCATCGTCGGATGGTTCTTAGGATCATTGGGCATAGGCCGCTTGGCGACCTTTGCCCTGCCTCTGATCAAGGGATGGAACTTGTCGATCTGGCTCGCCGGGTTTGTAGCGGTCGAATTGGCGCTCTACTTCGCGATCGAGCTTACACTCGTCCGTCTTTTCCCAAGATTGAAGCAAGCAACCGGCGATGCGGAGCCAAAGTCGACCTAGTCGCGCCGACGACGTCCACCCCGCCGACGCCCTGCCCCACCTTCTTCACCCGCAGGTCCAGCTGACATTTTCGGCGGCAGCTGCACGACCTGTCCAAGGTTCAGGAAATCCGCCGTCTTGTGCGGGATCGCCATAGCCTCAACAAAGTGCTGCTGGAACATCGGCTCGACCGCCGTCTCGATCTTCTCAACATCGCGCACCACTTGCTCGATATCCTGCCGCGACTGTGCGTTTAGCAGCGCAATCCGCGCGCCCGTGCCCGCCGCGTTTCCAACCGACGCAACATGCGCCAACTCACAGTCCGGGATCATCCCCAGCACCATCGCGTGCTTCACATCGATGTGGGAGCCAAAAGCACCGGCGAGATAGACCTTTTCCACCGCGCGCGTATCGCCGTCGGCTTCCAGCTTGTCCTTCAGCAGACGATAACCGGCATAAAGCGCGGCCTTGGCCATTTGAATGGCGCGAACGTCGTTCTGCGTCACCGTGATCGTTGGCCCATCTTCGGCACTGGCATCGAACAGCGTGTAGGCAAAGGTCCGGCCATCGGCAACGATGCGTGGCGTTTCAGTCTGCTTGTTGCCGTCAATCATGCCATCTTCGTTCATCAAACCGGCCAAGAACATTTCGGACAATGCCTCGATGATGCCTGAACCACAAATTCCCGTGATCCCAGTTTTTTCCGCAGCTTCGTCAAAGCCTTCCTCGTCCGACCACAAATCCGAGCCAATAATCTTAAAGGCGGGCTCCAGCGAATTGCGGTCAATTTTCACGCGCTCAATCGCACCCGGCGCCGCTCGCTGACCGCTGGAAATCTGTGCGCCCTCGAACGCTGGACCGGTCGGCGACGAGGCCGCCAAAACGCGGTCTTTGTCGCCCAGCAGCATTTCTGCGTTCGTACCCACGTCTACAATGAACGTCAGTTTTTCAGTCAGATCAGGCCGCTCGGCCAGCGCAACGCCGGCGGTATCCGCGCCAACGTGTCCGGCGATACACGGCAGCACATAAGCCAGTGCGCCGGGGTGGAAATTCAGATCCAGCTCCCGCGCCTTTAACCGTGTGCCAAAGTCCGTCGCCAGCGCAAACGGCGCGCCGCCCAGTTCCAACGGGTCCATCCCCAGCAGCAAGTGATGCATAATCGGGTTCGAGACCAGCGCGATATCGAGAATATCTGTGACCTCAACCCCCGCTTCTTCCGTGGTGGCCTTCGCCAGATCGTTGAGCGCCTCACGCACTGTTGTCGTCATTTCGGCGTCACCGCCAGGGTTCATCATCGAGTAAGAAACCCGCGACATGACATCTTCGCCAAAGCGAATTTGCGGATTCATCAGCCCGCTCGACGCCATTACCTCGCCCGTCGCCAAATCACACAAGTGCGCGGCAATCGTGGTGGAGCCCAGATCAACGGCAAGGCCAAACACCTGTTCCTTCAGCCCCGGCCACAATGCAATGAGTTCCTGACCATCGCGCACCGCCGCCGTCACCTGCCACTTACCCTTGCGCAAAATCGGCTGCATGGTCCGCATGATGCTGAAATCTGTGATGAGATCCTTCAGATCCCACTGCTGCTCCAACGCTTCATGGATTCGGCCTAGATCAGAGCTTGGCTCGTGCATGTCCGGCTCACGCACAGTGATGAAGTGCAAGCGCACCGTTGGATCAATCGCGATCACGCGGTCATCAGCAGATTTGCGGACCACTTGCTTGTGAACCTGCGCGTCTGGCGGTACGTCCACGACCAAGTCGCCCGTCAGCATCGTCTGACACGACAACCGCCGTTCCGCTTTCATATTCCGTTTGGTGGCGTAGCGCGCCTCGACTGCATTGGGTTCCGACGCGTGAGTCGCGGATGAGGTGATGCCATGCTTGGCAAACTCGCCCTCGCCTAAGGTGATCTGACAACGCCCGCACATGCCGTTACCGCCGCAGAGACTGTCGATATCAACACCCAGCTTGCGCGCCGCCTGCAACACAGGCGTACCAACGGGAAAATCTCCACGCTTACCAGATGGCGTGAAGACGAGGCGTGCGGTCTTGACCGCTTCATTTGGCGTATTTTCTGTCATGTCCGATTTCTAAGCGAAACTGCATTCCGCACACGATCCTAAAGCAGAATGGAAATGGTCTAGAAGCGGCTTGCGAATGCAATCTTGGGGTCGATCGTATGCTTGAAAACGCGTTTGGATCATCTGTAGGCCAAAGTGCCGCAGAAGCTAACGATAATGTTCATGTCAAATTCGTTTTTGCGATGAGAATTGGCGAATACGCCGGTATGTCTTCCCAATATGAGAAGAACACACAAAAAGGCGGCAAATAAGTTTAACAAGCGCAAAACGGCCCGATTTATGCCTCTCTTTTGGAGAAAACTATTATAGTATTACCGTTTTAGCGTGAGAAATGAAAAAGCTTATCACGCTGTTGGGTGTCTCGATCTGTGTCTCTCTTGGCACAGCCAACATGGCAAACGCCAATCCCAAAGCGATCAAGGAAGAGCATCTGCGCCTCAGCGAAACAAGCATCGCGTATGATGAGCAGATCGCCCGCAACGTGGCCGTTCTTGCTGCGCAAAACCAGAAATACGAGCGCCTTTGCGCTGTCAGCAATTTTACGTCCGTAAGCTGCGCTAAGTTCAAAGAACAACTGGATTCCTATCACTTGCAGGTTGCGAGCCAAAAGGTTCAAGCCGACTTGCTGAAGGAAGAAATCATCACGACCGAGGCGAAGCTGGCTGAGGCGATTGAGGTCAACACAGCCACCATCAATCTGCTCGCTAAGCGATTGGAGCTCACCGCTCGGAAGATCGAGAAAGTCCGCCGTCGTCAGACAACTGTGACGAAGTTCATCCAGAACAACTCCAGCGCCTCAGATAGCGACGCCATCGCGCAGCGGGCGCGCTTGGTTCAGCAGCTGCCGACCATCAACAAGCAGTTGGATACGCTGGAAACTGATTTGGATAAGCTGCTGGCCGCACTTCAGCTGGCCGAAAGTCAGAAAGCCACTGACTGACCACAGCCGCACTTGGCTTTTTCGTTGGGATTCTCAAACGTGAAGCCCGATGTCAGACGGTCTTCATGATAGTCCATCGTCGAACCCAGCAGAAACATAAACGCTGCGGGTTCGATGAAGATGCGGACGCCCTTGTCCAGCACTTCTTCTTCCATGGCTGATTTCTCGGACGCGTACTCAACGAAGTACTCCATCCCCGAGCATCCACCCTGCTTTACACCCACACGCAGCCCTTGCACCGAATCATCTCCAGATTTGGCGATAAGCGACTTCACGCGATTGGCGGCTGTGTCGGTCAGGTTCAGAACGTTCTGCATCATGGCGGGAACTCAATTCGTTCAGTAAAGGTCAAGTTCTAAATATAGGCACGAATATTCGGCTTCGCAAAGCCCCCGCTACAGTCCAAGGACCAATTGCGCGTCTTCGCTGGCTTTATCAGGGGTCCAAGTTGGCTCCCAAACCAGTCGAACGGTCGCCAAACCAACCCCCTCAACAGCCGCCAAAGCAGCTGCGACGTGGCCGGGCATTTCTCCCGCGACCGGACATCCAGGCGCGGTTAGGGTCATGTCGACGTCAACGTCGCCGCTGTCTGAATTCTGCTCAAGCCGGTAAATCAGGCCAAGGTCATAGATGTTGATCGGAATCTCAGGATCATGAACGGTCTGCATCGCCTCGATCATGGCGTCTTCACTCGCCAGTGCCGCACCAGCAGCCAGGCTCACGCCAGCCTCAGCCACAAACGTTGTCCCTTCTCGCCGGACGCGAACGCCCTTGGCGGGGTCCATCGTCACGCCGGGGTTCGGCATGAAGTCAGCCAGTGTCTTGCCGTCTTTGATCACGTCTCGATCTCCTCCACCGCCGTATTTACAGCCTTTTGCGCCGCATCAAAGGGCAGCGTTACGCACTTGTGCCGAGCACGAAAGGGCGCGACCGATGCCAGCGCTTCAAACCCAGCAGGCGCGTCCTGACCTTTCAGAACCCCCTGTACCGCCTCGGCCAGCGCCGATAGCTCTGCCGCCGATCCGCCGTGCTGCTCAACCCACTGACTGAGCAACTCCGCCGAGGCAACACACAAGCTACACGCCTTAGCCTCATAGCCCACAGTCTTTAGGACGCCATCAGCCACGTCCAGATCGACCGCAATTTCGTCCCCGCAAAATGGATTTTTGGCCGTTCCGCTGCCAGACCGCTGCGTCAGCCGTCCTTCTCGTACCCGCGCTTTGGCCAGTGAAAGCAAATCGCTCTCAAACAGGATGCGGGTCTCGTCGTCCATTACCCCAGCAGCTCCCGACAGACAGCCAAGCCTTCCAGCAAGCCATCCACGTCTTCGCGGGAGTTATAAGCGGCAAAGGACGCGCGCGCGGTGGAATGCACGCCCAAGCGATTGTGTAGCGGCTCAGCACAGTGCTGACCAACCCGCAGCGCCACGCCTGTTCGATCGAGGATCGTCCCGACATCATGCGCGTGGTGATCGCCCAGCAGGAAAGCCAAAACCGAGATTTTGCTGTCTGTGGTACCAAAGATCCGCACGTCATTCGCCGCGCCAAGTTGATCCATCGCATAGTCGAGCAAATCGACTTCGTGCGCCGCGATATTGTCGATGCCAACAGCCTCAACCCAATCAATCGCCGCACCTAAACCAATGGTTTCAACGATCGCCGGCGTTCCGGCTTCAAAGCGGTAAGGTGGTTCGCGGTAGGTTGAGCCCTCAAAGCTGACAGTATCAATCATGTCGCCCCCGCCCAAAAACGGCGGCATGGCGTCCAAAAGCTCGTATTTGCCGAACAGCACGCCAATCCCCGTGGGGCCATAGAGCTTGTGTCCCGTCCACGCCAGAAAATCGACGTCCAGCCCTTTCACATCGACCCGCTTGTGCGTCACGGCTTGAGAGGCATCCAGCAGCACCAGCGCGCCTTGCGCGTGCGCAGCTGCGATAATCTCATGAACGGGGAGCACCGTTCCTAGCACGTTGGAGACATAGGCCACCGCAACCATCTTAGTCCGCGGCCCAAGCTTGGCATGGAAGTCGTCCATATCCAGTGCGCCGTCATCGAGGATCTTAACCGCCTTCACCTTCGCACCCGTGGCTTCTGCGATCAGCTGCCAGGGCACGATATTGGCGTGGTGCTCCAGCTCAGTAACAAGAATCTCGTCCCCGCGAGAGAGGTTTTTTCGTCCCCACGATTGCGCAACGAGGTTTATGGCCTCTGTCGTGTTCTTCGTGAACACGACTTCCCGCTCATCCGCATTCATAAACCGAGCGACCTTGCCCCGAGCGCCCTCAAACGCATCCGTCGCCTCTTGCGACAGCGCGTGAACACCACGGTGCACGTTAGAATAGGTCGTTGCCATGAAATCCGTCATAGCGTCGGTTACAGCCAAAGGCTTCTGCGCCGAAGCCGCCGAGTCCAAAAAAATCAGCGGCTTGTTGCCATAGACCTTACGCTCGAGAGTTGGGAACTGAGCCCGTATGGCTGCGACGTCGTAAGCCATTACAGCTCCAACTCTTCAAAGCGGCCAGAAACACCCAACCATTCCTGAATTTTGCCATCCAGCATGGCCTGAACCTGCTCTGGCAAATCCAGCGCCTCAAACGGTTCCCGCGCAAATGCCAGAATCAGCAACGCCCGGGCTGCCGCATCGTCAATACCGCGTGCCCGCATGTAAAACAGCGCCTCAGCGTCCAAGTCACCCACGGTTGCCCCGTGGCTGCATTTCACGTCATCCGCATAGATCTCAAGCTCAGGCTTCGTGAACGCCTGCGCGCGATCCGACAGCATCAGCGCGCGTGAAAGCTGGTCGCCTTCGATCCGCTGGCTGTCCTTGGCGACTTTAATGCCGCCTTGGAAGACCGCCGTGGCTTCGCCGTCAACGACTGTGCGTACTTGCTGGTCTGACGTTGTGTCTTCGGCCAAGTGACGAACGTTTGTAACGAAATCGCTGTGCTCCTTGCCCTTTTTCAGGACAATCGCGGACAACCCCGCATGCGCGCCGGGCTTGTTGATGTCAGCGTGCTGCTCAATCCGGTGCAAGCCCCCACCCAACGTGACCACCAGCGCATCATAGCGAGCGTTCTCGCCCAGCGCAGTGAACGTCCGGTGCGTCTGCGTTCCGCTGGCACCATCTTCGACCAAGATGACCCGGATGAGATGCCCGCCGTCAGCCACGTCAATCGACGTGTCGCTGTTCATCCAGCTATCGTCCGTCTGACCCCAGCGCTCGACCAAAACAGCCTGCGCGCCTTCGCCGACAGTAATCCGGTTGGTTGCATTGACCAGCGCGCTTGGCGCCATCGGGCCAAACCGCGCAAAAACGGGCTTGAGCTTGGCACCAGCGGGGACCTCAAACGAAAAGCCTTCGCCGCCCACCGATGCGTTCAGCAGGCTCAACGCATCGCCTCCGACTGCATCAGCCGACGGATTGGGCCCAAACAGGCCGCTTTGTTCTTGATTGATCCGTAAGCCCGCAGGGGTCAGCGATTGTGCAAGCTGGCTGGCTAAATCCGTGTACCGCCATGCTTCCACACGGCGATTGGGAAAGCCCGTTGTGCGCAAGGCTTCGAACGGGCTTTGGTTTTTCACCGCACCCGAACTGTGCAAACGGTCTAAAAATTCTGCGCCAAAGACGTCTGTCATGCCGCTTCAAACTCCGCGTAACCGGACTGCTCAACCTCAAGCGCCAGAGACTTGTCGCCAGATTTGACGATCTTGCCATCGCTGAGAATGTGCACATAGTCCGGCACGATGTAATCCAGCAAACGCTGGTAGTGCGTGATGACGAGGAATGAGCGATCCGGCGAGCGCAAGGCGTTCACGCCCTCCGCCACGACGCGCAACGCATCCACGTCCAAACCAGAATCTGTCTCGTCCAGCACCGCGAGCCGTGGCTCCAGCAATGCCATTTGCAGGGTCTCGAATCGCTTTTTCTCACCACCGGAGAAACCAACATTCACCGCGCGCTTGAGCATGTCGTTACCGATGCCCAGCTGCTTCGCCTTCGCCCGCAACTCGCGGACAAAAGCCAGCGCGTCGAGCTCTGGCAGACCCGCAACCTTGCGCTTGGCGTTTACCGCGGTCTGCAAGAATGTCGATGCCTGTACACCCGGAATTTCGACCGGGTACTGGAACGCCTGAAACAAGCCGGCGTGCGCGCGTTCTTCTGGCTCCATCTCGAACAGGTCTGCGCCGTCCAGCGTCGCGCTGCCCGCCGTAACATCATACCCGGACTTGCCGGACAGGATGTTCGCCGTTGTGGATTTACCCGAACCGTTCGGGCCCATGATCGCATGCACTTCACCCGCGCCAATGCTCAGGTTGATGCCTTTGAGGATTTCAGTGCCGTCTTCGAGACCGGCTTGAAGGCCT
>CBFIEF010000014.1:0-61562 GCA_965661545.1 Alphaproteobacteria bacterium | reverse complement strand
CCTTCCAGAACCGTCCTCGCCAAATCCGAAACTACCTAATCGAGACTGGACGGATGAGGATCAACGGTAACCCTGTGCTCTACGTTGATGTTGCTTCATCATGGCCCACGATCATCGCAGGTCACTATGGTCTCAGGACACCTCCGCCTATGCACTCAGAAGAGATGCATCAGCTGGCAGCCTCACAGCCCCATGACCACTACATGCCAATCCTGTCGTCGATCAGGCAGCAAGGCATCGAGGTCACTCGCGATGAGGTCAAGGAGGCCATGTCAGCTGTCATAACGAGCAAGAGCCTCCGAGGGGCCTGTGAGCGAACACGGTCGATCCGCAGGATGGTTGTGGAGCACTCTCCAGCACTACAGCTGTACTTGGCTGATCCTACGACTGATCGGGACGACCTCTTCCTGATGGAGTCCGATGCACTGATGATGGCCTTGCTGGAACTCAAGCAGTTCAACCTCCCAGCGGTCAATGCGCGACTTGAATAATGAATATGCATTACACAGTGCAGATGGATGTAACCATTGAGCAACATCACATGGCTACTCGGATCAGCACCATTTTCTCGCGATTTGAAATGACCAAAGTGCCCCAAAGCATCCATCAGTGCCCCTTCCCCGAAGCCGTAATCCCACGATTTCCGTGGGTCTGGCTCCCTAAAGACGGAGCAGAATGCTGACGCTAAAGCCAAACCACCTCGGATCTGACGCTGAGCAAGCAGGGCCTCATAGACGTCATCCGCGCCAGTGCGACGTGTCAGCCGAGGGGTGGCGTTGGCTGCGTTAGTGGCATTAGACTGGCGCTGGAATAATGAATAAAAGTTGCTTTGGGCAGCAGAGAGAGGGGGACCACACATGGCCACCAGAAACGTAAATTGTATGACAACCAGCGCAATGGTCCGAGAGCTTTACTGGGGCTGCGGTGGTGGTGTGATGGAGAGTTTCTCCGGCGCTATTAGGGCAACTGTACCAAACCGGCAGCCGCATCCATCGTGCCCGCGTGACGTCATTCGCAGTCCGAAAGATCTAAAGACGAAAGCGCGCTAACCGCGAATATTGTGAGGGCAAAAGGCGACTGCATTTGTTGGCGCAGGGGATAACCGCTGCACTATTGGTAAAGAAGTTTCATAACGGCTTATTTTCAGTTGAAATGACTCAGGTGTTCATTTAGCAGCCGCCAAGATCTGGACGAGATAAGATATTGATCTGCATGACTTTTGTTTAAGCATTTTCGCCGTTCAAAGGTCTCGGACTTTTTGATATAGAGACCACTTCACCACCTATGATATCGTGAATATTAGAAGTTTTGCACCCAACTCAGGAATGGGGTGAGGACGCTTCTACTAATCAACTTAAGACCCGATTATTTATAGGAGTTTAGAATGAACACCCCACAGGATAGAGCAAACCGAATTGCTGGTTGGTCCGCCCGCGGCCGCGATCTTTTCTGGATCATGTCGTTGGTGGTTGTCGCCAATCTCGTCGTTCTTGGTCTCGTTGGTGCCGGCTATTCGGCAGCCTTCATCCCGGCAAGCGTCCTTCTGGTCTTTCTGACCATCATGGGCATTCTAGGCGGCATCGATGCGATGGATGACATCGCGGCTGTTGCTGATGATGCTGACGAAGAAGAGCAAAAGACAAAGTCCCACGCGCGCTTTGTAGCAACCCAGTGGGGCCCGTTCAAAGGCCTGTTGGTTGCTGGCTTTGGCTTGACCGCGATCGGCCAGCTTTACGCGATGTGGTTCGCTTAAGTTTTTCAAGGCGGGGTCGCCTTTGAGATGCAAGGCGGGGTCGCCTTTGGGATTTGAGGCGGGGTCGCCTTTAAGATTTGAGGCAGGATCTGGTGATCCTGCCTCGCCAGCGCTCTGCGGATATTCGTTTGAGAGCGCCTAGATGGCATTGGGTAGAAGACGGCTCTAGAGACCAGCCTCCCCCCAAATATTTTCGATCTTACTTGAAAATCGCCATACCGAATGCGCGGTCCAGCGTGCCAAGCTTGGATGCTTCCATTATCATTTTCTGGAAGTCGTCAGTCATGCCAACGTTGTCCGTGCCCTTGCCCAGCGTAACCATGTCCGCTGCTGAGTATACGACGTAAGCCCGGTCCATCTGTGCCGCAATAACCGGCACCCACATGGTGATGTTGACGCCGTGCGGTGCCGTCATTTTCTGCGCGTCGGCTAGCATGCCAGCAGCAGTCGCCAGGTTCGCGCGTGGCATGATGTACTCACGTACCATCATTGCCGTGTTGCCTGGGTTTGGCGTGCCAGCCATCAAGCGAGAAACATCGGGGCCAACAACAACAGCTGAAGGAGCCTTTTCGCGCTCAGCGTTGAGAGCCGCCCACGCAGGGTCGCCCGTCATATTGGAGCTAACTTCCATGGCGTGACCCATGGATTCAAAGTTCGCGTAAAGATGCATCGTGCCTGCGCCATAGCCACCCATGACCTGGGTCGTGAACACGTTAGAAGCACCGTTGCGTGAAATGATGCCAGCCGCCGCCCGCATACGCGCTTTAGCAATTTCGGTTTTGCCGACATGGGGAGTGCTGACTCGTCTTGAAGCCCACATAATTTTTTCTCCTGCTGAGTAAAACATGCCCTGCACGACGTGCAGGCGGAGTAATCATGCATGGGAATATTTCAATTCCATATATCTTAGGCATCAAAGGAAAAATATAAATAATTATACGACAAAACTATTGGGTATAGTGATTGTGTGTATTCGAGATGATTGGTTTGACTTCAAAAAGAGAAATAAATTTTACTCGGGGTAATGATCCAGATTTTCACGGCAATTGTGCTGTGGTCCGCGATTCATGCCAAGCTTCGTTTTGCCGACTTGCTCAAGTCTTTGATCATTCGCGCGGTCCGTCAGATCAATGAAGGCACCGAATGGCCGGACCGATTGACTAGGTGGTAGCAAGGCGCGCTAACAGTAAATGACACCCGGGCCGCCGGCATAGAGCGTGTCGACTTGAGCGCGCCGCGCATGACGCAGCGCGCGTTGGTTGATGGAGCCCTTCTCCGTCACTTCGCCCCGATCAAAACTGGGTGGATCTTGCAGCACAGTAATCCGGCGCACACGACGCGCCGAGCCGGTTGCGGTCCTTACATGAGCCTCCAGCCCAGCTTGAAGGCGCGCCGTTAGCGCCTCTGCCGACAGCGAAGATGCAGCTTCGGCAAGCCACACCAAGGCGCCAAGCTCAGCCTGATCTTCGCCCACAATAATCGCGTCGCGGACCACGCCAGCCAAGCTGTCGACCAGCGCCGTTCGAACCGCGCCTACAGAAACCCATGTGCCGGTGTTCAGCTTAAAGTTCTCCGCCAAGCGACCGTCGAAATAGAAACCGCGGCTGAGGTCCTTTGGGTCTTCGGGGCGGATCGCGTCGCCCATTTTGTAGAACCCTTCTTCGTCGAACGCCTTTGCTGTTGCTTCTGGGTCGCCATAGTACCCCGGCGTGATCGAGGGACTTTTTACCCGCAGTTCATAGCGATCTCCATCGCCTACCAGCTTCAAAGTAATCCCGCGTCCGGGAATGCCGACTTTGCCCGCTGAGCGTTCAATTTCGGTCCAGGTCAGCGTAAACGGACCGGTTTCAGTGGCGCCGAGGCTGGAGGAGATGAGGATGTCTTTGCCGGTTGTTGATCGCGCAATAGCGCTCAGGCGGTCGTAGGTTTGTTGGGACATGCCTGCGCCGGCGTAAAACAGCATCTTGAGCTGCGAGAAAAAGGTCTGCGCCAGGTCTGCGTCCGCTTCCAAGGCGTTAACCAGCCGGTCGAAGCCTGCGGGAACGTTGAAGTACCACGTACACGCAATATCGCGCAGGTTCTGCACGGTTGTTTCGATGCCGTCCGCTGTGGGTTTGCCATCGTCGATATAATAAGTCCCGCCATTGGTCAGGATCATGTAGCTGAGTTTGCTGCCCGCTGCGGTATGGTTCCACGGAGCCCAGTCGAGTACGATGGGCGGCTCTGTTTCTAGAAACCGGTAGCAGTCGCGCACCATGGCCTGATTGCTGGTCAGATTGCCGTTGGTACTAATCACTGCTTTGGGGGATCCGGTCGAGCCAGAGGTAAACAGGTACTTGAGCACCGTCTCGCGGGTGAGTGCGGCCCGTGCCGACTCAGCGCGCTCACGGTCCTTCGCGCTGCTGCCGTTGAGCAGGTGGCGGTAATCCAGCGCGCCATCAATGAGGTTGTGCACGCCAATAACGGCTGTGTTCGTGCCTGCTACCGCTTGAATAGCTCTCTCATACCGGGCTGTATCATCGGCGAAAAACGCGCCGGGCTGGAGCAGGGTGGTAATGTCGCGGAGCTTGCCGTGGTCTTGCGAAATAAGCGAATAGGCGGTCGAAAGCGGGGCATAAGGAATGCCGACATAGAGGCACGCCAGCCCGCAAATCCCATGTTCCAAGCTGTTGCCAGAGAGAATAACCAGCGGCCGATCTGGCCCCAAGCCCAACGCAAGCAACGCGCCACCTAGCCGTTTTGCCTGATCCCGTGCTTGGCCATAGGTGATGGTGTTCCAAAGGCCTTGATCATTCCGCCGCGCCAACCACGTCCGGTCGGGCGCTTTGTCCGCCCACAGATCGAGATAGTCCGCAATCGTCGGTAAGGCCTCGGCCAGCGGCTCCACCTGCTGCATGAGGACGGTGCCGTCGTCCCGCTTGGTAATCTCAAAAGAAGGGTCCCAGAACGTCTGAGAAGCCATTAAAAATGTCTCCACGTCTTGCTGAATCCAGCCACAGACCTAACCCTAGAACGCCTGAGACGCTAAGTCAGCATGATCGCTGCATTAGACCATCTTCGTCATCCAGATTTAGCCGCAGGCGAGGGGCGGAACTGCAGGAAGGCGATGGGCGCTATGGCAACTACCCCGATCAGCAGCGTGTTTAAGCCCGGTGCGATGAACAGCAAAGATACCATGGCCACCCACATCCGCTCCCACGCGCGCAGCGGTGAGAGGAGGAAGCCGGTAAAGGCCACCCCAAGGCTCGCGATACCGATCATCGCGCCTACGAGCGTGACGGTGAACTCGGTCCACGTGAAGTCGCCCGCAACCAACAGCAAGGCGGGTGAGTAGACAAAGACAAATGGGACCAATGCCTTGGCAATCCCGAGGCGGAAGGCTGTGTTTCCGGTCTTGAAGGGGTTTGACCCGGCGATGCCAGAGGCCGCATAGGCTGCCAGTGCAACCGGTGGCGTGATGTCAGCCAGAACGCCGTAATAGAACACGAAGAAATGGGCGACCAAGGGCTCGACTTGCAGCTGCGCCAATGCAGGTGCTGCGACAGCGACGAGGATAATATAGGTCGCGGTCGTTGGGATGCCGGCGCCCATGATGATGCAAGAAATGGCTATCAGGACCAGCGAGAAGAACAGCGTCCAAGCGTCAATCGCGATGTAAGACAGCGGCCAGATACCTTGCACAAACGCGCCAATGTCACCTGCCGTCTGAACAACGATGAACCCCAGCCGAAAGCCCACACCCGTTAGCGTCACAACGCCAACAACAATGCCAACAGTCGCTGCGGCGGCGCCCACGGCCAGCGTGCTCTTTGCTCCAAGCGCCAACGCCGTCCATAAATCGCGAATGCTGAGTCGGTTGGTGGGGTTTAGAAAGCCGACGACCACACAGGCGATAATGCCGTAAACAGCGGCAAAGTCCGGCGTCCGGCCTGTCATAATCAGATACACCAGAATGACCAGCGGGATGATGGCCAGCCAATGCTGCTTGATGACCACCAGCAGCTTTGGCATTTCATCGGCGGTTAAACCGCGCAGGCCCAGCTTTTTTGCTTCCAGGTGGACCATAATAAAAATGCCGAAGTAGTGCAGCAAAGCGGGGACCAAAGCCGCCGCCAGCACGTCGCGAAGCGGAATTTCCAGATACTCAACCATGATGAACGCCGCCGCACCCAAGATGGGTGGGGTGATCTGCCCGCCCGTTGACGATGTGGCCTCAACCGCGCCGGCAAAGTGCGCGGGATAGCCCACGCGCTTCATTGCCGGAATGGTGAGCGCGCCGGTGGTTACGGTGTTGGCGATCGAAGACCCTGAAATCGTGCCCATGAAGGCGCTGGAGAAAATCGCAACTTTGGCGGGCCCGCCCGCATGGCGACCAGCGATAACCATGGCCAAATCGATAAACAGTTGCCCCAAACCAATCCGCGTCGCCAAAACCCCAAAGACGATAAACAGGAACACGTACTGCGCCATGACCCCAATGGCGACGCCGTAGAAGCCTTGGTTGGTCATGTACAAGTGGTTAATCAGCCCAAGCCAACTGCTGCCGCCGTGCTTGAGTGCACCCGGCGCCAATGGGCCATAGAGCGCAAAAAGGATAAAGACGATCGCGATCAGCGGTAGGGTCGGGCCGATAGAACGGCGACTCAATTCAAGCGCCAGTACCAGCAAGATAGTCCCCATGACCACGTCGATCTGCGCTGGGTTACCAACCCGATTAGCTACGATTTCTGGAGGAAGCAGCGGCAAATAAAGTGCTGCGGCGATAGCCGCAACCGCAAAGATGTAGTCCCAAACCGCGATCCCACCGGGGCGGTACCACGTGGGGCGAATCTGATCTGGAGACTTAGGCCGCCGCCACGAAAACAGCAGGAACCCCAGCCCAAAAACAAACGAGATATGAATGCCCCGATGCAGCAATTCCCGGATCAAGCCAAAGCCAGACGCGTAGAAATGATAGGCCGTCATCGCCACCAGCAGGGCCGCGATGATCAATCCGATCCATTTGCCGGTCTGACGAAAATTCATTTCCGGGTCATACTTACTCTCTAGCGCGGCAAGTTCTGCGTCGGAAAGACGGTCGTTGTTTTCTGCTGACATGGGTATCACCGGGTGAAGGATCGGCCTTAAACAGCGGGGCGCACCGGGCTGTTAAGGGATCATAAAAAAAAGAAAGCCTCCAGCGCCGAAACGCTGGAGGCTTGTCTGGGGCAGGCTAGATTAAAGCAAGCCTGCTTCTTTGTAGAAACGCTCAGCACCCGCGTGCAAAGGAACACCGATACCGTTCAGTGCAGACGCTGGCGTGATGGTCTTGCCTTTAGCGTGACCCACGTCCAGCAGGCGACGGGACTTGTCGTTCCAGAGAGCCTTAGTGATGTTGTAGATCAGCTCTTCGTCTTCGCTTGCACTGGTGTACCACTGCGCGCCCACGGAAACAGTGGAAACAGCGTCAACGCCTTCGTAGGTGCCCGCAGGAATTTCGCTCTGAGCGAAGAAACCATGAGCAGACGTCAGAGCGTCAGCGCCAGCGCCGGCGATCGGAACCAGCTTGATGTCTGCAGCCGAAGCCAGCTCGACCAGCGAGCCGGTTGGGTAACCAGCAACCACAAAGTAAGCATCAATCTTGCCGTTACGCAGCGCGTCAGAAGCAGCGTTGCCCTTCAGAGCTTCAGCGGTCAGATCGTCAGCGGACAGGCCGTTTGCTTCGAGGATCAGGTTGGCATCGACGTAGGTACCGGAGCCTGGCTCATCGAGGGACACGCGCTTGCCAGCAAGGTCAGCAACGGAGTTGATGCCGCTGTCAGCCATTGCCACCAAGTGAATGTGCTCTTCGAACAGCGCTGCGATGGTACGCAGATCGGTTGCAGGCTCTTGGCCTTCCATCGTGCCCGTGCCGGTGTACGCCCAGTAAGCGACATCAGACTGTGCGAAACCGGAGTTTCTCAGGCCGGACATAATGGCGTTGACGTTATCAACGGAACCGCGGGAAGATACGGCGGACGCGATCAGGTTTGGCACACCACAGGAGCCGCCGGAGTCACACTCGCGCGAACCCGGAGGGTTGGAAATCGCGTTCGCGATCACGCCGCCCACTGGGTAGTAGGTGTAGGCTGTGCCTCCTGTACCGATTGTAAAGAAGGTTAGATCTTGGGCTGATGCTGTCGAAACAACTCCAGTAGCCATGAACGTGCCGAGAATCAGCATCTTGATAGACTTCAACATTTCTCTCTCCCTTAGTTGACTGTGATTAGTCAAATAATGGAAGTAACCTTATCGGGTGAGTAGTGATCCGCCAAGGTGAATGGTGCTTAAAGCATCTTATAAGATTGCTTGACCCACCACCCAAGTTGCAATCGCTCGGCCAATTTCTGCGCCGCTGTCTTCAGGTAAGAAGTGCTTTCCGGAGACCGAAACCTCCGTCTGGTTCTTGAACGTCCGACACAGCTCCTTGCGTTCACCAGTCAGCATGGCGCCCGGATTTCCGGCGATAAACAGCTTGGGAATTTCGGTTGTTCGGAGCCACTGCGAATAGCCTTCGACCACCGACACGACCTCTGGCGGCTGCCCTGCGATCGGGACACTGCGGGCAAAGGTGAGGGAGGGCCAGCGGTCCTCGCGGTTGTGAAACGGTCGCCGATATTCTTCCATTTCTTCAGCCGTGTATTCTCGCAGCGTCGCATTAGGGAGATTGCGTTCAACGAACATGTTTTGATCGAGAATGAGCGTCTCACCTTTCTCAGACCGCAGGGCCTGAAATATTGGTCGGGCATTGGGGTTAAATGTGTCCCAGCTTTCAAAAGGCGTGACCATGCTCTCCATATACGCAATCCCGGCAATACGATCTTGGTTGCGCCGCGCCCACTCAAACCCAAGCGCTGACCCCCAATCGTGGACAACCAAAATGATCTTGTCGCCTAAATCCATGGCGTCGAGAAAACTGTACAGAAAGGCTTGATGCGTGGCATAGCTATAGGTGTCGGGGCCCGGGTCTGGCAGCTTTGCACTGTCGCCCATACCAATAAGGTCCGGCGCGATGCACTGCCCCACTCTTTCCACTTCGGGCATGACATGACGCCAGAGATAGGATGAGGTGGGATTTCCATGCAGGAAAACGATCGGACATCCGCGCCCGCGCTTGACATAGGCGATTTCGTGACCTTTGATCGCAATGCGTAATTTGTTCTCAGACATGCCTTTAACCTTGCGCAGTGTTTATCCTAAGTTAAGGTCGTACCGTATAATTATGGATCCCAAAATCAGAAAATATCATTATTAGTAGAAAGTATTTGGTATTAACGCTATTTTTGGGATCCCATATAGCGAAATTGCCGCGCTGATCATTAAGCACAGAAGTCGATCATGTCTCAGAAGCTCGTGCTGTCCGTTGCCATGCTGATGGCCCTATCTACCTGCTATGGCGCAGGGTTCTTCTTGGTGAAAATTTCCCTCGATGGGTTTTCCAACATGGCCGCTGGTGCGGGCCGTATCATTGTTGCTGCGCTGGTCTTGATGTTCATCATGGCCCTAAGCCCCCACCGTTTTCGCCTGCCAAAAGCCAGCCGGCTGCCGGTCACGCTGAACGGCTTGGTGTTCATTGGCTTTCCATTCTTGTCGCTCCCTTGGATCCTGAACCACATCCCTACATCGATGGTTGCGATCTACTACTCTGCCGTCCCAATCTTTGTGCTCGCCCTGTCTCGCTTTGTGTTGGGTCGTCCGATCAGCACCAGCAAATGGGTCGGCTTCCTGATTGCGACCGCTGGCATTGCGTATTTGGCGGCTAGTCAGATGGGGCTTTCCCCATTGAGCTTGGAACAGGGGGGGCCGTCTTGGTTCCTGCTGGCGCCCCATGGCGTGTGCATTCTTGGCTCGCTGGCTCTCGCCTCCGGCGTCGTCCACATGTCGACAATCAAGGACTTCCGACCGGTTCAGTACCAGGGCTACTCCCTGATCGCTGCCTGCATCTTGGCCGTGCCCTTTCTGATCTACAACGCTCCCACGGAATTTCCCGGGTGGATCGCCATTTTTGGAATGGTGATGGCTGGCTTAGTCACCACGGGCATGGGGCAGGTTTTGCGCGGTTTTTTGGTTCAGAGAGAGGGTCCAACGTTTACCGCGCGGAACGGGTACATCACGCCCATCATTGCCAGCATCCTCGGCCTGACGTTTCTGAGTGAGACGATCACGATTGCGCACGTCGTCACGTATGCTGCCGTGGCCGCTGGGCTCTTCATTTCAGCGCAAAAGCGTTAGTGCTAGCAGCCTAGCCGGCATTCCTATAGCGCTCGCGAAGTTGCTTCTTTTGCACTTTGCCCATGGTGTTTCGCGGTAATTCATCGACGATGATGAGGGACTTGGGCTGCTTAAACTTGGCGAGTTTTTGGACCAGAAAAGTCTGCGCGGTATTAAGCGAGACTTCGGCGGTCCCATCAAGAACAACAATCGCGGCGACGGCTTCACCGAGGTCTTTGTTGGGCACGCCAATAACGCACGATTCTTTGATCCCCGGCATCAGGTCCAGCTGTTCCTCAACCTCTTTGGGATAGACATTATATCCTCCGGAAATCACCAAATCTTTCGCTCGCCCAACAATGGTAATCCGGCCTTCGGGGTCCATGGTTGCCAGATCGCCCGTGATAAAAAAGCCGTCTGCACGAAACTCTTCAGCGGTCTTTTCCGGCATCTCCCAATACCCCGCAAACACGTTAGGGCCGCGCACTTCCAGCACCCCAACATCGCCCCGCTCGATTTCCCGGCCCTTGTCATCCGCCACGCGCGCCGTCACCCCAGGCAAAGCAAAGCCAACCGTCCCCGGAACGCGGGAACCGCTATAGGGGTTCGAGGTGATCATCCCAGCTTCGGTCATCCCATAGCGTTCCAGAATGGGCTGTCCGGTGCGGGCTTCGAAGGCGGTGAACGTCTCCGCAAGCAAGGGCGCGGATCCCGAAATGAACAGCCGCATGGTGGCGCAGAGATCGCGGTCAAAGCCGTCGGCTTCCAGCAGCCGAACATAGAAGGTGGGAACCCCCATCAAGACTGTTGATTTGGGTAATTCTTCCACCACTCGATCAACGTCAAACTTATCGAGAAAAATGATGCGGGAGCCGTTCAGCAGAGCGCAGTGCAAGGCCACAAAGAGCCCGTGGACGTGGAAGATCGGTAAAGCGTGCAGCAGCACGTCGCCTTCCACCCATTGCCAATATTCGTGCAGCACCAGTCCGTTCGACAGCAAGTTGTCGTGGGTCAGCATCGCGCCCTTCGATCGACCCGTTGTGCCCGACGTGTAGAGAATGGCGGCAAGATCGTCCGTGGTGCAGGGTTCCACCGATGTAAGCGGTTGGGCCTCGCGCACCGCTTCCATTAAAGAGCCGTCGCTCTCTGCGCCAAGGCTCAGCACCATCTCCACCCCCGCTTTATGGGCTAAGAGTGTGACTGTTTCTTCATCTTCTGGGCGACAAACGAACAGCGCGGGCCGGGTGTCGGACAGGAAATACTCGATCTCGGAGCCCGTGTACCCGGTGTTCAGCGGCACAAACACAGTCCCAGCCCGCAAGCAGGCCAAGTACAGCAAAACCGCCTCTATAGACTTTTCGACCTGCATAAAGACCCGGTCGCCCGGCACAACACCGCAAGACGTCAACACGGCCAAGAACCGCCCGCTTTCCGCATCAACGTCCGAGTATCTCAAGGTGCGGCGATCAGCGTCGAGAAATACGGCCTCTGGGTCCGTTGGAAAGCGTTCCTGAAAAACCGTGTAAAGATTCTGATGGGTCATGTGCGGTCGATTCAGTGATGGTGGGATGGCGTTAGCCCACTCTGGTCCAGATCTCGATGCGAGGCCAGTCCCTGTCGCCTAAGCGGATCAAGCCTTGCCGATCGGGGCAAAGCTGAGGGTCAGCGGCATCCCCACAAGACGCTCGCTGATCAGCGCTTTGCTGTCGTCGGGTGCATGAATCGTGACGCTGTTTTCCTCGTCCAAGGTGACTCTGACGACGCGCGCCAAGTCGCCCAAAACAAGGTCTAGAGCGGCGCGGATGGCCTCTGACCGAAGCGCAGGCTTGAAGATTTTCCCCACCGGCGTCATTGGCATTTCATCGATCACATGTATCCGCTTGGGGATAGCCAGCGGGTCTTCGATCCGCTCTGCCAAAAAGTTCAGAAGTTCCTGAAGATCCGGCGCCCAGTGATCACGCGTGACGATGAAGGCTATAGGCAACTCGCCAGCATAAGCGTCCGGCATCCCAACTGCAGCTGCTGTTTCAACCTTGGGATGCGCCAGCAGAGCGTCTTCGATCATTTGGGGGTCAATGTTGTGGGCGCTGCGGATGATAACGTCTTTCTTGCGGCCCGTAATAAACAAGCAGCCCGTCGCGTCGATCGAGCCCAAATCACCCGTCACAAGCCACCCTTTTGGCAGGAACGTTCCGGGGTTCCTAGACGCCTGTGAATAGCCGTCTGCCACGTTCGGTCCGCGCGTTGCGATGATCCCGGTTTCACCCGCGGGGAGGCGCTTGCCGGGGTCCACGTCACCGTCCGTTTCGCCAAAAACAGCGACTTCGCTGAAGGGCAAGCGCAAGCCACAGGAAAGGGGTGTTCGTGGGCCTTGGACGGGTTCAGCAGCAATGGCGCCCGCGCTTTCTGTCATACCCAAGATATTACGCACGGGAACGCCCGCATGTGTTTCTACGGCCTCAGCCAGTTCGGTCGGCAGCGGCGAACCGCCCGTCAGTAAAAACCGCAGTGTGGCGATATTTGCGTCAACCGGCGTGCTGTTGAGCGCGGCAAGAACCGTTGGTACAGCCCCAATCTTAGTGATCCCGCGCCGCTCTACCTGTTGCCAAACCTCGCGCATGAAGCCTTGGTTTCGCATACCCAACCGGCCTGGAATCACCAATCGGCTGCCCGCGGACAAGGCCGATAGTCCAAACACAAAGGCGCCTGCTACGTGAAAGAGCGGGAAGCCGTTGAGCATTTTATCGTCAGGTCCGAAATCATACATGGCGGCGCAAGCATGGGCCACGTGGGCTTGGTTTTGGCGACGGTGGCGCACCAGCTTGGGCTGACCAGTCGTCCCGCCAGTGTGATAGAGCGCTGCGATGGATTGATCATCGCCCCAGACCTCAACTTTCTGGCCTTCCGGTGCCGCCGCGACGAGATCTTCAAATATCCCGTCATGATCGGGTGAGGCTCGGTCCGCGTCACAGCAAAAAATCGGAAGCTCGATGCCCTCGGCCCGCAAACCGGGCACCAGCGTTTTCCAGTAACTGACCTCGTCGCTCACCCCCGTGATTACGACAGCCGCAGCGTTGGCCGCTCGGATCAGGCCAGCAATGGCCTCAGGCTTCAGCATCGGGTTGATTGGGCAAGCACGGCCCACCAACTGCGCGCCCCACAGCGCGATTTGTCCCGAGATGGTGTGCTGAGTCAGAACCGCCACAGCCTTATCCGGCCCAACGCCGGCACGCTGGAACACCCAAGCGGCGGCTTCGATCCGGTTAGCCAGTTGGGAAAACGTGACCAACTCGTCCCGCTCAGGCGCGGCGCAGTCGTGCAGAAACTCGAGCGCCACAGCGTCCGGGCGCTGGGTTGCTTGATGCTTGATGATGGCCCAAGCGCTTCGGTGAGGGACAAATTTCTCAAAGCCTCGGCTCTCAATCTCAAGGATGTCTTGTGCGTTACGCAGCTTCATCGCTCTTTCCGTCTTTGATCATCAGTCAGGTTCGTTATCACTGGATATAGACAAAAAAGCCTGTCTGAGAATGCTCGGACAGGCTTGTTGCCCCAAGTCGTCTGGGGGGAATGATTCCCAAGGCCTAAGCCGTGTAGTCGGCCAATCGGTGCAAGTCGGCCTGCGCCACTGCGCGGACACGCAGGGACATGTTCCGTTCGGACGATGGCGCAGTCATCAGGTTCATGAACGCAGCGTGGCTCGGGTACCAGATGCCGAGCGCCTCATGGATAATTTGCTCGCCGATGACATTCGCGTGCGACGGTGATTGCCAGAGAACTTTACCTCCAACCTCGGCAAAGAGCTGGTTCAGCACCTGCATGTATTCTTGATACAGGTCGCCATTGGGAAACGCTGCCTCTGCTGAATAGCGGTTCAGGTTGAGCATGATGACCGACGTATCATTCGCGCTGCCTGCGATCGCTTTAATCTTCTCTAATTCAGCGTAATTGACGACTGGTAAGTCCGCCATCTATTGTGCTCCTTATACCTTTTCTACTTCTTTACGACCGGTGTGATGTCCCAGTTCCCCATCTCCAAGACTGGGTCAAACAGCGCATCGATGTCTTCCATGCTGCTGGCTTCAAGGACGTAGAAATTGGTGTGTTCTAGACGGTTGCCATAGCGGCCATGAACCGTGATTCCGTGATCGGACGCACGGGTTACGATGTCGCCCATTGCGGCGACGCTTTCGGGATTGTGTGCTTGGCAGGTTGCGTAATCGTGTGAGTGCTTAACAACGAAAAACATTTGGTTATCTCTCTTTTGTTCAAATTGTCCGGTGTTCGATGGGAAATAGAAACGCACAACTCAGAAAACGCCAACGCGTTTATTCGCCTCAGTCAGATAAATTAAGTCAAAACGAAAGTGTTGTCTTGTTCTGACAGACGTAAGAAGTCCAGAATACTGATTATTTCTCAAGAATTTTGGACATGTAAAGCCAGTTGATCTTGAGATCGTCCGGAATGCCGACTTCCGGGTATTCGTCACAGAATTCAAAGCCAAACTTCTGATACAGCCCATGAGCAGGCTTAAAGGGTGGGGGTGTATCCAGCAATATTTGCGCTGCGCCCAGTTCCGACGCTGAGTCGATGCTTTGGACCAGCAAGGCCTCACCAATCTTCTTTCCTTGAAACTCTGGCGGCACGTACATGCGTTTGAGCTCCGCGACACCGGGCCGGATCATCTTGATCGTTGCTGTTCCGGCGGGGACATCGTTGACGGTGGCGATCAGAATATCGCCCTTGGGCGGGGAGAAGTCGCCAAGGTTGTCCAGCGTTACCTTCAGGTGCTTGTCGATTTCAATTTCATGGTGCCAAGGGGCTTGGCGGATCGCTTCACCGGTGAAAATCAAGTAATCGCGTAGCATTCTGCGCAGATCGTTGTGAAATTTGACTTGGTAGCTAAAAATTTCGAGAGACATGTCTTATTTACTTCAGTTCGCCGGAAAATTTACCCAAATTTATGCCAACAAAAAGTTGAACGAAAACTTGGGAAGTTCAAGAAAAACATTCTAGGCTTTTTCAGTTGAATTTTTTGGCTCAGTTTTTCTGCGCAGCAGCGCAACAAAAGGAAGTGAAGTTCGTGGCATCAATTGAATATTTCTACGCTGGTTATTCTGGCTTTGCCTATCTTGGATCACGCCGGTTTATGGAAATTGCCAAGGCCGCTGGACGTGAGGTGCGTCACCGCCCCTTCGATCTGAGGCATTTGCTCGATCATAACGGCAGTCAGCCTTTTGATCAGCGAAGCAACGACCACTTTACCTACTTCTTTGGCCGCGAGATCGAGCGCTGGTCGGAATATCGGAATGCGCCGGTAAAGAGGCTTAACCCAACCCACCACGGCAACACGATTGAACCGTCGAACAAGATGCTGATCGCGGCCATGGATTTGGGGCACAACATCGACGAGCTTTCTTGCGTGATGATGGAGCAGCACTGGCGGTACGATTGCGACCTGGCCGACGTGGACACGCTCTGTGACATTGCCCGTTTGGCTGGTCTCGACCCAACACCGCTGTTGGACCACATGAATACAGATGCCGTTGACGCCATCTATGCGGCCAACACCGCGGAAGTCGTAGAGCGCGGCTTTTTTGGCTCGCCGACTTATGTCGTGGATGGCGATGTGATTTATGGCCAAGACCACCTTGGCATTGTCGAACGCGCTTTGAAAAAGCCTTTCACGGTCCGTATTCCAGACTAAAGTCGTTACCCCCAATTTTTGCTGCTTGTTGGGTCTGCCGGAACTTGGCTCTCCCGACGGCGCCAAAGTCGTGGCAAGATCGGTGTAGACCACAGAAACAGCACCCGCTTAAGCCGGGAAAAGAGGAGAGACGCCAGATGTCCGTTCAACCCGATAGACTGTCCCGTCTGCGCGACGCCATGCGCATAGAGAACGTTGATCTGGTGGCGCTGGCGCCCGGCGCTCATATGGGATGGCTTCTCAACGTTCGTCCACATGCAGACGAGCGGCCTTGTATTGCTCTGATTTCGCAGGAACAAGAGGCCTTCCTGATGCCTGCGCTTGAGGCGGATAGCGCGCGCGAGCAGACAGACGTGACCTTTTACAATTGGGCGGATGCTGACGGGCCAAACAGCGCGCTAAAGACGGTGCTGAGCGACTTTGGGGCTTCCTCGTTTTCGGGGTTGGTTCTCGATGAGTGCATGCGGGCTGATCACGCCGCCTTGATCACCGATGCTTTGCCCGGTGTGGTGCGCCAGTTCACCGTGAGCACCATAGGGGCGTTGCGGATGCGCAAGGAAGAAGGCGAGTACAGAGCCTTAAAGGCCAACGCAAGTCAGGCAGATACAGCGATGCAAGCCGCTTGGGCGGCGATAAAACCGGGCATGACCGAGTTGGAGGTTGCGCAGATTGCGCGGGACACGTTCTCAGGACTGGGTGCCAAGCCGCTGTTTTCCATTGTTGGCGCGGGCCGGAATGGCGCCTTCCCGCACCACCATACGGGTCAAACTAAGCTGCGGGCTGGCGACGCGGTCGTTATGGACTTCGGCGCAGGCTTTGAGGGCTACTCTTCGGATATCACCCGCATGGCTTTGTTGGGTGAGGGGCCAGCGGGATACGCTGAGATTCACGATATCGTCGACGCTGCCGTCCAAGCGGCTTTGGCGGCTGCACGTCCGGGTGTAAAGGCTCACGTGGTTGATGACGCGGCCCGTAGCGTGATTGCAGACGCCGGCTACGGCGACTACTTCTTCCACCGCACCGGCCACGGTTTGGGAACGGAGGTTCACGAACATCCCTACATCACAGGCAGCTCCCAGACTCTACTCGACGAGGGCATGGTTTTCTCGATTGAACCTGGTATTTACCTGCCTGACCGGTTTGGACTGCGCTTAGAGGAAATCGTGATCCTGCGCGCTGATGGGCCAGAAATTCTCTCTGACCTACCGCGAGATGCGGTTCGGATAGACGCCTGATCGCTCTGTTCGAAATCAGCAGCGGCTTTAGTGGTCGGCAACCGCGCAATCATCTAAGTCAAATCCCGCTTCACGCCACGCGCGGGCAGCAGCGGGATGGTACTTTACCGGGTTTGCGCCGCACATGCCTTGCATTGGAACATCGAAGTTTACCGTGTCCCCATACGGTGCCTTAGCCATGAGCTGCTGGAGCGTGGCCACGTAGGCCGAAACGAGGCTGTATACCAGCGCTTCGTCCATGTTCTTGTGCACGACGCTACCACCGATCATGGCAACGCCCCGAAACATGTCATCCTCTGAAATGAAGCGCCAGTCCGGTCCCATGATCCCTTTCAGATCCGTCATGGGCATGATGAACGGCGTGCTGCCCGGCGTGGCCATGTATTTCTGCATCGCTTCGCCTTCGTGGACAGCTTTTGGAATGGACCAACTGGTGATTGCGCCTGCTGCCACCATGGTGCTCAGGTTCGATCCGCGAAAAACCAGAGGTATGACAATCGCATCTGGCTCTCGGCTGACAACGAGCTTTGTTGCCTGGCCCCAATTGACCTGTATTCCCTCGTAGTCTTTGCCTTCCATAAGCCGTGAGACGATTTTGATAATGGACCGCGCATTGCTAAGCGCCCCGCCTCGTGGTGGGCCGTTATAGATTTTGCGATCTTTCAAATCGTTCCAGCCGTCCAGGTTTTTTGAATCGTAAGCTGTGAGAAAATAGATGCCGAGCGTGAAGGGATTGATGACGCGAAGGTTTTCTGCGAGTTCAGCCCCTCTTTTCACACCCAGGGAGCCGTAGGGACCAAGGCCTCGACTCATCAAGAATGGAAGCACGTAAGGGCTCGTTGCGATGTCCGTTTTGCCTTCAGCAACGTTTTGGATCGAGTTCGTCAACGTTTGACCATCGGTTAGCTGAATATTCGCAATCCCGCGGGTTCCCGCGATTTCAGCCAAGTGCGCCGGTGACAGATATGTAGCGCCCCCAGGAGTGGTCGTTTCAGCAGTGAGATTGACCTGCGACTGAGCCGATGTCCCGATCACACACGCAAATATCGTAAAACTTATGATGGAATTTTTCAGCATGTCAGTTGATAAACCGATGAGCCTAAAACCGTCAAAAATATTATCAATATTACGCATCATATTTTTGGGAAAATGATCCAATTTCTAAAATAAAAATCCAAAACCATCATAGATAACCAAATTGATAAAGTATTAGGGTTCTATTTCTATTTCTATTTCGTACGAACGTTATCCGACATCCTGACGAGGAAGTCGTCCAGCGTTGCTCCTGAATTGAGCATCGAGCTGTTGGCAAACTCATCGGTTATGACAATGATTTTTTCACTCTTCTTAGCGCCTGGCTTAATCGAGAGAACTCCAAACTCGGAAAATTCCCGAATAAGCCTGCTGTAGGTCGTGCGAGATGGGCGCATGACTTGCCAGTCGCTATAAAGCTCGTCCAAATTCACTTCCAGACCTTTCTTGTAGTTGCTCCACAGCATAGAGAGTAGAGCAATCGCATACCGGCGAGTAAATAAGGGAATTCTTGATTTTAGCATTTTGTAATTCCAAACATTGCCTTGCACCATTGTGACGTCACGACGCCCAAAAGCTTCAACAGGAATGAACCACCATCTCAGAGTCTGTTTCCTAGATTTCCCCAATCATGGATAAAAAAATATCCAAACGACCCTATTCTTGTCCCTCGTCAAGATCACAAGTGCTGGTACATTACTGTCGATATGACACATTATAGGCCAAATCTACACGGCTAAATAAGACACACTTTTTATTACTAATAAAAAGAATAGAATTCCGATAAGAAAGGAAATGCATTATAATAATGATAGATTCCCAATATGAAAAATGGGAGAGGAAATGTGTCCAATCTGATAATCGACCATTCTTCGGATGTCAGACTAAATTTGTTCGAGAAATGACGACAAGCGGGGCCTGTTTTGCGAAAAAGAAGGCCAATTGTGGCGCTCTGATTTGATGGATTATGGCCCAGACCCAGACCATCGCTGTTTATCATCGACTCTAGGTACCCCTCGTTCCCAAATCATTGTGAACCAAGATACTGATACTTTTTATAGGCAATATTTGCCGTTGTTTTGCAGGGGCGCGATGAGCATCATCAACCAGTACTAGAATTGTACCTCTTTGAAACTGCCTCAGGCTTTTGCACCCCGAACAAAGCGACGCGTCTCTCCCTTCGGAACATAAGTCATCCGAAGTGTTATTCTCGTTGGGCCTGAGGCATTTTTTTCTGGATGTCGCCAGGCTCCCGCCTTCGCCGAGCACATTTCAACGCCGGGAACGGTCTTCGCCGAAAAAAAGTGGCTCGGCCAACCTATTTTGGGTAGTAAGCTAAGCGTTCTTGACCTGTGTTGCAGCGTCCAATTGTACCGCTTATCCGAGCCGCCTCCGGTTGAGGAGTTCTCGTCCAATGCCTAACCTCAGCGACCAGATTGATGCTGCTGCAGCCACGGTTCAGGCCGCCGCGATCCAAAGGTCGGCTGCTGGTTTGGTGCTGAGTGGATCCACTCATGTATTGGATAAGAGTGAACTGAAGGTCCAAGCTCTCGACGCTTTTGCCTTTAGAGCATCTTTCGCCCGCGCGCTGGATGAACTGAAGGCGAAGCCGCCTTCGGGGCGGGGCTATCCTCCAAGTCTGTTCCTCGTTCCGCCTCGTTCAGGGGCCTTCTTGTTAGCTTCAACGCTGGCTGGTCTGGCCTCGAATTGGACGCAGGCTGACCGTCAAGACTTTCTCAGCGCAAGCGGTGAACCCTTGATGCAGATCAGCACTTGGCAGTCTGAATTGCGACCGGATGACGCGGAAGTCAGAACGACCGACCCGACAGTTGAAGTTCTCAGTGATTACCTGCGCACCGGACATATTCGCGCTGCGGACCATGGCATCTTCGCCCGTGGCAGCACGCAACCCGAATGGTTGGAAACGCTGGCTCGCTTCGGTAGCGCCGAGACCGGCTTCAGGGTGGCAGGTGAGGTGCTTACTGGACGAGAGCCAGCAGCGGACTACGCGGCGCTGGATCTGCAGATGCTGATTTTCGCGCTTAATCGACTTGCCGCTGAACCTCGCTTGAAACTCAGTGTGAACGCGAGCCGAGGGTCGCTCAACGACCCCCAGTGGCGTCGGCAATGCCGGGCCCATCTGGCCGGTACAAGTCGATCAGTGCGGGCTCGTCTGGCCGTTGAGGTAACTGAGACGCCAGCGCCCTTGCGTCCCAAGGATCTGGCCGCAGCCATTGCTGAATTGGACGCGCTGGGTGTGAAGGTATGGCTCGACGACATTGGAACGAGCGTTACGGCCCTCAACGAAATCCGGATCGCAGGGGTTGCAGGCCTCAAGCTCGACCGCTCGCTGTCCCAGCACGCTTTTGCTTGCGATGATGGCTTTGGCGTGGTGTCCGGCCTGGCCGGTTTTGCGGCGCAACAGGGCATCGATTTTATCGTCGAAGGCGTCGAGGATAACGACCAACGACAGCGCGCCGAGGACTGGGGCGCGACCCACGTTCAGGGCTTCTTTGCCGGCCAGCCGACCCTGAGTTCTGCCTGAGCGGCAAAGATACCCACAGAGACTCGCCCTAGCGCACCTATAAATTCAGGCAAATTCGAATAGGCTGTCATTTAACGGTAAGATAGAGATTGCTTTTTACACGCTATGACAATCTGCTCAAACTTTCTGTCTTCGAACGATTCGGAGCGCCAATGGGCTCAGGCTAATCTGGATATGCCGCTATGAGCATGGTTGAACGAGTGTTTGGCAGGCACGCCGTAGGTTGGTGGTTCGCGGGTCCGGGATTGCTGATGCTGGTCATGTGGCAGATCGCGCCGATCGTCATTGCTGGCTTCATGAGCGTCCACCGCTGGAAGCCAATCCGCGACCGCTATCTGGGCTTGCAGCACTACACCGATCTGCTGGGTGAGTGGGGCCCGGGGATCCTGTTTTTTACTTGCTTGTCATTATTGATCGGGGGCGTTTGGCTGTTTGGTCAGCCGGCAAAAGCCTTGTCGGAGCGGTTCCGCCGCTCGCTGATTGCCGCAATCTTGATGATTGGTGGCGGCGCAGCACTGTGGGGGCGGAATTTCCTGCTCGACGCCATCGCGTTGTTCCCAACCTTGACTGAAAAGCGCGAGATCCGTGATTTCAAGCGCTCCACCTTCGAAAACTGGCGTGGAGAAGAGGCCGAGCAAATGACGCTCGTTGCCGGTTCTGCGAACCAGTTTGGGCTCTACGCAGCCCTATTCCTTGTCGCAGCAGCGCTGGTTGCCTTGCTTCCCTGGGGACGGCTGCCCCGCTGGTGCAACCGGGTGGCGGGGGCGGCGATTGTGCTGCTGGCCTCTGTGGCGCTGGCGTTGGCGTGGCAGCGCATGCTGATCGCAGGGAGCAACGACTTTCTGGCGAGCCTGATCAACACGCTGTTCTACTCCGTGGGAACAGTGTTCACACAGATTATGATCGGTTTGATCATCGCGTTTGGCCTGTACAGACGCATTCGTGGAGACGGTCTGTTCCGCTATTTGATCTTCCTGCCATACATCACCCCGGCTGTTGCGATGGCAACGGTCTTCAGCGTGATTTTTCGGGAGCGGTCGAGCGGACTGATGAACCGGATACTCGACGTTTTTGGCGTTGAGCCGATGAAGTGGCTGAGCAACGAGACGCCGATCATGCAGGCGTGGTTCGGGCTGGAGTGGGCCGGGCTGGCTGGAGGGCCAACGATCGGCCTGATCACCGTGATCTTTTTCGGCGTTTGGTCCTATGCCGGTTATAATGCCGTCATCCTGCTCGCAGGACTAACGTCGATCCCCAAAGACCTGTATGAGGCCGCCGAGATCGACGGCGCAAGCCGGTGGCAAGCCTTTACCAAAATCACGCTACCGTTGCTGTCTCCGGTCATCTTCTTCCTCGCGTTGACCGGCTTGATCGGCACGTTCCAGGCTTTCAACCATACCTTTGTGATGTTTGAGCAGACTGGCGGGCGGAACGAGAGTCTGGTGGTTGCATCCATCTTTGTCTTCCAAGAGCTCCGCTCGGGTGACTTTGGCGCAGCGGCGTCCATGGGTGTCCTGCTGTTCTTCCTGATCCTGCTCATCACCGCCGCCCAATTCATCCTCGCCGGTCGCCGGCTTAATTCGGACTTGTAAGGCATGAGTAACAACGAAACCTCTGACCGTTTTGAGTCAGGCGACATCCTGCGTTACGCCATTCTCGGCTTGGCTGGCTTCCTGTCGCTGGTTCCTTTTGTCTACATGCTCTTGCTCTCGGGGATGAACCAGTATGAGGCGATTAACGCCTCGACGTGGATTCCGAAAACCTTCCTGTTTGAGAACTTTGAGACCGCTTGGGCTTATGGAAAATTCTGGCTCTACGCCATCAATACGGTGGTTGTTACGCTGTTTAGCACCCTGGGTCAGGTTGTGTTCTGCGCGCTTGCTGGATACGCCTTTGCGTCGATCCCCTTCAAGGGCAAGCGCATGGCGTTTTTGCTGCTGCTGATTACGCTAATGGTGCCGGAGGCCGTATTGATCACGCCGACCTTTACCGTCATCAAGGGCCAGATTTTCGGCATCGCCATCCTGAACGTCTTCACGCTGACACTCATCGCAACAGCGGCAACGCTGCTGCTTTACGCCGTGCTCAGCGTCTACGCCACGGTTACAGCGCGTCAGATTCCCGTATGGCCGCTGACCTTTGTGGGGTTGGTCGCTTTTATTGGGATGTTGCTGCTGGCTGGTGTTGTGAATCAGGACTTTGGCGGGGTGCTGTCCGAGGAGCTTTGGCCGCCCAAGACACTGCTCAACACCTATCAGGTCATGATCCTACCGATCATCGGTAACGCCTATTCGATCTTTCTGTTCCGGCAGTTTTTCATCCAGCTGCCAGACGAGTTGTGGCAGGCCGCGCGGCTGGAGGGGGCCAATCACCTGCAGTATTTTGTGCGTGTTGTGGTGCCGCTGTCGGTCCCGGCGTTTTCCACCATCGGCGTGCTGGCGTTCATCTGGTCTTGGAACTCCTACGCTTGGCCAATCCTGACCCAAACCGGCGCTGACCCCAAGTTTACGCTGTCGGTCGGGCTGAGAGAGCTGTCAGACGATTACATCGGTCATATTCCCGCACAAATGGCGGGCGCTGTGATTGTCGTTTTGCCAGTCATGGTCGCCTACTCTGTGGCTGTGAGACAATTTACTCAGTCACTAGCGCGGGTAGGGATCAAGTAACGATGGACTTATCCACCGAAAATTCAAAGTTAAGCGGTCCAAACATCATATAATTGAAACGTTTGACCATTTCTATTGTTCTACTGTTGGTCTCACACCTTTGGGCCAAACGCGAATATTGGAGAGAACCCATGAACAAGTTCCTGAGTGCAGCCGCCGCGCTGCCTTTCATTGCTTCTGCCGCAATTGCGCAGAACTACGACGATGTTGATCCTTCGGGCGCAGAGATCACCATTTGGTACCGTCAGACCCGAGGCGGCGCTGAAGCGATCGAAGCGATCATCGCTGACTTTAACGAAACCAACGCTTACGGCATCACAGCCACGGGCGTATCCGCCGGTGGCTACGGTGAGATCTACGACAAGTTCGTCAACCTGATCGGCACCGACGAGCTACCAAACATTGTCATCGCGTATCAGAACCAGTCTGCAGCATTTGAGAACGCTGATGCGCTGATTGATCTACAGCCACTGTTCGACTCTGAAAAGTGGGGTCCGTCTGACGAGTTGCTGGGCCAAATCGCTCAGGGTAAGTGGGACGCGGGCCTGCACCCAGACCACGATAACGAGCGCCTTGGCTTCCCAGCCCGGACGTCGATGGACGTGATGGGCGTCAACCTCGACTGGCTTGCTGAGCTGGGCATGGACGTCCCAACAACCCCGGCTGAGCTGCGCGAAGTTGCTTGTGCAGGCTCTGCCAACGCTTTCTCCAAGACTGCTGATGCGGAAACCGCGCCGGTTGGTCTGATGTTTGGTGCTGATGCATCCCGCTTGGGCTCGTTTATCTTCGCCCACGGCGGCGAAGTTTTCGACGTTGAAGGCGATGCCTTTATGTACGACAGCGATGAAGCAATGACCGCTGGCGCACTGATCTCCGACATGGCGGCAAACAACTGTATCCGCCAGCCTGCTGAGCGCTACGGCGAGACCGGCGACTTCGGTAACGGTGTTGCGATGATGGTTCTGGGTTCCTCCTCTGGGATGGATTACTGGGGTGCTGCTGTTGACGAAGGCTCGCAGCACAACTGGACCGTTGTTCCACTGCCGCACAGCACCGATGCCCCTGTCGTAAACATGTTCGGCCCAGACTGGTCGATCGTTGACACCGACGAAGCGGAAGAAGTTGCTTCCTTCCTGTGGCTTCAGCATTGGGCATCACCGGAGATGCAGGCCGACTTCATCCGGGCGACCGACTACTACCCAGCAAACCTCGCTTCCCTCGAGATGCTTGACGCGCACCGCGCTGAGAAGCCGCAGTGGGCGACGGGTTCCGCTTACCTCGGCTATGGCGTGATCGAAGCTGCTGTTGCGGCTTACCAAGACGTTCGTCGCTTAGCAGGTCCAGCGTTGGGTGAAATCTTTGAAGGTGGCGACCACGCCATCATCCTCGAAGACTTGGCCATCGAAGCCAATGAGGCTTTGGAAGACTCTCGCAAGTAAGGCGGGCTCTGCATCCGCCCCGCAGCCTTGAGCGACGGGGTTAGAACTCAGATAAGCCGGGCTTCATCATTGGATGGGGCCCGGCTTTTTTGTGCGCTAAGCGCAAGAGGGAAGGGCCTTCTACTAAGGGTTTCAATTGTTGAGTCAGCGTCAATAGCCGTTTTGTGTCGAGTTTTAACGGCTGAAAACGCCCTGGAATGGGGCCTAGAACGGGTGTACAATTCTAAAAAACCCAACTTAACTTGACTTTAGGACTGTTTCTCATAAAGGTAGATTCTGCCGGTATCCGCCTTGAGAGTGATGAGCGGACTGGCGGTAATTCCGGGCTAAGGGATGCGTCACCGGAAGGGCTAAATATTGAGGAGGTAGAAATGAAATTCCTGAAGAATGCAGCACTGACGGCCTTTGGCGTCGGTACAATCATCACAGGCGCCACGGCAACTGTGGCTCAAAGTGAAACGATGAAGATCGGCATGCCGGTTGCTCAAACTGAGTTCATGGCTGTTTTTGATCAACCTTTCGCGGCTGGGTTCATGATGGGTGTTGAAGAGATCAATGCCGGTGGCGGTATTGGTGGCACCATCATGCTTGAGGTCGCCCAGCAAGACACACGCTCAGAAGCAGCGCAGTCCATTTTGCTGATGCAAGAGATGATCGATAACGGTGCCAAGGTCATTTTTATGTCCGCAGGCACGTCTGATGTCTACGCAGCAGGTTCGGTTGCGAGCGCGGCTGAAGTCTTGGCCTTTACCGCAGCGACGGTTGCAGGTTTTGACAGCGTGACCGGCGAATACGTTCGCACACTGGGGCCAGGCGACAACCAAGCCGCAGCCGCAGGCGCGCACTTTGCCGCTGATGACTTGGGTGCCAAAACCGCATTTTTGCTGACGTCGCCCGATGACCCGTACACGGCTTACTCCACCGGCTACTTTGCTTCGGCTTTCGAAGCCAAGGGCGGGGAAATCATTGGGGAAGCGTCCTTTAACCTGTTCCAGCAGGAATTTGGCAACGTGGTTCAGCAGATCCGCGCGCTCCCAAGCGAGCCAGACGTGATTTTCACCTACGCGTTCGAGCCTGATTTCCCGATTTTGGTGCGTCAGGTCCGAGCTGCAGGGATCAACTCCGCCATTCTTGGTGGCGACGCAATTGACTCGCCGACCATCTATGCGATGGGTTCTGCGGCAAATGGCGTCTACCATATGACCTTGTTGCCCGAAGATCTGGAAAGCCGAGCTTCCATGGCCAACCTGATCCCGGCGGTCCAAGCCGCCTATGGTGCAGGCGCTGGTTTGGATGCGTTTACGACCTCGGGCTACCTGACGGCGATGTTGGTGCGCGATGCTGTGCTGGCAACAGATTCAACAGATCCGCGGATCCTGAACGATTGGATCAGCAACCTTGAAGACTACGACACTGGCATGGGTCCGCTGACCTACAAAAGTCTGGGTGCACAGCCGCTGGCGACCATGCACTTTGTCGAAGTTGTTGATGGTGATCGGGCGTACCGAGGCACGGTTCGTCTGACTTCCGACCAAATTCCGGCTGCTGTTCAGTAAGCTGATAATTTGTCATGCTCCCTCAAGGCCAATGATTGAAACCCAATCAAAGGCTTTGAGAGAGGTCTTTTCAGCTCAAGCTTTTCTCCCGCGCAGGGTCACGCCTTTACGCGCAAATTCACCACGGACCATCGTGTGCAGCACGGCCTTGCCCGTCTTTAACGGCAACACGCGGCGCAAGCCGGTTCGGGTCAGCTTTCTTCGGGTGCGCTAAACATGAATGTGGAACGCCGTCACGTCAGGGCCTTACAAACATCGATTCTGCTGAGCGCAGTCTTGATTGTGCTGGTGCTCGGCACGGAATACCTGCGCGACGCCCGGATGATCTCAAACACGGATCGCAGCCAGATTTGGCTTTTGATCGCCAACATCGTTGCTGTTTTAGGTCTGCAAGCGTTCTCCGGCAACACGGGCAAAATGACGATTTCCCATGTCGGATTTATCGCCATTGGGGCCTATGTCTCGTCCTTGTTTACCATCAACCCGATCATGAAGCGGACGGTTCTCCAAGGGCTGCCGGACTGGCTCTATGCAACAAATCTGGATGTCGCTTGGGCTTTGCTGATTGCGGTAGTGGCCGCAGGCATGGCGGCGTGGTTGCTGGGATACATTATCGTCCGGTTGAGTTTTGACGGGGTCGTCATCTCGACCTTTGCACTGCTGCTGATTGTCCAGTCGATTATATTGGCGGCAAAGGGGTGGACCAACGGCCTGACGTCGATTTTTGGGATGCCAAAATTTAGCGACCCTTGGACCGTCTTAACGGTCGGTGTGGCGACGGTCTTCGTCTGTGCCTTCTTCAAAGAGAGCCGCATCGGACTGCAAACCCGCGCGGCACGAGACGATCAGGCAGCAGCCGAAGCCATGGGGGTGAACAGCAAGCGGGTCACGCACATCGCTTGGATCATCAGTGCCATGGTCGGTGCAGCAGCGGGCGTTCTATTGGCTCACATCATCGGAGCAGCGGGTCCGCGCACGTTCTACATCGTTATGACGATTGAGCTGATCGCCATGCTGGTTCTGGGCGGTCAGCGGTCGGTCACGGGGAGTTTCCTGGGGGCTTTGCTGGTCACCGGTACCATCATCATTGTCCGCAAGGCCGAAGGCGGTTTTACGCTTGGTAGCCTCGAAATTCCGCCTGTATTTGGCGCGACTCAGTTGGTGCTGTCTTTTGCGATTTTGGGCATTCTGTACATCCGTCCGGGCGGCCTCTCCGGCCTGCGTGAATTCGTGGTTTCCCGATTGCTACCAGCGTTCAAGGCCGTCGCCTCACCCCCAAAGCCGGCTTCAAAAACCAGCGAGACGGCGCAGTTGTCGCTCGATAACTTATCCAAGGATTTTGGCGGCTTGCGGGCGCTGGCTGAAACCAGTTTTTCGGTCCAAGCCGGAGAGATTCTGGGTCTGATCGGTCCCAATGGTGCAGGCAAAACCACCCTGATTAACACCGTCATGGGCACCTATTTCGCCACGTCTGGAAAGCTGCATTTGAACGCGGAAGAGGCGACGCTGTGGCCCGCTTCTCGGTTGGCGCGGCGCGGCATTGGGCGAACCTTCCAGCAAATCAAACTCGCGGGAAGTCTGACGGTGCTTGAAAATGTAATGGTGCCGCTGTCCACGACAGCACCGCTGGGGGCTGATCTGGAAGCGCGGGCGTTGGGATGGCTGAAAACACTGAAAATCGACCATCTTGCCACCAGTTTTCCGAGCGCTCTGCCCTATGGCGACCAGCGCCGGGTTGAGATTGCACGCGCGCTCGCCTTGCAGCCGGCCTTTCTGTTGCTTGACGAACCAGCAGCCGGAATGAACCACGACGAGACCGACGATCTGCGGCGGGTTCTGACCCACATTCGCGATGAACTCGGGCTTGGAATCATCATTGTTGAGCACGATCTGAACCTGATTCTAAGCCTCTGCGATAAAGTCGTGGTGCTTGACCGGGGCTTGATGATCGCGGCAGGCACGCCAGCGGAAGTGCGGTCGGATCCGGCGGTAATCAAGGCGTACATCGGTACTGCGGATCAAGGCGGGGAGGGCGCGGCCCATGCGTAGTGCGCCCTTGCTCCAGCTTGACGATATCGTGGTGCGTTACGGGGCCATTGCGGCAGTAAAGGGTGTCTCTTGCCGGGTTGAGGCCGGAGAGATTATCGTGCTGTTGGGGGCCAACGGGGCGGGAAAATCGTCCTTGCTGCGCGCCATTCTGGGTCTGACGCCCATTGACGCTGGGCGGGTTCAGTTTCAGGGGCGAGACGTCACCGGATGGCGCACCGAAGCGCTGGTCAAATTGGGCCTGACCCTGACGCCGGAGGGCCGGAACGTTTTTCAGTCACTGACGGTGACGGAAAACCTGCGCTTGGGCGGCGCAACAATGCCCCGTGAGCAGTCTGCTGAGACGATGGAGCGGATGTTCCAACAATTCCCAATCCTGCGCGAGCGATCAGACCAGCTTGCTGGAACGTTGTCTGGCGGAGAGCAGCAAATGCTCGCCATCGCCCGCTCGCTGATGTCCAGCCCAAAGCTGCTGGTGCTCGATGAGCCGTCTTTGGGGTTGGCGCCCGTGATCATTGAGGAGGTCTTCGCGCTGATTTCTCGCCTGAGAGACGCCGGCACGACCATTCTGTTGGTGGAGCAAAACGTTGCGCAATCCCTGACGATTGCAGACCGCGCCTATTTGCTTGAGTTGGGCAGCATTGCCCGCGAAGGAACGGCGGCTTCATTCAGGGCCGATCTCAACCTGCACGAAATCTATCTCGGGGGAGGGGACTGATATGGAATATTTCCTTCAATTCGGGGTGAACGCACTCAGTCTTGGTGGCGTCTATGCCATGCTCGCCATTGGCATCGCGCTGATTTATTCGGTCATGGGATTCCTCAACATTGCTCACGGGGACTTACTGACCCTGTGCGGCTACGCCATGTTCTTTTGCATCGGCTTCGGTTTGCCGTGGCCGCTGGTCATCATCATTGGTATTTTGGTCGCTGGGTTGGCGTCAGTGCTGATGGAGCAAGTGGCCTTCAAGCCTTTGCGATCGGCAAGTTTTGACACCCTGCTGCTGACATCCTTCGCGCTCTCTGCGGCGATCCATGTGGTTCTGCAAATCTCAATCAGTGCACGGCCCAAGCCGGTTCCCCTGCCATCGTTCCTCACGGGATCGTACAACATTGGCGATATCGTCATCGGCACAGGGCAGACGCTGTCGATCATTGTGGCCGTCACGTCGATGCTGGGCCTGACCTATTTCTTGCGCCGGACCACTATGGGGCTGGCTATGCAGGCAGCGGCCCAAGATTTTGACACCACACGGCTCATGGGGATCCAAGCCAACCGCGTGATCTCGACCGCCTTTTTCATCGCCGGAATTCTTGCGGGCCTTGCGGGGGTTTTGATCATCGCACAGCGGGGTTCTGTTGATCCGCTCATGGCTATGAATCCGCTGATCAAAGGGTTGATTGCAGCGATAATCGGCGGCACGGGCAGCCTGTATGGTCCGGTGCTGGGTGGGATCATTCTGGGTGTGCTGGAAACAATTTTTCAAACCGTTTTGCCCGGTGAAGCATTGCTTTTCCGTGATCCTCTGGTGTTGTCTTTGTTGGTGATATTCCTGTTGCTCGCCCCCAACGGCATTACCGGCACCCGCGTCGAACGCAGCCGCTAACGGGGAGCTGAATTGAAAATGAGAAGGAACTGGCAGCGATGAAAAAGATTACCAAGAGCCGCGCGTGGCAGCTTGACCGCGATCACGTCCTCCACCCCTACACCGATTTCGCCAAGTTTAAGGACGAAGGCAGCCAGGTGATTCAGCGCGCCGAAGGCATGTATGTTTCTGACGATACTGGTGCGCAATTCCTCGATGGCATTGCCGGGCTTTGGTGTGTGAACATCGGTCATGGTCGCCGGGAAATGGCGGAAGCGATTGCTGAGCAAGTCATGAATGTCGAGTATTACAACCCCTTTGGTCACTCGACGAACGAGCCAGCGGCAGAGCTGGGTGGTTGGCTTGCCGAGCATGCGCCGGGCAGTCTGAACCACGTCTATTACACGTGTGGTGGCTCGACGGCGAATGACGCGGCGGTGCGCATTGTTCACTACTACAACACGCTGCGAGGCCTACACCGGAAGAAGAAGATCATCTCTCGCAATGATGCCTATCACGGCGCGACTTACGTTGCCGCCGAGCTCACCGGGATCCATGCGACCAAGAACAGCTTTGACCGCATTGGGCAGGAGTTCATTCACCACATCTCAGCGGCGAACATGTACGCCAAGCCCGCCGACATGAACGAGGCGGAGTACTGCGATTATCTGGTGGACGAGTTCGAGCAGCGGATCCACCAGCTCGGCCCTGACAACGTCGCTGCCTTTATTGCCGAACCCATCATGGGCGCGGGCGGGGTTTTGGTTGCGCCGGAGGGCTACCACCGACGCATGTGGGAAGTCTGCAAGCGCCACGACGTGCTCTATATCGCCGATGAAGTGGTGACGGCCTTTGGTCGCCTTGGCCATTGGTTCGCGTCAGAAGACGTTTTCGACTATCAGCCCGACATCCTTGTCAGCGCCAAGGGCATTACTTCGGGCTACATTCCGTTGGGCGCAACGCTGATTTCGGACGAGATTTACGAGGTCATCAGCAAGCCGCAAGCCGAGGGCGGCGTGTTCTCCATGGGTTTGACGTACTTTGGGCACCCCGTTGCCTGCCAAGCCGCGCTTAAGAATATCGAAATCATGGATCGCGAGAATCTGTGCGGCAACGCGGCGGACGTCGGTGCCTATTTCCAATCCACGGCGCAGAGCCTGATGAACGCGCCGCTGGTTGGCGACGTGCGGGGCCAAGGCTTGATGCTGGCTGTTGATCTGGTGGGCGACAAGCAAGCAAAAACCGGTCTGCCGCTGGATGTTGGCGCAGGCGATCGCGTGTTCCGCAAATGCCTCGAGCGCGGGGTGATTGTACGGCCCGTGGGGGACCGTTTGGTGCTGTCCCCGCCCCTGATTATCGACCGCGAGCAAGTGGACACGATCGTGTCTGCGGTCTCTGAAGCGGTCACAGAACTTCACGCCGAACTGTAATGCAACCAGCCCCCTCATGGGGGTGAAAGAGCTCCTATGTCCAGTCAGTCCCAAGACGAACTCCGCTTCAAGGAAGATCCCGACTTTCTTGAGCATCTGTACCGACAAGTTTGGCTGCGCAATGGCGCGTCGCCGGAGCACGCCGATGCAGTGGCGCGGGCGGTATCGTTTGGGGATCGGTTTGGCAAAATTAATCAGGGCTTAGGCGTTTTCGAGGCCATCGACATCACCTTTCAAAATGGCACTTTGGACATTAAGGCGACCCCTGAATTAGTCGACGAAGGTCCAACGTGGGCGGTCTATGAAGGACACCGATCCAGCGGCCATTGGGTGCTCACCATGGCCACAAAAAAGGCCATGGAAATAGCCAGTCGAATGGGCATGGGAATGGCGATGGCGCGCAATCATAACGATGCTGGCTGCTTTGCGGCTTACACCACCATGGCGATGGAGCAAGGCATGGTGTGCATTGCCACCAACAACAGCCTGCGTCTGGTCGCGCCGTGGGGTGGACGGGAAAATATCATGTCTGGCGCGCCGTTTTCGGCAGCCTCGCCGGGCGGTGAAGAAACGCCAATCATCATGGACACCGCTGCCATCGAAGCCTATGACGCTGATGTTTCAGAGGCCTATTTTGCCGGCACAAAGATGCAGGCGGGGAAGGTTCTCGTGGACCCCGACACAGGCGAACTGTCCGATGATCCTGCGCCGTTTATCGAGGTGCTGGATGGCTATTCCCGGCTTGCCGACAACCGTGCTGCGACCGCGTTCAAGTCGCCCAAGCTGTACGCGCTGAACTGCCTGACCGAGGTGTTGTCCACGCTTATGGTGCCCGAAGCGACAATCTCTCCTGACCTGCCGCACCCTATCGCTGCATGGATGGAGCCGCAGGATGTTGGTTCGGTGGGCGGCAGCTGCGTTCTGGTGATCGACCCATCAAAATTTGGCCCACTGGCTGGGATGCAAGACCGCTCGGACCGCTTTGTCAGGGCGGTCAAAGGGGCTAAGCGCCGCCCCGGTGTAGATGAGATTTTCGTACCCGGCGAACGCGGTTGGAAGCAGGCGCAAGGCGGTGGCCCGGTGGACGTGCTGCGCGCGCACTGGGACGCTTTTGCCGAAACCGCAGCCACAGCTGGTCTGGATGTTGATGCAGAGCGTCGGAGCTTTCTGGCTGACAAACGTTGGCGTTCGCAGGCTGGCGAACAGGGTGTCAGCGCATGACCCAAGGCATGCAACTGGAGGGCAAAACCGCTTTGATCACGGGCGCAGGCCGTCCGCGCGGCATCGGTCAGGCCATTGCGCGAGCGTTCTTGGAGCAGGGCGCGAACGTGGTTCTGAGCGATTTGGCTGGCGTCACCACGGCGGTCGCCGAGCAGGCGCGCTTTGGTGTCGATCATGCAGCGGGCAGGATTCGCTATGCCGAAGCTAATGTATGCGACCCCTCGGATGCACACGGCATCGTTGAAACGGCTGTTGCGCACTTCGGCGGGTTGGATATTCTGATCAATAACGCGGGCGTTGGTCGCGGATCGCCTGATTTCATGGAGCTGACGGAGGAGGACTGGACGTCTTCCATAGCCGTTAACCTGCACGGCACGGCGACCATGTGTACTGCTGCGATGGACCGTCTGCGGCAGTCTTCTAGCGCTTGCATCATCAATGTTGCATCGCTTTCGGGTCTGCGCGCCATCCCCCATATTCCAGCATGCTACACGGCCTCTAAATTTGCTGTGGTTGGACTGACGAAGCAAATCGCGCTGCAATTAGCGCCGGAGAATATCCGCGTGAATGCCATTTGTCCCGGTTCGGTGCGCACGGATATGATGGAAGTGGCGATGGACGCCATTGCCGAAGCTGAGGGGATCGATACCGCGCAGGCTGAAGCGCTCGAAGCGTCGACCATTGCTTTGGGACGCGTCGCTGAGCCTGATGAAATTGGAAAACTGGCCGTATTCCTAGCCAGCGAAAACGCGTCCTATATCACTGGCGAGGCGATGGTCGCTTCAGGGGGCATGTACAACGGTCTTTAGGCCGCTAGCTAAGCCGCAGCAACGGCCTGCCAGACGCCTTCGCTGATCCCCGCAGAAAGCCCACCGCATAGGTTAATCGCCTGTCCGGTCATAAACGAAAAATCCTGCGCGACGAGCGCGTGGACCAGTGCAGCCACTTCTTCAGGCTCGCAAATTCGCCCCAACGGCGTCGCCGCTGCCTCAACTTTCAGCAAGTCTTCTCCGCCCTCGGCCATCGCCATAGGCGTCCGGACAGAGCCGGGACAAATGGCGTTCACGCGAATGCGCCTGTCAGCCAGTTCAATCGCGGCCACACGGGTCAGGGCGAGCACGGCGGCTTTCGAAGCAGCGTAAGTGCCCAAGCTGCCGACGCCCAATTGGGCGGCCAAAGATGCGATGTTTACGATGGCACCCCCGGTCGCCAAGACGGGACCTGCGTGCTTAATCGTGTGCGCCACGCCCTTGGTGTTGACGGCTAAGCAAGCTTCGAGATCACGAAGGTTCATTTCGCTCAGTGCTGCGTATTCGCGGTGGATGCCCGCGTTGTTCACCACGATATCCAGCCGTCCTGTCCGCGCGACCACGGCTGCGATCAGGGCTTGGACGTCGCTTTCTACGCTGACGTCGGTTCGGTGTGTATTCGGGGTATCTGCGGCTGGCTCGGAAAGGTCGGCGCCGTGGACTTCTGCTCCGGCTTCAGTCAGCCGCTGGACGATTGCAGCCCCGATTCCCTGTGCGCCGCCAGTGACAAGGGCGACTTTACCGTCGAGTGAAAAATGACGAGCCATAGCGCTGTTCCCTTAATTTTTGAGCTTCCGCTCCAATACCGGCGGAACGAAGTTTGATAGGTAGCCGATCGTGGCAAATTTCGCTTCCTCGACGATGGCGTCATCAAGATTATCGTTGGTACGCAGGTGGAACTCGAACACGGCGTCAATGATGGTCAGCGCGTAGATCAGCCGCTGCGTCAGCTTGGAGACTTTCGGCATCTCGAACAGCTCATCGAACCGGGCGCGCACGGTTTCTGCATAGGCAAGAACGCTCTTCTGGTCGGTATTGCGGACCTCGTTAGGCATGGTCGCGCCCAACAGCACCTTGCGGGCGATTGGGTCAGCGCGGTAAATCGAGACCGATTGGTCAATCAGCAAGATGACGAAATCTTGCCAGCTGCTGACCTCGGCGTCCCCAATGGGCCGAGCCGCTTCTTCGGCGAACCGTTCGCCCATCTCAGCGGCAAGGGCGCTGAACAGGTCATACTTGTTGGCAAAGAAGTGGTACGCCGAGCCTTCAGGCACGCCAGCGTGCTTAGCGATTTCGCGGAAGGAGATTTCCTGCGGGTCTTGAGTTTGGAGAAAATGACGCGTCGCTTCGACCAGCTTCTTGCGTCGCTGAACGCCTCGCTCCTGCTTTGACGTCGTTTCACGACGGCGCCCTATCACTTGTCTGACAGTCACAGAAACTCCTGCGCTTGGTTGATCATTGGGCAGTTTACCAAAGGGTTACACCCTTGGTCTCACCCCTTTGATCCATGTTGTCCGCCAACAAACAAAGCAACTCCCAAAACAGGGCAGCGGCCACGTGCGCGCAGTATCCATTTACGTCTCGGTTTGGGTTGAGCTCCACCATGTCGGCGCCGACAATGTTCAGCTCGCGCGCCCGCAGGATCATCGACCGCACCTGTCGCGGTGACAGCCCAAAGGGCGCAGGACCGGTGGTTCCCATCATGTACGAGCTGTCCAGGGAATCGACATCAAACGTCAAGTAAGCCGCATCAAGTCCAATGATTTCCCGCGCCTTGTCCATGACCCAATCGGTGCCCTTTTCGAATACTTCATCAGCGGAGATCACGGTCATGCCGCTATCGTGGGCGAATTCCCATAGGAAGTTGGCATAGCCACGAATGCCTATTTGCACGCAGCGTTTGGGATCGATGAACCCGTTCAGCACGGCTTGTCGGAACACGGAACCGTCGTTGATCGTATCACCGCCCCAAACCGCCATTGTGTCGCTGTGTGCATCAATGTGCAGCAGGCCAAACGCCTCACCGCCCCGCCCCTCGGACAAGCCCTTGAGCGCACCAAATGATGTCGTGTGCTCGCCCCCACAGTTCAGCGTCCGCACTCCTGATTCAGCCAATTGCCGGAACGTGTTTGCGATGTCCTCGGTGACGCGTTGGTCCAAGCGCGTTGCCGACCATTCAATATCGCCATAGTCAATGATCGAGGCTTGGTTGAAAGGAATCTTGCCCGTGACGTCGTGCATGGGTCCATTGTTGGTTGAGGCGCGGCGGCAGGCTTCTGGGCCGTGGCGGGTACCAGAAAGACCGATGGCGCCAAGGTCCAGTGGGCTGCCGACAATGGCAATATCGACGTCAGTCAGGTCTTGGCGATAGGGCGCCTGAAAGAAACCTGGCTGAGCGCGAAAGGCGGAGGAATCCAGCACGTATCCGGCTGGAATTGCCCGCTCAAAAAAGGCGTTCAGGTCGCTGTTTGTGAATTCAAAGGCAGGCGTATCCAGCGCTTTAAGCCGTTCAAGCTCGGCGTCGCTCATGCGTCTCATCGCTTAGTGGCCTCCCTCTGCTTCTGGGGTCGTGTGGGGGTCGTGCGACATGGTCTCAATCGCGCTCAGCAACCATTTCGGCGCAGTTTCTTCGGCAGCGACGCCACCATAGGACAGCAAGCCCTTATCATTGATGGTGCCGTTGCGAACCTGTGCGGTGACGTCTTCAAGATCAGCGATGAACCGCTCGAGCGCTTCATCGGACATGATGTCTATGGTCAGGTGGATCGCCTCAGGCTGTTGCACGCCCAAGAGGTTCCAACCGCGCGCCGTCATGCCGCCAATCACCGTGGTGATCGAAATGCCGTCGCCCGAAATCTGAACCAGTGGTCCATGACAGGGCCAAGGGGTGAGCCCGTCAATACCCCGCGCCGCCTGCAAAATTCGGTCCCGAGTTTGCAGCACCTTGCGCGCATTCTCCAGATAGCCGGCATGGCCCAAACCGTTAAACAAGCCCCAAGCTGCAGCAATGGGGGCAAAAGGGCGGGAGCCGACAAGACTTTGCGAGACATAGAGTCCGCACGGCCAATCGGTCACAGGCAAAAAGTGAAACCGCTGTTCGTCTGCTGAGGCCCACAGGATCGTGGATAGGGGCTTTGGCGCAAAACCGTACTTGTGCAGGTCTCCGGAAAGCGACCGAACACCCGGTACGTTGAGATCAAAGGCTGGTATCGCTTCGCCCAGTTCGCGAAAGAACGGCAGCACGTACGTACCAACGCAGCCATCAACATGCAGCCAAAGATCCCGTTCTAGGGCGATCTGGCCCAAGGCCTCAATCGGATCGATTTGACCAAAGGGCCAACTCGGTGCTGAGCCCAGCAGGCCAATGGTCTGATCATCAATCAGCGCTTTCATGGCTTCCACATCCACCGGCTCAAAGGGTGAATGGGCGACGGTGCGCAGTTCGATATCCAGCACGTGCGCCGCTTTATGGATGGTTGCATGAATGGTGTGGGGCGCGATGACATTGGGGCGGTGTAAATCGCTGCCGCGGGTCTCGCGCGCCCAAGCCCGCATGGCTTGCAGGGCGCAGAAATTGCTTTCCGTTCCGCCCGACGTCAGATTCCCGCGCGCCATCGATCCTTGACCGCCGCCGAGCAAGATGCACGCATCCAGCACGTCGTTTTCCATGCGCGCGGCACCGGGTTCTTGAAACGTGAAAAGGGCGTTCCACCCGCCGAAGCGCTCATAGGCCTCGCGAATGATCGCCTTGACCTCGTCAGTCCCCCAGAACGCGGTCGCCGCGAGCTTTCCCGACATCTCCGAGGTCATGTTTTCAAGGGCCTCATCGTACCCCGCAACGACGCCCTCTAGGGGTTGTCCTTGGGGGGGGAGGCGAAACATTGCATTGTCACCAATCATGTCGCATCCACCTCTAAACCACTAAAGTCATGAATGCAGGTGACCAACTCGCCACTCAGCATAGGTGCGAGCTTACGCAGCGAGGCTTCGTTAATCGCGGGCAGCACCGTGGGCAGGATGCGCTGAAACTCCTGACCTTCTATGGTGTTGAAGTACATGGACCACGTCATTTTCCCTGTCTTTTCGCCCGTCATTTCCACGGAGATTTCAGCGATATAGTCCTGAATGGGGAAGTCAGGCCCGGTTGCACGGTACACGTAGCGGTCTGGCGCCTCCCAAAGCAGAACCTCCTCAAACACATTGCCAAAGAAGGTGAATTCGACGTTGAAGCGGGCCTCGCCATCGGGTGCCGGCGGGTGATGGTGAACCGTTTTGGCGAGCAGGTACCAATCTGTGATCCGGTCCGGATCCCCCATGATGTCAAACACCTCGTCGCCCGTCCGGCCTTCAAACGCAATCACCCCGCGTAGCCGCTCTGGTGCTGACGTGTATTCCTCGAGATACCTTGATCTAACCATAGAACCAAAACCATTTTGTTTCGGTAAACCTAGGATACGATCTGCATGAAATCAAGTTAACTCGAGAACAGAGGAGGATAGAAAGACAGCGCTACGGTTCCATCGCGGGACAAAAATTTGGGTGGCCCGAGGGGTGAGAGGAGGCGAGCCCTTGCGGTGCAGCTCATCCATAAGGCCCAAGGAAAGCCGAACCGGCTAATGCTGTCTTCTTCTTCGCGGGTATTTCTTTGCGCGATGAAATTTCGCTGCGCTTTGGGTTCTACACCCCCTGATATTGGCCGATCAGTACGGCTTTTCGGTCGCGTCCCCGTGGGCGTGTTCGCTGAACCTGCGGTTCTAGGGCGACCACTCCGAGATCTTGGGAGAGAGAGTGAACGCCCCGATGGGATTCGGGGCGCTCTGAGATACTAGCGTGCGTTCAGTTTGGTCAGGCACGCAATCAGGGTGATCAATGGCACAATCATGATGGCGAGCGCCACGAGGTTCAGGCCGTTGAATCCCCCGTAGCCATAGGCCGCAGATGCGCCCGCAGCGAGAAACTGACTACCCATCACGGCAACAACAGCGATGGCGCCAATCCGGGCGCGGACCGGGTTCGCGGCCAGCAAACCCAAGGCGAGGAGTATGATGCCCATGCCAAGAATGTGCGCGTTCCACGCAAGCTCAACCACGATTGCGATGTTCATTTCGCTTTCGCTCAGTGGCTCACTCCAGAAGTCCTGAGCACCGGTTACGATTGCGCCCGTGGCAAAGCCGATGATGGTAAAGGCGGAGAGAAGTGCGCCCATGGCCATAAGCCAGAAGCGGGTGTTCAGTAGGCGATTTATAAGGTCCATTTACTGAGTTCCTAGGTCGTTTCAGCTTGAAATAAGGAATTGAGCATATTTGAATTTTGTATTTACCGTCAAACAAAACCGCATAATGTGTGAGAAGCGCTTGGCCAAGATGGTATAGTTACAAAGCAAATTGGCAGTCACTCGAAAGTCAAAACTTCTCTCATTTTAATAGAGGAGCCACCAGATTGATTGCAGGGCCAACTGTGGGCCCAAAAAAGAGAGTGAAAATCGAGCGCTTTTGATCTGGTTTATGCCATTTCCAACGGCGAAATCTCTCAAACTACTATAGCTTCATTTCACACAACTGAGAGACAAAAGGCGACATCCGTATGTCCATTTATGAAACAATGCAAAAAGCAAAAGATACCCGCGACGTTGCGTTGCTGAACACCTGTTATCACGACGATTGGGAGTTCAAGTTTCACTCAACGGGTCACATCATGAAGCGCGGTGATAATTCCGACGAAGAAGTGCTGGAGCGTTGGGACAAATTTGGTGTCGAAAACGAGCGGTGCCTCTATGAAAACGACGACGTGCTTGTCACGCACCAGATCGTTTCTTTCCCTAATGGAACCAAGGACGCTGTCATGATGGTCCACGTCAAGAAGGACGGCTTGCTTTGGCGGACGGAGACAGGCTCCACCGCGCTCAAGTAGTTTGGCGCTTTTTCACTGAATAATTGATCGCGGGCGTGTAGCCTGTTCGCTGTGTCTTCATCCAGTTCTGTTCAAGCAGTCACAGGGGCTTTCCCATGCCTTCTCTCCCCAATCCCTTTGCCCGCAATTCTTCAGCCATTGAGTCGATGCTTGCTTGGCTCAAGCGTCGTCTCAAGACCGGGCCAGACCCGAAAAACGGCGCAAGAACCTTTGATGAGTTGCAGGCGAGCATGGGGGAGACCATCACCCGTGATGGCTTGGGGTGGGAGCAGGCTTTTACGCTGTTTACCGACGTGATTGTGCCCTCCACCCGCCCGTTCAACCATCCCACCAGCCTGTCTTTCGTCGCTGCTGCGCCAACGCCCGCTTCACTGGGCTTTGATGCTGTTCTTGGGGTGGCAGAGATTTTTGCTGGGAACTGGGACGGCGGTTCTGGCGCGATTTACGCTGAAAATCAGGCTATCGACTGGTTGGCTGAACAGGTCGGTTATCCAGCCGGAGCCGGGGGCGTTTTTGTGTCGGGCGGAACACTGGGTAACCTCTCCGCCCTCCACGCCGCCCGCGCCGCCTATGAGCGCAAGCATAGCGCCCGCCCCGACCGCTTCCGTATTCTGTGCAGCACACAGGCGCACAGCAGTATCGAAGCGGTGGCCAAGGTCATGGACGCTGAATTGATCCAGATCCCGGCAGACGCCCAAGGGCGGATCGATTGCGTACAGGCCCGGGCGACCTTGGCCACAGCAACCGGCGTTTTCGCGATTGTTGGCAACGCAGGCGCGACCAACTGTGGTGCGGTTGATGATTTCGAGGCTTTGGCGGATATGGCCCAGACCCATGACCTTTGGCTGCACGCCGACGGCGCGTACGGCCTTGCGGCGATTGTCTCACCGACGCAGAAGGCCGCATTCGTAGGGATTGAGCGCTCTGATAGCTTTATCGTGGATCCCCACAAGTGGTTGTTTGCACCCTATGACAGTTGTGCGCTGGTTTATCGTGACGCGGCCCAGGGCGCGGCGGCACATGGGCAGCAGGGGGCTTATTTGGATGCGCTGGATCATCAGTCGTGGAACCCTTCGAACTTCGCGCTGCACCTGACGCGCCGCCCGCGCGGATTGCCGCTATGGTTCTCACTGTGCGTCTATGGAGCCGAGGCCTACGCCGCTGCGGTCGATCAGACCCGCGCTATTGCTGAGGCCATCGCTGAAGGGATCGAGGCAACACCGGGTTTGGAGCTGGTTTTGCAGCCACAATTGACCGTGGTGCTGTTCCGTGTGACAGGCCGAGACTGGGCATTCTTGTCGGCTTGGGCAGAAGAAAACCGCCGGAGTGGTGCTTTGCTCTGTCTGCCCACGACGTGGCAAGGGGAGAGTGTGCTGCGGGTGTGTATCGTCAATCCAGACACGGATCCGGATTACGTGCTGTCAGTCTTCAAAACCCTCGTTTAGACCGGACAAAAAAAGAGCCCACCGGGGATGCCGGCAGGCTCAAAGGGTTCGCCCCCTAAACGCGGTCAGGCAGGCTTAGCTGCGCAGACGCGTCCAGATGCGGTCGTAGACTTCCTGAGTGGCTTGGTCACAAACGGCAACAAAGGCACCCGGACCCGCGCCTTCGCGTGGGTTGTTCTCCGGCATCGCGGCCAACTCTGGCTCAAGAAACTCAGTCACACCCGATACACCAGCAGCGTACTGAGCGTAGTTGGTGACAACGGCAATGTTCTCAGGCTCCAGCAGGAAGTCCATGAACAGCAGCGCGTTGGCCCGGTTTGGGGCATCTGCGAGCAGGACGACGTTGTCCATCCAGACCACAAAACCCTGATCGGGGTAGGAGTACTCGATGTTCGCGCCTTCAGCCCGCGCCTTGGCGGAGAAGCCGTTCCAGATCATGCCAACAGCGGCGTCACCGGAAACCAGAACGTCCTTAGCCACGTCTGAACCGAAGGAGGCCCAGTTTGCGCTTGCGGACTGCAGCAGCTCATCGAGTGCTTTGAGCTGATCGCGGTCGCTAGAGCACTGTGGAATACCCAAGTGTAGAGAAGCCATCGCCATCACTTCACCCTGGCTGTCGAGCACGTTGATCTTGCCTGCGAGCTCCGCTGGTGGGTTAAAGAGGATGTCGGTGGTGTTGATGTTGCCGCTATAGACATCACGGCTCACGGAGAAGCTGGTCGAGCCCCACTGGTAAGGAATAGAGGACTGGCGGCCCGGATCAAAAGCAGGGTCAGCCCACTCGGGCGAGATATTGCCCATGTTGGCAAGTTCACCGTCTGCGATGGTATCCAACAGGCCTTCGCTGGCCATGATCTCAACCATGTAATCGCCTGGTACAGCCACATCGTAAGACCCAAGCGTCCCCGCCTTCAGCGACGCAAGCAGGGCTTCGTTACTGTCGTAGGTGTCCATGGTGACGTCGATGTCGTACTCAGCTTCGAATTTTTCCAGCAGCTCTGCGGGCATGTATTCGAACCAGTGATAGATCGACAGTTTGCCTTCGGCATGTGCCGAGCCGGCTGCGAGAATGAGGGCGGAAGCGCCCATGAGTGTCGTAAGTTTCATTGTCTTTTCCCTATTACCTTTGCTGATTTGAGTTCCCACTCCCCCCTCGCATGCCCACGAAGTAAGACAGCGTGACCAATGAGATGGAGAACAGGAGAAGAAGGGTCGAAAGCGCCATTATGTTGGGCTTTATCCCCTGTTTGACTGATCCGAAGATCGCTGTGGGCAAGGTTTCTACCCCTGCTCCTTTTATGAAATTCGTGATGATGAAATCATCGAGTGAGATGATGAATGCCAGCAGGAAGCCAGACACGATCCCTGGCCCCATGATGGGCATGAGGACGTGGCGGAAGGTCTGCCAGCGGTTGGCGTAGAGATCCTGCGCGGCCTCTTCGAAGCTGGCTTCTATCCCCTGGAGCCGGGCAGCAATCGGCAGATAGGCAAAGGGGATGCAGAATACGATGTGGGCCACAAGGATCGACAGCGTGCCGAGCTTGAAGCCGATGGTGGAGAAGAAGATCAGTGTCGCGACCGCTGTAACGATCTCTGGCACCATGATGGGCAGAGACAGAAGGCCAAAGGAAACGGCCTTGCCTCGGAAGTTACCGCCGCGGACCATGCCGATGGCGGCAGCAGTTGAGATAACTGTCGCAACCACGGCGGCCATGATGGCGATGGTCAGCGAGTTGAAAGCGGCCTTCTTGAACTTTTCAGATTCTGGCCCGACAAACACGTCAGCGTACCAGCGCAGGGAAACCCCGCTCCACTTGGTGATCGAAGCATTGTCGTTGAAGCTGTAGATCATCACGATGATCAACGGCGCGTAGAGGATGAACAGGCACAAGCCCGTCATGGCAAAGAAGCCTTGGTACTTGCGAAGGTCGAATTGCCCACCCATCACTGTTGCCCCTTCGCTTGGGCTCGTGCGTAGAACATCAGCACGATGAGCACCAAGGAGAGCAGGATCATCGATGCTGCCGCGCCAAAGGGCCAATTGCCTGCGGTCCCTTTGAACTGCTCCTCGATCAGCGATCCGATCATGAAGGTCTTGGCACCGCCTAGCAGATCAGGCGCGAGAAACGCCCCTAGGGAGGGGACGAACACGAGGATCGATCCTGCGATGATACCGGGCCGGACCACGGGAATCAGGACGCGCCATAGGATGCTCCATTTCGGCGCGTAGAGGTCGGAGGCCGCTTCGGACAGAGTGAAGTTGTAGCGCTCCACCGAGGCAAAGATCGGCAGGACCATAAACGGCAGGTATGAGTAGAACAGCCCGAGCTGAACAGCGAAGTTGGTGTTGATCAGCTGTAAGGGCGCATCAATGATGCCGATGGCCAAAAGCCCTTCGTTCAGTGGGCCATTGTCGCGGATCAGAAACTTCATCGAAACCGTGCGGATCAGCAGGTTGACCCAGTACGGGATGGTGACCAGAAACAGCCAGACTTGCTTGAACTGGCCTTGGCGCGTGGCGATGTAATAGGCGGTGGGGAACCCGATGATCAGGCACAGCAGCGTGGCGCCACTGGCTTGCAGGATCGAGCGGATAAAGATGGAGATGTAGGTCCATTCGATCTTGGGCGGTTCGTCGCCAAACAAGCCACGGTCGAACATGAACTGGTCATAGGCTGCGAGCGTGAACTCCCAAACCACACCGCCGCGGAATTCCTTGGTCAGGAACGAATAGACCAACACCAATAAAACTGGGATCAGCAGGAAGAAGCCGATGACCAGCCAACTGGGCAGCATCAGCCACAGGCGGATCGGTGCAAAAACTGCTGAAACGGTTCGGCCGCTACCGGTTCCTGCTGCCATCAGTCTGTCAGGAACCGGGCGGCGTCGCGCTCTACGGCGACATGAACGGCGGTGCCGACGGGCAGGGGATCTTTGCCAGATTGGCTATTTTGCTGGCGCACTCGCACCGTTGGACCTTGTTCAAGCTCGATGGTGACTTGGGAATCCGTACCGATGTAAATCGTATCCAGAACCTTACCAGCGAGCGAGGAGGCTTTGGGCTTGGTCCGCGTCAGGCGCAGATGCTCAGGCCGAATGGACAGTGTGCCTTTCTGCCCTGCTGTGACCGCCCCAACCGACAGCGCGGTCCAGTCGCCAACACCGGGCAGCGCGCAGGTCAGGGTGCTGCCCTCGACCGATACAGCCGTCGCCTCGAGCAGGTTGGTCTCGCCGATGAAGTCCGCCACGAAACGGTTAGAGGGTGCCTCGTAGATTTCACGCGGTGTGCCGATCTGCTGCACCTTGCCCGCCGACATGACCGCGATCCGGTCGGACATGGAAAGGGCTTCTTCCTGGTCGTGGGTGACAAACGTAAAGGTGATGCCGGTTTCCCGCTGCAGGGTCTTTAACTCGCTGCGCATTTCCTGGCGCAGCTTTAGATCCAGCGCGGAAAGCGGTTCATCGAGCAGCAACACCTTGGGGCGTGGTGCCATCGCACGAGCCAGCGCCACCCGCTGTTGTTGGCCACCAGAAAGCTGACTGGGCGTCCGCGCCGCAAACTCTTCTAAGCGCACCATCTCAATCATGTTCTGCACTCGATGGGCAATCTCGCTACGCTTCCAGCCCAGCATCTTCAGCGCAAAGCCGATGTTCTCAGACACGTTCATGTGCGGGAACAGGGCGTAGTTCTGGAACACCGTGTTGATCGGGCGCTTATGCGGAGGCAGGGAGCCGATTTCTTCGCCGTAGAGGGAAATTGCCCCCGACGTGGTGCTCTCAAAGCCAGCAATCATTCTCAACAGGGTGGTCTTCCCGCAACCCGATGGCCCCAGCAGCGTGAAAAACTCGTTATCAGCAATTTCAAACGAGACTTCTTCAAGGGCGACAAAATCGCCGAAGTGCTTGCTGACGCTGTTGAGGGAAACGGCTGGTGTCATATCCATCTATCCTGCTTGGGTTCAGTCTATCAGCTCAGCAATTTCGCGCTTGAACGGCAAGGCATCGCCTATGTCCTCGCCGTCAAGCTCTCGGGCAAATCGGTGCCCGGCATAGGTGGCCCAAGCAATCGGCCCCGGCGCGTTCGCGTCTCCGATGAGTGAGACGGATTTGATGCCGGCGTCTTTCCACTCGTGTTCACGCTCTTTCATCTCGCGGTACAGCGCATCCTCTGGCGAGCGGGAGCCGACGATAACAACCGCGTCGGCCTCCAGCTCTCGCTGTTGTCCGGTGTAGGTGCAGTTCGTCCAGACGGACTTGGCATCAATCTCGGTGACGCCCCGGTTCAGGAAAATCTCAACGCCCAACTCGATCAGCCGCCGCTGGATGGTTTCTTGCTCAAGCGTGTTGACCGTCCAGTCCGACACGTAGGCGCTGGGCACCACGAAGCTGACTGCGCAGCCCTTGCTCACCAGCAACTCGGCCAGAACCCCGCCCATATAGTAGTGGTCGTCGTCATAGAGCACAACTTTGCCGCTCGGCATGCGGCCTGACATCAGATCATCCGGCGTGAAGACTGGCATGGCGTCGTTCGCTGGGATGGGGCGAACATGTTGGCGGGACACGCCGTCGGCGCGCCAGTGGCTGCCCGTCGCGATGCAGACGTTCTCGAAGCCGAATTCTAACACCTGATCGGACGTGAGCTCGGACTCAAAGTAGGTCTCAGCATTGGGCAACGTGCCCAGCTGATACTCGCGGTAGTCGATGACGCGGCCCCAAGCCGACAATCCGGGAAGCTTGCGTTCAAGCGTCAGGCGGCCACCAACCTCAGTTTTCGCTTCGGCGAGTGCCACGTCATAGCCCCGCTTGGCTGCCGACATGGCTGCTTCCATTCCAGCCGGACCAGAGCCCACGATCAGCACGGAAGACGATCCGCCTTTGCTGTTCATTCGCTCGGGGTGCCAGCCCTTGCGCCATTCTTCCATGAAGGTTGGGTTCTGGGTGCAGCGACTGATGGACATGGTCATGTCGCCGGTGATGCAGATGTTGCAGCCGATGCACTCGCGTATGTCTTCGATGCAGCCTTCTTCCACCTTTTTGGGCAGGAAGGGGTCGGCGATTGAAGGACGGGCGCAGCCGATGAAGTCGAGTGTGCCGGACTTGAGCTGCTTGACCATGACATCCGGGCTGGTGAAGCGACCCACGCCCACCACAGGCTTGTTGGTTAGTGACTTGATCCCCGTGACGAGCTCAAACTGCGCGGCCTCTTCTTTGAACCGGGACGGGCCAGAGCAGTCTTCCCACGCCCCGTGTGCCAAATCCCAAAGGTCGGGCAAATCCTTGTGCATTTCGATGAAGTCACGGACCTCGGAGTTGGCGAAGCCGAGGTCGTCAAAGGCTTCTTCGAGCGACAGCCGCAGCGTCAGCCCCATCGTATCACCCACAGCGTCGCGGACGTCAGAGACAACTTCTCGCACAAACCGTGCGCGGTTCTCCAGACTGCCGCCGTACTCATCGGTTCGGTGGTTGGTCACGCGGGAGAGGAAGTGTTGGAAAATGCCAAAACCGTGGGCACCATAAAGGCATATCAGGTCAAAGCCTGCCATCTTTGACCGCTTAGCCGCATTCACGAACCAGCGGCGTAGATCCTTGATGTCGGCGCGGTCCAGCGCTCGGGCCTGTACGGGATCATTGGTGAAGGTGCGGATGGGCATAGCCGAAACGGCCAGCGGGACTTCTTTGGTATAGAGGTTGGGGCCGTTGATGCCGGAGTAGGCGAGTTGGATTCCCGCCAAAGCTCCATGTTCCTTCATCCGATCCGCCATCTTGGCGATCATGGGAATATCGCGGTCGTCCCACAGACGAAGCTCGATAAAGGGAGTGATTTCCGAGGTGTGGTGCATCTCGCACTGCTCGGTAAAAATGACGCCCCAACCGCCTTGCGATTTGATGCCCCGCATCTCTGCAGCAGCTGAGGGATCACGGTATCCGCCGCCGTTACAGTGCGGCACCTGATAGAAACGGTTTTTTGCAGTAACCGGTCCAATCGCCATGGGCTCGAACAGAATGTCGTAACGCGGATCGCGTTTCATTGATCAAGCTCCAAAATACAAAAGATGCGCAAAGAACAGCGGGTCATGATACAGCTTCACCTTCTTCTTTCGCCTTACAAAAGCATTCTGTTCGAAATTGCTGGTTAGCCTCACCCTAATCAAACAATCATTAGGCACGAATTCAGCTTAACTGCTCATATGTTAGGCGTAAGCCAGTAAAACTGTGCCGAAAGCCGAGAAAAGGAGTGGGTGTGCGGAGCCAAGAAATTCTGCGCGAGCTGATCGCCTTTCCAACTGTTAGCGCAAATCCCAACCGCGCCCTGATCGACTACTGCGCCACGCTGCTCAAAAATTGCGGCGCTGCGGTCGAGATCATCGCGGACCCGACTCAGGGCAAAGCCAATCTCTTTGCCACGCTGGGGCCGACCGATCGCCCCGGCGTGCTGCTCTCTGGTCACACAGATGTTGTGCCGGTGAAGGGGCAGGCTTGGACCAAGCCACCGTTTGAGCTGGTCGAAGAAGATGCCAAGCTGTTTGGTCGTGGAACCTGCGATATGAAGGGGTTTGTTGCCTCGGTCTTGGCCTGTGCTGAGCGCGCTGACAGCCGCCGCCTGCGTACACCGCTGAATATTGCACTGTCCTATGACGAGGAAATTGGCTGCGTCGGCGTGCGTTCTCTGATCGACATGCTCAAGCCCGCACCGGTAAAACCGCTGTTTTGTATCGTGGGGGAGCCGACCATGCTGCAGGTCGCCACGGGGCATAAAGGCAAGCTGGCCGCGCGCGTGACGTGCCATGGTCAGGAGGGGCACTCAGCACTGGCACCCAAGGCGCTCAATGCCATCTACCTTGCCACTGATATGGTGCAGGCGATCCGTGCCCTGCAGGACGAGATCGAGGCGAGTGGTGCAACCGACGCTGACTATGATGTACCCTATACAACGCTGCATGTCGGTCGGATCGAGGGTGGGACAGCGCTGAACATCGTGCCCAATACCTGCACGTTCCTCTTCGAGATCCGCAATCTCGCCACAGAAGCCGCGGAAGTGATTTTCGAGCGTCTGCAGGAACAGGCTGAGGCCATCGCCGCTCGTCATCATCAAGCTTTCCCTCAAGCCCGGATCGAGCTGGAAGTCACCAACCGTTATCCAGCGCTGGACACGGAGCCGACTGAGGACGTGGTTCGGTTTGTTAAGTCGCTGGCCGCGCAGAATGCGACCATGAAGGTGGCTTTTGGGACAGAAGGGGGATTGTTTAGCGAGACGCTGGGCTTGCCGACCGTGGTTTGCGGTCCCGGCTCTATGGATCAGGGGCATAAGCCCGATGAGTTTCTGTCCGTTGACCAGTTGCAGCGCTGCGACGCCATGCTCGACCGCTTGCTCGGGGCGCTTCAGGACGGGCTTTGAGACTCTGCCGGAACGCCCGGCAACTCACCCATCTTAATCGCTTCTTTCACATGATCGCAGAAGGCCTGAACCACTCGTGAACGATGGCCTGACTGTTTCATGATCAAACCCAGCACCATGGGGCGGATGTCCCCGACCAAAGGCCGAAACACCAGCGGCTTGCCGTCCGGGGCTGTTGTGTTCTGCACACGAATGTTGATGAGGCTAAAGCCAAAGCCATTGGCGACCAGACTGCGTGCGAAAGACAGGTCCGCCGTTCGCTCCCCGATCGTGGGCCGCAGCCCGGCCATCTGGAACATCGACAGGAAGTAGTCCCGGCTCAGCGGCATATCCAGCAGCACCATTGGCTCATTCGCGAGGTCAGCGATGGTCAGGTCGTCTTTTTCGGTCAGGGCATGGCCCTTGGGCAGCATGACATAGGGCGGCAGCGACACCAGCGGTACGAACTCGAGGTCGCGTGGAATTTCCAGATCATAGGACAGCGCAACATCAATTTCTCCGCGCCCGATCATGCGCAGCAGTTCAATCTGGTTGCCTTCGCGCAGGGTCATGTTCGCATCGGGAAAAGCGTGCTGGAATGACCGCCCAACCGCTGCCGTGAGCAGGGGCGCAACGGTGATGATGGTGCCGATGGAAATAGGCCCGCGTGCGGTTTGGGAGATGTCGCCAGCAAGGTCGCTCAGCGCACCAGCGCTTTCAAGGATCTGCCGGGCTTCGTCAAAAATTCGCCGCCCGCCGGGCGTCAGTGACAACCCTTGAGCGTGGTGGCGAACAAACAGCTGGATGCCGAACTCGTCTTCCAACTGACTAATCGCCGCAGAAATTGACGGCGAAGACACATTAATACGCTGCGAAGCCAGCGCGATGCTACCAGCATCGCCGACCGCGACCATGTATTCGAGCTGACGGAAGGTAAAGCGATTGGGCATGCCGCCACGCTATGCGGGAGTGAGCCCTGAGATCAAGCCTTGAACTTGATCCACGTAGTTTTCAGCGCGCTGTATTTATCCAGCGAATGCAGAGACAAGTCCCGACCATAGCCCGATTGCTTGGTGCCGCCGAAAGGGGTCATGGGGCTGAGTGCATCGACGGTGTTGACCGACACCGTGCCGACGTTCAGCCGACCAGCGACCCGGTGCGCTTGTGACAGATCATCGGTCCAAACCGATGCTGCAAGGCCGTAAACTGAGTCATTGGCCATCGCCAGCGCTTCGTCTTCGCTGTCAAAGGCTGTTACAGCCAGAACAGGTCCAAAGATCTCTTCCCGCGATATCCGCATTTCGGGCGTGACCTCATCAAACACGGTGGGCTGGATAAAGCAGCCCTTGCCGTCAATCGTCACCCGCTCACCACCGACGACCAAGTTAGCCGAGGCCTTGCCGTCGGTGATGTAATCCATCACAGCTCGCGTCTGTTTCTCGTCGACCATAGCGCCCATCTTGGACGCGGGGTCGAGCGGATTACCCGGCTGGGTTCCTTTGGCGCGCTCCGCGATTTTGGCGACCAACTCATCTTTGATGCTGCGCTCGACCAGCAGGCGGGAGTTGGCAGAACACACTTCCCCCTGATTGAAGAAAATCCCAAAGGCGGCCATGTCGGCAGCGGCGTCCAGGTCGTTGCAGTTGCTGAACACGAGGTTTGGGCTCTTACCGCCGGTTTCGAGCCAGACCTGTTTCATATTTGACTGTCCGGCGTACTGCTGGAACAACTTACCCACGGCCGTTGAGCCGGTGAAAGCGATGCAATCGACGTCGGTGTGCAGACCCAAGGCTCGACCTGCGCGTTCCCCATAGCCGGGAACGACATTGAAAACACCATCTGGAACACCGGCTTCAGAGGCCAGTTCCGCAAGACGGAGCGCGGAGAGAGGGGATTGCTCGGCGGGCTTGAGCACGACGGAGTTCCCCATAGACAGCGCGGCTGCGACCTTCCATGTCGCCATGTCGAGCGGGAAGTTCCACGGTACGACTGCACCCACGACGCCCAAGGGCTCGCGCGTGATCATGGCGAGATTGCCCGGTCCAGTAGGGGCGATCTCATCGTAAACCTTGTCGATGGCCTCGGCGTACCACTGGAAGAACAAGGCAGAGCCGGGTACGTCCACGGTGGCTGCGTCCGTCACCAGCTTGCCCATATCCAAGCTGTCCAGAAGCGCTAATTCTGTCAGGTTTTGCCGGATCAGGTCGGCGAGTGTTAGCAAGACCGCCTTGCGATCCATGGGCGCCATCCGGGACCACACACCGCTCTCAAAGGCCTTTCGGCCCGATGCCACAGCGCGCTGGATGTCTTCTGCGTCGCCCTCTGCCACATGAGTCAGCACGTCCCCGGTCGCGGGGTTTATGCTGGCAAAGGTCTTTCCGGATGCTGAAGCAACGAACTGGCCATCGATGAAGATCTGGTTACGAAACGACAGGCCAGCGGCGGCGGAAGTCCAGTCTTTGAAGGTCATGTCACTCATCGTCTTGCTCCAGAATGCGGTTTGACTATTCGTCTCCCGGTACGCCGTAGGACGGCGCCTCGCGGGGGTCGATGGCGCGTTGGACGTAAGCGTCCAGTTGCGGTTTGTAGACGTCCCAAGCCTGAGCGATGGCCTCGATTGGGCAATCCTCAGTCCAGTCACAGCGCAGATCGGCAACAGGCCAAGGCACATCGCGGCAAATCTGCAGGCCGGCGGAATGCACGGGCCCCGCTTCACCACCGGCAGCCAGACCCGCGCGCATCGCGGCGATCAGGCGGTCGCCGATGTGCCCCTTGGACGAGACAAAGCCCTCCACGATGGCCGCCGGGATGCCTTCGTGCGCCAGAAGATTACCCGCTGCGATCACGTTCGAACCGACTGCATCGGTCCAAATGCCCAGAGAATTGGGGCCGGAGTGGATTGCCGTATTGCCGTGCTTGTCGATGGCGAGAACTTGCCGATATTCGATGAAACGCCCCTGATCCCGAACCCCGGCCACAGCCTCGTGGGCCGTCATGCCTCCTTGCATGAGATCAAGCGCGAAGGGGCCAAGTGTTGGGTCGGTGATGTTCTGACTGGCCACGGCCCCCACTCCGGCTCGGGTATAGGCACAGCGCGCCGCCACAGCGGGTGATGATGAGGCGATAGCAAGCCCGAACATGCCGGTTTCTTCACAGCGGGCAACGAGGGAAAAGGTCATTCCGGGATCACCGCAGTGCCGTCGATTTCAACCAGCCACTCAGGCCGGGCCAAGGCCTGCACCACCAGCCCGGTTGAGACCGGAAACACGCCTTTGATGTACTCGCCCATGGTGCGGTAAACCGCTTCACGATGGCGGATGTCAGTGGTGTAGACGACGACTTTCACCAGATGCTCCATGTCCCCGCCGGCTTCTTGCAGCAATTGGCGGATGTTCTGCATGACCTTGTGCGTTTGCTCGACCGGATCATGGCTTTCGATGTTCTTGGCGTCATCGAGGTTCTGAGGACATTGCCCGCGCAGGTAAACCGTCTTACCCCCGCGTGTGACAACCGCTTGGCACAGGTCGTTGTCGAGGTTTTGCTCGGGGTAGGTCTCGGAGGTATTAAACTTGCGAATGCGCTCATGCGCCATAGCGGTCTCTTTCCCTGATTCAGCCGATTTGCCGCTGCTCGATTTCTTCGTGATAGGCGCGGTAGGCTCGTTGAATTCCAATTTGGTCCGCCAGATATTTAGCATCGTGCCAGACGCCCCAGATGAAAGCTGAGCCTCGGCGCGACTGCCACGGCAGACCAAGGAAATATAAGCCCACTTCCGCCGTGACACCACGCTGATGCTCTGGTCGGCCCTGCTCGTCAAAGACGTCTGCTTTGATCCAGCTGTAGTCCATGCTGAAGCCTGTCGCCCAGATGATTGCCCCAATCCCCGCCTTTACCAAGTCCAGCTCCCGCACCGGTTCGCGCATGCATGCGGGCTCGTCGATTAGCTCATGCGCTTCGGGCTCCAGCGGCAGGTCTAGGCCATGGCGTTCAGCGTAGGCGTCGGCTTCGCGCAGGACGGAAAGGTAGTTGTTGTCTCCGCGCGTCACGTTCTCAACGACATCGCCAGAAAACTGCAAGCGGCCTTGGTCATAGCCCGACGCGCGCCCAGTCAAGATGATCCCCTGATCAGCAAAACGTCGGAAATCGATGGTTTTCCCGCCGTTTGCGCCGCTCACAGAGATCGTCACGTGCTCGGTCCCCGGCTCTTTTGCTGCTGCATCCCACTTACCCAGCACGCCCAGCCACCAGCAATAGTCTCGTCCACGATAGGCCCGGGGCGGGCGGTCATGGGGGCCGACGGATAGGTAAACCGTCCGTCCAGAGCGGCGCAACTCATCAGCAATCTGGGAACCGGAAGACCCAGCACCCACAACCATGACCGCGCCTGCAGGCAGCTGTTCGGGGTTGCGATAGCCGGTCGAGTGGATCTGCATCACGCCTTCGGACTGTGGCACCATGTCTGGCACCAGAGGCCGCTGGAACGGGCCGGTTGCGGCCACGATATTGTCCGCTAGGATCTCACCTTCGGACGTTTGCACCAAAAAGCCAGTCTTCCCATCCCGACGACTGACATCCTGCACTTCGACACCGCAATGGACGGGCGCAGAAATTTGCTCAGCAAAGTCCTCGAAGTACTGAACAACCTCATGTTTGGTCGGAAAGTCATCCGGGCCGCAGGTCTGGAATTCCTTGCTCGGAAAGCGATCGTGCCAGGCTGGACCGTTGGTGACCAACGAGTCCCACCGCTCGCTCCGCCAGCGCTCCGCAATCCGGCTGCGCTCCAGTACCACATGCAGCACGTTACTCGCGGCCAGGTGCTCACTCATGGCCAATCCTGCTTGGCCTCCACCCACGACAACCGTGTTGACTCTCTTTGGTAACATCAGAGCAAGTTCCTTTTGCTGCTCGAAACCCATTCCGGAAACAGGGGACTAAGGATGCGAGGGTGCCCAAATCCGTCATTAGATAAAGCAAATGATCGCGTATCGCTGATTCGGCTCATCCTAATCAAGGCCTGAAACGGTGCCGTTATATGGTGGTGACCCGAGGGAGCGAGCCTCTATCCGAGCCCAAGACCATCGCTGCAAAAGACGCCCATTTGAGTCAAAAATAGTGTATGTGCATTTGATCAAATCAAGCGAGATGGAGACGCTCCGTGCAAATCACTGCTTACCTGTCAATCGGCAGCACCTACACCTTTCTAACCGCCCTGCGCCTGCGCGGCGTGGTGGAACGCGAAGGTCTCGACCTGCGCTTTCGCCCTTTCAGTGTGCGAGCAATCATGCGGGAGATGAACAACATTCCCTTCCCGCCGGAAAAGGAAGCCAAAGTGCGCTACATGTGGCGCGATATCGAGCGCCGTGCCGGGGGCTACGGTCTGCCTGCGCCGATTGTGCCTGCGCCTTATCCGCTGAAGGATTTCGACCGGGCCAACCACGTCGGGGTCATTGCCGAACAACAGGGTTGGTACCTCGATTACTTCGAAGCAACCTACCGGGCTTGGTTCGTTGATGGTGTCGAGGCTGGCAGCGATGAAAATATCCGCCGGGTGTGTGAGCAGCTTGGCCACTCATACGAAGACGTTTCCGCCGCAGCCGCAGCGCCCGAAGCCGACGAAAGCTATAGGGCCAACACCGAAGCAGCCAAGGCAGCGGGCGTGTTCGGCGCGCCGTCGTTCACCGTTGGCGACGAGGTATTCTGGGGTGACGACCGGCTCGAAGACGCCATCGCCTTCAGCCGGGGCTAGAGCAATCCACGGCTGTCAGTCACCGTGGTCATCCGATCGTGGTGAAGCGCATCAGACTTTGAAATGCGCGTCACGGACGTAACCAACTGCGCTGGTTTGGAAGTACTGCAGCGGCACGCCGAGGTCGTTGATTTTGTCAATCACGGCCTGAGAAACGGTGCCGTAAATCTCGATTGTGAAATCATCGGCGAGGTCTGCGTGCTTTTCGACATATTCCGTGACGGGCGGATTGTCCGCGTGGAACAGAAAATCGTCACTGCGCCCATAAACTTCGGTCCATACCAGCTTGTGTGGATCGCTGGGGTCTTGGTCGAAGTTGTGCAGCAGCATGCCCGGCTCGGAAGCCTCAACCGCTTGATCGACAGCAGCGGCGATGGCCATGTAATTCTCGAGCTTTCCGGGCTTTACGGTGACGCGTGCAAGAAGCACGAATGGGGTCATTCCATCAGACATGATTGGGTCCTCAGTTAGAGCGCTGAATTCAGGCGTTGGAACGTGTACCAGTGATAATGGCCTTACCGCCAAATCTAATGCAACCGAATTATCCACCTTCGGCGATGGAGCCTTAACATGCGACCCAACCCTTACAAGCCGCCGCGTCAAAACTCGTCTGCGCGGAAAGATGCTCTGGTTTAGGACGAAGCGTCCGCTTTAATTTCCATGATTGAGGTCTCGCCCAAACGCTGAATCAAAACGCCTTCAATATCCGACAAAACGCCCGAAACCTTGGCATGCAAGGCGCTTTCCACCGAACACTGGGAATGGTCGGTCTTCTCATCGGCATCGGTGGTAAGAAATACGCTTTCCTCGAGGGCAACGTAGATGTCTGCCAGCGTGATCGAAGCAGGCTGCACAGCTAAGCGCCAGCCACCAGCGTGACCCTTTTTGCCGGTCAAAAGTCCGGCTTTACCCAGCTTTCCAAACACGCGCCGGACGACGACAGCATTTGTCCCTGCATGAAGTGCGATTTCTGCGGATGTCCAGACCCGATCAGGTTCACTCGCCATGTGGCTGAGGGCGTGAAGGGCCAGGGAAAGTCGACTGTTACGTTTCATGGCTCTCCTTTACCCTCAACTAACGTAACTTTCAAAGTTGCAAAAGTCTAGTAACCGCACTAGTTTCATTTGAACTCTGCAGCTCATGAAAGTTCCCATCATGCTTGATACCCGCCTCCCAGTGACCGTGCTTTCAGGTTTCCTTGGCGCTGGAAAAACAACTCTGCTCAACCGCGTCCTAAACAACCGCGAGGGCCGCCGTGTCGCCGTCATCGTCAACGATATGTCGGAAGTGAACATCGACGCTGATCTGGTGCGGGCAGATACCGAATTGAGCCGGACGGATGAGACCCTTGTCGAGATGTCTAACGGCTGCATTTGCTGTACCCTCCGCGATGACCTTTTGGTCGAAGTGAATAGGCTCGCTGACGAAAAGCGCTTTGACTATTTGCTCATTGAGTCCACAGGCATTTCCGAGCCTTTGCCCGTCGCGGCAACCTTTGAATTTCGCGACGAAGCGGGGAACAGCCTCTCTGATGTCGCTCGCTTGGACACCATGGTGACAGTCGTTGATGCTGTGAATCTGCTCAACGACTATTCGTCCCATGATTTTCTCAGCCAGCGCGGTGAGAGCTTGGGCGAGGATGATGACCGGACGCTCGTTGATTTGCTGACGGAGCAGATCGAATTTGCGGACTTGGTTGTTCTGAACAAGGTCGATGACGCCGGTCCTGACCGTGCCGAGGCGGCCAAGAAGATCATCCGTAGCCTGAACGCAGATGCAAAGATCATCGAGACAAATCACTCTGCCGTGCCAGCCGGAAACGTTCTTGATACGGGGCTCTTTGATTTCGAGCGCGCCCATGAACACCCCATGTGGGCCAAGGAGTTGTTCGGCTTTGCCGATCACGTTCCAGAAACCGAAGAATACGGGGTGTCTTCGCAGGTGTACCGAGCGCGCGCGCCTTTTGTGCCAGAGAAGATTGTGGCGTTGCTGAACGGCGAAATGCCGGGGGTCATTCGGGCCAAAGGTCACTTCTGGGTCGCGTCCCGGCCTGAATGGGTGATCGAATTTTCCTTGGCGGGTGCTTTGTCCTCGATCAAGCCATTGGGGCATTGGTGGGCAAACGTTCCTAAGGAGAGCTGGCCGGGCGGTCCGGCGCGCACGTTTCTTGAGGATAAATGGACCGAACCTTGGGGCGATCGCCGTCAGGAGTTGGTCTTTATCGGTGCGGACTTTGACTGGGAAAACCTCAAACGCCGCCTTGATGACTGCTTGATCCCCGACGCCAACGTCAGCTCGATCGACGCTCTGCCTGACTATGCGGATCCTTTGCCCAAGTGGAAAGTGGCGGGTACGTAGTGGCGAGGGAGATTTGAGATCATGACGGTGATGCCAAAGATCCATCAAGGGGTCAGTTTTGTCACAAACCCGGAGGCGCTGAGTGTGTTCAGGGATCCCGCGTGCGCAGCCACCATCTGGTCGCGCACGCCTAAGCCTGGCCTTCAGCAGTGGATCGATCAGCTTGGCCCCGGCGTGTTACCAAAGTGGCGGGAGATTTTGGATGTCGAAGCGGTGCGTGAGGCCGCCCTGGATGCCTGCGAGGAAGCAGGAACACCAGATTGTGCCGAGCGTACGACGCTGCTCGACGACATGCAGGACCTCGCCAGTGCCTTTGCCGATCTGATGCAGACCTCCTTCGTCCAGTTTCGTCTGGATGTCATCAAAACCAATGCCTGCCGCAGGTTCCACTTGGACGCAGTAACAGGGCGCCTTATTTGCACCTACCGTGGCACTGGCACTCAATACGGTGTGAGCTTAAACGGGCAGGAGCCGAATACCATTGAGACGGTGCCCAACTTTGATCCAATCCTGTTGCGCGGTTCGCTCTGGCCTACCGTCCCTGACGCCGGTGTGCTTCACCGTTCCCCGCCCATCGAAGGCACGCGCGAGACGCGGTTGGTGATGGTGCTGGATCCAGTTAGCGACGACGAAGAGTAAGGCCTCGCTGGTATTTCTTATGCGTCGCGCGCTTCCCGTCTCAGTAATTGTTAAAGCGGGGAAAGTGGTGCAGCGTGGCTCTCGCTACCAGATCGAGGAGCCTGACCATGAGCGACGACGCCCTTTGCTATCTTTCTGCCCGCGACGTGCTCCACGCTTTTCAAGAGCAGCGGCTGTCACCGGTTGAGTACCTTGATACGCTCATTGCGCGAGCAGACCGCCTGAACCCCAATATCAACGCCTATACCGAAACATTTTACGACCAAGCACGGGACCAAGCGGGCCGGTCAGAGGCCGCTTATCTCAGTGGGAAAGCCCGGCCCCTTGAGGGCTTGCCGATCGCTATCAAAGACGTACACCGGATGAAAGGGCGACGCACAACCCAAGGCTCTCTCGCGCTCAAAGACCACATCGACACGGCGACCGACCCTATGATTGAGCGCCTCGAAGACGCTGGCGCGCTCTTCCATGCACGGACCACAACGCCTGAGTTTTGTCTCTCGGCTGTGTGCAACAGCTTGCTCTGGGGCACCACGCGCAATCCCTTCAACCTTGATTTTGGACCAGGCGGATCGTCCGGTGGGTCAGCGGCTGCCCTGGCCGCGGGACTGACGCCGTTGGCCACGGGAACCGACATCGGTGGGTCCATTCGCATTCCCGCCAGCAGCTGCGGGCTTGCAGGCTACAAGCCACCTCATGGCCGCAACCCCGACGGCCCCCCGGCAAACTTTGACCGCTATAACCACTGCGGTTTTCTCGCGCGGAATGTGGGAGACGTGGCGCTGGGGCAGAACATCGTCTCAGGTCCGCACCCTCTGGACCATGACAGCCTGCGCGAGCGCGTGATTGTGCCTGAGACCCAGCAACCCACACCACTCCGCATCGCGTTTTCCATGGACTTGGGTTACGTACCCATTGATCCAGACGTGCAAGAGAACACCCTCGCAGCCCTAAAAGCCTTGGAAGAAATTGGCTGCTCGGTTGAGGAAGTCTCGCTTGATTGGGGCACGTGGGTCGATGACGCGGCTATGGACTGGTACCTCGCCATGCATTTTGGCCGCGCCGCGCTGTGGGCCATGCAAGAGGGTAAAGTTGAGCTCACTGACTACGCCATCGCCACCGCCGAACTGGCCGCAAAGCTCGAACCTGACGCCATTCCTCGTTCGTGGGAAGTGCAGCATCGGATGTATCAAACGCTGGGTCCGATCTTTGACCGCTTCGATGTCCTTATCTGTCCCACTCTGGCCGTAGGCGCCGTGCGCACCGAACACAGCCCAGTGGGGAAGTCTCTGGAGGTTCATGGTCAGTGGGTTGATGGCGAGTATGGCTGGCTTCTAACGCACCAATTCAACATGCAGCACAACTGCCCCGTCATCTCATTGCCGACGGGTCGAGACCGCTTCGGCGTTCCTACTGGTCTGCAAATCGTCGCCCCAACGTTTGACGACGCTATGCTGTTCCGCGCGGCGCATACGTACGAGCATGCCATGTCGCATGCCTTTCTACCGCATTCTGGCATCCCACACTCTGACCTTCCGATGTGCTGAGTTTTTTACGGTTCTCGGACCTCCCTAGGCCCGCCAAATCCTTCTGAACAGCCCGTCCAATGTTTTGGCATAGGCCCAAAATCCAGAACATTATTACCGCGTCCTCCTCAAGCTTGGGAAGGCATCTCAAAATCGCGAATTGCTTTGCTCCGGGCACACTCGGCATGGATGTTTAAGGGAACAACCACCGAATATTTTTGCGAGATGAGGCATCATGACCACTCAGTCGACACACCCCGAAACCTTAGGTTTGCATGGGGGCAGCTACCGCGCTGACCCATCGACGAACGCGGTCGCTGTTCCGATTTATCAGACCACATCGTACCAGTTCAACGACGCAGACCATGCCGCCAACCTGTTTGGTCTTGCTGAACTCGGGAACATCTACACGCGGATCATGAACCCAACCGCAGCAGTCTTGGAGGAACGGCTCGCACAGTTGGAGGGCGCTGTTGCTGGTCTGGCGGTTTCGTCAGGTCAGGCGGCAATCTCCACGGCCATTCTCACCATCGCGCAAGCGGGTGACAACATCGTGGCGTCGACCGATCTTTACGGCGGTACAGTCAACCTGTTCAGCAACTCCCTGCGCCAGATCGGCATTGAAGTCCGGTGGGCAGATCCAGCGGATCCGGAAAACTTCCGAAAGCTCGCTGATGATCGCACCCGTGCCTTCTTTGGTGAAACCCTGCCTAACCCAAAGCTGCGGGTCTTTCCAATCGGTGAAGTCGCGCAAATTGGCGATGAACTCGGCATTCCGCTGATCGTCGATAACACGGCAGCACCGATTATCTGCAAACCCATCAAGCACGGAGCCCACGTTGTCATTCACTCGACCACCAAATACATCGGCGGTCACGGCACCTCAATCGGTGGTGTCATCATCGACAGTGGTGCTTTTGATTGGGAAAAACACGCACAACGTTTCCCGCTGCTGAACGAGCCGGATCCAAGCTATCACGGCGCGGTGTGGGTTGACGCTGTTAAGCCGCTTGGCCCGATTGCTTTCATTCTCAAGGCTCGAGTGACGGTTCAGCGCGATTACGGCTTTGCGCTTAGCCCGCAGAATGCCTTTCAGCTCATCCAGGGTCTCGAAACGCTGGCGCTACGCTTTGAGCGGCAGAACCAGAACACGGCCAAGGTTGCTGAGTTCTTGACCAATCATCCGGACGTTAGCCGCGTGATCTATGCCGGTCAGCAGGAAGGCACCGACAAGCGCCGCACAGAGCAATACCTCGATGGGGGTGCGGGTGCTTTGATCGGGTTTGAACACACCAAGGGCCTTGAAGGCGGCAAGGCCTTTATCAACGCGCTCGAGATGCTCTACCACGTGGCAAACATTGGCGATAACCGCTCGCTTGCTATTCACCCGGCAAGCACGACGCACAGCCAGCTCCAGCCTGACCAGAAACTGGCCGCTGGCGTAACACCTGGATACATCCGCCTCTCGATTGGCATTGAGCATGCGAGCGACATCATCGCGGACATAACGCAGGCGCTGAACAAGGTGTCCGACGCGCTGGCAAACGCTTAGGCCTCAGATTGTGTTGACCAAGGTCTGTTTCGATTTGGGGCGCTCGCGTCTCCAATTCGAAGCGGGGCTTGGTTCCTTCCGCCTAGGGCTGCGGTCCTCGGGGCCCCTAGACCAAGAAGCCAGCTGGTCCAGAAATCGAATGCGGTTCGGCAAAGGCAAGCACGCCCTCGTAGCCCATGTTGCGACCGATGCCAGAGTTCTTGAAGCCGCCAAATGGCCCCCGTCCATCCTGTGCCATAGGACCGTGACCGTTGAGGTAGGTGTAGCCAGCCTCCAGCTGCTTGGCGATGACGACCGCGCGATCTGCGTCTTCGGTCCAGACCGAGGAACACAGTCCAAAATCGCTGTCATTGGCCAGCGAGATTGCCTCGGCATCGGTTTTGAACTTCATCAATGGCAACGTCGGCCCAAACTGTTCATCCCGCACAACTGAAAGCGATGGGTCTGCGTCATAAACCAATGCGGGCTTTTGGAAGTAACCGCCCCCGTGATAGAGCGCCTCGTCTGGCACCTGCCCGCATTCTCGCACCTCGGCGCCCTGGGCGCGGGCTTGGGCAATCATATCTGTAACGACCTTGAGCTGCTTGGCGTTGTTGACGGGCCCCATGGTGGTGTCCGGCAGCAAACCGTCCCCCACAACCGCTCGCTCGCAGGCCGCTGTAAAGCCGTCCACCACTTCGTCGTAGCGGCTTTCATGGATATAGAGCCGTTTCATGGCCATGCAGATTTGCCCGGAGGAGCCAAAAGCGCCCCAGTACATTTTGTTGAACACGTCGTCATTCAGTGTGGCGTCTTCGAGCACAAGCGCTGCATCATTCCCGCCCAGCTCCAGCGTCACCGGTGTCAGGTTCTCCGCCGCCACCTTCATCACGTGGCGACCAACGGCCACAGAGCCGGTGAAGTTGACGTTGCGGACCAGAGGGTGGCCGGTCAACGCGTCGCCAATTTGGCGCGAAGAGCCCGTAACAATGTTCACGACCCCTGGCGGCAGCATGCTGGCAATCTTCTGAAGCGTTAGCACGGGGGCCATAGCGGAGTTCTCAGCAGGCTTGACCACAACAGTGTTCCCTGTGACCAGAGCTTGAGGCAGTTTGGCGCCAAGGATCGACAGCGGCCAGTTCCACGGAACAATCAATGCTGCAACCCCGCGCGGTTGGCGGGTAACGATGGTGTCGAATTGGGGGCCAACGGGGGCAGGGCCCATCGTTTCGTCGATCATAATACGCTCGCCGTAGGCTGCGGCTTGCCGGAAGCGGTCGCCCAAACGGCTCATCTCCATCAACGTTTCACGAGCGATCTTGCCGTGCTCTCGGGTGAAGAGGCGCGAGCGGTATTTAATATCTTCCTCGTCAGCACTCAGCATCTCTGCGACTTGCCGCATGATATCGATCCGTGCCTCATAGCCTAGGTCTGCCCAAGCTGGGAATGCGGCGTGCGCTGCCTTCACCGCATCATCTACATCGTCACGTGTTGCCGCCGCCGCGTGGCCAACCAGTTCGCTGGGACGCGCGGGGTTGTGCAGATCGTAAACCGCGCCGTTTGAGGCTGGACGGTTCGATCCACCGATGAAGATGTTGGTGGTAATGACCTGGTCCATATTGCTCATGGCTTGCGTCTCTCTTGTGCTTGCGGTTGTCCTGTTAGAAGCAGCTAACGCCTGTAGCGGCGCTCTGTCAATTTTGTTGACGTGTCATGTAAAAGGGACGCATGAGCCGATCTTCGTATCGCTTAAGCAAAAAAAGGGCCCACCCGATGGAAGT
>CBFIEF010000013.1:0-66235 GCA_965661545.1 Alphaproteobacteria bacterium | reverse complement strand
AACAGACCCAAATTGGCGAATTTCCGTCATATTAACGAACGCTGGTATAAAAACCTGTCGCGCAACAGGGGAGCATGTTTTAGTTTCCACGGTAGATTAAGAAGGGGCTTGAACCGACGATGAACCATCAACCAAAAATCGAGACGTCACCCAAGGTCTCAGACGAGGTTCGTAAAACCACGTGCTACATGTGCGCTTGCCGTTGCGGTATTGACGTGCACCTGCGCGATGGCGAAGTCTCTTACATCGAAGGCAACCGAGACCACCCGGTAAATCAGGGCGTCCTCTGCGCCAAGGGCAGCGCGGGCATCATGCAGCACAAGTCCCCCGCGCGCCTTCGTGCGCCCCTGCTTCGCACGGGCCCACGGGGTTCGGGTGAGTTCAAGGAAATCACTTGGGACGAGGCTTTGGACATTGCCGCTGGGTGGCTCAAGCCCATTCGAGACGAAAACCCGGAAAAGCTGGCGTTCTTTACGGGGCGCGATCAGTCCCAGTCGTTTACGGGCCTATGGGCGCAGCAGTTTGGAACGCCAAACTACGCGGCGCACGGCGGCTTTTGCTCCGTGAATATGGCCGCTGCCGGCATTTACACCATGGGCGGCGCTTTTTGGGAGTTCGGACAGCCGGATTGGGAACGCACCAAAATGTTCATGATCTTCGGCGTTGCTGAAGATCACGATTCCAACCCGATCAAAATGGGTCTGGGTCGTTTGAAAGAGCGCGGTGCGAAAGTCGTTGGGGTGAACCCTGTGCGCTCGGGCTACAATGCCATCGCAGACGAATGGGTTGGTATCACGCCGGGAACAGACGGCTTGTTCATCCTTGCCCTGATCCATGAATTGCTCAAAGCGGGCAAAGTCGATCTGGGCTACCTTAGCCGCTACACCAACGCGGGCTATCTGGTCCAATCAGACCCCAACAACAGCGAATTTGGCCTGTTCCTGCGCGATGCAGACGGCGAACCGCTGGTGCTAGACCGCACGTCGGGCCAGCCAGTCGCGTGGAACGCTCAAGGCGTCAAGCCAGAGCTGGGCAAGACATGGACTGGCGAAGACGGTGTCGCGCACAAGTCAGTGTTCATGCTGCTCGCTGAGCGTTACCTGTCCGAAGACTACGCCCCTGAGGCCGTTGCGGAGCAAACCGGTATTACGGCACCGACCATCCGCCGTTTAGCCGCCGAATTGGCCCACACGGCCTTTGAGGAAGAGATCACAATCGATCAGCCGTGGACCGATTTCCGCGGTCAGCGTCATGAAAAAATGATTGGTCGGCCAGTTGCTTTCCACGCCATGCGCGGGATTTCAGCCCACTCCAACGGCTTCCAGACCTGTCGCGCGCTGCACGTTTTGCAAATCCTGCTTGGTTCGGTCGAAGTTCCCGGCGGGTTCCGTTTCAAGCCACCCTATCCCAAGCCGATGGAGGCGCATCCCGCCCCGCACGCCGGCGTTACCCCCGGCGCACCGCTCAACGGCCCGCATCTGGGTTTCGTGCGTGGTCCGGAGCAGTTGGCGCTGAAGGAAGACGGCAGCGCAGCGCGAATCGATAAAGCCTTTACATGGGAAAGCCCCATGTCCGCGCACGGCATGATGCACATGGTCATATCCAACGCGCACGCCGGTGATCCTTACAAGATCGACACGCTGTTCATGTATATGGCGAATATGGCGTGGAACTCGTCCATGAACACGCGTGGTGTGATGGACATGCTGACGGACAAGGACGAGGAAACTGGCGAATACGTCATTCCGCACATCATCTATTCCGACAGCTACAGCTCGGAAATGGTCGCCTTTGCCGACTTGGTGCTGCCCGATACGACGTACTTAGAGCGCCACGACTGTATTTCCCTGCTTGATCGCCCCATTTGTGAAGCTGACGCTGTCGCTGATAGCATCCGCTGGCCCGTGGTTGAGCCCGACCGCGACGTGCGCGGCTTCCAGTCTGCGCTGGTTCAGCTGGGCGCAAAGCTCGGTTTGCCGGGGTTTGTCACCGAAGACGGCTCGGCCAAGTATGAAGATTACGCCGATTACATCGTCAACCACGAGCGCCGCCCCGGCGTCGGTCCACTGGCCGGTTGGCGCGGTGAGGACGAGCAGGGCGGGGGCCGCGGCGCGCCGAACCCTAAGCAGCTCGAACGCTATATCGAGAACGGCGGTTTCTGGATGGAGCACATTCCTGAAGAGGCGCTTTTCTTTAAGCCTTGGAACCAAGCCTATCAGGATTGGGCGGTTGAGAAGTCCTTCTTCGACAAGCCACAGCCTTATGTTTTTTCGCTCTATGTCGAGACCATGGCCAAGTTCCAGCGCGCCGCGCGCGGCCATGGCGATCACCAGCCGCCCGAGCACCTGCGTGAGCGCTTGCTGGAAACCCTCGACCCGCTGCCTGTGTGGTGGGAACCGCTCGAAGAGCAGCAAGTCAGCCACGAAGAATACCCTCTACATGCCCTGACTCAGCGGCCAGCGGCCATGTATCACTCATGGGGATCGCAGAACGCGTGGCTGCGCCAGATCCACGGCCACAACCCGCTTTACATCCCAACAGCCGTTTGGGAAGCACAGGGCTTTGCCGAAGGCGATTGGGCGCGCGTGACCTCGCCGCACGGTGAAATCACCGTTCCAGTGGCGCGCATGGATGCGCTCAACCCAAACACGGTTTGGACCTGGAACGCCATTGGTAAGCGCAAGGGCGCTTGGGCGCTTGATCCAGAAGCGCCTGAAGCCAAGAAAGGCTTCTTGCTCAACCACCTGATCCACGAGCTGCTGCCGCCCAAGGGCGACGGCTTGCGCTGGTCCAACTCGGATCCTGTGACGGGCCAAGCGGCTTGGTACGATTTACGGGTGCGCGTTGAGCGGACCGAAACACCGCCACCGGCAAGCCTGCCGGATACGGGCATACAGAAATCACCCGTCGGGCAAGGCCCGGACACCGTCCGTTTCGGTGAGGAGTAAGAGCCATGACGACTTTACCTGAAACCACCGAGAAAAAGCTCGGTCTGGTCATCGACCTTGATACCTGTGTGGGCTGCCACGCCTGTGTCATCAGCTGTAAAGAATGGAACACGTCCAACTACGGTGCGCCGCTGGCGGATACCAACGCCTATGGTGCGGACCCTGTTGGATCGTTCCTCAACCGCGTGCACACCTTTGAAGTTTCGCCGGCAGTGACCGAAGCTGACCGCCAAGTCATCGGTGAAACGCCGATTGCGCAAGTGGTGCATTTCCCCAAATCCTGCTTGCACTGTGAAGACGCGCCTTGCGTGACTGTCTGTCCCACAGGCGCGTCCTACAAGCGGACTGAAGACGGCATTGTGCTGGTCAATGAAGACGACTGTATCGGCTGTGGTCTCTGTGCTTGGGCTTGTCCTTACGGCGCGCGCGAAATGGATCCTGTCGAGCAAGTGATGAAGAAATGCACCCTGTGTGTTGACCGGATTTACAACGAAAACCTGCCCGAAGAAGACCGCGAGCCAGCCTGTGTGCGCACCTGTCCTGCAGGCGCCCGGCATTTTGGCGATTTTGCTGATCCTGACTCCAACGTCAGCACCCTTGTCGCGGAACGTGGCGGGATCAGCCTAATGGAAGAGCAGGGTACCAAGCCTGTGAACCAGTACCTGCCACCGCGTCAAAAGACGCTGGCCGATATGGCCGCCAAGAACAGCAGCTTCCAAGGCGGTTGCGGCACAGCGCTGGAGGCTGAGGCCAAAGACGCGCCGGGTTTCTTTGGCTGGCTCGACAAAGCCCTCGACAAACTCTAAGCCACACGGAAAGGCGTAAAGACCATGCATCCTGCACCATCGATTATCCTTTTCACGTCCCTGTCCGGGATCGGCTTTGGCTTGCTGATCTGGCTGGGTTTGGGCGCGCCCTATGTTGAGGGCTGGAACGCCTTTTTCGCCTTTGGACTGGCCTATGGCTTGTCCATCGCAGGGCTGGTGTTTTCCACCTTGCATCTGGGGCACCCCGAGCGGGCGCTCAAGGCGTTTTCGCAGTGGCGGTCCAGTTGGTTGAGCCGCGAAGGCGTTGTATCTGTTGGCGCTCTTGTGGTGCTGGCGCCCTTTGCCTTTGGCCGGGTGTTTCTGGGCATTGATTTGGCGATTCTTGGGTGGATCGGTGCGGGGCTGTCACTGCTGACGGTACTGTGCACGTCGATGATTTACGCCCAACTGAAGACGGTGCCACGCTGGAACATGGCGTTGGTGCCGCCGTTGTTCATGCTGTTTTCCATTGGTGGCAGCGGGATTCTGGTCATGGAAGGCTGGAGCCTGGTGGTGATGCTGGTGGTGCTGACCGTGCTGCAGGTGGCTTATTGGTTGTTGGGTGACCGCAAGTTTGCTCAAGCGGGTCATACGATGGAAACGGCAACAGGATTAGGCCGGATCGGCTCGGTCCGCTTGCTCGAAAGCCCGCACTCCGGGACCAACTACCTGCTCAAGGAAATGGCCTATTCCGTTGGCCGAAAGCACCAGCAGCGTCTGCGGATTATTGCCGTGGTTTTGGTTGGTGTCGTACCGGCGCTGATTGCGATTGTGGTGCCGGATCTGATGGGGCGTTTGGTGGCGCTGGGCCTGCATACAGTGGGGTTACTGGCCTCGCGATGGCTGTTTTTTGCTGAGGCTGAGCATGTCGTGGGACTGTATTACGGCAAGCGCTAACCCGCACTGATGTGGCGCGCCGGGTTCTCCCCCGCTTCGCGGGGTTCGAACCCGTCACGCGCAAGCAGATCGTCGGCTCCGCCGCCGGTCGGCTGCCGCCTCCATTTTCGCCCTCGTTCTTCGTTGATTGATTTTTGCTTTCACGCGAGAAGCTCGGCGACCCTGTCGCCGGTCGGCTATCGCCTCCGGTTTTGCCCCCTTCAACAGCGATGAAAACGGCGTAGCTGCCTTGCGAGCGCGGGAAGGGGGTTGTCCCCTCCACCCGTCATCCGCCATTCTCTGCAGCAGTATTTCGTTCAAGCAGGAGAGTTGCCATGCCTAAAGCTTATTGGGTTGCCAACGTCGAAGTCACCGATCCCGAGGTCTATGGCGACTACGCTAAAATCGCCAAGGACGCCATTGAGTCCCACGGCGGCAAGTTCGTCGCGCGTGGTGGCCGACACGTGCAGTGCGAAGGCCGCGACCGCGCCCGTAACGTGGTTGTCGAGTTCCCGTCACTGGAAGCCGCAGTCGAGTGCTACAACTCCGACATCTACAAAGAAGCGCTGGCGTTTTCCGCCAAGTCGTCTGTCCGTGACGTGGTCCTGATCGAGGGCGTCGAATAGGCGAGGCGGCGTGAAGCCGTTTGATTTCGTCCTGTACGGCTTTGTTGTCATTGGGTGGTCGTCAAGCTGGCTGCCACTGAAATGGCAAGTCGGCACTGTCGCCCCGGAAGTCTCGCTGATCTGGCGCTTTGTTCTCGCCGGATCGCTGATGTTCCTCATCGGCTGGCTTACTAAGCGCCGCTTGGCGCTGCCGCTGTGGGGGCACGGGGTGGCGATGGCGCTGGGCGTGTTCCTGTTCTCCACCAACTTTGCCCTGTTCTATTACGCCAGTCAGTCGCTGGCGTCTGGCCTGCTCGCCGTTGTGTTTGCCAGTGCTTCGCTGGTCAATCTGTTCTACGGCTCTGTTCTGTTCCGTACGCGTATCCGCCTGCTCGGGCTGGTCGCCGCCGTTTTGGGGTTTGGCGGCGTGCTGCTGCTGTATTGGCCAGAGATTGCGAGCTCACGGGCGGCTTTGGGTGCGTTGGCGCTGTGTTTGTGCGGCACCTTTAGCTTCTGCACCGGCAACATGATTTCCAGCGCTGCGCAGCGCCGAGACCTGCCGGTGATTGGGTCCACAGCATGGGGCATGCTCTACGGTGCTGGGTTTATGTTCATCGTTAGCCTGCTGCGTGGGCACGAGCTTATGATCGAGATGAGCTGGCGCTATATCGGCGGGGGGCTATGGCTGGCCGTGTTCTCGAGCGTATTGGCCTTTAGCGCCTACTTGACACTGCTGGGACGGATTGGGGCGAGCCGGGCGGCCTATGCTACGGTGATTTTTCCGCCGTTTGCGCTGATGATTTCGACCGTGGTCGAGGGCTACCAGTGGACAAGCTTTGCGTTCATTGGACTACCGCTCGTGTTACTGGGTATCGTCTCAATCAATTTGCGTGGCGCACGGAGCTAAGACGCAACACGTTATGACCTAAGCCAGAGAAGTTCAGCGATGAAAACTCCCCCTTGGATGAACGAATTAGGGCCTTTGGTGGACCATCCAGCGTGGTCTCGACCCGAACCGACGGTGATGACGGGCCGATATTGTCGTCTGGAGCCGCTGGATTTTGAGCGGCACGGGCAAGACTTATGGGACCAAATGGCTGTTGCAGATCCGGAGCGCCGGCAGTGGATGTTTCTGGCGGGCCACGGACCGTTCGCCACCAAAGACGAATTTATCCAAGACTGGAAAAGCTACGACAGTGCCGTCGATAACCTGACATACGTGGTGATTCCGACTGACGAAGCAGCGGACTTGCCGCCCGTTGCAACAGGCCAATTTAGCTTCCTGCGCATTCGCCCTGAGGCTGGATCGATAGAGGTTGGCTTCGTGCGCTTCCCGCCACAAATGGCCCGCTCCCGGACCTCGACAGAGGCGCAATTTCTGCTGATGCAGCACGTTTTTGAGGTTTTGCAATATCGGAGATACGAGTGGAAGTGCAACGCTGATAATCTGCCTTCTATGAACACGGCGCGTCGGCTGGGTTTTACTTTTGAGGGGACGTTTCGGCAGGACCAGATAAACCATGGCAGAAACCGAAACACCGCGTGGTGGAGCATCTTGGATACCGAGTGGCCGCGCTTGAAGCAGGCGTATACAGCGTGGCTCTCTGATCGCAATTTTGACAGCAGTGGCCGCCAAATGCAGCGTTTGAGTAGCCTGTTCTAGGCATTTCGAGAATGCAAATGCTCTGTGCAGAATAAGAAATTATGTGTTCAACGGATAATCTTAGCATCACGGCAAAATCCTTAGAATGCGATAGGCTTTCAGTGAAAAACACTGCGCTTACCACTAAAAAAATACTAAAATAACTAATTAATCATTATTCACGCATCGTGGCGCTGGTGGACGGTGCGGCCAAGACCATCCGGACGGATAGCAAAGGTCGCTACCATGTACCGTGTGCGTCGCTGCCGGATCAGGATATCGGTTCGAACATTGTCCTCAAGCTCGATGAGCGTCGTGCGCCTTCTGGTTTCCGCGTCACTTCCGAGAACCCGCGGGTGGTCCGCTTGACGGCTGGTAAGATGACCAAGGTCAACTTCGGTGTGCAGATTGCACGGGTGGTTGAGCTGTCCTTGAACGGCTGTGCGTTTAATGGATCATCCGTTGAGTTGACGGACCAGTCCAAAAGCGGGATGCGGGCGTTGATGGATACGCTCGAAGCGGGTCGCTCGACGCTCCGTCTCACGTACCGTCAGCAGGACGAGGGCAACGCTCTTGTGTCGCGTCGGACCAGCAGCTTGGCTGACATGGTCAAGGATCTGTGGCGTGATACCAACAGCTCCTACAAGCTGGACATCGAGTTGGCGCAGATCCGTGTGATCGGCCAAGGGCCTCTGAACTGTGCCGCGCCGGTTTCCGTCGCGCCACAGCCTGCTCAGCAGCAGAAGATTGAGGTCATTCAGAAGTTAACCGTTCAACCTGCTGCCCAACAGCAGGTTCAGCGGACGGTTAAACAGGTCCAGAAAGTCCAGCAAGTCCAGCAGCAGTATGTGCGGCAGTACGCACAGCAGCAGTACGTTTTGCAGGGCTACGTCACCGAAGAACAGCTTCAGCAGGGCTATCAGTCCGGCTTGGTGCAGTTCAATGAAAACGGTCAAGCTTACACCAGCAACGGTTACGACCTGAACGCGGTTAACGCGGGTTCAGTCGGCCAAGTCTATGGTGGTGTGGCAACAGGATACACCAGCGGCGGTACTGCGACCGCTGCGTACGGTGTAGGTACCAGTGCCTATTATGGGGGCACAACCGGGTCTGCAGCTCGTGCTGGAGTAGCAAACACCGGAAGTACGTCCATTGGCGCTGGCTTGGTGAGTGGATCGGTCGATGCCGCTCCACTCACCGAAGAAACTCTGCGTTTGCTGGAGTCCATTCAAAATGGAAATCAGACAACCGCTCCGACGGTTGCGGTCGATCCGCTTTCGGGTTGGTAGACCGCCGCAGCCGTTAGGACTGCGTGTCACACAGTAAAAAGGGGGTCCAGCACACGTTGGACCCCCTTTTCTTTGTTGGGATGTTAGAGGCTGAGTGCGTCGCTGAGGATGGGAACTTGAGCATCCAGCGCCTGGGTGAAGCCCTCGCGGTCATCGACGTCCAGATGGAGGGGGTAGTAAAGCCGATCTTCTGCGTTGGCCATCGCTCCCATCCATTCGATTTGAACGCTGTTCGCGCTGATAAAATCGATGCTGATATCGGCTGTCGCGGCGCCTTTGAAGAAACTCTGGGCCAGCGTCAAGCTGGTCATGGCGGACTGTTCCAGCTGGGGTTTTGTGAGCCCGTTGTTGTCCGACACGATCACATGCACCAACAGCTCATATTCGCCCTCAACGGCGCCTGCTGTTTTACGGGCATAGGCGCTAGAGAGGGTGGTAGGACTGTCGATGGTGGGGTCTGCCAGCGAAACGTCCCAATTGGTTGAGCCATCGTACGTTTGAAAGTCCACTTCCAATTGTGGAAACGCGCCCGGTGGCAGGTCTTGCTGGCCCAGGGGCAAAAAATCCTGATTTTCTGCGGCTGTGACCTCAAGCTCGATCGGCTCAGATGTACCTTCAGTCTCGGCACGGTCACGCAGTCCCAGAACCCATAGGGCCATCTGAGAGATTGGCAGGAACACTTGTCCGGCAAACGCGAGGAGACCATTCATTTCACAGAGAGCACGCGATAATCAATGACGACCACTCCCTAAACGGAGAACGGGCTCAAAAACAAGGCTAAACCGCGACTAAATCAGATCTGTATTCCAAAGGCCGATGGTCGTGTTGACGGTCGTCAGGTCGCCCAAGTCATCGATTACGTCAAAGACCAGCGGCACATACACCTCGTCAAAGCCCGTATTGGCGGTGCCGGTCAGTGTGATTTGTGCGGCGGTTTCGTCATCGTTGAGCTCTATGGCCATCGCAGGTTGGATGAGAGGGCTAAAAGCGTCTGTGCCAGAGACATCATCGCTGATTGCGTACAGCATTTCCAGGGACAAGCCATTGGCGTCCCCGAGAGCAAATTGCAGGATGAGGTCAGCATCCGATTCCTCGGATGATTCGACCCACGCAGCAGCGCCCAACACTGTGGTCTCTTCCGGCTCCAAACTGGGGGCAGGGGCATTTTCAGTCCAGGCCGCGACCTGATCCAATACGCTTGTGCGGTCAACCTGTTCAAAGCTTCCTTTGGGTATAAGTTGAAAACGGGAGACATCGTTCAAATGCGAAGCGGATGTGTCTGCCGTGTCCAACAAATCTGAGCCCATAGGGCCGCTGGCTCCAAAACTGAGCCAATCCAAAGTCCAAATAAACAAGCCTTGCGCGCCATGAAAAATCGACGCCAACATTGCAAAACTCAAATTGTGAGCCGAAGCCCGTTAATACGCATAACCATGCATTTGCCATGCCAGAAGGCGTATAATCCTTTGGAATAATCAACGCCCTAGAATGGGTTGTTTGTTGAGAAAATGCTGCGTCGAGGCGGTGCTTTTAGGGGCGACGCCTGTATTCTGTCGCAATATCGAGTGCAATTTGCCCGAGCCATCCCAATCTGAGATTTCCCTAAGACTCGCAAAATGCCGCCTTGGCCTGTGACTAAATCGGCTTCCGAGAAATATAAAATTTTCCTGTTTTCATAGGGACGAGCCGGAAGTTAACGAAAGTCGCACATCAGGGTCGTCACAAGTGACCGAATAGCAAAAAATACCTAAATTTTTGTCCTTCGCACTTTAAAGTTACCGAACCTATCATTAGCTTGAAGCAAACAACTCATGGAGAACGACTGCGGTCGCAGACGCTCTTTGGCTGGTGGCGAACGTGTCATTAGTTGACCATAGTTGACCATGTTTTGAAAGGCTATGACGCGGAGACAGTCATGGAAGTTACCGGTAATCAATCACCTGATACGATAATCGATCCCAAAGTGATGGTGGTGAAGGCGGAGGCTGCTTGCGACTATCTAAAAGCAATCGCGACGCCGATGCGCCTGATGCTGCTGTGCAATCTGATTGATGGTGAACAGACGGTTACGGATCTCTCGAATAAGGTTGGCGCAAAGCAGAGTTTGACCTCGCACCACCTGAACCGTTTAAAGCTTTCCGGCTTGGTTTCGGCGCGGCGTGATGAGAAATTCATCTATTACAGCCTCGAAGACTCGTTCGCCCAAGAACTCGTGGCGATGCTTTATCTACAGTTCTGTAAGCCAGACTAACAGACTGACGCGTTTCACTAATAAATCTGCTGCGACGACGTTGCTGAACCTTTCGTCCTTTTCTATTGGTTGGCGACGGGTTTAGACTGCTTTCCATACGCAAGAATGAATCTGTAATGGAAGGAATTGCCCTGTGCCGGCTTTTCAGTGGGACGACCCGTTTTTACTCGATGATCAGCTTAACGAAGAAGAGAGCATGATCCGCGATAGCGCTAAGGCCTTTGCCGCAGCCGAGCTGCAAACGCGCGTCGAAGATATGTATATGAACGAAGGCGTCGAGCCGGGTTTGTTTCGGCTCATGGGGCAGGCGGGTATGCTGGGCGTCACCATTCCCGAGCAATACGGCGGCGTCGGTGCGTCCTATGTCTCTTACGGCTTGGTCGCGCGGGAGATTGAGCGCGTAGACAGCGGCTATCGCTCGATGGCCTCGGTGCAATCCTCGCTGGTAATGCACCCGATCAACCAATTCGGCACCGAAGAACAGAAGATGAAGTTTCTGCCCAAGCTGGCCAGTGGCGAATGGATCGGCTGTTTTGGTTTGACAGAGCCTGAGGCCGGGTCAGACCCCGGTTCCATGAAGACCCGCGCGGAAAAGACCGCGACGGGCTATCGGCTGACTGGTTCCAAAATGTGGATCTCAAACGCGCCGATTGCGGATGTCTTTGTCGTTTGGGCAAAATCCGAAGACCACGGAGACCGGATCAAGGGCTTTGTGCTTGAGAAAGGCATGGCGGGACTGAGTGCGCCAAAGATTGAGGGCAAACTGTCCCTGCGCGCTTCTGTGACCGGTGAAATCGTTATGGAGGGCGTCGAAGTCGGTGAAGACGCGATTTTGCCCAACGTCGAAGGGCTGAAAGGGCCGTTCAGCTGTTTGAACTCGGCCCGCTATGGCATTTCATGGGGCGCGATGGGCGCGGCAGAAGATTGCTGGCTGCGCGCGCACGCTTACGGCATGGACCGCAAGCAGTTCGACCGCCCGCTGGCCGCGACGCAATTGTTCCAGAAAAAACTCGCGGACATGCAGACGGAAATCGCGCTTGGCCTGCAAGGCTCCCTGCGGGTCGGTCGATTGATGGATGCGGGCAAGATGTCGCCGGAGATGATCTCCATCATGAAGCGGAATAACTGCGGCAAGGCTTTGGACATTGCCCGGATGAGTCGTGACATGCACGGCGGTAACGGCATTCAAATCGGCTACCACATCATGCGCCACGCGGCGAACCTTGAGACGGTAAACACCTATGAAGGCACGCACGATGTCCATGCGCTGATTTTGGGTCGGGCACAGACGGGTTTGCAGGCTTTCTTCTAGGCACAGAGAAAGGTGCGCTGCTGTGACGACTTATCCTTATGAGGGGCTAAAGGTTCTGGACCTGTCCCGTATTCTGGCGGGGCCGTGGATCGGTCAGACTTTGGCCGATATGGGCGCTGATGTTGTGAAGATTGAAGCGCCAGCGGGGGATGACACCCGACGCTGGGGGCCACCCTTCATCGAGCGTGATGGCGAGAAGACAGCGGCCTATTACTTTGCCTGTAACCGTGGCAAGCGGTCGATTATCGCTAATTTAAAGGACGCTGACGATCTCGCCGCCGTTCAGAAGCTGGCGGCGCAGGCGGATGTTGTCATCCAGAATTACAAAAAGGGTGGGCTGGACAAGTTTGCCTTGGATTATCCCAGCATTGCCGAGACGAACCCGGCGGTGGTTTATGCCTCGATCACGGGCTTTGGTCAGGACGGGCCACGGGCCAGCCAGCCGGGCTATGATTTGCTGGTTCAGGGCATGAGCGGGATCATGGACATCACCGGTCCGGCAGATCGCGAGCCGCAGAAAATGGGCGTGGCCTTCGCCGACATTCTGACCGGGATCTATGGCGTGATCGGTATTCAGGCGGCGTTAAAACTGCGGGCCGAGACTGGGCGGGGCCAAGAAGTGGATTTGGCCCTGTTCGATACCATGTCCGCGGTTTTGGCGAATCAGGGGCTGAATTACATGGTCTCCGGCATCTCCCCCAAGCGGTTCGGCAACCGGCACCCGAATTTAGTGCCGTATGAGACGTATCAATGCAGTGACGGCCATATCATCATTGCCACCGGCAACGATCGGCAGTTTCAGTCGCTGTGTGGAGTTTTGAACATTCCCGACGTTGCGGCTTCGGAAAAGTTCGAGAGCAACGCTGCGCGCGTGGCAAACTTGGAAGATATGGCGGCAGTTCTCAATACGGCGACGGCGGCCTTTGCCCGTCAGGATTTGATCGACCAACTCACCGCCGCTGGCGTCCCAGCCGGCCCCATCAATTCAATCGAAGAAGCACACGCGGACCCTCAATTTCTGCATCGGGGCGTTCGGATCGACCCGGAAGGGGTTCCCGGATTGCGAACACCCTTGAAGTTTTCTGACGCTTCGTTGAAGGTCGACAAAGCTGCACCCGCCCTGGGTGATACAAACTTTGATGACATTGAATGGTAGACAATGAACGTACAGTTGCCAAACAACCTCGATGCCTTTTGGATGCCATTCACGGCAAGCCGCTGGTTCAAGGATAATCCCCGCATCATCGGCGGCGCCGATGGGATCCACTACACCACCATCGAAGGTCACAAGCTGATCGATGGCACAGGGGGGCTTTGGTGCTGTAACGCCGGTCACAATCGAAAACCGATTGTTGAAGCCATTCAGAAGCAAGCCGAAACGCTGGATTTCGCGCACAACTTCAATCAGGGCCACGCCATCGCCTTTGAAGCCGCAAACCGGCTGACGGAGATGACGCCGGAGTTCGACCATATCTTCTTCACCAATTCCGGGTCTGAGGCGGTTGATACGGCGCTGAAAATCGCGCTGGCCTATCATTCAGCGCGTGGCGAGGGCCAGCGGCGGATCTTGGTCGGGCGTCAGAAGGCCTATCACGGCATTAATTTCGGCGGTTTGAGCGTCGGCGGCATCGGCCTGAATAAGGGCCAGTACGGCACGCTGTACCCCGACGCCAAGCACATGCGTCACACTCATATTATGCCAGACAACGCATTTTCGCGCGGCATGCCAGAGCACGGCGCGCACTTGGCGGACGATCTGGAGGAAATCTGCCAGACCTATGGCGCGCACAACGTTGCGGCGTGCATCGTTGAGCCGGTTTCCGGGGCAGGGGGCGTGTTCCCGCCGCCGGTTGGCTATTTGGAGCGTTTGCGCGAGATTTGCGACCGCCACGGCATTTTGCTGATCTTCGATGAAGTCATCAGTGGCTTTGGCCGGTTGGGGACAGCTTTTGCCTATCAAAAGTTCGGCGTGACACCGGATATGATGACGGTGGCCAAGGGCATTACCAATGCAACCGTGCCGCTGGGCGGTGTCTTTACCACCGGGGACGTGCGTGAAGCCTTCCTTGCCGGGCCAGAGACCATGCCGGACTTGTTCCACGGCTACACCTATTCCGGGCATCCATTGGCGTGCGCCGCCGCGATTGCGACCATCGACCTGTATCGTGACGAGAAAATCTTTGAGCACGCTGCGAAGATGGAAAAGCCGTGGGAAGACATGCTGCACGGCTTGAGCGATCTGCCGGGCGTTATTGATGTACGAAACATCGGCTTGGTCGGCGCAATTCAGCTGGAAAGCGGTGACGTTGTCGGCGCGCGCGGTCGTGCGGCGTTTGAGAAGTTGTGGGACGAGGGCATTTCCTGTCGCCCAATCGGGGACAGCTTGGCCATGTCGCCGCCTTTGATCCTGACCGAGGCCGATATTCAGAGAATCGGAGAGATGTACCGGACCGTTCTGTCCGCCTAAATCACGGTCTTTGACGACGGTACTTCTGTATCAAGGCTCTGCTGCGCGACCGCGTGGTCGAGCCTTTTTTCTGTTCGCCCCCAAAGAAGGGGCTTGCCGGGCCTCTTGTCTCAAGAGCGACCCGTATTTTTCGTGCGATAAGCCGCCAAAACTAGACTTTCTTTGGCTAAGCCAGTTTGACGTTCCGCTAAGGAAAAACCGTCACAGTTCGCACAAAATCAGCGATATTTCTGTAAATCTGAGACGCAATCTAAGAAAATGGTCCGACCAGCATCCCCCTAAAGTAACCATATGCCGTGTGAAATCATCTTAAGAGTGTGAAAATTTCGCGACCAAAGCGACAACTCATTTCACGAAAGCGACAACAAGAGGCAAGGAGGCGAAAAGTGAGGCAATTCCACTGACATCTGTGGGAGAAAGGTTTGACTCAATTGGTCATTATTACTTACGTTGCGCTTGGTTCAGACGCGGAGGAGGAGCTCTGCGTTTTTTGCACCCATGAAAAATAATGTCTCGGGAGGACATACACATGAAAAAGCTAGCGCTTATCGCAGCTTCTATCGCTACAGCCGCTTTTGGTTTTAGCGCTACGGCTAACGCCGAGTGTGGTGAAGTAACCGTTGGCGAAGCCAACTGGTCCACCGCTCAGATTCTCGCTCAGATCGACGGTTTCGTTCTGGAGCACGGTTACGGCTGTACCGTAACTGTTACCCCTACTTCTACGACTCAGACGATTGCTCTGGCTCAGGGTGCTGACAACGCTGTTGTGGTTTCCGAATTCTGGAACCTTGGTGTTGACCAGGACGTTCTGAATGACTCCATCGCTGATGGCGAAATCGAACTGACCGGTAAGCCTTTCCCTGAGGCTGGTGAATTCTGGTACGTTTCTCCTGCGTTTGCAGAAGATTTCCCAGAGCTTGACACTGTTGCAGAAGTTCTGGCTCGCCCAGACCTGTTCCCTTCCCCAACCGTTGACGGCTCCGGCGCGTTCTACGGCTGTCCAATTGGTATTGGCTGGGGTTGTGAGCACAGCAACGCTGCGCTCTTTGACCTGTGGGAAATGGACGACAAGGGCTGGACTCTTGAGAACCCAGGTTCCTTCGAGGGCATGAACTCCATCATCGTAGACGCTAACGTGTCCAACGGTTACTGGATCGGCTACTACTGGACTCCAACCGCTGTTGCGATTGAGAACGAGCTGGTTTCCCTTGATTGGGGTGTAGATACCGTAACACCTGCGTTCTGGAACGATTGTGTAACGAAGTACCGTGACGAAGGCCGCCTTCCAGATACCTGTGAAGTTACGCCAACATCTTGGACCCCTTCTGACATCGCAACCGCTACGAACCCAGCGCTGCGTGACACGGGTGCTTACGACTTCATCCTCGCTCGTGAACTGCCAATGGGCATTCTCGGCGCTATGGACGGCTGGATGGCTTCCAACCAGGCTTCCGCAGCTGAAACGGCTAAGCACTTCCTGCGCGAGCACCAGGACCTCTGGACCGCTTGGGTTGACGATGACGTAGCTGACGCTGTTCTGGCAGCTCTCTAAGCTGAAAGCCAATAGCTGAATAAATCGAAGGGGCCTGCTTCCGTCAGGACAGGCCCCTTCCTTTTGCCTAAATTAGACCATCTGTACCGTGAAAACTTAAGGGAGCATTCCGGATGGGCGACTTAAAATTCGAAGAGTTTGGAGATATTTGGATCTTCTTACTTACTGTTCCGGGACTGTTGTTCAATATGGTTGTCGGCTTGGGGAAGTTCATCTTCATCAGCCTGCCACTAACACTTTGGGCTTTTGTCCAGTGGTTGATTCCAACCATCTTGGATATCCCAGTTATCCTCTTTAAGACGGCGCGTATTCTCGTCAACTCGGGTTTTGGACTGCTGAAAGGCATCTACAACTTCTTCGTGACTTTTGACTGGTCATGGAACGCGTTGAACGATTTTCCTTCGCTGCCTTCTCATATCAAAGCCTTGCTGAACTTGGGCGGCATCAACCAGCCGTTTGACTACTTCGCAGGCTCCTACGGTACTGCCGTTAAAGAATTCATTCTGCCCTTGCGTCGCTCCATGAACGACCTGCGCGACTTTATTGATTTCATGCCTTGGCCTGTCTTCTTTGCGCTCGTTCTGCTGCTGGTGTTCTGGGTATCCCGCAAAGTTGGCGTCGTCCTGCTGGCGCTGGGGGCGTTGTTCTTCATTGGTATTTTCGGCCTGATGGATCTGGCGTCCCAGACCTTCTCGCTGATGATCTTGTCGATCGTGCTGTGTGTCGCCTTTGGCATCCCGCTGGGCATCTTCATGTCCGCATCTGATGCGGTTGATCGCGCGATTAAGCCGGTCTTGGATATCATGCAGACCATGCCATCGTTCGTTTACCTGATTCCGGTCCTGATTCTCTTTGGTGTGAGCCCCGTTGCGGGTTTGATCGCGGTGGTCATCTACGCGATGCCGCCGGTGGTCCGCCTGACCAACCTCGGGATTAGGCTTGTGCCGTTCGAGGTGGTGGAGGCGAGTCACGCCTTTGGCGCCACCTACTTCCAGCGCCTGTTTGGTACGCTGATTCCGTTGGCACTGCCGAACGTGTTCGCGGGTATCAACCAGACCATTATGATGGCCTTGGCGATGGTGGTTATCGCTGCGCTGGTTGGCGCTCCGGGCCTGGGGGCGGAAGTCCTTTCGGCACAGGGTACTGTGAACCTTGCGCTGGGCCTTCAGTCTGGTTTCGCCGTTGCGTTGATCGCAATTGTTATCGACCGGTCGTTCCACCTCTATGGTGAGCGGATGCAGCAACACCGAAAGGTAGGGCACTAAGCATGAGCGGAAACATCAAGGTATCGATCAAGAATCTCTACAAGATTTTTGGTAATAACCCACAAGACGCGCTGCCGTACGTGTTGGATGGTTTGGGCAAGCCGGAGTTGCTTGCCCAGCACAACCACGTGCTTGGCCTCAATAACATCAACATCGATATCCCGGAAAAACGCGTACAGGTCATCATGGGCCTGTCGGGTTCGGGTAAGTCGACGCTGATCCGTCACCTCAACCGTCTGATTGACCCCACTGCCGGTGTGGTCGAAGTGGACGGGGTGGACGTGCTCAAAATGGATGACAAAGAGCTTCGCAGCTTGCGTCAGAAAAAGATGAGCATGGTGTTCCAGAAGTTCGCCCTCATGCCGCACCGTACCGTTGCGGACAATGCGGCATACGGCCTGCGGTTGCAGGGTGTGCGTGCGGGTGAAGCCAAGGAACGGGCGCAGAAGTGGATTGACCGCGTTGGTCTGACCGGCTTCGAAAAGTCTTACCCCAGCCAGCTTTCTGGCGGCATGCAGCAGCGTGTGGGCCTTGCCCGTGCGTTGGCAACCGATGCCGACATTCTGCTGATGGATGAGGCCTTCTCGGCGCTTGATCCACTGATCCGTACGGACATGCAGGATGTTCTGCTCGAACTGCAGAAAGAGCTGAACAAGACCATCATCTTCATTACCCACGACCTTGATGAGGCGCTGCGTATTGGCGACGACATCGCGATCCTTCGCGATGGCGGGCTGATTCAGCAGGGTGATCCTCAGGACATCGTGCTTCGTCCCATTGACGATTACGTGTCTGACTTCATCATGGACATCAACCGGGGGCGCGTCCTCAAAGTGCGTTCGATCATGGACGCCAAGGGCAAAGGCGGAGCGGTGGAAATCGATCACGACTTGGCGCTTGAAGACGCGATGCAGCGGATGAAGGACACTCCGGCAAACCCGGCGACTGTCATCCGTGACGGCAAGCCTGTTGGTGCGCTGGATATGCGAACACTCATTGATGCAATTGAACGTCCCGCGCCAGAAACGGCGTCAGGGAATGTTTATCGGTAATTAGTCCTCGCGCAGGCGCGATCTGGGACTAAAGAAAGAGATAAGAGGCAAAAATGCTTAAATACATCATCGGGGCCGTAATCGTTGTGCTCATGGGCGTCGGCGGCTTTATCAACTACGGGCGTGAACGCTCCGGACCGTGTTCGGCGGATTACGTCAAAGACTACCTGCGCAGTGAGCTGGTGGATCGCTACTTGGATGAGTCTGGGTTCTACGTGAACCTGTCCGCTGGTCTGAAAGACGAGCGCGTGACGGCTTCCTCGCGCAGTGAGTTGCAGGCAACCAAGGACAGCATCGACGCTGAGCTTGCAAAAAACGACATCGAATCCCGCGAAGTCAGCCCAAGCACGCGGACCAAGAAAACCTGTCTGACCCGCTTGTCGGTTAACGGTGGTTTTGTTGAGGCGCGCTACAACCTCAAAGTCGAGCCAATGGCCGGTACGGATTTCTCCGAGCGTTACGCAAAACGCCGGAAGAACATCATCCTGCTTGAAGATTTGGTGCCGGGTAAGATCTACGATGAAGTTGAAGTTGCGGTCTTCTCCCGTCGGTCCTTCTACATGAAGGAAGATCGCTTCCCGGATATTCAGTACTCGAAGGCGTACACGCCTGAGGAAGCCATCTCTGGCGGCGTTGTTTCTCAGATGCCGAAGTAAATCACGGTCGCTTTGACCGCGAAATTGGCGAAAAAATCAGCCCTCATTGCCCCTTGGCAGTGGGGGCTTTTTCTTGGCAAAAGGGACCGCAGGAGGAGACCGCATCATGAAGCTGAAAAACCCCGAATTTGCCCGGCCTTCTGACGCCGATCAGCGGTTGAGCGTTGAGCCTGTCATTTGCTATCCCGTGGACACCTTGCCCCCGGCTCCCATGCCGCTGTATCGCGCGGCGCGAGAGGGGATGACCAAGATCGACGAGGCGACAGCCCCGGCGCGGGATGCGGTGACGTTCGAGGTTCCAGCCGGGCATTTCTTCCGGATTTACTCGGTTGATGGTCCGCAAGTGGGTGATTTGAACCTGTGGAACGCCAACGATCTGTCCGAGCGCTTCTACACCGGCAAAACCCGCGCGCTGCACGGCACGCACCTGTCGACCGGCGACCGCATGTGGACCAGTTTTCCGCATATGCGTCCGATGGCAACGATCACGGCGGATACGCTGGATTGGTACGGTTTTGATGCTTTTGGCGGGTCCGTTCACGATGTCATTGGCACCCGCTGCGATCCGTATACGGCAAACACGCTGAGTGGGGCGCAGTATCACAATTGCTGCCACTCAAACCTCAGTCGTACCTTGGCGGCCAAAACCGGGCGGCCCATTCATGAGGTTGAGGCCGATGTTCACGACGTGCTGAATGTATTTATGTGCACAGGCTTCACCCGTGATACGCAGCAATATTTCATGAAATCCAGTCCCGTCCGACCGGGTGACTACATTGAGTTTTTCGCGGAAATTGACCTGCTGGGCGCGCTTTCGGCATGTCCGGGCGGGGATTGTTCGGCGGAGCATTCTTCGGATGTCGCGGCGTGCCACCCGCTTAAGGTCGAGGTTTACCAGCCCACCAATGACGCGTTGGCACGGGCAAACTGGCAGTCACCGCCGCGAAACGGTTACGACTGCACCCACGGCCTGTCCTAACCCCGTTTCAGGCGCTCAATCGCTTCGTGAAGTGCTTGCAAGAACCGCGAGCGGTCCGCCTTGGAAAACGGCGCTGGCCCGCCCACATGCCCACCGCCAGAACTCGGCCCATCGCTTTTTGACCCCACAGATGATCTGAGATCCGCCATGATCCCGCGCGTGGCAACGGCGTTGCCGATGCTGGCGTCGGTAAAGGGCTTGCCGGTGTTGGATAAAACCGTCGCACCAACGTCCAAGCAGCGTTGGGCGAGCAGGATATCGGCGGTAATTACCACGCTCGCTGGCGTCGCATTTTCAGCGATCCAGTCGTCAGCAGCGTCAAAGCCATCGCTGACCACCTGCAGCTCGATCAACCCCCCACGGGGAAAGCGAAAGTAGCTGTTGGACACCAGCGTTACCGGCAGACGGTGCCGATCGGCGATTTTATAGATCTCGTCCTTTACCGGACAAGCATCAGCATCAACAAGAATTCGAATCATGGTGCCGGTATAAGCGCTGCCGCCCAAACCTTGAACCCAAAACCGTCAGCCCGCCGCACTTCTTCGCATGCCGGTTGGGTGGCATTGGGCGCGATATCTTATTTTATATGCCTTTTTATAGGGCTTCGTATAATTAAGAAAAGACTTAAAAAAGAATAAAAAGGGTTCTAAAGATGCGCTCATTACGGGGATATTAGGCAGGCTGTTGACCTGTCGCTGTCTTTACAAAGGAATATTTTTTTTTAACATTCATGACCGTTTCTGCCGTCGCTCTTTGCGCCTTTGCGGCTCCAGCACAAGCTTTCTCGCCAGCGCCACCGCTGAATTGCGGAGAGGCCAACGCTGAAACAGCTGAGTGTAAGGTCCAAGCGGCCTGCGGTGAATTGCAGGTAAAGCTTGGCAGCTTGGGTAATCTTCGCTGGGGTCTTTGGAACCAGCTTTTGCAGCCAGGCCTGAGCTTGGTGGAAACAGCAGAGTTGGAAGCCAAGCACCGTCGTGCGACCCGCAAGATTGAGCGCGTATCCAGACGCCTCAACAGGTGTGAGCGCCGAGCTTTAAGACCGTAAAAGCCCCGCGTTGCCCAAAACCTTTTGGGCTAAGATCGCGTGTTTTCGCGCTATGATTCGGGCTGCAAGGGTGCTTGCAGCCCGTTTTGTTTGTCTCAGTGAGCCTGCTTTGGTCGAAAGACGACGGGCGCCGTGACGGAAATGCACTGGACGGCGCATCGGCGATGGTTCATCAGCGCTGAATGACCGCCAAGAACCAAGCCTCGCTGGTCGGCGGAGACATCATGATCGGCGCTTTGCTGATGGTGGCGTTCTCGCTGATTGCCCCGTTTCAGGACACGATTGCTAAGCTCGCCACCGATCACGTATCGAGCGGCACGATCGCCTTTGCGCGCTTTGCGGTGCAATCGCTGGTGCTGGTGCCGCTGGTGATTTGGCGCTTTGGTCCGCGGCGGCTGTGGCCCAAGAGCAAGGCCCACCTGCACGCCTTGCGCGGGGTGTTGATGGCGATGGTTACGGTGCTGTTTGTCCTCGCACTGGAAAGCATGCACGTCGCCGACGCTATGGCGATTTTCTTTGTTGAGCCGATGTTCCTGACGCTGCTGAGCGGGTTGATCCTGCGCGAGAATGTGGGCTGGCGGCGCTATGCGGCATGCGCGGTTGGCTTTATTGGCGCGCTGTTTGTTATTCAGCCGAGTTTTGACGAGCTGGGTTGGGTGGCGTTCTTGCCGCTGGGCGTGGCGTTCTTGTTCGCGTTTTACCTGATCCTCACCCGGCAATTGAGCCAGGACGAGGAGCCGATGCTGATGCAGGCTTATACGGGCGTTTCCGGTGCGATCTTCCTCGGCGCTGCGTTGCTGATTTTTGACCCGCTGGACGTGCGCGTGCTCCAGATTACGCCGCCGCCGTCGTCGGTGCTGTGGCTCATGCTGGCTGTGTTTGGGCTGATCGCAACCGTGAACCACCTGATATTGGTTCAAGCGTTTAAGCGGGCGCCGGCGTCTATACTGGCGCCAATCCAGTATCTGGAGATTGTCACAGGCGTCATTCTGGGGTGGATGATCTGGGACTACGTACCCAACGCGCTCAAGTGGGTTGGGATTGCGATTATTGTCAGCTCGGGTCTCTTCATCATCTGGCGCGAGCGTGTGACCGCACAGCGGGACCGGGCGACGCAGGCCAACGGCTAGCCTTGCAGTGATTTTGTGAAAGTGTCAGGACTGCACTCCACACAAACACAGTACAGCCAGTGGGAGCCTGTGGGCCAACCAACGACCAAACTCAAACGCCGCTATAGCGCAGAAGACACCAAATCGGTGCTGCTGCACCATGCCGAGCGTGCCTTCACGGCAGCGGGCTTTGATGACGTGGGCGTGCGGGATATTGCGCAGGCCGCATCGGTGAACCCGGCGCTGGTGAACCGTTATTTTGGCAGTAAGCAAGGCCTGTTCGAGGCAGTGCTTGAGGCGCAGGGCGATGCTGGTGATCTACTGGGGCGGGAGCAGGCAACATGGGGCCGTGTTCTGGCCGCTGTGATGGTCAAGAAAGTGGGGACAGAGCCCGATGTTGACCCGTTTCTGATTTTACTGCGCTCAGCCCAAAGTAAGTCGGTGGGGGAGATGGTGCATCGCTCAGTCGAGTGCCGGTTGATTGAGCCGTTTGCGCTGCATTATGGCTCAACGACGCGGGCGCGGATGAAATCGCGCTTGATCCTGTCTGTAATCCTGGGCGTTGACGTGATCGAGCGCGTCGTCAAGTTGCCCCACGACCCCGATGGCTTATCTGACTTTGAAGACATCCTGGGACAAGCGTTACAGGCCATTGTCGATGCGTGAGAAGAAATTTTCATTTCAGTATAGTGAAATCAGAAAGAACCGATTATAGGTATGTGTAAACAAGCGTTTACATAGGTGGCGCCATCGAGCGCGCCTGCGTACGGCGGCTTTTTCTGGGGATGGAAAGATGCGATTGATCGTAAATGAGCAGACCTATGAGGTCGATGTCGAACCGGAAATGCCGCTGTTGTGGGTGTTGCGGGACGAGCTGGGCATCACGGGGCCAAAGTATGGCTGTGGCATTGCGCAATGTGGGGCCTGCACGGTCAATGTGGGCGGCAAAGCAGTCCGCTCCTGCGCTGTACAAATCGGCGAGCTGGACGGCGCGGTCAAGACAATCGAAGGCCTGGGAACGCCGGATAACCTGCATGCGGTCCAAGAAGCATGGATCGAGCATCAAGTGGCGCAGTGTGGCTATTGTCAGGCCGGGCAAATCATGTCCGCTGCTGACCTGATCAACCGCATTCCAAATCCAAGCGACGAGCAAATCGACCAAGCGCTTTCAGCCAATTTATGCCGCTGTGGCACCTATCCCCGGATTCGGGCAGCGGTGAAGACGGCAGCGGCCAAAGTGCGGGGGGCGTAGTCGATGTCAGCTGCGGGAAAGATTGCCCGGCGCGGCTTTTTGCTGGCGTCGGCTGCGGTAACGGGCGGCGTTGCTTTTGGGGTTTGGGCGGTGAGAAATCCGCACCGAAACCCGCTTATTCAAGCCGTCGACGAGGGCGAAGCGACCTTTAACCCGTGGGTAACGGTCACGTCCGCTGGGATCACGCTGATCGCGCCGCATGCGGAAAAAGGGCAGGGCGTGTTTTCGACTCAGGCTGCGCTGATCGCCGAAGAAATGGACCTTGAGTGGGGCAGTTTTGACGTGTCGTTCGGCATGCCTGCGCCAGCGTACTGGAACACCGCTTTGGGCGGGGCCGCCGCACCATTCTTGAGCCGGGATCAGGGAACGCTGCCAACCATCATGCGCGGGATCATGACCTCAGCGTTCAAGATGCTGGGCGCGATGGGAACCGGAGGCTCGTCGAGCATGCCCGACAGCTTCGTTAAGCTGCGCGCAGCCGGAGCATCGGCGCGAGAAACGCTGAAACGCGCTGCGGCAGGGGTCTACGGTGTTGCTGTGGCGGATCTGAGCACAGCGAACAGCCACGTAATCCTGCCCGATGGCCGAGAAATACCCTACACCGCGCTGGCTGAGGCTGCGGCGGATATTCCGCCTGTGGGCGAGGTGGCGCTGCGCGATCCGAGCGCGTGGAAGTTGCTGGGAACCGACATGATGCGGCTGGATGTTCCGGCTAAATCGACGGGAACGCTAACCTACGGCATCGATGTTGCCGTTGAAGGCATGAAACACGCCGCCGTTCGTACCAATCCACGGCAGTTTGGCGACTTGATCGGTTTTGACGCGTCCAAGGCTGAGGCTATGCGCGGGGTTGAGCGCGTGGTGCCGGTGACCGGCGGTGTTGCGGTGATTGCTGACAACACGTGGCGGGCGTTTCGTGCCTTGGATGCCATTGAGTTCGAGTGGGGGCCTGCGCCCTATCCCGCCGAGCAGGCAGACCATTGGAAAGAGGTCGGAAACTCGTTCACCGAAGAGCGTTTTGACAATCAATACTTCAGCGTTGGCGACGCCGACGCTGCCAATTTGGCGGGGCCCACGACGGAAATCGAGTATCGCGCAGGATATGCCGCGCATCAGCCGCTGGAGCCGCTCAATGCGATCGTGCAGGTGACTGATGACGGCGCAACGATTTGGACCGGGCATCAGCTGCCGACGTTCTTGCTGCAACAAGTCGCTACTGTGCTGGGTATGCAGGCGGATCAAATCACGTTCTACAACCAATTCATTGGCGGTAGTTTTGGGCATCGGTTGGAGTTTGAATTCGTCAAGCTGGCCGCTGAAATTGCGCAGCAGATGAAGGGCGTTCCGATCAAAATGACGTTCTCCCGCGAGGAAGACTTCGCCCACGACTACCCTCGCCAAATCACCATGGCGCGGACGCGGGGCGTGGTTGAGGGCGGGCAGGTGCGCAGCTTGGATCTGGCGATTGCTTCAGTCTCGGCGGTCAGCTCGCAAGCCGGACGGCTGGGCTTGAGCGTGCCCGGGCCCGATCCGGAGATTGTTTCGGGGGCGTGGAGCCAGCCTTACGCGCTGGAAAACTTCCGCGTGCGGGGTTATCGGGTGCCAGAGCTTGCGCCGACCAGTTCTTGGCGCGCGGTCGGCGCGGCGACATCCGGCTTTTTCGCGGATTGCTCAATGGACGAATTGCTGATCCAAGCCGGGCAAGACCCGCTGGAGGGGCGTTTGGCGCTGATGGACTATGGACCGTATCGGCGTGTGTTGGAGGCTGTGGACGTGCTGAGCAACTGGGGCAGCGCCATGGGACCGAACCAAGGGCGCGGGGTTGCCTTTGTTGAGAGTTTTGGTGTGCCGGTTGCGATGGTTGTGGAGGTAACAAACACCGACGCAGGCATCCGCATTGACCGCGTTTTCACCACGCTGGATGTGGGCCCGGTGTTGGATCCGCTGAACTTCGAAAATCTGGTTCAGGGCGGCGTCATCTGGGGCCTTGGGCACGCGATGAACAGCGAGATTACCTACGCTGACGGCATGGCGCAGCAGACGAATTATCATCAGCACGAAGCGATGCGGCTCTATCAAACGCCAGAAATCATCGTTCAAGCGGTGGATAATGGATCGGACGTGCGCGGCGTGGGTGAGCCGCCCGTGCCCGCGGCTCCGCCCGCGCTCGCCAACGCGATTTTCGCGGCCAGCGGCGTTCGCGTCCGCGAGCTTCCCATGAACAAACACATCTCGTTTGTGTAAGCAGGACCGGAGCAAACACCATGAAACGCATGATTCTTGGCCTGCTGACAGGTCTAAGCCTTATCGTCCTGCAACACGGTCCAGCAGCAGCGCAGAGCGCGGGTTTGGCCGACGATGCGGGCTTGGCGCTGTGGGCGCAAATTCACGAAGTCTTTGCCCACCCTCGGTGCAGTAATTGTCACGTTGGCGACGATAATATCCCGCTGTGGTCTGGCGCGCATTACGGCAGTGATGGTGCGCGGGCGCACGGCATGAACATTCACGGCGGCGCAAGCCGAGATGGGTCCGAAACCTTGCCCTGCGCCACCTGTCACCGCACGCAAAACGTCGATACCCCGCACGGCCCACCCGGCGCGCCGCACTGGGCTTTGCCGCCGGTCGAGATGCAGTGGGCAGGGCGCAGCTCGCGGGAGATTTGCGAGCAGATCAAGAACCCGGCGATGAACGGCCAGCGAACCCTCGACGACGTGGCAGATCACGTTGGGCATGACGCGCTGGTGCTGTGGGGCTGGAACCCCGGACCGGGGCGCGAGTCTGCGCCCTATTCAGCGGCGGAATTGGTTGGCTTCATTCTGCAATGGGACGCTTTGGGCGCGCCTTGTCCAGCGGAATAGCGGCGTTTCAGAAGATACTGAGATCCAGCTCCAAGCCCGTCCCCAGCCATATGCCGTGATCGCGGTGATCGGCCAAGTCGTCGCCGGTTTCCGGATGGGCAAAGACGATCAGGCCGTCACGGTTCAGCGCCAGCCACGGCAGAAGCGCGCCAAATTGCTCGATTGAGGCTGCAAGCTGGCAGGAAAACATCGGGTGCGGACCGACGGGGCGCTCGTGCACCCGGCCCATCACCACGCCAAACCGGTCTCGTGCTGCCGCGCACAGGGCGGTGGCCTTTTCGACCGTATCAGCATCAAAATAGACGTGGGCGTGGTAGCCGGTAATCACCTGTTCAGGCATGTAAGTCGGTTCCTTGGTAGCAGGGGTTAAAGGTCGAGAACGACAGTGCCGCCCGGCGTGCCGGCGCGGGATTGACAGGTGATGATCTGGTCTTTGCGTTGGGCTTTGGAGAGCACAAAGTCCCGATGCTCAACCTCGCCCTCAACCACGCCGCACTTACACACGCCGCAAATGCCGTCTGAGCACTTGATGTCAATCTTGAAGCCTGCGGATTGCAGGATTTCAGCGGCGGATTTGTCTTCCGGAACCTCAAAGGTGCGCCCATCGCGGGCGAGGTGGATGGTGAAGGGGTGGTTTTCGTATTCGGGCGCTTCGGGAACAGCGAAGTATTCCAGATGGCGTGCGTCTTCGGGAAAGGCGGTTGCGGCGTCCATGACCGACTGCATGTAGACATCTGGCCCGCAGGTATAGACGTGATCACCAGCAGTATAGGCGGCAAGCAGAGCGGAGAGGTCGGCGCGGGTTCCTTCTTCGGAGCAGTAGAGGCTGATTTTGTCTTTCCATGGCACGTCCGCCAGTTCGGTCAGGAACCCGGCGCTTGCGCGCTTGGAAAAGCTGTAGTGTAGCGCGAAATCACGGCCTTGAGCATGCAGCTCGTGCGCCATCGCAATCATCGGCGTAACGCCAATGCCGCCACCCATGAGCCAATGTTTGCCACTGGTTTCGGCCACGGGGAAGTGGTTGATGGGCTTGGAGATAAAGATCTTGCGGCCTTCGCTGAAAATCCGGTGCAGCAGCTTGGAGCCGCCTTTGCCGTCGTCTTCACGCAGCACGCCAATGACGTACTTTGAGCGGTCAGCCGGGTCGCCAGCGAGGCTGTATTGGCGCAGAAATTCTGGCGCAACAACAATGTCGATGTGACCACCAGCGGTCCATTCTGGTAAGGGTTTGCCGTCGGGATCGCTGAGCTCGTAACGCGTTAAGCCGGGGGCCATTTCTTCGACTTTGGAGATTGTGACCGGCAGAACGGGTGCGTCACCGTCGATTTTGTATTCGTGGGCGAGGCCTTCGGTGTCGCCTTGGGCTAAGCGCAGCTTGTAGGCCTCGGCAGTGATCATCGCTTGATAGGCTTCAATCCCCTTTTCCCGGTCCATCGCATAGGGGTAAGGCCACGGCGGTGGGGCGAGGTTGGCGGGGTAGACGGCGAGGGTTTGGTCTTCGTATTTCAGGTCCAAATCGGTTTGCAGGTCGCGGGCGTTGACCTCGGTTTCCGTTGGCCGAAAGCCGCCGTCTTCGAACATTTCCAGATCCCACCACCACTTCTTCACCGGGTTCAGACCACCGTTTCCGGCCATGTCGTCCAGCTTGGCGAGAACCGGCGCAGCAGCGGGAATGTTCATCGCAGCCCACCGGAACGGCGCTTCGGTGAACAGTCCTTCGAGGTTCCAAGGGCAGGTCTTCATGCACCGCCCACACATGGCTCCGCCGGGAACAGTGATGCGGTAGGTGGTGCAGCGCTGGCTGTCGGATTTCCAGATTTCATAGCCGTTGAACATCAACTTTGGCCCGGCGGTGATTGCTCCGCTGGGGCACTCGCGCGCGCATTTGTTGCAGCTGTCGCAGAAGTTTTGCAGGCCGAAATCGATGGGGCGGTCGTGGGCGAGCGGCATGTTGGTTGTCACGACACCGGATTTCAGGCGGGGGCCGAGGAAGGGGTTGAGGATGACTTCGCCGATCCGGCTGACTTCGCCCAAACCAGAGAGCAGCAACAGCGGGGGTTGCAGCACTTCACCATCGAGAACCGTGTGCGCTCGTGCTCCGTAGCCCAAATCGCGGATATGTTGGGCAAGGACGCCGCCAATCAGTGAAAAGCGCAAATAGGCGCGCATGGACTGGGCGCCGGAAATCCAGTCGTCACCGGATGCGCCGTCCATGGTCTCAAAGCCCTGATCAATGATGATCGATATGGCCTCGGAATGATAAGGTGTGATCTCGTCGCCGCGGGCATCGTGGCTGTAATAGCTCCACTCTGGACAGCGTGACAGGCCGACGGCATCTGCACCCAGCCAATAGGCGGCGGCTTTGACACGGTCGGCGTTGATCTGCGGGTCGCTGGTGTCTGGCGCTGCTTTTGGTGCTGGATCGCCGTTCTGGATCAGCACAAAGGCCCCAAGCGCGCGGCGCTGGGCGTAGGACACGGGCGCGCGGGTAATATATCGGCCATTTTTGGCGGCTTCCTGCACGTTCTTACCCAAATCACCAAAGATCGAGCGGGCGAACATGTCCGTGCGCTTGGGCACGCGAGCGACGCGGGGTTCGTCGATATAGGTGGTGGTGTCTTCCACGCGCTTGAGCGTTTCAAAGCGGTGCTCGCTGAGCACGAAATCACGGCGCGCAAAGGCGGTTTTGGGGGCTTGGCGCAGGGGCCAGCTTTGTCGGGGGTTCAGCGGCAAATCGGTGGCAAAGGCGAAATCGGTGGTGACGGCGGCCAAGCCAAAACCGTCTGGCACCAAAGGGTTGCCGATCTGCCGGTCGTCTTGCACTACGGCGAGGCCTGCGCGCACGGCGACCCGGCGCAGGTCGATGTCGGCGGTGGCTTGGGAATGGCTACGCGCCTGATAGCCAAGGGAGCGTAGATAGTTGGCGATGACGGCTGCGCCTTCGTTGGCGCGCAGGGCGGAGCGCTGGGCTTGGGCTGCGCCGATCCAGCCTGTCCCCGGTTCGTCTGCGCGCGGGGCGCGGGGATGGGCGAAGAGGAACAGCAGAACGTGGGTGTGGCCGTCGATGCTGGTTTCCGGGGCGCTGATGCTGTCGCGGAGGTCGGCCATGATGGCGTCGATCCCGGCGGCGAGGGTCTTGGTTTGCTCAGTCCGAAGACGCTCGGCAAGGCGATCGATGTCGGGGTTTCGGAAGGAGTGCTCAAGCCGATCAGAGGGATCAAGCGCGCAGGCACCCATCATGCTGGCGTCGCCAAAATAGCCAAAGGCCTTGAGGTGTTCGGCGCGCTCGGTCAGGTCATCTGGACAGACGGCGGTTGCGCCGTTGATGTTTCCGATCCGCACGGCGTCCAACATGCCCATATACTCGCCCATCGCATTCACGATGGAGGCGGGGTCGCTGGGGCGATCAAAAGACAGGGACTGCGGCGGCTTTAGGCTGTCCAGTCCCACCGGCGCTTCGACGCGTTCGAGCTTTTCGAGCGGAAATGCCCCTAAGTGAACCGGGCGTTTCTTTGTCGATTTCCAGCGTAAGCCCATGGTGAACCCAGTTTTGTTGACGTGTTACCTAATTTATCAATCTGACCGCATTTACGAACACGAATCAAGGCCTGTAGCAGGGGGAGGCGTGCCTGAAACAGACGATGACGCTGGTTTTAGGGCCTGAAATAGCGATTGGAGACCCGCTTTGCACGTTTCGGACTTTTCACCAGCGGTTCAGAGCGGCACAGTCACCGCTTAACAGCACGCGGATTTTGGGAGAGAGCCTCATGCGTCAGGTCCAGCATTTTATTAATGGTCAGCACGTCGCCGGTACAGGCGCGCGCAAAGGTGACATTTACAACCCGAACACCGGGCAAGTTCAGGCACAGGTCGATTTCGCCGACGATGCGATTTTGCAGCAAGCCATCGACGCCGCCGCTGCTGCGCAGCCGGCTTGGGCAGCAACAAACCCGCAGCGCCGGGCGCGGGTGATGTTCAAGCTGAAGCACTTGATCGAAGAAAACGCCGACGAGCTGGCACACTTGCTGTCTTCAGAACATGGCAAAGTGGTTGCGGACAGTCACGGTGATATTCAGCGCGGCTTGGAAGTGGTCGAGTTTGCGTGCGGGGTTCCGCACCTGTCTAAGGGCGAATACACTAACGCCGCAGGACCGGGCATCGACGTGTACTCTATGCGGCAAGCGCTGGGTGTCACGGCGGGGATTACGCCGTTTAACTTTCCGGCCATGATCCCGATGTGGATGTTCTCCATGTCTATCGCGATGGGTAACACTTTCATCCTGAAGCCATCGGAGAAGGATCCGTCCTTGCCCGTTCGCTTGGCGGAATTGTTCATGGAAGCAGGTGGGCCTGCGGGTGTGCTCAACGTCGTACACGGTGACAAGCAAGCGGTGGACGGTATTTTGGCGGCGCCGGAAATTCGGGCCGTTTCCTTTGTCGGCTCATCCGACATCGCGCATTACGTCTACATGAACGGCACTGCAAACGGTAAGCGGATGCAGTGCATGGGCGGGGCGAAGAACCACGGCATCATCATGCCCGACGCAAACATGGAACAGGCCGTCAAGGACATTGTCGGCGCGGCCTACGGCTCAGCGGGCGAGCGGTGCATGGCGCTGCCGGTTGCGGTGACGGTTGGCAAGAAAACCGGCGACGAGTTCGTCGAGCGGATGGCTGACGCGGCACGCGCGCTCAAGGTTGGCATCTCGACTGATCCTGAAGCGCACTATGGCCCCGTGGTCTCGGACGTTCATAAGAACAAGGTCGAGAGCATGATCCAACTGGGCGTGGACGAAGGCGCAGACTTGCTGCTGGATGGCCGTGGGATGAAGCTGCAAGGCAACGAAGATGGCTACTTCATCGGTCCAAGCCTTTTCGACAACGTCAAGCCGGGCATGAAGACCTATCACGAGGAAATCTTTGGCCCGGTGCTGCAAGTTGTGCGGTCTGAATCACTCGAAGAAGCGGTGCAACTGCCAAGTCAGCATCAGTACGGCAACGGCGTGGCGATCTTTACCCAGAACGGCCAAGCGGCGCGGGAATTTGCCTCTCAGGTCAACGTCGGCATGGTCGGTATCAACGTGCCGATCCCGGTTCCGGTGTCCTATCACTCCTTTGGCGGTTGGAAGCGGTCGGGCTTTGGCGATCACAACCAGTACGGCATGGAAGGCGTCCGGTTCTGGAGCCAAGTGAAGACAGTGACGCAGCGCTGGCCGGGGTCTGAGAACATCGGCGATCAGGCCTTTGTCATTCCGACCATGTCCTAAGCCCGCGAAGCGGTCGGTTCAGTCATGGCGAAAATAGCGTTTATTGGCCTGGGCAATATGGGCTCGGGCATGTGTGCTAACATGTGCAAGGCCGGGATGGATATCTCGGCCTACGATCTGTCGTCTGTGGCGCGGGACGCAGCAGCAGCAGCGGGGGCGCAGGTGGCGGACTCCGCGGAGGCAGCTGCGCAGGGGGCGGAGATGGTGATCACCATGCTGCCCGCTGGTTCGCACGTTTTGGACGTCTATTTCGATACGGGACGGGTCGCACGCGCGGCGGTACCGGGGGCGTTGCTGATCGATTGTTCGACCATTGCGGTTGAGGATGCGCGGCAAGCGCATCGAATGGCGCGGGAAGCTGGCTTTGCCATGCTCGATGCGCCGGTTTCGGGCGGGGTTGCCGCCGCTCAAGCCGGGTCGCTGACCTTTATGGTGGGTGGGGAAGCGGTGGATTTTGCGCGCGCGGAACCGGTTTTGGCCACCATGGGTGCGAACGTCTTTCACGCCGGCGGGGCCGGGAACGGTCAGGCGGCGAAAATTGCGAATAACATGCTGTTGGGTGTGTCGATGATCGCAACATGTGAAGCCTTTAACCTCGCAGAAAAGCTGGGTTTGGACGCGCAGACCTTCTTTGACATTTCCAGCAAAGCGTCAGGCCAATGCTGGTCCATGACGTCCTACTGCCCGGCGCCAGGGCCCGTACCAGCGGCGCCATCGAACCGAGACTATCAGCCTGGATTTTCGGTTGCGATGATGCTGAAAGACCTAAAGCTCGCCATGGGCGCGGCGGAAGGCACAGATGCGGCTGCTGAATTCGGCAAAGCCGCCGAGCAAGCCTATCAAGCGCTTGCTGACGACGGCCACAGCGCACGGGATTTCTCTGTGCCCTTGCTGAAGCTCAAGGGCGGGTTATAAGGCCAGCGCCTTTGGGTTGGGCCTTGTGGGTTGGTCATCTGCACTAACCGTGGCTGATTGGAACAAAGAAGCGCATTGCTTAAGGGCGCGGGCTTTGTCAGTCTGCATGCAGCATTTAGGGATTAGAGGAGGAGACCGCCATGCTGATGGAACTGTCTGACAAGGCCAAGGATCTGCGCGAGCGTTTACAGGCTTTCATGGAGGAAGTGATTTACCCGGCTGAAAGCGTATTCCACGAGCAGCACGCGGCCCAGGCAGACCGCTGGGTTACGCCGCCCATCATGGAGGATCTCAAAGCCGAAGCCCGCAAACGGGGCCTTTGGAACTTGTGGCTGCCGGAAAGTGAATTCGGTGCTGGCCTGAGCAACTTTGAGTACGCGCATCTGTGCGAGGAAATGGGCCGTTCCCATTTGGCTCCGGAAGCGTGCAACTGCTCCGCACCGGACACCGGCAACATGGAAGTTCTGGTGCGCTACGGTAAGCCCGAACATCAGGAACGTTGGCTCAAGCCTTTGCTGGCCGGTGAAATCCGCTCGGCCTTTGCGATGACGGAGCCGGATGTTGCGTCTTCAGACGCGACCAACATTCAATCTGAGATCCGCCGGGATGGGGACGAGTACGTCATCAATGGCCGCAAGTGGTGGACCTCTGGCGCGCCAGACCCGCGCTGTCAGGTCTTCATCTTTATGGGCAAGACCGATCCGACCGCAGAACGTCACCAACAGCAGTCGATGATTTTGGTGCCACGCGATGCACCGGGTGTCACGGTTAAGCGGGCGCTGCACGTGTTCGGTTACGACGACGCACCACACGGTCACGCGGAAATGGTGTTCGAGAACGTGCGCGTACCGGCGTCGAATATTCTGCTTGGCGAAGGCCGTGGTTTTGAGATCGCCCAAGGCCGCCTCGGCCCTGGCCGCATTCACCACTGCATGCGAACCATTGGCCGGGCTGAGCGGGCGTTTGAGGACACGGTAAATCGTGCAAAGCAGCGGGTGAACTTTGGCTCTGCGATCGCAGAGAAGGGTTCATTCCGGGAAAAGCTGGCCGAGATGCGGATCGACATCGATCAGTCTCGCCTGCTGACCCTGCATGCGGCAGCGAAGATGGATGCGGTTGGCAATAAGGCCGCGCGCAAGGAAATCGCGATGATCAAAGTTGCGGCACCGCGCATGGCCCAGCGGGTTATGGACTTTGCCATCCAAGTGCACGGCGGCGGCGGTGTCAGCCAAGACTTCAACGTTGCTGAGGGCTACGCACACTTGCGGACGTTGCGACTGGCTGATGGGCCCGATGAAGTGCATCTGGAATCCATTGCGAAGATGGAACTTCGTAAGCAGGGACGTTAAGCAGGCTGCGTCTTCAATTTTGATTGAGGCGCATCTGGTGGCGCCGACTTGCCCTTAACGCTTCGCGTTGCGGGCAAGCGTCGCGCACGTTGATCGTCGACTTTGTCGCCGGTCGGCTTTCGCCTCCGTCGTTCCTTTGGCTTAGGGGTTGCACCCCTCGGCCCGTCAAGGCCAAGCCGGCCTGTGGCCGGTGCTGCGCAGCCTTGACGGGCCTCACCTGCCGTTCGCCACGTGGCAGAGGTTCAGTCAAGCTGAACCTCAGTGCTAAAGCACAAAAAAAGCCCCGCGCGGTGATCCGGCGGGGCTTTGTTTTTGGGCGCGGGCGCTTGTGTTTAATCTTCGTCGATGATCGGTGCCATCTCGCTGTCTGGATCCATACCGTCGGTCGGCTGGCGCGTGTTGCGCTGGGACACAGGGCGGGAGATGTACTCCTGAATTTCAGTCAGTTCGACAAAGCTGTCAGCCTGACGCCGCAGCTCGTCCGCAATCATCGGTGGAGATGACTTGATGGTCGAGATCACGGTGACCCGCACGCCTTTGCGCTGCACCGCCTCCACCAAGCGGCGGAAGTCGCCGTCGCCGGAGAACAGGACGATGTGGTCCAGGCGGTCGGACATTTCCATGACATCAATAGCCAGTTCAATGTCCATGTTGCCTTTGATCTTGCGCCGACCGGTGGCGTCGGTGAATTCCTTGGTTGGCTTGGTGACGATGGTGTAGCCGTTGTAGTCCAGCCAATCGACCAAAGGCCGGATCGGGGAATACTCCTGATCGTCCAGCAAAGCCGTGTAGTAGAACGCGCGCACCATCATTGCCTGCTTCTGGAACATGCCCAGCAGCGACTTGTAGTCGATGTCAAAGCCCAGGGCTCGTGCCGTCGCGTAGAGGTTGGAGCCGTCGATGAAGAGGGCTATCTTTTCTTGCGGGTAGAAACGCAAGTTGCTCATAAAATCCGCCTTGCTTTTAAATGTCCCATCGAAGCGGTGGCGTAAAATGCCTAGGCGCTAAAAATAAGCGACCGCGGTAATAGCTTCCGCAGACGATAGGGCAACTTTTTAGTTTTGCTCGTTCGGGTCTGAGGATGGTACACCCGCTTCCGGTTTGCAACTTTGGTTATCCACAGGACGGGCGCATGATCTTAATTGGACTAGGAAGCAACCTTCCTCATCCCGAAATTGGGGCACCAGAAGCAGTTCTGCGTGTGGCTTTGCGGGAAATACACGCAAAAGTAGGTCGATTGGTTCGAGTCTCTCATTTCCTGAGCACGGAGCCTGTGCCGATCTCCGATCAGCCGTGGTATCAGAACGCGATTTGTGAAATCGAGTCGCAGCGGCAACCGGCTGAATTGCTGGCCGATTTGCACGCTATTGAGGCCGATTTTGGCCGCGTTCGGAGCGTCCGGAACGCCGCGCGGATCCTCGATCTCGACTTGCTGGTCTGTGGCGATCACTCTGACCCGGTTGGCCCGCCGATCCTACCGCACCCACGTATGTTCGAGCGGGATTTTGTGATGGTGCCGCTCGCCACCATTCGCGCCCCGCTGACCTTGCCCGTTCAGCCCGCTTAGAACCCCACCGCTTGACCGTCTTTGCGGGGGTCTGAACCGGCGGAAAGGAAGCCGGTGTCAGCGTGCAGCCAGATGCCCTGGCCTCCGCCGATGGCTTTGTCTGGGATTTCCAAGCGGTGGCCCAGATCGATCAAGCCCTGGCGCACCATAGCGGGTACGCCCGCTTCGACCTGGACCCGGCCTGTCTTTGGCGAAGAATGCACGCGCGGCAGGTCCAGAGCGGCTTGAATATCCAGCCCATAGTCAATCATCGAGGTCAGCACGTGGGCTTGGCCCTGAGGCTGGTAGTCCGCCCCCATGACGCCGAAGGACATCTGCACCGCATCGCCCTTGGTCAGCATCGCCGGAATGATGGTGTGCATGGGCCGCTTGGAAGGGCCGTAGGCGTTGGGGTGGTCGCGCGCGTCCACGCGAAAGCTGCAGCCGCGGTTTTGGAACACCACGCCTGATTGCGGGGCGGTGAGCGTGGAGCCGAAGCTGTCGTAGACCGATGAGATCAAGCTGATCGCGTTGCGGTCCTTATCGACCACGGTCAGGTACACCGTATCGCTGTGGCCGGGGTAGTCGGGGACGGGCACGGGCGACAGGGTGCCTTCTGCGGAGATTTTGGCGGCTTGAGCGTCCATGCGAGCCGGGTCAAGAACGGCTTCCACGCTGGAGGGCATGTGCTCAAGGTCGGCGAAAAAGGCATCGCGGTCGGCGTAGCCCAGATGCGAGGCTTCAATCTGCTGGTGGAAACGTTCGAGCGACAGCGCGCCCGGCGCGTGTTCAAGCCGCTGTAGGATCTGCAGGATTTCCAACGCGACCAGACCCTGACCATTGGGCGGGATTTCCCAGAGCTGGTAGCCGCGGAAGTCTGTGCTGATCGGATCGACCCACGTGCTTTCTGTGGCGGTGAAGTCGCTGGCCTGATGCAGGCCGCCTAAGCTTTGCAGCTTGGTCAGCATGTCGTCCAGCACCCAGCCGTCATAGAACCCCGCGCGGCCTTTCTTGCCGATTTCAGCCAGTGTTTTCGCCAGCGCTGGAAAGGCCATTCGTGCGCCCAAGGCGGGCAGACTGCCGCCGTGGAGCAGCATGGCAGCAGCGTCACTGTCTTGCTGGATCAGGCCAACTTCGCGCCGCCAGTCACTGCGTACGCGGTCGTAGACGGGGAACCCTTCTTCGGCATAGCGCAGCGCTGGCTCGATCACGCGGTCGATGCCCCAGCTGCCGAAGCGCTCCAGCAGGGTCAGGTAGCCGTCAACAGCACCGGGAATTGTCACGGCGTGCGGGTGGTTGCGCGTGGGCTTTTGCGCACCGGGGAATGCGGCGCTGATGGCGTCAAATGTCGCCGCTTGGGGTGAGCGGCCCGAGGCGTTCAAGCCCATAACAGGTCGCTTACCGCCTTGGGCATAGAGCGCAAACATATCTCCGCCAATGCCCACGGATTGCGGTTCAACCACGCACAGCACAAGAACGGCAGTAACCGCGGCATCGACGGCATTGCCGCCGTCCTGCAGAACCTGCAGCGCAGCACTCGATGCAAGCGGATGAGACGTTGCAATCGCGCCTTTTTCCGCCATAACTGTGGAACGACCGGGAAGTTCAAAATTGCGCATGGGGGGTGCCTTGTACTGACGGGTTGAACGCACGAGAGACTGGAATAAGGAAACCGCCTGATGACTTTGCTGTGGCAGCCGAGCGACGAACAGATTGCTTCCGCGAACTTGACTAAGTTTCAAGCGTATATCAACGATCGTTTTGATCGGGACTGTCGATCATTCTGGGACCTGCACGATTTTTCGGTTCACGATAACCTACGGTTTTGGCAAGGTTTTTGGGACTTCGCTGGCGTCATTGGTGAGCAGGGTGAGCGCGTCTTGGTCGATGGCGACAAAATGCCCGGCGCGCGATATTTCCCCGACGGCACCCTGTCGTTTGCTGAAAATTTATTGCGTCCCGCAGAGCGAGCGGACAGCGACGATCTTGCCCTGATTTTTCAGGCCGAAGACCGCAAGTCCGAGAAGGTCACGTGGCGCGATCTGATCGCCCGCGTGGGCCGGATGCAGGCTTTGCTGCTGGAAGCCGGCGTGAAAGAAGGCGACCGGGTGGGCTTTGTGCTCCCCAACTGTCCCACGTCGATTGTGGTTGCCATGGCAGCGAACGCTATTGGTGCGGTGTGGTCCTCGTGCTCGCCAGACTTTGGGGTCAACGGTATTCTCGACCGTTTCTCGCAAACCGAGCCAAAGGTTCTGGTCGTCTGTGACGGTTATTTTTACACCGGCAAGACCTTTGACACGCGGGATAAGTTTGCCGAAGTGCTGGCTGCTTTGCCGTCGGTGGAAGCCAGCTTTATGCTGGGCTTCGCGGATGAGGATGCCGACACGGGCCCACTGACGGGAACCGAGCGCCTGGATACGGCTTTGGCGCGGCATGGGGAGGCGACCACGCCGACCTTCAAGCAGATGAACTTTAACGCGCCGATGGTCATCATGTTCTCGTCCGGTACGACGGGAAAGCCCAAGTGCATCGAACACGGGCAGGGCGGGGTGCTGCTCAAGCAGCTGACCGAGCACCTTTTGCACAACAACACGCGGCCCGACGACCGCACGTTCTTCTTCACCACGTGCGGGTGGATGATGTGGAACTGGTTGATCACGGGTCTGCAAACAGGCGCAACCGTCATGCTCTATGATGGCTCGCCCTTTGCGCCTGATCCGCTGGTGCTGTGGCGGTTTGCGGAGGAGCACGGGATCAACAGCATGGGGCTGTCGGCCAAGTACGTCGATGCCCTGAACAAGCAGGAAGTGCGCCCAACCACTGTGGGCAGCTTTGAGGACATGCGGCTGATTGCGACAACGGGTTCAACGCTGGTCCACGAGAGCTTTGATTACCTCTATGAGCACGTCAAAAGTGACGTGCACGTCATGTCTTGCTCTGGCGGGACGGACTTGCTTGGGTGCTTTGTGTCTGGTGCGCCGACGCTACCGGTTTATCGCGGGGAGCTGCAAGTGCCGGGGATTGGCATGGATCTTCAGGTTTATGATGACGACGGCGAACCCATGCGCGAAGGGCGTGGAGAGTTGGTGTGTGCCAAGCCGTTCCCGTCCATGCCGCTGGGCTTTTTCGGCGATGACGACGGCAGCCGCTACTTCAAGGCTTATTACGAGCGGTTTCCGAACGTGTGGACGCACGGTGACTTTATCGAGCAGACGGAAAACCACGGCTACATCATCCACGGGCGCTCTGATGCGACGCTCAACCCGAGCGGTGTGCGGATTGGCACGGCGGAGATTTATCGGCAGGTGGAAACCCTACCGCAGATCAAGGAAAGCATCGTCATCGGCCAGCCTTGGGCGGGGGATACCCGCGTGGTTCTGTTTGTCGTGATGCAGGACGGCCAAGCCCTGACCGATGGCTTGCGAGAGAAAATCAAGGTGCAGATCCGGCACGGTGCTTCACCCCGTCATGTTCCGGCAAAAATCATCGAAGTCGCGGATATTCCGCGCACCCGCTCTGGCAAGATTGTCGAATTGGCGGTGCGCTCGGTTGTGATGGGCGAAGAGGTCAAGAACGTCGAAGCGCTTGCTAATGCCGAGGCACTGGACAATTTCCAAGGGATCCCGGATCTTCAGGAGGACTAAAGCGCGCAAGCGTTGCCCCTAGACCCCGCCTGAACAGCCCGGCCCAGTAGCGTTTGAGGAAGTGAGAGCAAGCCATGCCAGTGATTACGACCATCGAAGACTTGCGGTTGTTGGCCAAACAGCGCGTGCCGAAGATGTTCTACGATTACGCTGACAGCGGGTCGTGGACCGAGCAGACCTACCGCGAAAACACCACTGATTTCGAGAAGGTGCGCCTGCGGCAGCGGATTGCGGTGAATATGGAGGGGCGGAGCCTTGCCTCGACTATGGTGGGCGAAGACGTGGCAATGCCGGTGGCACTGGCACCCACAGGCCTGACCGGGATGCAGCACGCGGACGGGGAAATCCTTGCGGCCAAGGCGGCAGAGGCTTTTGGCGTGCCGTTTACCCTGTCCACCATGTCGATTTGCTCGATTGAGGACGTGGCCGAGCACACCACCAAGCCGTTCTGGTTTCAGCTCTATTTCATGCGGGATCGCGATTATATCGAACGCTTGATCAAGCGCGCTCATGCCGCTGGGTGTTCGGCGCTGGTTGTGACGATGGATTTGCAGATTTTGGGGCAGCGGCACAAGGACGTGGTCAACGGCTTGTCAGCGCCACCAAAGCTGACGCTTGGGAACATGATCGACATGGCGATGAAGCCGCGATGGTCGCTGGGGATGCTGGGCACCAAGCGCCGCTCTTTTCGCAACATTGAGGGCCACGTTGATACGGTCGAGGACATGACCTCGCTGTCCAAATGGACCGCCTCGCAGTTCGATCCCAGCCTGAGCTGGGACGACATTGCGTGGATCCAGGAGCGCTGGGACCGCAAGCTGATCATCAAGGGCATCTTGGATGAAGAAGATGCGCGGATGGCGGCTAAGACCGGTGCGGACGCAATTATTGTCTCTAACCACGGCGGGCGGCAGCTTGACGGCGCGCGGTCTGCGCTGGCGAAACTGCCGGGGATTGTTGAGGCTGTTGGCGACCAGATTGAGGTTCACATGGACGGCGGTATCCGCTCGGGCCAGGACGTGCTCAAGGCGCGGGCGCTGGGGGCCAAGGGCACCTATATTGGTCGGGCCTTTCTCTATGGTCTGGGCGCGATGGGGCAAGCGGGTGTGACCAAAGCCTTAGAGATCATCCAGAAAGAGATGGATGTGACGATGGCGCTGTGCGGCTGTCGGGACATCGAGGATTTCGGCCTCCACAATCTGATTCCCAAGGAAGAGCTGACGGCAAACGATTACATGTAACGGTTGGTTCAAGAAGCTTTCCGGATGGGTGTAATTCGATTCCAGAATTTGCAGTGGGGATCGGTTATGCGCTTGAATGATCGCCGCGGGCGGTGGTGTCGCGGGACGCGGTACTCCTAGGTTTGGAGGACTCAATGTTTTCCCTGCCCAAAGGAACCCCGTTGTGAGCCTCAGTCCTGCTGTTTCCGCCATTCTTGAAAACTACGACGCCGAAAATCCGGGGACCCGCGCCAAGCTGGTTCAAATGCTCAATCATGGCCGCTTGGCCGGAACCGGCAAGATGCTGATTTTGCCGGTCGATCAAGGTTTTGAGCACGGCCCGGCGCGGTCTTTCGCGCCCAATCCAGTGGGCTATGACCCGCTCTATCACTGGCAGTTGGCCATCGACGCCGGTTTGAACGCCTTTGCCGCGCCCATTGGTTTGCTGACCGCAGGCGCGAGCCGGTTTGCGGGACAGATTCCGACGATATTGAAGGTGAACAGCTCGAACAGTCACGCCCTCAATGCTGATCAGGCGGTAACAGGCAGTGTTGAAGATGCTCTGCGGCTGGGCTGTGTGGCGGTGGGCTACACGCTCTATCCCGGCTCCGAACAGCAATTCGATATGCAGGAAAAGCTGCGTGCCTTGACCAAGGACGCCCGCGATGCCGGGTTGGCCGTGGTGGTGTGGAGCTATCCGCGTGGTGGTGGTTTGAGCCGGGAAGGGGAGACGAGCTTGGACGTCATCGCCTACGCCGCGCACATTGCCGCGCTCATGGGCGCACACATCATCAAGGTGAAACCCCCGAAAACCCGCATTGAGCAAGAAGCGGCCAAAAAGCACTATGAGGGGCAGGATTGGAGCCGCTTGGAAGACCGGATTTCGCATGTAATCCAGTCGGCCTTTGACGGTCGCCGCATCGTCATTTTCTCCGGTGGAGAGGCCAAAGGAACGGAGGCTGTTGCCGCAGAAATTGCGGCCATTGCCAAGGGCGGGGGCTTTGGCTCTATCATTGGCCGAAACGCGTTCCAACGCAGCCGGACCGACGCGCTGGCGCTGCTGGATCAGCTCATCTCGATTTACGCGGATCAGGCGGCCCAAGAAGCATGAAAGCCCTAACTCCGTACTTTGAACGCGCCTGCGCGCACGCGGCTTTGGCCTGTCAGCCGTGGGTAGGACAGGGCGATAAAGAGGCCGCTGATGCCGCCGCGGTCGAGGCCATGCGCGCCAGCTTCGCCGCCGCGCCGATGGCGGGCCGCATTGTCATTGGCGAAGGCGAGCGCGACGAAGCCCCCATGCTGTACATCGGCGAAGAAGTGGGCGCAGGTGAGGGTCCGGCGGTGGATATCGCCGTTGACCCGCTCGAAGGCACGACTTTAGCCGCCGAAGACCGTCCCGGCGCGCTGTGCGTTGCAGCTTTTGCCCCGCGTGGCGGGCTGCTGCACGCGCCTGATGTCTACATGCAGAAATTGGCTGTTGGACCGGGCTTTACGGTCGATGCCGAAGACCTTGATCGGCCCTTGGTGGAGGTTCTGAAGCGGCTCAGCGAACAGGCGCGGGACCGCCGCTTGCGTGTGGTCATGCTCGACCGAGCTCGACACGCGGCCCTTGCCCAAGCGGCGGAAGCAGCGGGCGCTGCTTTGCACCGGATCGACGAAGGCGACGTCATGGGCGCGCTGCAAACGTGCTTGCCAGACCCAAGCGGCCAGCCGCCGTTTGATGTCTATATCGGCAGTGGCGGTGCGCCAGAAGGCGTGTTGGCCGCAGCGGGCTTGCAGGCTGTGGGCGGTTCGATGGTGGGTCGCCTGCTGTTCCGCGATGATGCCGAACGCGGGCGGGCCGAAGCGATTGGTGTTCGCGATTTGAACCGGATTTACAGTCTGGACGATCTGGCTTCGCCCGATGCCCGGTTGATCCTTGCCGGGGTTACGAGTGACGTTCTCGCAGGTCCAACGCAGACCCACGCGGACATCTTAACCATCGCCCCCGACAGGGGCGTTACCCGTCGGCTTGTTGCTCTGTAACGAAAAAAGGGACGCCGGAGCGCCCCTTGATCGATGAATAGCGTCTGAACGTCTATTTCACGAAAACGTAGGTGTTGAACCGGTCCGAACGGTTGTCTTTGTAGGTCGTTGTGACTTGTACCGTCAGCATGGTTCCGCCGCGTGTCATGATCGCTCGGCGCGTCGCGATGCTGGACTCCCATGTTGCGAGGATGGAGTTGGCGTTTACCGGGTTTTGGCTCACGCTGGTGGTCAGGGGCGTTGCATCGGTCCAGCCCCAGTCGCAATCCGTCGGGGAGCACGAGCCCCAAGCCTGAACATCAACATCCGCGCCTGCGACGGCGACTCTGAGTTTGGAGATCCCACGGGTGTTGGGGTCTACGTTCTTCCACGCGCCTTCGATCCGGTCGAGGTTGGTCATGGGCTGCATCAGGCTGATGTCGAGCATCGGCAGCACGGGGACAAGGTTGGGGTTGATGAAGACAGGCAGGCGCTTGAACGTGTAGCTGTTAAAGGTGTCGGTGCGGTTATCTTTGAAGTCCGTGGCGTTATCGACAATCAGTTTATTGCCGGAGCGATAAGCGTTCAAAATCGACATCTTGTAGGACTTTTCATAGACCGCAACGATGCGATCCGCGCTCTCTGGCGCCGCGCTGACGCTGCTGGACAGTGGGCTTGCGGGGACTTCGCCCCAAACGCAATCGCTGGGCGAGCAGGATCCCCACGCTGACAGGGAAACCACGGAGCCGGAGCCGCCAATGACGACTTTGGTGATGCCGCGTGTATTGTCGTCGACGTTGATCCATGTCCCGCGCAGATCCGAGAGATCAGCGGAAGCGGTTGCAGCACCCGTGAGGGCGAGGAGGGAGGCTGCGGCGAGTTTGGAGAAGGAAGCTAGGAGTTTCATGGGTTTTGAGCCTTGTTTCGTCGTTGAAGTTCATCGCGGACACTGTCGTCCCCGTGTTGACGAGATGCTTTCTACCCCCCTTGTGTTGCGCCAATTTCTCCGAATGTTTGCCTTCTTAAGGGAATGTGAAACAGACGATTTATCTTTGTTTCAGCGAATTGCAGACAAATTTACCTAAACAGGCCCTTGGCAGGGGCTCAATGGAACGATCCGTCATTATAGAGGTCGGCGAAGGGGCGCGACGTGCCGTCAGGCTGGACGATCCGCACGTGCTTGCGGGCCAAGTCTTGCGGTTTTGGGACGCCACAGGAGTGCGCAATCGTCGCCACGTCTTCATTGATGCTGGCGACGTATTGCGCCACGCGCTCGGCTTTGTCGGTGGGGTCTAGCCCTTCTTGCAGGCGTGGATTGTGGGTGGTGATACCGGTGGGGCAGGTGTTCTTGTTGCACTTCATCGCCTGAATACAGCCCAAGGCGAACATGAAGCCCCGCGCGGAAACCACAAAGTCAGCTCCCGTCGCCAGCGCCAGCGCAACGCCAGAGGGCGTCACCAGTTTACCGCTGGCGATGACCCGGACGCGGTCGCGCAGGCCATGGCGGTTGAGCGCATTAACAGCCAGCACCAAGGCTTCACGCAGCGGCAGGCCAACATTGTCCATCAGCGGCATGGGCGAAGCCCCCGTGCCGCCGTCGCCGCCGTCGACAGTGATAAAGTCAGGCAGACCATCGGGCCCCAACGCCGCCGCGCTGGCCGCCAGACCGTCGATGAGATCCGTGCCGGAAACCACAATTTTGATGCCAACGGGCTTTCCCGTGGTGGCCTTCATGTGGGCGATCATCGCGTGCAGTTCGCTGTGATTGGCGATGTCCGTGTGGCGGCTGGGGGAGATTGAGGGGTGGCCCTTCGGAATTCCGCGCACGTCGGCGATGGCCTGGGTGATTTTTCGCGCTGGCAGGATACCGCCTTTGCCCGGTTTTGCGCCTTGGGCGAGTTTCAGCTCGAACATCTTGATGCGCGGATTGGCGGCAAGGGTGCGCAGCTTGTCCCAATCCATCCGCGCGTCATCAGCCTGCACGCCATACTTGGCGGTCCCGATCTGAAAGACGAGATCGGCGTCGGGGCCTCTTGCATAGGGGCGAGGGCACCTTCGCCGGTGTTCAGCCAGCACCCGGCCTTGGCCGCGCCGCGTGACAGGGCTTCGATGGCAGGGGCTGAGATCGCGCCATATGACATGCCGCTGATGTTGAACAGGCTGCTGGGGTGAAACGGCTGAGCGGCGTCTGGTCCGATGACGGCGGGGTGGGTGCTTTGGAATTCATGGTCCAAGGGCGGAAAGGAGGCGTTGACGAAAATCGCGTTTCCGACGGCATTCATTTGCTTGGTGGAGCCAAAGGCCACGGTGCTCTTTCCGCCCTCGCTGGCATGATCCACCCAATGGCGTTCTGCCCGGTTAAACGGCAGCTCTTCTCGGTCCATGGCAAAGAAGTATTGGCGGAAGAACTCGCCCAAGGTCGTGAACAGACCGCGAAACCGCCCGATCACCGGATAGTTGCGTCGGATGGCGTCTTCGTTTTGCAGCACGTCCAGCACGAAAAGAACCATGGCACCGGCCATGATGGCCACGATCAGCAGGGCAAAAACGGAATTGACGAGATCAAAGGACATGGGTGTGTGTTCCGATGCTGTGATTGCGGCTTCAGCAAACAATAAGGGCCGCCGTGGTCATTTCCTACCACGGCGGCCCTAAATTGAGCGGGATGATGCTAAGATTTAGAAACGAAGCGGAACGTCCTTTTCCTTACCGGCGTAGATTTGGACCTCAAATTCATCCACGTCGTCTTCGGACTGTGCCCGAACCGTGTAGATGCCGGGGCTGAGGTACATGGAGCCGGATGTTTCAATCGGCTGACGTGCGACAGTCTCGCCATCAGGATTGGTCACCGTGGCAAAAAAGATGCCGGCTTTGCTGCCCGGCATGGACAGCGACAGGCGACCAAGGCTCAGGTTTGTCCGACGGCTCATCGGCGCGCTTGGGTCGTTGCTGACCGTTAAGTTGGCTTCGTAACCGGGCAGTTCCAGGCCGATTTCGTACGTGCCTTGGAATGCCGGCATTGGAATGCGCGCACCAGAACCGGCATCACGGACGCCGACGGCGTTATCGGATACACCACGCAAGCTCCACTGCAGGTCGGGCAGTTCGCCTTCAACGCCCGTTGCGAGCAGGATGATGACCTCGTTCAGCTCATCAGGCACAGCGACCGGGTTTGCTTCTTCCGGGATTGCATTGGCGATGGACTGCGCCTGGCTTAGCGGATCGAGCACAAAACCAAGGTTCTGACGCAAAGTCTGAAGGGCGGTGAGGTAGGAATCACGCTCGGCCACCAGTGCTGCGATATCCACTGGCTCAGTTGTGCCGGCAAAGGCGCCGAAGTCGAGGCTGCTTACGGTCAGCTGGCGGTTGCGCAGGGCTTCGTCCAGCATGGCTTGCAGCTCTTCATTCTTGCCGGTTAGCAGCAGGATCGTGTCTCTCGCGTCATCGAGGTCACGCTCCAGCCCTTGGATTTCGGCATTTCTTGCCGCCAGATCCTCTTCCAGCAGGATGATGGTGCTGTCGCGTTCGCCCAAAGTGTCCTCGAGCAGCGCGATTTCACGGTCCTGTAGTTCGTTCTGTTCTTCCAAACTGGCGATCGATGCTTGAGCGGTGCCCAGATCGTCGGTCAACTGGTCGTTCTCAGCGGCTGCGACGCGCAGGGCGTCGTTTTGTGTATCGATGGTTGAGCGGGCATCTTCGAGCAGCGCGGCAAGGCGGGCGAGCTCATTGTTACAGTCATCAAGACCGGCTTGCAGGTCTTCAATTGTGGCGTCGCGGTCATCGATCAAACTGGTGAGTCGTCCAATTTCCGCTTGGGCTTCGGAGAGGTCGCCAAAAGCTTCGTCTGCGCGTTTGTTGGCGGCTTCAAGTTGATCAGAGGCATCCCGCAGCGCATCCAGCGACTTGTCCAATGTTTCGCGCAGAGCTTTTTCAGCGCCGTCATCCTTGACGGCAATCGTCTCCACCGCCCTCCTGAACCCGTCGATCAGCTGATCCGCACGGTTGGCGTCAACGTAGGTGCCGCCGGTCAGATCGGCGATGCAGCGAATTTCGCCAGCGTCGCGCGCGTTCAAGTCAAAGCCAATCACGTGGGCGGTGATTTTCGCGCCGTTGGCTTGCAGGTCACGAATGATGCGACAGGGGTCTACGCCACAGCTTTCGATACCATCAGACAGGACAATCAGGTTCGCGTCTTGGCCCTTGTTGTTGAAGAATGAGGCTGCTGTCACCAGAGAATTCCCAAGGGGCGTCTTGCCGACTGGACGCTGACTTGTGACCCACTTCCGCAGTGTGCGCGACTGGGCTTCACCGGGACGGAAGGCCAGCGCGATGTCGCGACAGTCACCCTTGCGGCGGTGACCATAGGCCAGCAGGCCAAGCTCGAGTGACTGGGACCACTCATCAAAGTTTCGATCCACGATATCGTTCAGCACCTGAAACTTTGCTTCGCCATTCACCGAGCCCCACATGGAGCCGGAGAAATCCATAACCAACATTGCCTGTGGCAAGTCAGCGAACTGCGCAGCGGCAGCATTGGTTTGTGAAAGGGCAGTGCCGGGCAGCGCCATCGACACGTGCGCGAGCGCAAGCGTCGCGAAAAGCTTCAACCGTTGGGATAATGTAGACACGACAGAACTCCGTCTGAAAATGAACAGCAAACTTCAGCCTAAAAAACAGAAACGCTAAAGTTGCGAAATTTATCGCATAATCTACATCTATATTCACGTAAATTCAAAGCGAATTTTATATATATGCTCGAAGCAAGTCAAAAATGACGCAGGGTCGTCGGAATTTTTGTGAAGCGGTGGTGGGGGTGGTCAGGTTTTGGCCCTTGAGAACTCAATGAGCGCCAGCCCATGACGAAGGGGTGAAGCGGAACCGGATCCGTGTAGACCGGTGCGGTTCCGCGATCCGTTTTAAGCCTCGCCGCGCAGCTCGCGCAGTCGTTCCTGCAAGTAGGAGTCGGCGGTGTAGCGTTCAGAGAGAACGGTCTCCGGGTTCGGATGACAGAACAGCGGAATACTGATCCGGCCAACGGTCTTATCGGAGCCTTCTGGATTGACCACGCGATGCGTGGTTGAGGGGAAGTAACCGCCCGATACTTCTTGCAGCATGTCGCCAATATTGACGATCAGGTTACCGAAGTCACAGGGCACTTCCAACCACGACCCATCGCTTGCCAATACCTGCAAACCCGGCTCGTTGGCGGCGGGGAGGATGGTGATCAGGTTGATGTCTTCGTGGGCCGCAGCGCGGATTGCTGCCGGCTCTTCATCGCCGGTCAGCGGCGGGTAGTGCAGGATCCGCAGTAGGTGCTTTGGGCTGTTCTCGATCATGTCGGACAACGGCTCCGAATAGAGCTTAGCAACGTCCGATGGCGACTCATCTTCAATCCACTGCAGCAGCTCGGAGGCCAGTGACATGGCATTCTCGTGATAGGACTGCGCACCGGGACGGAGGTCTTCGGGACAAACGTCCCCGGGGTAGAAGTGGAAGAACTCTTTTATGTCCTTGATCGTATTGCCCTTGGCGGTCTCAGACATGGTCTGCGGGTAAAACCCGCCGGTGCCGTTGTGGGGCACCGTAAAATCAGTCTTGCGCGTCTCGCCAAAGAAAGCGCGCCAGTCATCATAGATGCCCTGGACCTGGCTTTGCTGTAGGGGATGGTTCTTGAGCACGCCAAAGCCGGTCTCGCGTAGAGAGCGGACGAAGTCTTGTTTGGCGGTTGGACTGGTGTAATCAACTGCGACGAGCGCCATTTTTTACCCTTTCTCTTAATAAATATCCTAGCGACTAGGTGACTCCTTTACGCGTTGCTTTTCAAGGGGCCATTTTGTCTTTCTGTGGTCTTGATATGGGTTGAAATCCGAAAAAGTGATGATTTTGCTCAGGCCCGTCCCATCAAGCCCTTTCCAAGCCTTCAAAAGTGGGCCTAGTGTGTCGGCACCTTCAACAGTGATGGACCGCATTTATGCTTTCCTTGGGAAATTTGCCGACAACTGATGTGATGCGCGAGGCTGACCTGAACAGCCACATGCATCCGTTTACCGATCACGATACTTTGGGCACGGATGATCTGCGGGTTATCACGTCGGCTAGCGGGGTATTCATCGGCGACAGTGAAGGCAACCAGATCCTAGATGGTATGGCGGGGCTTTGGTGCGTAAACGTAGGCTATGGCCGCAGCGAAATCGGCGAAGCTGCTGCGCGACAGATGTCACAGCTGCCGTACTACAATACCTTTTTTAAGACGACGCACCCGCCGGTGATTGCGCTGTCCGAAAAGCTGCGAGCGCTGACGCCCAACGGCATCAACAAGTTCATGTTTGGCACGTCGGGTTCAGACAGCAACGACACGGTTATTCGCCTTGCTCGCACCTATTGGGCCGGACGGGGCAAGCCGAGCAAGACGGTGATGATTTCCCGTCACAACGCCTATCACGGCTCTTCTATGGCGTCGGCGTCACTGGGCGGCATGGCCTTCATGCACGCCCAAGGTGGTTTGCCGATTCCAGATATTCACCACATTGGCCAGCCCTATTGGTACGATGAGGGCGGCGACATGGATCCGGCTGAATTTGGTTTGATGCGGGCGCGCGAATTGGAAGCGGCGATTGATCAGATCGGCGAGGACCGCGTTGCGGCCTTTATTGCTGAACCCATTCAGGGCGCAGGCGGGGTGATCATTCCGCCAGAGACCTACTGGCCTGAGATCCAGCGGATTTGCGATGAGCGGGATATACTGTTGGTTGCTGACGAGGTGATTTGCGGCTTTGGACGTCTGGGCAAATGGTTTGGTTCTGATCACTTCAACATCCGCCCTGATATGATGGCGATGGCCAAGGGGCTGAGCAGTGGCTATCTGCCTATTGGCGGGGTTGGTCTGACCGATGATGTCTATGAGGGCGTTTCGCAGATGGGCGAATTTGCCCATGGCTATACCTATTCCGGCCACCCGGTGAGCGCCGCTGCGGCGATTGCCAATCTCGATATTCTGGAGCGTGAAGGCATCGTTGACCGCGTTGGCTCGCACACCGCTGGTGTCTTTGCCGAAAAGTTCAGCGCGCTGGGAGATCATCCGCTGGTGGGTGAGGCCGTTACTTGTGGTTTGCTGGGCAAGCTTGAGTTGGTGCCGGACGCCAAGAGTGGGTCTCGCCGACGGTTTGAGAGCAGCGGAACGGTTGGTGGCATTTGTCGTGACAACTGTTTTGCGAACAATCTTGTGATGCGCGCGGTCCGGGATTCCATGGTTTGCAGTCCGCCGTTGATCATCAAAGACGATGAAATCGATGCGCTGGTCGAGCGGGCGTGGAAAGCCTTGGACCTGACTGCGGCGGCTGTTGCCGACCAGATGGCCTGAGCGATAAGTGGGAGATGAGTGATGAACGAGCTTCCCCAGTCTTTGGAGCCGGAAATAACCCTTGAAGAGTCCCCTGATCTGGTTTCGGGCCGGATGAGTGAACTGCGGACATGGGCAAAGGAAAAAGGCGTTGAAGAGGTTGAGTGTCATACGCCTGATTTCGCCGGGATTGCGCGCGGCAAGGTGATGCCAGCAGCCAAGTGGTTCAAGGGCGTACAGACGCGCTTGCCCACATCCGTGTTCTTCGCGACGATCACCGGGTCTTACGCCGACAGCCCGCACAGCGAGCTGTGGTCAGACGCGGACATGATCCTGAAGCCGGACCTGCACACGGCGGCGTCCTTGCCGTGGGCGACGGTGCCGTCGATTCAGGTGATCCACGATGTTTTGGATCTGGATGGCAAGCCCATCGACTTTGCCCCCCGCACGGTTCTGCGCCGCGTGTTGGATCAGTACAAAGATCTGGGGTGGGAGCCGATTGTTGCGCCGGAGTTGGAGTTCTATCTGACCAAGCCCAACACGGACCCTGATCTGCCACTGGAGCCGCCTCAAGGCCGCTCGGGCCGGACGCAGCGCACCAATCAGGCGTTCTCGATGCAGGGGATTGATGAGTACGAATCTGTGATCGATCACATCTACGACTTTGCCGAGGCGCAGGGCGTTGAGATCGACACGATCATTCAGGAATTTGGTCCGGCACAGTTGGAGGTTAACCTTGTCCACGGTAACGCGATGAACAAGGCGGATGAGGTCTTCATCTTTAAGCGCACCGTGCGCGAGGCGGCGCTGCGCTGCGGGTGCTATGCCACCTTCATGGCCAAGCCGATCGAGGGCCACGCCGGGAACGCCATGCACATTCACCAGTCTGTGCAGTCGATCGACAGTGGCGAGAATATCTTCAGCGGTAAAGATGGGGAGCCGACCGACTTGTTCCGCTGGTTCATCGGTGGGCAGCAGCAGTATTCCTACGCGACCTCTGCTTTGTGGGCGCCCTATGTGAATTCCTACCGCCGATTGGTGCCGGACATGTCAGCGCCGATCAATCTGGAATGGGGCTACGATAACAGGACCACGGGCTTGCGCGTACCGCGATCCAATCCCCGCAACCGGCGGGTTGAGAACCGCTTGATTGGGGCCGATACGAACCCGTATCTGGCGATTGCTGGATCCTTAGCGGCGGGATTGCTCGGCATCCAGAACCGGGTTGAGCCGCGGGCGGATGTTGTCGGCAATGGCTTTGAAGGCGGGCGGGCCTTGCCCTATTCCTTGCTCGAAGGTTTGGATGCGTTCACCAAGAGTGATGAGCTGGCCGAGGTTCTTGGCCAGAAGTTCATCGATATGTATGCGGCGCTGAAGTTCGAAGAATACGATGCCTTCATGCAGGTCATTAGTCCTTGGGAACGACAGCATTTGTTGCTCAATGTCTGATACGTCACTGCTTTACAAGAATGACGACGCCGTTGGGCGTTACCCGCCGTCGTACTATGCTGCGACGGCTGTGGGGGCTGTGGACCGCCCTGCGCTGACCGGCACGGTTGAGGCGGATATTTGCATCATAGGCGGTGGTTTTACGGGGCTGAGTTCGGCTTTGCACTGCGCAGAGCGCGGGCGGTCGGTGGTTGTGCTGGATGCCCATCGCGCGGGTTGGGGCGCATCTGGGCGCAACGGTGGTCAAGCCGGCGTGGGCCAGCGGGTCGAGCAGGACGAGCTCGAGGAGCTGATCGGTGTTGATGATGCGCGAGAGGCCTACCGCATAGGCGTCGAGGCGCCGTTATTGGTCCAAGAGCTTGCCGCAAAGCACGATATCCCCATCGGTTATAAGCCCGGGCTTCTCTACACCAACCATCGCGCCCGATTTGATGCACACAGCCGGGATTACGTGCGAAAACTGAATGAGGAATACGGCTACAACCAAATTCGCTTTGTGGATCGGGAGGAGCTGCCGGAGATGCTCGGTGCGGCGGGGTGCTTTGGGGCGACACTGGATATGGGCGGCGGGCATTGCCACCCGCTGAACCTCGCGCTGGGCTTGGCGCGGGCAGCGGAGGCCGCTGCGGCGCAGATCTTTGAACGCTCGCCGGTGGTTGAGGTTGAGCGCGGGGATCCGCACGTGGTGCGGACTGACTCAGGCGCCGCCGTGCGGGCGAAGACAATCCTGTACGCTTGCAACGGATACTTGTGTGGGCTGGAGCCGCAGACATCGGCCAAGGTGATGCCGATCAACTCATTTGTGGTAGCGACCGAACCGATGACCGAAGAGGCCGCGCGGGGGTTGATCCGTGATGACGTGGCTGTGGCGGACAGCCGTTTTGTGGTCAACTACTATCGCTTGAGCGAGGATCGCCGGCTGCTGTTTGGCGGGGGGGAGACCTATGGCTACAAGTTCCACGGGCGGATCGAAGAATTCGTGACAAAGCCACTTCTGGCGCTGTTTCCACAGCTCAAGGATGTGAGATTGGATTACGGTTGGGGCGGGACGCTAGGGATCACCATGCCCCGGTTGCCAGATTTCGCGGAGCTGGGCGGGGGGATTTACTCCATGTCGGGCTATTCGGGCTCGGGGCTGGCTATGGCCACGCGGTCGGGCAAGATCTTTGCCGACTTCTTGGACGGTGACGATCAGGACTTTCGCGTGATGCAGCGGATTCCAACACCAAAGTTTCCCGGCGGAGGCCGCTGGCGTCAGCCCCTGTTGTTCGCCGCCATGAGTTGGTACGCCTTTAGAGACCGCATTTAGCGGGGTGTAATGGAGGGCGCAGCCCGACCGACGGCGGAGCCGGCGACCAACTTGCGCGGGGTCGTGCCACGGGCGCGAAGCGCACGGGGCATGACGGCGCCACCACGTGTTCTTTCACTCTAAGACTACTGTGCACCATGATGAAACAACGCGGGTGGCGCGTCTGACGATTACCCTGACGGGCAATCGTCAGCCACGCGCAAGCAGGACGCCGGCTGCGCCGGCGATCTGCTTGCGCGGGGTTGCCGGGAAAGGGCGAAGCCCTTGAGCGGTAATCACGCCACCAATTGCTTCTCGGCCAGCCTCGCTCTAGGCTTCGAACATCTCATCTGCAGCAAGGATTCCTCTCATGTCCGACACCCCTCAGCGCGCCCAGCAAGGAACGCCAACCGGCAACGAAGAGATCATGGATCAGGCATGGCGCAAGGACGGCGTGCGGGGCACTGCTTATGAGCTGACTTACGCCGGAGCCCTTTCGTTCTTGCGGCGCAAATATTCGCGGGAACTGGACGGCGTTGATATTGCGGTTTCTGGTGTGCCCTTTGATAGCGCCGTGACCTATCGCCCGGGTACCCGGTTGGGACCGCGGGCCGTGCGCGCGGCATCGGTGCAATTGGCCGAGCTTAAAAGTTTCCCTTTTGGCTTCGACCCCTTCGACACCCTTGGCGTCGTGGATTTCGGCGACTGCGCGCTAGACCCGCACTCCCCCATGTCCGTTCCCGATGCCATTGAGAGCCACGCGCGCGCCATTCTCGAGACGGACACCACCATGCTCACCATTGGCGGTGACCACTTCATCGCCTATCCGTTGATCAAAGCCCACGCAGCCAAGCACGGCCCCGTCGCGCTGCTGCAGTTTGACGCCCACTGCGATACTTGGGCAAGCTCTGGCCCGCTGGACCACGGCACCATGTTCCTCTCTGCCGTGAACGAAGGATTGATCGACGTGGATCATTCTATTCAAGTAGGCTTGCGCACCCACAATGACATTGATGTCGGCATCGAGGTTTTGTCGGCGCCGTGGGTGCACCGTCACGGCATCGATGCAACGCTAGACGCCATTCGTGCGCGCGTTGGGGATCGGCCAGTTTACCTCAGTTTCGATATCGACGTGCTCGATCCCGCATTTGCGCCGGGCACGGGTACCCCGGTCAGCGGCGGTCTCGCAACGTGGCAAGCTCTGGAGCTGATCCGGGGGCTGGGTGCTGTCAACATGATCGGCATGGATTTGGTCGAAGTCTCACCCCCTTTTGATCACGCCGAAATCACGGCCATTGCGGCGGCTACCGTTGCGTTTGATTGGCTGTGCGTCATGGCACAGCGGCGGCATCGAGGACTATGGTAACCAAAGGTGGAGTTGAGCCTATGAAAATCGGTATTCTCATGTGCGGGCATTTCACCGACGAGATCAAAGCCCGCTACGGCACGTACCGCGACCTCTATGCCGACATGCTGGGGGAGGGGTTTGAGTGCACGCCTTACGTCGTTGTGGACGGCGCGTTTCCCGACAGCATCACCGAACAAAATGGCTGGCTGGTGTCAGGATCGCGCTCGGGCGCCTATGAGGACCACCAATGGATCCCCCCGCTCGAGGCGTTTTTGCGTGAAGCCTATGCCGCGGAGGTGCCCATCGTCGGCATCTGCTTCGGCCACCAAATCCTCGCCCAAGCTCTAGGCGGTACGGTCGAGAAGTTCTCCGGCGGTTGGTCCTTTGGCCCTGTCGAATATCGTTTTCGGGAGGGCCCCGCACAAACCATCGTTGCCGTGCATCAGGATCAGGTGACAGCGCTGCCAAAGGACGCCACCGTCATCGCGGAGACTGATTTCTGCGCCTTTGCTGGGTTGGCCTACACCGGCAAAGCGCTCAGCTTCCAGCCGCACCCTGAATTCAGCACTCAATTCATCACAGACTTGACCGAAGCTTACGCTGACCGTCTGGCGCCTGAGGTTCTGCAAGGCGCCCGTGAAGTCCTCCACCGGCCGCTGGATAACGCCATCATGGGGGCGCAGATTCAGGCGTTTTTCCACCAGGCGGCAGGAGATCAGCCCCAGTGATGACCGATTCTGCCAAAGCGTCATCGGGCCCCGTCCGTTTCGGTGGCGAGCGGTTGGAGCCTTTGTTTCGCATCGGTCTCAAGCCTTTGAATCTTGCCCAATGGTTCGAGGTCGATGACCAGATCGAGCCGTACCGCGCTGAGAAAGATCGCCTCACAGCCAGCCAAGGCGACGCTGTGTTTCGCGAAGAGACTGGTACCGCACAGGCCCAAGCCGAAGTCCGCGCGCTGATCACCGACAACCTAACCCGGCACCACGCTCACATCCCCCTGCCGCCAGACAGCGGCGGTGCCGACCTGCTCGAAGCAGCGCGCTTGGTGCAGGAAGATTTGCTGCTCCTGCGCCGAGACAACAGCGGCTGGCGGCTTGTGGCGGCGGCGTTGCACTTCCCTTCGAGCTGGTCGCTGGCGGAGAAGTTCAGCCTGCCGCTCGACCAGATCCACGGCAACGTCCCCGAATTCGGGCCCGGCACGCGCAACGCCAGCCTGATGGGGCGAATTTTTGATGGCTTGAAGGTCGAGCAGCCGGTTCAGCGTATGAACTGGAGCCTCTATCCCACCGCCACGCTCCACCATCCCTATTCTGCCCGCAGTCGAGAGGCGAACCCCGACCGCCATACCCTGGATTCAGCTTCGTTCATTCGGGTCGAACGTCAGACCCTGCGCAAGCTGCCTGACAGCGGTGATATTCTTTTCACCGTTCGCATCTATCTCGATCCGCTGGCACAGCTGGCCAAGCACCCCGGCGCGCTTGATCGCTTGCGGGAATACTTGCTCGCCTTGACCCCCGCGGAGCGGGATTACAAGGGGCTGAGAGCGTCTTTTGACGATGTGATTGCCGTTATAGACGCCTTCAGAGCGGAGGCGCCGTGACCGCCTTACCAACGGTGTTTCAAGACTGGTTTGTCGCCCGTGGTTGGCAGGCGCATGAGCATCAGCTTGCCATGCTGGCCGCTGCGCGCGCGGGTCAATCCGCGCTGCTGACTGCACCCACAGGTGGGGGTAAGACGCTGGCTGGGTTCTTGCCTTCGCTGGTCGAGCTGGCCGAGCAGCCGGATTTTGAGGGCTTGCACACGATCTATATTTCGCCGCTGAAGGCGCTGGCCACCAACATCCGGCGGAACCTGGAAACACCGCTGAGCGAGATGGATTTGCCCATCACCGCTGAAGCCCGCACCGGCGACACGCCGCCAAACCGCCGCGCGCGCCAGCGGGAGAACCCGCCCAACATCCTGATGACCACACCCGAGAGCCTCGCCCTGCTGCTGTCGCTAGAGGACAGCGACCGGCTGTTCGCCAACCTGCGCTGTGTGATCCTTGATGAGCTGCATGCGCTGGCCCCGAACAAGCGCGGCGTGCTGCTGTCGCTGGGGTTGGCGCGTTTGCAGTCCTTGGCGCCGGATCATCGGCGCGTGGGCCTGTCCGCAACGGTGGCGGAGGAGCAGGTTTTGCTCGACTGGCTCTCTCCCGATGGCCGTCCGTCGGATCGCGTGGTTCATGTGCGTGGCCGGCCTAAGAAGAAACCCGATATTCGCATTCTAACCCCCGAAGACCACGTCCACATGCCATGGTCTGGCCACATGGGCGTTCACGCGATGGAGGGCGTCTATGAGCTGATCCGCGATGCGGGCATGTCGATCATTTTTGTCAACACCCGCGCACAGGCCGAGTTGTGCTTCGCCGAGCTGTGGCGGCTCAATGAGGATGGTTTGGCCATTGCCATGCACCACGGCTCTTTGGACCGCGAACAACGGCGCAAGGTTGAGGCGGCGATGGCGGCGGGAACGCTGCAATCGGTGGTGGCGACGTCATCGCTTGAGCTGGGGATCGATTGGGGCGACGTGGATCTGGTGGTGCAGGTGGGCGCACCCAAGGGCGTCAGTCGCCTGATGCAGCGCATTGGCCGCGCGAACCACCGCTTCGATGAAGCCAGTCGCGCGGTTCTGGTCCCGGCAAACCGGTTTGAAGTGTTGGAGTGTCAAGCCTGCATGGACGGGGTGTTTGACGAAGAACTCGACGGCGACCCCATCCGGCCCGGTGGCCTCGACGTCTTGGCTCAACACTTGATCGGTATGAGCTGTGCCTGGCCGTTTCATCCCGACGCGCTCTATGCTGAAGTAATCACTGCGCGCCCCTTCCGCGACCTCAGCCGGAAAGACTTCGATGACACGCTGAAGTTTGTCACCGACGGGGGCTATGCCTTGCGGGCCTATGAGCGGTTCAAGCGGCTGGTGACCTTGGGTGATGGACGGCGTGGGATCGCAGACCAGCATCATGCCAAGCGCTACCGCATGAACATCGGCACAATCGTCGAGGCCACGACGCTCAAGGTTCGCTTGGGCAATGGCTATGGCAAAGCCTTGGGAGAGGTTGAGGAGCTGTTTGCCAACGGCCTGCGCCCCGGCGACACCTTTATCTTCGCAGGCCGCCTGCTGGAGTTCGTTAAGATCGATGAAACCAGCCTGATTTGCCGCAAGGCCCATCGCAGTGTGCGTGAACCCGCCGTTCCGGCTTACGGTGGTGGCCGACAGCCGCTGACGGCGAATTTGGCAGACCGCGTGCGCGTCATGCTCGAAGACCCCAACGAGTGGCCCAAACTGCCCGATCCTGTGCGCGAGTGGTTGCAGTTGCAGCAAGCAAAGTCGCTCTTGCCCTCTGCCGATAAGTTGCTGGTAGAAACGTTCCCGCGTGGGGATCGCACATACCTTGTGGCCTATTGCTTCGAAGGGCGTAACGCGCATCAAACCCTCGGCATGCTGCTGACCAAGCGGTTAGAGCGTTTTGGCTATGCGCCGCTGGGGTTTGTTGCATCGGATTACTGCATCGCCACCTGGTCCTTGCGCGTGCCCGAAACGCGAGAGCAGGTCGAAGAACTGTTTGATCAGGACATGTTGGGCGACGATCTCGAGGCGTGGATGGATGAGAGCACCATGCTCAAGCGCACGTTCCGCCGCTGCGCTGTCATTGGCGGTTTGATTGATCAAAACGTCATGGGGCCTAAGAAAAATCGGCGGCAAGTCACGTTCAACAATGACATCATCTACGACGTCTTGCGCCGGCACGAGCCCGATCACGTCTTGCTGCGCGCCACACGGCAGGACGCAGCGGGGGGACTGACCGATGTGAGCCGTTTGGCGGACATGCTGGTTCGGTTCCAAGGGCAAATCGAGCACATCCATCTGCCGCGTGTCTCCCCTATGGCCGTGCCTGTCATGCTGGACATTGGCCGCGAAGGTGTGGCTTCAGCCAGCTCTACGCCTGACGAAATCCTCGATCAAAGCGCTGCGGCATTGATTGATGAGGCCATTGGTGATGAAACTGAACTCAGCGCCTCCATGGACATGGACGCCATGGCACGCGCGCTCGCAGCCAACAGCAACGGCACTGGCAAACAATGACCGACGTTCGATTTTACCACCTGACGCGCTCGCGGTTGGAAGACGCTCTTCCGATCATGCTCAAGCGCACGCTGGAACGCGACGCCCGCGCTGTCGTTCGCTGTTCCACGCCGGAACGGTTGAGCGATATTGATGAAGCGTTGTGGACCTTCAATGACGCCGAATTCCTGCCCCATGGGCACGAGGAAACAGGGTTTGCCCAGGATCAACCCATCTGGCTGACCACGGGTTTGGATAACCCCGGCGCAGGGTCGTATTTGTTCGTTACCGACGGTGCGGCATCTGATGGCTTTGACGCCTTTGCGGTTTGCTGCATTCTGTTTGACGGACGGCATGAGGCGTCGGTTGCCGAGGCTCGGACCCGGTGGTCATCGATGAAAAGTCTGGAAAGCGCGCCAGAGTTGAGTTATTGGCAGCAGAATCAACGCGGTGGATGGGAGAAGCGAGCCTAGCTCGATGCCCGTTCAATTCGTGTTCAAAAATTGTGTTTATTTCTCAGCCCGGTTAGAGCTGACCGGGAAGCGAGGCCAGAGACGAATGGATGATGGATTGTCTGCTGATACTGCTGGTGTCCTGAACACGCAGAAAAATGGCCTGCCCGCGCGCTCGATCTCTGTGCCGAGCCAAGGGACATCCAACCGGCCAGCACCGGGTTACTTTGGCACCATCGCGGCGTCTGACCCGGACGAAGTCCTGCGCCCGCTGTATCCGCAAGCGCCTGAGACGGGGAGCTGAGCGTGGCCCAAGCTGCTCCTACAGGGGAACCCAAAGGGTATTTGCTCGACACGGCTGTTTTGGTCTGGTTCGTCAACGCCGACCCGCGGCTTTCTCCTGCGGTCGCCGATTTGATTCAGCATACCTCAGCGCCGGTTTACGTATCGGCGGCTTCGGTGTTTGAGCTTTCTTACAAGTACTCCAAGGGCATTTTGCCGGAGGTTGAGCCGCTGGTTGAGCGGTTTAAGCAGGTGAAGTTCGTCTACCAATTCCAAGAACTAGACATCTCCAGCCCCGCCGCCCGCTTGGCTGCCACATTCGAACGCGATAGCGATATCTCTGACCCCTTGCGCAACATGATCGCTGCACAGGCGATGACGGACGGCTTGGTGCTCATCACCACCGATGACTGCGAAGATCTGCTGGGTCTGGAGTATTTGATGGCTGGGTCGGCCTAGGTCGCTAATCCCAAGCGAATTGACATCGCGGTCAAGCTTACACCAAAGGCTGCAGCCAAGACCTCAGGCGTGGTTGTGCCTTTATCCATGAACTCTTCAATTTTTGACATGGGCATGAGGATTCGAGCCGCCAATTGGTTGGCTTCGACTTCCTGGCTGTTTCAGCCTGAATTGGCGGCGCTCTCTGCCTCTTCCAACTCCGCTTCCAGCGTGAGCCATTCTTCTTCGGCCTCTTCCAGCATCTTTTCCAGCTCGCCGAGTTTCTTTTGCCACGCCGGGACTTTCGCGGATTTTGCAGGGTCGGTGTAGACGGTGGGGTCGGCGAGGAGGGCTTGGCCTTTGTTGATTTCGGTTTGGATTTTCTCCACCCGTTTTTCCGCTGCAGATACCTTGTTTTTCAACGGCTTGAGCGCCGCTCGGGCGTTGGCGGCGGCTTGGCGGGCTCGTTTGCGGTCTTCGGCGGATTGGCCGTCGTCGATGCTGCTGTCGCTGGCTGCGCTGGCCTTGCTGCTGCCGGATGAGCGGCTGTCGCGTTGGGCGTTGCGGCGCTCGGATAGCAGCTCGCGCCGGTAATCGGTCATGTCGCCCTCGAACCGTTCCACCTTGCCGTGGCGGACGATCCACAGCCGGTCAGCGGTTAGTTCGACCAGATGCGGGTCGTGGGTGACGATGATGACGGCGCCGTCGTAGCCGTTGATCGCCTGGACCAGCGCTTGACGGCTGTCCACGTCTAAGTGGTTGGTCGGCTCATCCATCAGGATGATGTGCGGCGCCTCTCGGCTGATCAGCGCGAACAGCAGCCGCGCCTTTTCCCCGCCTGAGAGATTGCCAATCTTGGTTTCCGCCTTGTCCTCGCCAAAGCCAAAGCGACCGAGCTGCGAGCGCACTTGGGTTTCCGTCGCTTTGACCATCAGCTTTTTCAGCGTTTCCAGCGGCGTGCTTTCCAGCGATAATTCGTCCGCCTGATGCTGCGCGAAATAGCCAATTTTGAGCTTGCCCGACTTCTGCACAAGGCCATCCCGCACCTTCAAACGGCCCGCCAGCACCTTTAGCAGCGTCGATTTCCCGTTCCCGTTCGCGCCGAGCAGGGCGATCCGGTCGTCGCTGTCAATCCGCAGGTTCACCCGCTTGAGCACGGCTGGGTCTTCGGCATAGCCAATCTCGCCGTTGTCGATGGTGAACAGCGGGGAGGCGAGGGTTTGCGGGGTTGGGAAGTCGAAAGTAACAGTCCACTCTTCAGCCACAGAGGCAATCGGCTGCATCTTGGCCAGCATTTTCAGCCGGGATTGCGCCTGTGTCGCCTTGGACGCTTTATAGCGGAAGCGGTCAACGAAGCTCATGATATGTGCGCGCTGGGCTTCCTGCTTTTCCCGCTGTTTCGCGGCCAGCGCCATCCGTTCAGCGCGGGTTTTTTCGAAAAAATCGTAGTTGCCCTTGTAGGCTGTTAGCGTCTTAGCCTCGAGATGGATGATGTCCGTGACCACCGAGTTCAGCAAAGTCCGGTCGTGGCTGACGATCAGGATCGTGCCGCGATAGGCTTTCAAATAGGCCTCAAGCCAAATGGTGGCTTCGAGATCAAGGTGGTTGGTCGGCTCGTCGAGCAACAGCAAGTCGGGCTGGGTAAACAGCAGCGCCGCCAAAGCCACGCGCATCCGCCAACCACCTGAGAATTCCGAACACGCCCGGTTCTGTGCTTCTTCGCTAAAGCCCAAGCCCGCCAAAATTCGCGCAGCCCGGGATGGGGCGGCGGCGGCGGAGATGTCTTCGAGCCGCCCGTGGATGTCACCGATGCGCTCTGGCGGGGTATCGGGGTTCTCTAACTCGTCCATCAGCGCCGTGCGCTCTTTGTCCGCTGCGAGGACGGTATCGATCAGGGAGCGGTCACCCCCCGGGGCGTCCTGTGTGGTCATGCCCATGGACCAGCGCGCTGGCAGCTGAATGTCCCCTTCATCCGGGCCAAGCTCCCCGGTGATCAGTTTCAGCAGCGTCGACTTGCCCGCCCCGTTGCGTCCCACCAAGCCAATGCGATGGTTGGGGTACAGAGTGGCGGAACAGCCGTTGAGAATGGGCCGTCCGGCGATGCGATAGGTGAGGTTCGAAATCGAAAGCATGAACAGGGTTTTAACGCGGTCCTGCGTCAGAACAAGGGTGCCTTTCTCAATCCGCGTTGGACGTTGGCCGTCGAAGGGCTTAGAGCGGCGTCAAAGACAAACCTCTGTTCAGGATACACCACCATGGATCGCACTTTTTCCATCATCAAGCCAGACGCCACCAAGCGCAACCTGACCGGCGCGATCAACGCCATGATCGAAGGCGCGGGCCTGCGCATCGTCGCTCAAAAGCGCGTGCACATGACCCAAGTTCAGGCTGAGCGTTTCTACGCTGTTCACTCCGAACGCCCTTTCTTTGGCGAGTTGGTCGAATTCATGATGTCTGAGCCAGTTGTGGTTCAGGTGCTCGAAGGCGACGACGCAATCACCCGTTACCGCACCGTCATGGGCGCAACGAACCCGGCTGAAGCAGACGAAGGCACCATCCGTAAGGCGCACGCTCTGTCCATCGGCGAAAACTCTGTGCACGGCTCCGACAGCAGCGAAAATGCTGCGCTGGAAATCGCACAGTGGTTCTCCGAAGCTGAAATCGTCGGCTAAGCTGGCGGTTCAGTCAGGCACAAAAAAAAGGCGCTGCACCGATGAGGGTGCAGCGCCTTTTTTATGGGTTTGATTCAGCGGCTGCCTAGAACAGGCCAATGAACCAAGAGCCGAATTTCCAGACCAGACCGAAAATCGCGAACAAGACCAGAGCGATCACACCGGTCGCGGCAGAGCCGCCCATGAAGACAAAAGCAACAACGAGCACGATGGCCGTCAGCGCGAGCAGCGGCACTGGCACGCCAAACAGCGCAGCAAGCAACAGCAGCACGAAGCCGCAGAACAGGGACAGGACACGGGAATTCGACATCATGCCTGCAAAAGTGGTTTTGTGAGCCTCGGAGGCCAATTCGTGGTCGGACATGTCTCGCTCAATCCTTGGACGACAGTAAGTGTTAGTGTTTTCTGATGTTCTCAATACCCGCGCTTAAACCGCTCTGCAACTGTCTAGGACGCAGGGTTGAATCGCAGTAAAATTTTGACAAGCCAAGGCCATAACATTGGACTAGAACAGGGGCTGGAGCGGGGGCTTCATCTGTTTGAGACAGGGATTATCCATGTTTGGATTAAAAACGCTGCTGGTTAAAACATCGCGGTTCGCGGCGGCTTTGGCGTGTGGCATCGGATTTGCGGCAACTGTGGCGGCGCCGATGACCAGCGCGCAGACGCTGTGGCCGGGCTACTTCGTGGACAATATCCAGACCAAAGCCGTGGCCGGCACAGGCGCAGAGGCTCAGAACATCGCCTTTCGCAATGCGCGTTTGGCGGGCTTGCGGGAAGTGTCCGAGCGGATGGTGTGCGTGGATGGGCGAGACGTGCTGCGCGTCCCCAGTGACACCGCGCTGCAGGAAATGGTGCAAACGCTGGAGCTGACTGACCAGAAGATCATCGGCAACAGCTACTCGGGCCTGCTCAACATCGCGTTTGACCCCGCGCAGGTGAAAACTTATCTCGCGAACCAGCAAGCGGCCTTTGCCGATGGTCCTGCGCCGACGCAGCTCGCGATCCCGATTCTGCGCATTGATGGCGGTCCGGCGATGGCGTTTGAAGACAACCCGTGGAACGCCCTGTGGGCGATGGGGCCGAACCGGTCTTTTTTGCAGTCCTATGACGTTGCCGATGGTGACGAAGAAGACCGGGCCACCTTTGACCCCGAGCTACCGTCCAGTGCTGCGACGCAGTTTTTGCTCGAAAAGTACGGCTTCACGGGCGCTTTGGTGGTCTCAGCCGAGGTTACAACGGGGCCAGAAGGCCAGCCGATGGATTTGTTTGTTGAGGCGATCCGCGTGGGTGAGGGCTATGGGCCGTCACGGCTGGAGGTCGCGATGGTCGCTGACGCGGATGAGACGCTAGAAAGTTTGCTCAGCCGGGCCGCGGAAGACCTGCAACAGCAGACATCGGCGGCCTACTGTGACAGCAGTAAGCAGCAGGTGATGCCGGTCTTTAGCATCAACGTCGTGGTCATCGGAACCGACGTGCCGACGTGGTTGCAGCTGCAAGACTTGCTGCGCGCGAACGAGGAAATTAAGGCACTGACGCTGGTGGGCGAGCGCGAGGGCGCACTGGACATCTCGATCACCTTCTCCGGCGGTTTGCCGCAGTTGCAGCAGCTGTTTGGCGCGGTGAATTTCCGTCTCATGGCCTACACCACACAGCAGGTCCGTCAGGATGCGATCCAAGTCTTTTTCTTCGCGCAGCCAAACTTCCAACCGCTACCGCAGAACGTCCGCATTCTGCCGATGAGCGATATTCAACTGGCGAACTGATGACGACGGCGGGAACGGGGGCAGATAAGGGCGTCAGCCCGGAAAAGCAGGAGGTGCTGGATTTCGATCTCGACCCAGCACCGCGCCTGTCTCGTGACACATTTTCGGTCAGCGAGGCCAACCAAGCGGCCTTTGGGTTGCTGCAGGCTTGGCCGAATTGGCCCTCATCGTTTCTGAACCTGGTGGGGCCGGGCGGCTCTGGCAAGTCGCACTTGGCGCGGATTTGGGCGGCACAGGCCGGGGCCCACTTTATTGGGTTGTCGGAGTTATCCGACGTGGCACCCGGTCAGGCCGCGGTGTTGGACGATATTGTCAGTCTGGACCCCGAGCAACAGGAAGCGCTGTTTCACCTCTATAACCGCATGGTTTCCGGCGGTGCGCTGCTGTTGGTGAGCGAGCAGCCGCTGAGCCGGTTGAATGTCGCAACGCCAGACCTTGCGTCTCGATTGCGGGCGGTGCCGGTGGTGGAGATTTTACCCCCCGATGACGTGTTGCTTGAAGCAGTGTTGCGCAAGCGGTTTGATGATCGTCAATTGGGCGTCGAACAGCCAGTGATTGAGTACATCCTCAGTCGCATCGACCGCTCGTTTTCCGCGATTGAAGCCTTGGTCGCGACGCTGGATGCGCGGGCCTTTGCGGAGCAGCGGCCCATTACCATTCCGTTGGCGAGGGACGTTCTGGCCATCCTGAACGCGCAATTCAGTCTCGACGTTTAGCGCGCCAGTTCAGACGCGGCGACCCAGCCAGACGACCTTGCCCACCATCGTTAGATCTTGCTTCCGCACGTCCTCAATCGGGGGGTAGAGCGCAGAGTTGTCGGAAATGAGCGATACGGCCCCAGTTGCCGGGTTCAGCCGGACACGTTTAACCAGCAAATCCTCACCAAAGCGAATGACATAGATGCCGTCCAAGCTGGGCGGTGCGGGGTTCAAGTAGACGAGGATTTGATCGCCGTGTGCCAGTGACGGCAGCATGGAATCCCCGGCAACGGTCAGCAGGGCCAAGGACTGATCCGCCGACGCGGGGCCGGTGAACTCACGTGCCCACGCAGAGGGGAAAGCCACATACGCGCTCGGGCGATCCTCAAGCACCGCTCGTCCTGAGCCCGCTGCGGCGGTGAGGTCATAGGCCGGGATCTGCACGGTAGGTGACAAGACAGGCGTCAGACCGTCGATGGTGGAGGACGCTGATACCGTGTCTTGCTCATCACCAAACATCAGCCACTGCCAGCTCACGCCGAGCGCCTTAGCGTAAGCCTTTGCGCTGTCGATCTTGAAGTTCCGCGTTCCGCTCTCGTGAGCGCGATAGGTCACTTCTGGCAGGCTCTTTTCCCGCGCAAAAGCGACCGCAGAGCTAAACCCGGCGCGGGTGCGAGCGTGTTTCAGGCGTTCATTGGCTGCTCCCATCATGATAACTCAATATATACAAAAAGTAACAGTAAGTACAGTTTGTGTGTTGACGTTTCGAGGCGATCTGCTAATTGCTAAAAACTAGAACAAATATAGAACATAACGGAGTATGTCGGATGATACAACCCACCGCAACACCTCAGAATCAGAACCGAAATTCCGTGTCGAAACCGGCGCAATCTGCACGAAGGGCAGCAGAGGCGCTGTTTCAGTCAAGCGAAAATCAAGCGCCTGCACACTCACGTAGGAGCGCGCCTCGCATGACTCGAGCGCAGGTCAATATCGTGTCCATACGCCGGTATGTGGTTGGCCGATTGTTGGATCAGGCGCGCTATTCGCGGCGGTTGGAGTTTGTGGAATTGCCGCGTGTGCCGGGAAAGCCAGTCTCAGGAGAGGAGCGTGCACCGGTATTTTTGATGATTTTTGGCCCTGAAGGCCGGACGCTCTACCTGGCTCTAGAGGATGATGCGACCAAGGCCGCTGTGATGCCATCGTGGTGGGAGCGGCTGAGCGCGATGGGTCACCGCCAGCGGCGCGTTCGGGCCAAATCAGCCGTAGACGCCTGGCGGATGGTCCATCTTTGCCTGAAAAACGCTCAGATGATTGAGGAGTAAGGCATTGAAAAAAAGCGAGAAAAAGGCGTCAAAGTCAGTTCGAAGCAGAGCCTTGCAACGGGGCTTGTCCTTGACGCCAAGCGCGGAGGCGCCCGGTGAAGCGCGTCGTCGGGGGCGTGCGACACGGGCCAAGAAGACGGCCTTGCAGTGGTACGCGGATCGTGGCGCGCTGGCCGAGGCTGATGAAGACGCTGCGCTGAACGACGCGAGACTCTATGCCGGGGAAGCGTTGGCGAGACTGCACGAGCAAGCCTATCGCCGTGCCCGCGTCACAGCACGCTATTCAGCGGAAGCGCGAGGTGGGAATAGTGGAGCGGAGGAGAGCTTTGTCCGCTCGGAACATGCACGGCAGCGGTTCGAAGAGAACTTCCGCGCTTTGCCAAGCCGGACACGGGCTATCGTACGATTGTGTGTGGTAGAGGACGAGTTTGTCGGGCGGAGTCGGATGGAGCGGTTGCGCTGTGGTCTCGACAAGCTCGTTGAACTCTATGAAGACCGAAAAAATGCACAAAACGATACAAAAGGTATTGACGAGCGCACTATCGTTTGATACAAAAGTCTCATGAACGAAAATTCTGTCCGGGACGCGAAAGTGGTTCCGAGCTCTACGCAAGCCGATCCGGATTCCGGGTCGGCTTTTTTATTGGAACAAGCAGATGTTTCGCTGGAACAACAAAGCTTGCGCGGGATCGACCTTTTCAAGGCGGCGCTGGCGAATGGCAACCTGACCGCCGCAGCCTCGGCGCTGAAGCATCTCTCAGAACTGCACGGGCTCAACCGACCCAAGGACCAAAGCGAAGCGGCCCAGGCCGGAGCGTTGGCGGCGCTGTCGGATGAGGCGTTAGACCGGTTGATCGCGGACTTGCGGGCATGAGGGCCAATCGGCTGCGCTTAGCCGAGCTGTTGGTTGAGCGGCACCAGCGCCGAAAACGGCGGTTTGCGGACTAGCATCCCACAGCGCCGCAACGGGCATTTCACGCCGCAGGCGCGGGGCACCGCGAACGATTGCTGATGGCTGGGAACCAACTGGGTAAAACGTGGGCTGGCGCGAACGAGCTGGCGATGCATTTGACGGGTGCCTACCCTGATTGGTGGCAAAGGCACCGGTTTCAAGGCGCGATACAGGCGTGGTTGGGCAGTGTGAGCCAAGAGGTCAGCCGCGCCA
>CBFIEF010000012.1:0-80076 GCA_965661545.1 Alphaproteobacteria bacterium | reverse complement strand
ACCAGCAGCTTCAATTGCTTCCCAGTAGTCCTCGTGTCCACCCACTGGAGCGATACCTCTGGCCTTAAGCATGGTCGTAAGGCTCTCATCAAATAAAGCATCAGCGGCGAGCCCAGCGTCCAAGTCTGTTTGGCCCAGACGGGCCAACTTGAGGTACTCGTCACGCAGCTCGGGGGTTATCTCGCCTGACTGCTTGAGCTTGAACGATGCGACCTGCGCCTCGAACGCAAGAAACTCTCTATGCGCCCATGACTGGGCTACTCGGCTCGTACATGGAGGGTGAGTGCGGATGATCTCCCTGACACCTTCAGCAAAACCAAGCTTGCGGAGGTCTGATGGAACAGTGATGCGAAGCTTCCAACGGCCGTTGGGCTGGAGTTTGGGCTTGGGAACGGTTCTTGGCATGCCCCGTAGTACGGGAATATGATACGGGAAGCAATACAGGAAGCGTTCTCAGCTAAAGCCAAATTTCCCTTTAAGAAATTGATAATGAACGATTTATCAGGTCACAGAAAAATATGGCGGAGGGAGTGGGATTCGAACCCACGGTGGGGTATCAGCCCACAACGGTTTTCAAGACCGCCGCCTTAAGCCGCTCAGCCATCCCTCCCGCGAGGCCTATGCATTCGCATGGCCTATACTCTGTCACCAACGTGTGTTGCTCAGAGTTTATAACGTCGCGGGGGTCGTGCTGAACCGGTTGAGGCTGCAACCCGGCGACGGATGCTTTACTGCCAGTATTGTCGGGTCAAGTCTAGCCTGTTTCGCTATGAGATTAGGGGCGGACAGGTTTTCTGAAATTGATCTGATCCTTAGGCAATTACCGCCGCGCAAAACGAATGCTGAATAGCCCCAATCACACCGCTTTCTAAGGTCTGGCTAGAGCGCCTGGGGTGCGCGGATTTCTGCCCGCTAACGACCTTGGGAAAGTATGAAAAACAAGAGGTTCGACGGCGCGATGCGTATCGCTACCACCGAACTCAAAACTTGCGGAGGGCAGCTATTGGTGGGGTTACCAGCGACAAAGATCCAACACAGATGCGGGGATCCAGGCTTGGATGTCTTTCTGGTTGGAAAGCGAGCACCACTGCCGGGTTTTGTGCTTGTCCGTGAGACAAATATTGACGTGCACCTTCTCGGTCGCGACGACCGTGCCCAGAGCTTTTGAGAGGTGGCTCGGCTGGGTGTAGACGTGCGATGGTCCTGATTTCACACAGCGACCAGCATGGATTTCTTCAACCAAAAACTTTTGCTTATTCACTGTTTTCGTCACGGTTACCGGCTGAACAATGACCACAGTCTTTTCAACGACTTTTGGTCCACCAACATGGACCACTCGCGTGCCACCGCCACTCGTGCTGGTGCGAGTCACCACGTTTTTGGTGACGGTCTTATGGATGACAGGAGTTTTGTGAATAACAGGCGCTGAGTACGTTGGCGTCTTGATGGTTGGATAATTTATCTCAAACGTTGGAACTGTGAAAGTGGCCCCATAGGAATGGAGGGATGTTCCGAGGCTCTTTACGTCCGTGTCAGCGCTCGCCTTGATACCCCAAAAAGATAGAGCGCAGAGGGCATAGGTCAGTCCGACAAGCAGTGTGCGGGCTGTTTGAAACAAAGTCATAGTGGGAAGCTCCCTCAAGTGCAGGTCCGGCACTTGTTCAAAACCCCTCGGTCGCTTCAGCAACTCGTTTATCTGTCGTTTGAGGTTTTGACGCGTGCTCTTTTACACAAGCCGGGTTTAGAGTCAGCCTTGGGTGGAGCAGATGCAACGGATTTTATGCAAGCGGCAGTAAAGCCCGCTCTTATAAGGCGAACTGTTCTCAAAAAGCCGCACTTTGCCGCGTGTTATGTGCCAGAATCAAGGAGCGTTTCAGTCTGGCTGGGGCCGTAGGCGCTTGAGCTGATCCAGCATGGCTTGAACCTTAGCCGTGCGGTGCAAATCCACGTGGGTTACGAGCCAAAGTGGGACGGACCACTCGTCTTGTGGCGGGAAGATCCGAACCATGTCGTGCCGGCCTTTGACCTCGAAGCTCGACATGAAACCAATGCCAATGCCAGCAAAGATCGCTTCTTCTCTCAACCGGTGATTTTGAGTGGCCAGTGAAACTTGCTCTGGGGTAATCCGCTCGCTGAGCCACACACTGAAGGGTGCCCGAAGGGACGCGGCGGGCGAGACAACGAATTCATGGCCAGCGAGCTCGTCGGTATGTTTTGGGCGGCCCCGCCGATGGATGTAGCTTTGGTGGGCGTAGAGATTGATGGGCACAGCGGCATAGTGCTGTGCGGTTGCATCTTGGGTTGCGGCCCATCGGAGCCGTCTAACACTGTCGCGTTTTGCAGCTCAAAATGGGTAATCTTTCCGTTTTTCCGGCATAAAATGCCCCTTTCTGCCCGTGCTTTGGCTTATCTTTGTGAACTGGCCTGAATGCTGCGGCGAGGTCTTGTTTGTTGGCGTTCTGGGTTCTGCGGGTAGTGCGCCCTGAACGGCCTTCGAGGAGATCTTGGCCCGGGAAGAAGAAAGGTTTCAGCGGATGATTGACGGACGACTGCCATCGAGCGTAGTCAAAGCGCTCTTCACAGCGATTTTTTTGGCGCTGTCTGCTGGTGGCGTGGCCCGAGCGGACACAGCTCGTCTCAGCGTGCCTGAGGCTTTTCAGGGGGCGACGGCGCTGACTGTGGGGTTTGAACCAGCCACTCAATTGGGAGACCAGCTTAGTTTTGTCCATAATGGAATGGACTGGGAAGTCTACGGCGGCTCACTGCCGGAGGGGCGCAGAGAGATGATGATGCCCGGTCCGAGTGATCCCGGTGAATATACAATCGTTTGGCGCGATGCGGGGGATCGGGTCAAAGGACAAGCGACGATGGACGTGACAGGCACCGATGTCTGGGTCAATGGTGCGGCGATTGGCAAGGCGGGCCAAGGCGTGCTGATCGACTGGCAGGGCCCAGGTTTTGAAGGTGATAGCATCCTGCTCTACCGCGATGCTGATGACATGTATTTGGAAGAGGTGAAGCTGGGTCAGGAAAATCCAGTTTTATTGCCACTGGACGTGGAACCGGGTGATTACGAGGTACTGTATTGGTACGATGCGACTGATAGTATCTTAGTTCGAGAGTGGTTAACGGTCGAATAGCCGGCCCGGTGGGGTTGCCGTGTGACAGTTAGTGAGGGGGTGAGATAGCGCACTGCGATCTCACCCCCTTTTTTTGTGCATTGGTTTTCGTGTTTTGAACTGGAGCGGTGGCGCGGGCATTGCCAGCGAGCGATTTGACCCCCACGTTAAACTCAGACATTTCCAGTTAAAGCGATGAAAACGAGGACAGCCCGAAATGATGGAACAAGCACAGGCTTTCTTGGACGAGAGTGAAGCCTTGTATGACCTCATCAAGAATCTCAATGAAGAAGCCTTAGAGCTGCAAACTGGGTTCAAGAACTGGACGATCAACGCGGTCGTTGGGCACCTGCATATGTGGAATCACGCCGCGGATTTATCGTTGGAAGGTGAGGGCAGGTTCAGCGAGCTGTTCAATGCATTTGTCGAGCACATGGCGGCGGGTGGTACTTTCAACAGTTTTGAGCTTGAGTGGCGCGAGGGGCTGAATGGGCCGGCGCTGGTTGCTGAATGGCGGTCGTACTATCAGTCTTTGGCAAAACGATTTGGGCAGGCTGATCCCAAGGCGCGGGTCGAGTGGGCGGGGCCGGGCATGTCGGTTCGGTCTTCGGTTACGGCGCGGTTGATGGAAACGTGGGCGCATGGTCAGGAGGTCTATGACTTGCTGGGCGTGAAACGGGTCAACCGAGATCACATCAAAAACATCGCTGTCTTAGGTCTCAACACCTATGGTTTTTGTTTTCAAAACCGCAAACTCGACATTCCAACGCAGCGTCCCTTTCTGAAGCTGACCGCGCCGTCGGGAGAGGTTTGGGAAATGGGCGAGACCAGCGATGCAGAGGTGATCGAGGGGTTGGCTGAGGAGTTCTGTCAGGTCGTAACGCAAACACGCAACGTGGCGGATACGGCCCTAACGGTCACTGGAAAGAACGCTAAAGCGTGGATGGAAATTGCCCAGTGCTTCGCCGGTGCGCCTGCGGACCCACCTTTACCGGGAACTCGGAAAACCGTTACGCGGCACTAAACACGTCAAGCTGCTCAGCCATCGTCCAAATCCAGCATAGGGTGCACATTTATTGTGCAAACGCCGAAGGGCGCTGGCAAAGAGCTGCGTCCTTGTTCAGTTTTGGGGGGAAGCAAGGAGAGTATGGTGACGTTCATCCAACCGCTTGACCCGCCAACAGATGGTGGTGTCGTCAAAGCCCCCGGTACTTTGGGCCACGGAGCGGCGCGCGTGAGTGTGGCGCAGCGGGATGGTCAGTCGTACCTCGACGACCGCTATTTCACCGATCCTTATCGACTTTTCACCCCGCGTACGGCGGTGGGCGAGCCGGTTTCTGTGGTGCTGAGTACGCTCTCAGGGGGCTTGGTGGGCGGTGATCGCTTGTCATTTTCCGGGCACGTAAAGGCGGGTGCGGCGGCGCAGTTTGTCGGGCAAGCGGCGGAGAAGGTTTACGGCTCTGCGGGGCCAATGACGAACGTGGCCTTTAACCTGTCGGGTGAGGCTGGTTCATGGCTTGAGCAAGTGCCGCAGGAAACCATCCTGTTCAACGATGCACGGCTGGACCGGACTTTCGATATTGCCTTAGAGCCTGAGGCCCGAGCCTTGGTTGGGGACATGGTGGTCCTCGGTCGTTTGGCGATGGGGGAGCGGTTTGAGACTGGCGCTTTTGCCGATACGTGGACGCTAAAGATTGGCGGCGAGCTGGTGTGGTGCGATCGAACGGGGTTTGAGAATAGCGAGATTGCGAGCGCCAAAAGGAACACTTTCGGCCTTGATGGCGCGCAGGCTTTTGCGACGGTACTTTTCGTTGGGCCGGAGGCGGCTTTGGTCGTTGAGGCCGTCCGTGAAGGCGACGTGGGAGAGCGGGCGGCAGCGCAGGGCATTCGCTTGGGGGCAACGTGCCTCGGCACTCATGCTCTCATCCGGCTGATGGGGGCAGTTCCGCAGCAGGTTCGGGTGTTGCTGGGTGAAATTTGGACACAACTACGCTCGGAAACCGGCGGTTATGCCGCGCGTTTGCCGACACTTTGGTCGATTTAGAGAAAGGGGAAGGCGATGAAGCTCAGTCCCAGAGAAAAAGACAAACTACTGGTTAGCCTTGCGGCGATGGTCGCTCGGGGGCGACTGGAACGTGGGGTTAAGCTCAACCACCCTGAGGCAATCGCGCTGATCACGGATTTTGTGGTTGAGGGTGCGCGTGATGGGCGGCGGGTTGCTGACCTGATGAGTGCAGGCGCCGATGTGCTAAGCCGGGATCAGGTGATGGAGGGCATTCCAGAGATGGTGCACGAGATCCAAGTCGAAGCAACTTTCCCCGACGGTACCAAGCTGGTCACCGTTCACAATCCCATTCGCTAGGCGAGCAAGAGGACAGGATATGATCCCCGGAGAACTTATTCTCGCCGATGGCGACATTACTTTGAACGATGGCCTGGAGACGAAGTCCGTCACAGTGGCCAATACTGGCGACCGACCCATTCAGGTCGGGAGCCACTATCATTTCTTCGAAACCAACCCGGCTTTGGATTTTGACCGAGACGCTGCGCGGGGTTTTCGACTGAATATTCCAGCGGGGACGGCGGTACGCTTTGAGCCCGGTCAGACGCGAGACGTGGAGCTGGTCGCGTTGGCCGGTGAACGTAAGGTTTTTGGATTTAATCAACGGGTGATGGGGAGTCTGGACTGATGGCACGGCAAGACAGAGCATCCTACGCGTCCATGTTTGGACCGACGGTTGGCGACAAAGTGCGGCTGGCGGATACCGAATTGTTCATTGAGGTGGAGAAGGACTTCACCACCTATGGCGAGGAGGTCAAATTCGGCGGCGGCAAAGTCATTCGCGACGGCATGGGGCAGTCTCAACGCACGCGAGGCGAGGGCGCGGTTGATACGGTGATCACCAACGCGCTGATCGTTGATACGTGGGGCATCGTAAAAGCCGATGTCGGCTTGAAGGACGGCAGGATCGTTGCGATCGGTAAAGCCGGGAATCCGGATACGCAAAGCGGTGTCGATATCATTGTTGGCCCATCGACTGAGGCCATTGCGGGTGAAGGTAAGATCCTGACTGCCGGAGGCTTGGATGTGCACATTCACTTCATTGCTCCGCAGCAGGTTGATGATGCCCTCTATTCGGGTTTGACCACGATGATGGGCGGTGGCACCGGACCAGCGGAAGGCACCAAGGCTACGACCGTTACCCCCGGTGCATTCCACCTCAAGCGAATGCTGCAGGCGGCGGAAGCCTTCCCGATGAACATGGGCTTTTTCGCCAAGGGCAACGCGTCCCTGCCGGCACCGTTGGAGGAGCAGATCCTTGCGGGCGCTTGTGGAATGAAGCTGCATGAAGACTGGGGGACGACCCCGGCGGCGATTGATAACTGTTTGGCCGTTGCCGAAGCGACAGATGTTTCGGTGGCCATTCATACCGATACGCTCAATGAGTCTGGCTTTGTTGAGAATACAACGGCGGCGTTCAAAGACCGCGTGATCCACGCCTTTCACACCGAAGGTGCCGGGGGTGGGCACGCGCCGGATATCATTAAGGTATGTGGGCTACAGAACGTATTGCCGTCCTCCACCAACCCGACACGGCCATTTACCGTGAACACGGTGGATGAGCACTTGGACATGCTGATGGTATGTCATCACCTTGACCCCAATATTCCCGAAGATGTGGCCTTTGCTGATAGCCGGATCAGAAAGGAAACAATTGCTGCCGAAGACATCCTGCATGATTTGGGAGCTTTCTCGATGATTGCTTCTGACAGTCAGGCAATGGGGCGGATTGGTGAGGTGATCATTCGGACGTGGCAGACCGCCGACAAGATGAAGCGCCAGCGTGGGCGTCTTGCCGAGGAAACTGGCGAGAACGATAATTTCCGCGTTAAGCGCTACATCGCCAAGTACACCATCAATCCGGCTCTGACTCACGGTGTTTCAAAGTACGTTGGGTCGATTGAAACAGGGAAGTATGCGGATCTGGTGCTGTGGTCCCCGGCATTCTTTGGCGTGAAGCCAGACTTGGTGATGAAAAACGGGACGATTGTTGCTGCCCCGATGGGCGACCCCAACGCGTCGATCCCGACACCGGAGCCGGTTCATTACCGTCCCATGTTCGGTGCCTTTGGTCGGTCGCTGACGGCGTCTCGGCAGACCTATGTTTCGCAGCTGGCTTATGAAGCGGGCATCGCAGACGCATTGTCTCTGGACAGCGTGGTATTGCCGGTCGAGGACTGCCGTTCGATCCGGAAGGCGGATATGGTCCACAATGCTTACACGCCAACGATCGAGGTGAATCCTGAGACCTATGAGGTGCGTTGTGATGGTGAGTTGATCACCTGTGAGCCTGCGGAAGTTTTGCCGATGGCGCAGCGGTATTTCCTGTACTGATGGCCGTGCTGAGAGCGACTTCATTCACGGCACTGCGTGACAAAGCTGTGCCCTTGTTGGGGCAGGTGACGCTCACGTTCTCCGACCGGTTTCGGCGACGAATTCGCCTGACGATGGACAGTGGAGAGGCGTTCATGTTGGATTTGGCCGAAGTAACGCAACTCAGCGATGGCGGTTTCCTTTCAATGGACGGCGGACAGGGACAGGTTGCAGTTTGTGCGGCGATCGAAGAGGTCCTGGACGTCCAAACGGAAGATGCGGGGCTGTTGGTGCGCTGGGCGTGGCACCTTGGCAATCGCCATTTGCCGGTGCAGTTTTTGGGCGCGCAAGGTTTGCGGATTGCCTGGGATCCTGTGATCGCCGACATGCTGCGCGGGCTTGGCGCTGACCCCCATCCCGCTCAAGCCCCGTTCGCGCCAGAGGGCGGTGCCTATGGTGGCGGCCCGACTTATGGGCACAGCCATGGGGATGGCGAAGGTAGCGGAGGTCATCATCATGACCACTGATGGTTTGGCTCTGCAGCGTCTGCTGTCTTGGACATCACCAGCTTTTCCCATTGGAGCCTTTTCCTATTCAGGTGGGCTGGAAGCAGCAATCGAGGAAGATTTGGTCTCTGACCGAACGACGTTGGAAAATTGGTGCCAGTTTCATTTGGACGCTGGTGCGGCTCTGCAGGACGGGTGGGCGGTGTATTCGGCGTTGCGATGCGATGATGAGGTGGCGCTGAACCGCCTGTCGCTGGCCTTGCGGCAGACCCGCGAGACCCGGCAAGAGCTGGCCTTGCTTGGCGATGCCTTTGCGAAGGTGATGGTGACGGTTTGGGACTTGGATCTCGCGCCAGAACTAACCGTGGGCGACACATCTTATCCTGTGCTGTTTGGCCTGGCGGCGCGTCAATTTAGGATCAGTCCATCAGCGGCGGTGTCAGCATTCCTGCACGCGTGGTTGGCCAATCAAGTCTCCGTTGCCTGCCGGGTGATCCCGCTGGGTCAGACGGATGGACAGCGCATCATGCACGGTTTTGAGGACATCTTGACCCAGACCGTTGATACCATTCTGGTCTCTCATCAAGACGCCACCAAGCCGCCGCTCTCCGCCGCGCTGGTTGCGGACTGGTGTTCCGTCAAACATGAAACTCAATATTCGAGGCTGTTTCGATCATGACTGTACCTTCTTCAGCCCTTTCTGCGCCTTTACGTGTTGGCATTGGTGGCCCGGTTGGCTCGGGCAAGACCGCTTTGTTGGAGCAACTGTGCCGGACCTTGCGCGACAAGTACCGGATCGCGGCGATCACCAATGATATTTACACTCAGGAAGACGCGCAGATCCTGACGCGAACCGGCGCCTTGGATGCTGACCGGATCATGGGTGTGGAAACCGGCGGCTGTCCCCACACGGCGATCCGAGAGGACGCGTCGATCAACCTGCGGGCTGTTGAGCAGATGGTTGAGCGCTTGGGTGAGCTGGACATCGTGTTCGTAGAAAGTGGCGGCGACAACTTATCGGCCACGTTTTCACCGGAGTTGGCGGACATCACGATTTACGTCATTGATGTTTCAGCCGGAGAGAAGATCCCGCGCAAGGGTGGACCGGGGATCACGCGATCAGACTTGCTGGTGATCAACAAAACGGACCTAGCCGACATGGTCGGCGCGAGCCTGGAGGTCATGGACCGTGACGCTGGCAAAATGCGCGGCTCGCGGCCTTTTTTGTTTGCTCAAGTGAAGCATGGCAAGGGCGTTGATGAGATCATTGCTACGATTGAAGCGTTAGGCGGTTTGGCTGCCGGATAGACTTTTGCCGGCAGATTATTGGTTGCGCCGACGGGTTATCGGCTTCGCCGCAAACCCGCGTCGCGCAAGCTCGGTCGCTGCGCGCCCGTTCGGCTACCGCCTCAGATTTATCGAAAAAGGTGTCAGGGGCTTTGCCCCTCGGGTCCGTCAAGGATGCGCTTCGCGCCCCGCCTTCGGCGGCTGCGTCCTTGACGCCCCCACACCCTAGACTTCGCCAGTCGGTCAGAGGTTCAGGCGAGCTGAACCCCTGAGATGATTTTAAAGTCAGGTGCGCTGGATGCCACGCGTCCATGTTTGGATTTGCGGGGCAAAGAACTGGTAGGCGAAGAGCCGCTGCTCAACCGTTTCGGCGTGGGCCAGCCGCAAAGCGGCGATGGGATCATCAGCGGGGTCAGACAGCACAATAAAGTCGGCCCATTTCCCAGACGCGAAGGATCCCGCTTCACGGTTTGTTTTCATCACGCGAGCATTACCCAGCGTATGCCAGTAGTAGGTTTCTGCGGCGGTGAGCGATTGGTCATGGAACCGGGCGACTTTGTAGGCTTCCTGCATGGTCACAAAGGGAGAAAAGTGGGTGCCGCCGCCAATATCACAGCCAATGCCGATATTGATGCCAGCGGCGCGGTTGGCGCCGGGGTTGAACAGGCCGGAGCCGAGAAAGGTGTTCGAGGTTGGGCAGTGCACCACAGCTGCACCGGCCTCGGCCATGCGCGCCATTTCCGCCTCTGTCGTGTGGATGCCGTGCGCAAAAAGGGAGCGGTTGGTCACCAGTCCAAAGCGGTCATAGACATCCAAGTACGAGGCGTCGTTGGGGAACAGCCGCGCCACGGTGTCGATTTCGCGCGCGCTTTCGTTGAAGTGGGTTTGCATGCGCGTCTGTGGGAACTCGGCGTGCAGACTGCCGCAGACCTCGAGCTGTGCTTCGGTGGAGGTAATCGCAAAACGTGGCGTCACCACATAGCCGAACCGGTCGTATTTTGGTTCCAGCGTTTCGAGCAGCGCTTTGGCGTCGTCATAGGCGGATTGCGCTGTGTCGTGCAGGCTCGGGATGGCGTTGCGGTCCATGGCGGTTTTGCCAGAAAGCAATCCCATGCCGCGGTTGTGGAACGCTGCGGCAAGTTCCTCGAGTGCGACGGGGTGGATTGTCGAGAACACGCAAGCAGACGTTACTCCATAGCGCAGCAGCGCGTCTGCGAAGGTCGCTGCGATGGAAGCGGCATGTTCACGGTCGCCGAAGCGGCTTTCTTCAGGGAATGTGTAGGTATCGAGCCAATGCAGCAGATCTGTGCCGTAGGCACCGATGATGGCGCTTTGTGGGAAGTGCAAATGGGCGTCGATAAAGCCCGGCAAAACGAGTTGTCCGCGCTGATCGACTTGCGGCCAGTCGGCATAATCGGCGGGCACGTCGCGCGCCTCGCCAACCCAAGCGATCTTTCCGTCATCGCCCACGGCCATAGCACCATCGGTTATCGATACCTGAGCAGATTGGCCGGTAAAAAAGGGATCATCGTTCCACCACAGCAGATGAGCATGCAGGACGAACGAGTGGGAAACAGCAGCATTCATAACAACTTCCGTGCGCCGGTTCTTGACGACCTAGTGAATAGCCTTCCGCATCGCGGGTCAAGGCCCGGTTGGCGCTAGGCTGTAAATCGGGAGCGCAGGATCAGGGCTTCTGCAGCGACGGCGGCGGCGATGACTGCTGGTTCTTTACCCCGGATACCCGCGACGCCGATGGGGGTGATCAAGCGCTTCTGCTGCGTCGCGGTAAACCCGGCGGCACTGAGCTGGCTGCGGAAGCGGGCGATCTTGGTGTGGGAGCCGATCATGCCAATAAAGGGGACGACTTTGGGGTTGCGTTGGAGGAGTGCGCTGACGATGGCCAAATCAAGTTGATGGTCGTGGGTCATCACGTAGTGCAGGGCGCCGTCTTTGCCGTTGGTGGCCTGGTCAACCAAACTGGCTTGGTCTGCGGGCGTGTTGCTGCGCTCGTCGAGCCATTGGACGGCAAAGGGCAGGGGCTGTAGGGCCCTGTGCAGGGCTGTGCCCACATGGCCGCCGCCATAGAGGACCAGCGGGAACAGGGTAGCGTGCGGCGCTTCGCGTCGTCCTTGTGTCAGGGCCAAGCGGACGAAACCGCCGCAGCATTGGTTGAGAGCTGGGCCTAAGGGGAGTTCCATTTCAGCGCTGACTTCACCTTCGGCGAGCATCACCCGAGCGCGGTCGATGGCGCGAAACTCTAAGGCACCGCCGCCGATGGTGCCCTCGACTTCTGCGGCGCTGATCCACATCATGGTGCCTTGATCGCGCGGTGTACTCCCCAGGGCAGAGGTGATCTCAACCGTGATCCACGTCGTGTCGGTCATAGAGAGTGCACGCGCTCCGCAGCGATGGTGCGCAGGATTTCTTCGGCTGTTGCCGGCGCGTCCAAGTCCGGCCAACGACCTGGCGGGGAAAAGCTGGAAACAGCGTGGGCTAAGGCGGAGTGTGCGGAGATGGCGAGCATCAGGGGAGGCTCACCCACGGCTTTGGATTTGAAGATGGTGTCTTCGGTGTTCTCGTTTTCGAACAGATCGATGTTCAACACGTCAGGCCGATCGCTGGCGCAAGGGATTTTGTAGGTGGAGGGGGCGTGCGTCAGCACCTCGCCGCGGGCGCTGTACACCAGTTCCTCCATCGTCAGCCAGCCCATGCCTTGGACATACCCGCCCTCGATCTGCCCGTGATCAATGTCGGGGTTGAGGGAGCGGCCTACGTCGTGGAGAATGTCCGCGCGCACCACGCGGTTTGCGCCGGTGAGCGTGTCGATTTCAACCTCGGACACCGCAGCGCCATAGGCGAAATAAAGGAACGGGCGGCCTTGTCCGGTCTTGGCGTCCCAGTCGATTTTCGGCGTGCGATAGTATCCGGTTGCGGACAGCGAAACCCGACCCATGTAGGCTGCACGCACGACGTCAGCGAAGGGCCAGCTTTGGCCATCATCGCTGGTCACGTGGCCATCGGCAAAGGTTAGCCCGCCGTCCAGGTTCTTCTCCGCCCGCCAAAATGCGCTCAATCGGTCGCGCAGTTCGACTGCTGCCAGCTTTGCGGCCCAACCGTTGAGGTCGGAGCCCGATGACGCTGCCGTCGCCGAAGTGTTCGGTACCTTGTCCGTGCGCGTGGCGGAGATCTTGACGTCCTCAAGTCGCACGCCAAGCACTTCTGCTGCGACCTGCGCCACTTTTACGAACAAGCCTTGACCCATTTCTGTTCCGCCGTGGTTGAGCAGGATCGAGCCGTCTTTGTAAATGTTGATCAGCGCGCCGGCTTGGTTCAGGAACGACGTGGTGAACGAGATACCAAACCGCACGGGCGTAAGGGCGATGCCCCGCCGCACGGGCGAGCGGCCTGCGCTGGCGTTGGCCTCAATGATTGCAGCACGGCGGGCGCGGTATTCCGAGCTTTCGGCCAGTTGCGGCATAAGCTGGGGCAGCACGTTATCTTCGATGGTCATGCCATAGGGCGTGATGGCGCGGTCAGCTTCGTCGTACAGGTTCGCCAGTCGCACATCGAGCGGGTCGCGGTGTACCGCAGCGGCCACTTTGTCCACCAATCGCTCGGCGAGCATCATCCCTTGGGGACCACCAAACCCCCGGAACGCGGTGTTGGAAACGGTATGGGTTTTGGCCCGCAGGCTCGTGAGCTCCAGTGAAGGATAGAAATAGGCGTTGTCGGCGTGAAACATCGCGCGGTCGTTAATGGCACGGCTGAGGTCATGACCGTACCCGCACCGACTGGCAAGGATACCGTCTACGCCCTTGATCAGCCCTGTTTGGTCGAAACCTACGCGAATGTCAGCGCGAAAGTCGTGCCGCTTTCCGGTGAGGATGAAATCATCATCGCGGTCGAGGCGGAAGCGCACGGCTCGGCCTGTGCGGCGGGCGCCCAATGCGGCAATGATGCTCAGTGGAGCAGCTTGGGTTTCCTTTCCGCCAAACGCCCCCCCCATGCGGCGGACTTCCACCGTGACTTCAGCGGCACTGATGCCCAAGGCTTCGGCTGTGAGGTCTTGGATTTCGGAAGGGTGCTGGGTTGAAGAAATGATGTGCAGACCATCGGCGCTGGGCAGGGCTAAACTGCCTTGGCCTTCGAGGTAGAAGTGCTCTTGCCCACCGATATAGAGGCGGCTGGTGGAGGAGTGGTCAGCGTCTTCGATCGCCTGATTGACGTCGCCGCGCTTGAACACCAGCGGGTCGTGCAAAAATGAATTGGCCTCAACAGCATCATCGACTGTCGCGATCGCAGGCAGATCGGTGCTCTTAAGCTCAAACAGCCGCGCAGCCTTGCGGGCTTGAACGCGCGTCTCAGCAAACACGCAGAACAGCGCTTGGCCGGGGAACAAGATGGTGCCGTCGGCCAGCAGCGGTTCATCATGAACGACGGGGCCCGCGTTGTTTTCACCGGGAATGTCTGCGGCGGTCACAACATCGACCACGCCCGGAGCCGCCCAAACGGCACTGAGGTCCAGTGCTTCGATGGTCGCGTGGCCCACCGGCGAGAGGCCAAAGCAGGCGTGGAGCGCGTTGGCGGGCGTGGGCAGGTCGTCGACGTAAGGGGCCGTGCCCGTAACGTGCAGCGGGCCGCTGTCGTGGGGGTGGGGCTTATGAACGACGTTGGTCATGCCGCAGCCTCCGACGCGGCATCAATCGCCTCGTTGAGTGCCTGCTGCAGCAAGTTCTGGGATACCGTTGTCCGGTACCAAGCCGTCGCTCGCAGATCATCGATGGGCGAAAAGTCATCGTCCAGGGAGGCGAGCGCCTGCTGAGCGGTTTCTGCGGTCACGGGTGCGCCCTCGAGAGCGGCATTGGTGAAGGCGGCAAGCATAGGCGTTGCAGACATTCCACCAAAGGCGATACGCACGTCGCGGAAGTGTCCTCTACTCAGCCGCCAGCTGAAAACGGCCATTACAGCCGAGATATCCTGATCCTTGCGTTTTGATACTTTCAGCGCGGCGAACATTTGATCGTTCTCGCGCGGTGGGACGTGGATGGCTGTCAGGATCTCGTCGGCGGCCAAGGCTGTTTTCTTGTAGCCCACGAAAAACTCAGACAACGGTAGGATGCGGGAACCGGAAACCGAGGACAACTCAACTGAGGCGTTGAGCGCTAGAAACACGGGCGGACCATCGCCAATGGGACTGGCGTTAACGATGTTGCCGCCAATGGTCGCCTGCTGCCGGATTTGCTTGGAGGCAAAGCGCTCGAACCAGTCCTGGCCTTCGGGGATAACTTGGCGCAGCAGGGGCCATGCTTGCTCGTAGGTTGCTGCGCCGCCGATCACCAGCGTGCCGTCTGGCTGGAACGTTACAGCCGTCATTTCCGATACGCGGGTTGTGGAGATGAGCTGGGGGAAGTCCTGTAAATCCTTGTTCAGCCAAAGACCCAATTCCGTTGTTCCAGCGACCAGCACGGCTTCGGGGTTTTCTCTCCGGGCGCGGAGCAGGGCGTTAAGACTGACCGGCGCGTCGTAGGTTGCGTCATCCACTTCGTAGAACAGGCCTGAGTCCACAGTCAGCGACCGGAACCATGCCATTGCTTCGCGCTCTTTGGCGGAGAAAGCCGGATCCTTGGGCGCAGCGACGCTGTCTTTGGCGGCTTCCAAGATCGGCCCATAGCCCGTGCAGCGGCACAAGTTACCGGCGATATAGGTCTCGGCTTGATCGGCGGGCGCGTCGTCCAGGTGCATGGCGGCGAGCGACATCACAAAGCCTGGCGTGCAGAACCCGCATTGGGAGCCGTGGCACCGCACCATTGCGTCTTGAACCGGGTGAAGGCTGTCGAGGCCATCACTGAGATCTTCGACCGTCACCACCCAAAACCGATGCACAGCCGGAAGCAGCGTGATGCACGCGTTAACCGCTCGGTAAATCATGGCTTCGCCCAAGGGATCGTATTGCCCAAGGAGCACGGTACAAGCGCCGCAATCACCCTCGTTGCATCCCTCTTTGGTGCCCGTCAGCGCGCGTCGGTCGCGCAGGTAGTCAAGCAGCGTCATGTTGGGGTCAACGCCCTCAACGCGCTGTGCTTCACCGGCGAGATAGAATTCCAGAACTGTGCTCAACGTCGCTCAACTCCCTCTGTAGGTGGAATAGCCATAGGGGCTAAGCAGCAGGGGGACGTGGTATTTTTGGTCAGCGTCAAAGATGCGAAAAACCAAGGGTACCTGATCGAGAAACAAATCAGCAGCACAAATGCCGTGAACACGCTGAAGATATTCTCCAGCTTGAAAGAGCAATTTGTATTCGCCAACTTTGATGGTGTCGGGAGTTAAGAGAGGCGAATCAACGCGTCCATCGCTGTTGGTCGTCGCCTGTCGCAGCGAAACCTCGCCGTCATCAAGCGCAAACAGCTCAAGAAGTAACCCTTGTGCCGGTTTACCCGTCGATAAATCAAGCACATGCGTGGTCAGCGTTCCCAATTCACTTCTCCCTGTGTCAAGGTAAACGGGGAGCTTTTCACAGCTCCCTTGACGAGGCAAGGCAGACTATGGCGCTAATGCTCTTTGACGCATGCTTAAGCCTAAAGGATCCGATTGAAATGTCAGTAACTCAAGATTATCCGCGCGACCTGATTGGATACGGCGCGAACCCGCCTCATCCACAGTGGCCAAACGACGCGCGGATCGCGGTCCAGTTTGTCGTTAACTATGAGGAAGGTGGCGAGAACTGTATCCTGCATGGGGATGAAGCCTCGGAAGCGTTCTTGAGTGAGATTGTTGGTGCCGACGCGCGCAAGGGTGTGCGCAATATGAATATGGAAAGCATCTACGAGTATGGCTCCCGTGCTGGTTTCTGGCGCTTGCACCGCATGTTTACTGCGCGGAAAATGCCCGTAACGGTGTTCGGGGTCGCCACAGCGCTTGAGCGGAACCCTGAAGCGGTCGCAGCGATGAAAGCCGCAGACTGGGAAATCGCCTCTCACGGGTTCAAGTGGATCGAACACCAGTACATGAGCATTGAGGAAGAGCGCGCACAGGTGGCCGCGGCCATGCGCATCCATACTGAAGCCACGGGCGAACGACCAACGGGCTGGTATACCGGACGCACGTCTGAGAACTCCCGCGAGTTGACCGCTGAGATCGGTGGCTTCCTCTACAACGCCGACAGCTATGCTGACGAGCTGCCGTACTGGGAAACCACCCAATCCGGTCCGCAATTGGTTGTTCCCTATACCCTCGACGCTAATGACATGCGCTTCGCAACCAACCAGGGCTTCAACAGCGGCGACCAGTTCTTCGCTTACTTGCGCGACAGTTTCGATGTCCTCTACGAGGAGGGCGAGACCGCCCCTAAGATGCTGTCTATTGGCCTGCACTGTCGCCTTGTTGGGCGTCCGGGTCGAGCGGCGGCGCTCATGCGGTTCCTCGACTACGTTCAAAGCCACGACCGGGTGTGGGTCGCAACGCGCGCCGACATCGCGCGCCACTGGCACGAGACGTTTCCCTATGCAGGTTGAAGACATCAACGCACTGACCGCCAGCGCCTTTGAAAGCGCTTTTGGCGATATTGCCGAGGAAAGTCCTTGGGTGGCATCCCATGCTTTCCGCGCTGCCCCCTTTGTCTCACGCGATGCTGTGATCGACGCGTTTGAACAGGCACTGCTCAGTGCTGACGATGAGGATCGTCTTGCCGTCATTTGTGCGCATCCGGACTTAGCGGGAAAGCTCGCCGCCGCTGGGCGTTTGACCGAGGACAGCACATCCGAGCAGGCTTCAGCTGGACTGGATAGCCTGACCGATGCTGAACGGACGGAATTTACGGCGCTGAATGAAACCTACAAGGCACGCTTTGGCTTTCCGTTTATTCTGGCGGTCAAAGGCGCGACCAAGAACCAAATTCTAAACAGCTTCCGGGCTCGCTTGCCCGAGGATCGGGAAACCGAGTTCCATGAAGCGCTCAAACAAGTTTGTCGGATCATGGCATTTCGCCTCACTGACCGCATCCAAGAAGGATCCTAATCTATGACTGAAGCCTCAAACATCCTTCATGCCGAGCGCGAAACCCCCGAGTTTGCGGCGCACTATCCCAATCTGGCCAACTCCCGTCTGGGTGCCGAAGTGATCTCCGTCACCGACGAGTTCTTCGCCGAGCGTTCGCGGCTGCTCAAGCCTGAAGAGGCTGTGTTTGACCCTGATTTGTATGATGACCACGGCAAGTGGATGGACGGGTGGGAATCCCGGCGTCGACGCTCGGGCGGCAATGACCATGCGCTGATCAAACTCGGTGGTCCAACCGTGGTTCGAGCCATCAACATCGATACTGCTTTTTTCACCGGCAATTTCCCCCATGCTGCCCGCGTTATGGGGGCATATCACGAAGGCGAAGGGCTGCCGTCTGACACGCGTTACCGCACACTGGTGGACATGTCGAAGCTGGGGCCAGATGCGCCACATTGGTTCGAGGTCTCGCACGCCGAACCAATCACGCACTTGCGCCTCGACATGTACCCTGACGGTGGTATCGCGCGCCTGCGTGTGCACGGTATTGCGGTGCCGGAACCGACAACGGACGAAGATTCTATCGTTGAGCTGTCCTCAATCCTCAAAGGTGGGCGCGTTCTGGCGTTCAACGACAGCCATTACGGCAATCCCGAAATTCTGCTGTATCCAGACAAGGGCCTGAACATGGGCGATGGCTGGGAAACGCGCCGTCGGCGTGAACCGGGTTTTGATTGGATCATCATCGCGCTGGGCGAAGCCGGAATGCTCGAGCATATGATTGTCGATACCGCGCACTACAAGGGGAATTTCCCGGCATCCTGCTCGATGAACGGGCGCTTGCTGTCTGGCGCAGATTTGGCTCTGCTGGATAACCCCGATGCCTTGAAAGCGGATAGCCAGTTCTGGCCGGAATTGCTGCCAAGCCAACCTTTGACCGCTGACTCTGAACATCGGTTTGAAAGTCAGTCTCTGACAGCGAAAGAGCCGATCAACGTTGTTCGCTTCAACATCGTCCCCGACGGCGGGATCTCGCGGTTGAAGTTGTTTGGGCGCGTGACGCCTCGGGCTTAGTTGGGGTGGGAAGGGTCCAAGCGGATCTCTTCCCATGCTTCAGGGAAAAAGAACTCTTCCAAATTCGTTGATGGATCAGCCCGATCCACCACGAGGAATTGCTGCGTGCCAGATTTAACGATGTTTGGATGATGCCAAACCCCGGCAGCAAAGTTGACGCCTTGGCCGGGGGCAACGGCAAAGGCTCGCAGTGTGGCGGGATCCGGCTCCGTCTTTCCTTCGGCAACCACCACATAAAAGCCTGCGTCGGACTGTGGGCTGATGGGTGTAAAGGATTGTGAGCCCAAAGGGTGGCGTTCCAGCATTCGGATTGTCAGCGGCAACCCGAAACTCGCCGTTTCAAAGATTGAGATAATGACCGCTTCACCGGTCGCTTCAACAGTGCTGAGGGCGTGGTGGCGCTGGGTGAAGCCATCGTTGATGGGGTAGGTGGGATGATCGTCTCGTCCGGTTTCCAGCACATCGCCAAAGCGGGCAAAGGCCGCTTGGGTCAGTGGCTCGACAGTCAACGTCTTCATAGTCCGGCTCCCACCAACATGGTCATCACATTCTAGCTCGAGCGCGTCGCGTCGTCGCGAACCAGATGTGTAAGAACGGCATCTGCGGTCGCCATATTCAGCGCCAGCGGCGTCTGATGAACGATTGCGAGCCGAATAAGTGCTTTTACATCGACATCATGGGGGTGCGCTGTCAGCGGGTCGATGAAGAAGATGATTGCGCTCAGCTGTTTTTCAGCCGCCAAAGCACCAATCTGCTGATCACCACCCAAAGGACCGCTCAACAGCCGAGTGACCTCTAGGCTCTCCGCTGCTTCTGCGATGCGGCCACCAGTTGTTCCTGTACAATACAGATGCAGGGCGCTCAGTGCCTGCTCGTGGCGCAGCACCCACGCCACTGCATCGTCTTTGCAGTTGTCGTGCGCGATGATCGCGATGGATGGTGTGTCCAAGCCAGCCATAAGACCTTTAAGCCGCAATGGCCTTGCGCGGGCCATGACACCAATCTGGCATCCATGAACCGTGTGTTTCGATCAGCTCGTCTGTCATCGCCCAGATTTGGTCGAGGTCGAGTTCCGCCGCCGTGTGTGGATCCAGCATAGCGGCGTGATAGATGTGGTCACGGTTCTCGGTCATCAGGGCTTCTACGGTCATTTCCTGCACGGAAATATTGGTCCGCATCAGGCCGACAAGCTGCTTGGGCAGATGTCCAACGGCTGTTGGTTGGATGCCGTTCCGGTCAACCAAGCATGGGACTTCGACCGCGCAGCCCTCGGGAAGGTTTGAGATATAGCCGCGGTTTTGCACGTTGCCGTAGATGACGCTTGGCTTGCCGGTCCAGACCGACTCAACGATGTCTGAAGCAAATTCGTTTGAGGCTTTGACCTCGATATCGTCCGCTTCGCGGAATTTAGCCGCCTGCAGTTTCCAGTCTTCGATCTGCTCAACGCAGCGCTTTGGATACTCGTCCAGTGGCACTTGGAATTTGGAAATCAGGTCTTCGCGGCCATTCTTAATGAAATAGGGCACGTACTCGGCAAAATGCTCAGAGCTTTCTGTCACGAAATACCCCAGGCGCTTCAGCATTTCGTATCGGACGTAGTTCTGGCAGCGATCGTTCCACGTGCTTGGCTTCGGCGCCCGGCCCTCGGCATAGGCGCGGTGCAGGTCGGGATAGAGATCACGGGTGCTGCCGTCGGCCAGGACTTCTTCAAAGTTCAGGTAGAAGGCCATGTGGTTAATACCGGCGACCTTATAGCGAAGATTGGCCACCTCAACATCCAGGTCGCGAGCCAGCTCGTCAGCGGTGATCTGAATGGAATGACACAGGCCTACTTGTTTGATTTCAGGGTATTTTTCCTGAATGGCCCACGTGTTAATCGCCATTGGATTGACGTAGTTGAGCATTATTGCGTCGGGACAAACCGCCATCATGTCTTCACAAATCGCCCACAGGTGCGGCACCGTCCGGATGCCGCGCATGATCCCGCCGATGCCTAAGGTATCGCCAATGGTCTGGCGCAGGCCAAACTTCTTTGGGATCTCAAAATCTGTGACTGTACAAGGCTCGTAGCCCCCAATCTGAAAGGCAGCAACAACAAAGTCAGCGCCGTCCAATGCCTCGCGCTGGTCCATATGCGTTGATACCGTCGCACCGACTTTCAGCGTCGATATCAGCTTGCGCGCAACCAGCTCACTTTCTTCCAACCGGTTCTGGTCGATGTCCATCAGAGAGATATGAGCGTTAGCCAGTGCAGGGCGTTGCAGCACGTCGCCTACGATATTCTTCATGAACACGGTGGATCCCGCGCCAACAAATGTAATTTTTGGTCCGGCGGCCATCACTACTTACTCCCTTAGCAGCACCATCTAGGCATCCCAAGGTGCCTGCGTGGATCTCCAAATCTTGTTATCAATTTAATCTGGATCAATCCGTATTACTTCACTGAATCCCGGTTTGCTTTCCGGTAAACACGTTTAATTATATTTTGCTACCGCCGTGCGTCTCGCCGGAAAACGGATGGCGTGGTGTCCAGGTGCGACTGAAACGCCTCGTAGAAGCTGGACAGCGAGCCAAAGCCGCTATCCATAGCGATGCTGAGGATCTTGGCGTCAGAGTTGGACAGCAGCATTTGCGCGTGGCTTAAGCGAATACGCGTGATGTGCTCCTTAATAGGCACCCCAACCACGCGCCGGAACAGCGTCATGGCGTAAGACGGTGACAGGCCTACGTGGTCAGCCACGTCGGTAACGGAAATCGGGTCGCAGTAGTTGTTGGCGATAAACCGCAGCATCTCCTCGATGTGTTGCATCGCTCCGCCTGCGCCCACGACCGACCGTACCTCACCATAGCCGGACTTAACTGTTTCCCAGCCTTCAAGCGCGAACCGGCGCACACGCATTTCAACTTCGCCCAAGATTAACTGATGCCAAGTCGCGTCCGATTCTTTGATTTCCTCGGTCCAGCGTCGAAAGGTAAACCGGTCAGTCTCAGGCTCCGCAGGGGCGCTCATCACGTCGCCGGCGATCAGTGCGTTCAGAAAGGATTCCGGTAGGCCCCAGCGCAAGATTTGACTGAATGAGATATAGAGGTTGATGATTTCCCCGTCGCCCGTGACCTTTGTCACGCCATGCGGAGAAGCCCCCCAAAACAGGGTCAGGCTGTCTGATTTACGCGCGACCGTGGTGCCAGAGAATGAATATTCCATGTCACAACCATCGAGGAAATTCAGCTCCACCGACGCATGGTGGTGGTAGGGATCTGCGAAAGCTGTTGGCCGGTGGCGCTCAAACAAAATCGCATCTAGTCCAGGAATAAGTCCTGTGGCCGCGTAATTCAAAAAGTCCGCATGGGTTGCAACAGTCGACATCACTCATCCTCCCCGAAGTGCTGAAGCACGCCATATTGTGCCTTTGTGCGCTGTGATTGACCAATATTCCCAAGAAAACCGGAAGAGACATTATGGGAAGTCGGAAAGTTAAAACATTTTACCGGAAAAACTAATAATCCAATTCGCGTTTAGACTTTCTTTATAATAAGCAATTCTCGAAATAAGAGTTTTGGTTTCACGCTGCCTTCCAAAATCGGCAAGAGAAGCCAGTCATAAATGCGGGTGGGAGTGCCAGAACTCTGCAGTCTCGCGGTAAACAGGGGGTATCGGATCATGAGCGAAGCTAAGATCTCGAAGGTCGTTAAAGTCGGTTACGGCTTTGTGGAAATTGGCACGAACACATTGATCGTCTTCGCGTCGTTCTACTTCTTGTTTTACATGACCGAAGCGCTGCGGATTCCGCCGGTCTATGCGGGCTTACTGTTCTTTATCGCCAAGATTTTCGACGTGATTACCGATCCCTTGGTCGGAAACTTGTCCGATCGTTCCTCGACACCCATGGGCCGACGTCGTCCGTTTATGTTGGCGGGTGGAATTATGCTTGGGCCAACAGTCGCAATCATGTTCTTGGCACCCTTTGTAGGGTCGGAGAGCTGGGTGCCTTCCGCGCTTTATTTCATGGTGTTTACGATAGCGACTTATCTGGCGCTGACCTTGATTGCCGTTCCCGGTGGAGCTGTTACCGCTGAGATGACCGAGGACTGCAATGAGCGGACTAATATTACCGCGTGGCGCTGGGGCGTGGGTTCTATTGGCATGTTCATCGGTGGCGCGGTGGCGCCCTTAGCCGTTGGCATGTTCTCAGTCGAGGACGTTGACCCCAATGGCTTCAGAACCGCCGCGATTGTTATGATCCCGCTGTTCTCATTACCTGTGATCATTGGTGTGTTCATGATGCGTAATGCGCCTCGAAAGGTCGCAGAGCGCCTTCCTGCGATTTTGGAACAGGCCAAAGCTTGTTTTGGAACACCGTCATTCCGCATGCTGCTGGCGACGTACTTTCTGCAGGTATCGTTTTTGACGATCGTAACATCCAATTTGCTGTTCGTGCTGAAGTACCAATTCCAGCTTGAAGATCCAGTGTCTGCGAATGCGCGGTTCTTTGTGATCTTTGTCGTTGCCACAATGGCCTCCATGGCGTTTTGGAGTTGGGTTGGGTCCAAGATTGGCAAAAAACGAGGATATATTTACTCGACCATCGGTCTGGCGCTCAGCGTCTCCTTGGTGTTCTTGCTCGACGCGGACAATGTGGCGTGGCTCTATCCGCTTATGGGGCTCATCGGGTGGTTCTTCGGCGGCTATCAACTTTTCCCGTGGTCGATGATTCCAGACAGCGTTAGCGAAGGACAGGCGCGGACGGGAATGTCCTTGGAAGGTGCTTACAACGGGTGGTTCACGACCTATCAAAAGATTGGAATTGCCTTTGGGCAACTGGTGTTTGGAGCGCTGCTATCGCTTCGGGCTATGAGCATGCATTCTACGAAGCGGGCGTTCGGGTCTTCCCTGAGCAGTCGGATGGCGCGATTCTGATGATCCGTATCTGCTCGTCTCTGCTGCCCGGGGCTATGTTCCTGCTGTCGCTGCTGTTTATCATGCGGCACCAGAATTCTTCAACGGGACCAGCGGCTAAGGCGACCAGTTAAAGGACGTTTCTAAGAACCAGCCAACGCCGTGATAAAAAACCACATAGTGCAAAATCACGGCGGCGATGATGGTGACAAGCACCTGCTGCAACAGCAGGTGCAGACCCACGGCCAACAGCAAAATGACGATTTCGGCGACCAACACCCACGCCTTTAGGGCGCCGTCTTGGGCCTGCGTCAGCCAACTCACTAAAAAGAACAGAAAGATCAGCGTGCCGGGTAGCAAGCGGTTGAGCGTGGTCAATGGGGGCCAGTTCAAAATGCGTTGCGGCAGGAAATAGGGTGCCCCGCGTTGCAGGAACACACCGGCTGCTCCGATGATCAGAAAAACCAAGAACCCCCAGCCTAGCGTCAGCTCGCCCATCACGGCTTCTCCGTCCGTGTTGGCTTTGGCGCAATCGTGTGCCATCCGAGAATGATCAAAATTGCAGCCAAACCGCTCACAAACATCCCAACCCCAAAATCGAGTTTCAGGGGAACGATCACCAGAACGGCGAGGGTGCCCGCGACCAGAGGCAGTACGCTGCGGTGCGCACGGATTTGCTCGGTCAGCAAAATGGCAAACAGGGCGGAGAGAGCGAAGGCGAAGCTGTTGATTTGTAGGGGCAGGAACTGCCCGGCGAGGCTCCCCACCAGCGTCCCAGCCGCCCAGCTGGCGTAATTCAGACCGCCAACCGCGATTTGAACAGGTGCGGGGTCAGACTGCTTGCGTGTGGTGAGCAAGCTGTAGGTTTCATCTGTTAGCCAAAAGATCATCAACACTCGCCCCAGCAGTGTCCGCGGCTTGTTGTCCAGAAAAGGCAGGCCGTAAAAGACGTGGCGTAGGTTGAGCAAGAAGACCACCACAGCAATCTCCGTCAGCGCGGCGCCCTGCGTGACCATGGCGACAATCATAAACTGCGCCGCGCCTGCGAATTGGATCAGGGATATCACCACCGGCCAAAACCAGCCGAATCCCGCCTGCGCTGCCGTCAGACCAAAGGTCGTTCCGACGGTGAAGTAACCGATCATGACGGGTGCAGCGATGGGCAGGGCGGTGCGCAGTGTCGAAACCACGGTTCTTTTTCTCGTTCTTTCAGCGTATCAGAGAGTTACATCCTCCAAGCGGAGGGCGCGGGTCAAGGCCTGCGCGATCACAGGATAGAACAGGACGCGCGAACCATGCTCATCGGCGTTGGTAACGACATTGTTGATATTGACCGGATCCGGGCGGTTCTTGACCGTCAGGGTGAGCGGTTCATTCAACGCATCCTGCGCCCGGGTGAGCGGGCCTATTGTGAGCGGCGATACGACTTTGCAGCGGCTCTCGCGCGGCACTACGCCTTGAAGGAAGCAGCCGTAAAGGCCTTGGGGACGGGTTTTCGTCATGGCGTCGGTTGGCGGGACGTAGGCTTGGCCCGGCCTGAGCCCGGCGGCGTGTTCTCCAAGCCCCGATTGACGTTCGAGGGTGGCGCTCTGGTGAGGCTCAAGGCCATGCTGCGCGAAGGCGAGGAGATGGTGGCGGATTGGTCCATGTCCGACGAACCGCCCTATGCCACAGCTTATGTGGTCCTTTTTGCAACAGCTGCAGGTACAGAAACTGGGCCTCGCGCCCACAGCGTTGCGCCATCCTCTCCTTGAGCCCTATGGTGGGCGCATAATGTGGGCTCGAAGCGTTTCGCGCGACGTAACCACGGGGAACGGAAATGACCATGTCCGAGGACGAGCAGGCCAGTACGAAGCCGACGCAAGAACGCAGTGCTCTGCGTCAATGGTTGATGCTTGTGCTGACCATCGGCGTGCTGTTCTTCGGTGTCCGCTGGTTCCTGTTTGAGCCGTTCCGCATTCCCTCTGAGTCCATGCTCCCCACGCTCGAAGTCGGCGATATGGTTGTGGTGTCCAAGCTGAGCTACGGCTATGGCGATTTCTCGCTGGACGTTGACTTGCCGTTTTTGCCCGATGACCGGATTTTGGGTGGTGATCCTAAGCCTGGGGATGTCGCTGTTTTCCGCCATCCCAAGTTCAAACGGAACCTGATCAAACGCATCATTGGGGTTCCCGGTGACACGGTGCAGATGGTCAATGGCCAACTTTTCCTCAACGGCGAACCCATGCCGCAAAAGTTGGTGGGCGCGGCAACCAATACCTCTTTGTCGAACAAGCCAGCGCAGTTGTTGGATGAGACGTTGGTAGATCGGCAGGGCGGCACGCTGGCCGAGTATCAAATCCTGAACTTCGCCGATACGGTCTTTGATAACACGCCGAGAGTCACGATCCCGGCGGACCATTTTTTCTTCATTGGTGACAATCGAGACAACTCGGGCGACAGCCGTTCGAACCGGGATTTGGGCCTGGTCCACAAGCGGTTTCTCATCGGTCGCGCTGAGGTGGTGCTGTTCTCCCTGAACGTTCAATCGCACCCGGGCAGACAGTATTTCTGGGCCTATTGGAACCCATTTCGCTGGGGCCGCTTTTTCAAGTTCCTTTGAACACCCCTAACGCAGGGGTGGCTCGCGTTGATTTGACGGGGGAAAGCCGTTAAGTCTGCGCCATAACTCAGCGCGTATAGAGGAGAGGCCAAATGGCCAAGGCGGAGACCCCGAAAAAGAACGTGATCGCAGAGTATCTTCAGCTCATCGTCTCGGTTGTGGTGATTGTGTTTGTCGTACGCTCGTTCATCTTCGAGCCCTTCCGTATTCCTTCACCATCGATGGACCCAACCTTGAAAACGGGTGACTACGTCATCGTGTCCAAGTTTTCTTACGGCTTTGGCCGTCAATCCATCTTTGACATTCCGCTGATCAACGATCGCATTTTCTGGCGCGAGCCAAAGCGTGGCAACGTGGTGGTCTTTGCCGACCCAATCACACCGCGCACAAAAAAGCTCATCAAGCGTGTCGTTGGCGTACCGGGTGACGTGATCGAAGTTCGCGATAGCCTGCTGTACATCAACGGCGTTGCGGCTGACCGCGATTATATCGGTCCGGGCTCATCCAATGCTGATATTGAAACCAGCGGTGATTTCTTCACCGAAACCTTTGAGAGCCAGAACGGTAAAGATCATGAGCACGTGATTTGGGACAAGTATCCGAACGCCATGTTCGACAACTTTGGCCCTTACACGGTTCCTGAAGACCATTTGTTCTTCATGGGTGATAACCGGGATAATTCCTCGGACAGCCGGTCTTCGTCGCTGCGTGCTGTGCACCGGAAATTCGTTATGGGCCGGGCGCAGTTTGTGCTGTTTTCCCTCAACATCGAGCAAGCCCCAAACCGTCGCAACAGATTGAAGCGGAGCAATCCGTTCCGTTGGGATCGGTTCTTCAGGGGCATACGCTGATCGCTATGGACCGGGGCAACGACATGGGCGAGGCAAGCGCCGCCCAGCAGGCCGCTTCTGACGGTGTAGACCTGCGCCCGTTGGAAAAAGCGATTGGTTACAGCTTTTTTGGTCGTCGTCATGCCATCGCGGCGGTGACGCATTCGTCGATGCGCGTTTCTGCTGAAGGTCGGCGTGTGGCCTCAGAATCCTACGAGCGGTTGGAGTTCTTGGGCGACCGGGTATTAGGTCTGATTATCTCCGAAATGCTGCTTTTTCGTTTTCCGCAGGAGCGAGAGGGTGATTTGGCCAAACGTCATACGGAATTGGTCCGCCGGGAAACGCTGGCGGAAGTCGCTGTTACCCTGAAAATCGGTCCAATGATCCGCATGTCGCGCGGCGAGAAAGACGGTGGGGGGCAGCAGAAAGAGTCGCTGCTGGCTGATGTCGTAGAAGCCTTGATCGCCGCGATGTACTTGGACGGCGGTATTTCACCAGCCCGAACGTTTATCGAAAAGCACTGGTCGCCATTCCTCGAAGCCGCCAAACGCCCACCTCGTGACCCAAAGACGACGTTACAGGAATGGGCGCAAGCGCGCGGCTATCCTTTGCCTGCTTATGAAATGGTAGCTCAGTCTGGGCCGAGCCATGAACCCCAATTTGAAATCAGCGTCAGCGTAGAAGGACATAAGCCCGTGGTCGCCAAAGCAGGAAACAAGCGTGTTGCCGAGAGAGAGGCCGCTGCACTGCTGCTCGAACGCGTAAACCAGAGTAAGGGCAACAGTTGATGGATAGCCCTGAAACTCGTTGTGGCTTCATCGCCGTTATTGGTGCACCGAATGCTGGAAAGTCGACGCTGGTTAATCAGATCATCGGGGCGAAAGTCTCGATTGTTTCGCCAAAGGTCCAAACCACTCGAACGCGCGTCACTGGTATTTTGGCCGAGGGCAGGGACCAGGCGATTTTCGTCGACACACCGGGCATTTTTCGAGGGGCAAAGCGGCGCTTGGAGAAAGCCATGGTTGATGTGGCTTGGCGGCAAGCGGCTGAAACCGATCGTTTGATGCTGGTTATCGATGTTTCGAGAAAGCGGCTGTCGGACGATGATCATGCGGTGATTGAACAGTTGGAGCAGCAGAAGGCTAAGCCGATCTTAGTGCTCAACAAGACCGACAGCGCACGACATGAGGTGATGCTGGATATTGCCTTAGCCGTAAACGCACGGTTGGACGTGCAAGAAACCTTCATGGTCTCTGCACTGACTGGTGATGGAGTGGAAGACCTCAAGAACGCGGTTCTCGAGCGCCTACCAGCTGGCCCTTGGCTGTACCCAGATGACCAGATCTCAGATTTGCCCAGTCGCATGCTGGCTGCGGAAGCGACCCGTGAAAAGCTGTTCATGCAGCTGCATCAGGAGCTTCCCTATAACCTGACCGTTGAGACCGAATTGTTCGAGGTTCAGAAGAACGGTGATCTCAAGATTAATCAGGTGATCTACGTTACTCGCGATAGTCACAAGGCGATGGTCTTGGGCAAGAGCGGCGCGCGAATTAAGCAGGTTGGGTCGCAGTCCCGGCAGGACTTGGCGGAGCTGTTTGACCGGAAGGTGCACTTGTTCTTATTCGTGAAGGTGCGCGAGAACTGGCTCAACGATCCGGAGCGGTTCCGTGAAATGGGGCTCGAGCTGGGATAAGCTCGCCACCATTCAAATTCAAAATTTTATAGGCTGAAAATAAAACGGGCCTGCTGAGGGGAGGAGTTTTCAGCAGGCCCGTCGGGCGGGATCGACTATGGTGGGAGGTATGGTCGATCCGGCATAAAGAGCGAACCGGGCCTAAGGAGGAGGAAGTGGCCAGGGTCCGCTCTTATTCTCTATATAGTGCGCTTAGAAGCGCTTGCCAGTCCGTGCCAAGCTTGGGATGGAGGAGCGGCTGATACCAAGATCCTGAAGATCACGGTCAGAAAGCCGGGAAAGCTCACGCATGGTGCGACGCGTTTCCTGGTAACGTGAAAAACGCTCGGATACGTTCGAGAACAGGCTCATAGTCAGGTCCTTAGTGTCATGCGCCGCCGCTGAGCGACGGTGTCTTTTGATTAGATATGCTCGAAGGGGGGAAACGTGGTGGGCCCCTCCCTTCGATGACTATGATATAGACGCATAGCTTATTGAGCTGTAGTCCGAATATGGGACAAAGAGCTTTGCGTGAAACGCATCAATTACAGCTTTATGACACGTTTTGCTGCCAAATTCTGCACAAAGTACGCACAAACGAGATCAATTAGTCGTTTTCAGAGCCAAATAAGCCATTCTTTGGGAAACCTGCTGGCGCTTGTTTGCCCGCAGAGGCACGCGCACCTTCAATTTCATCAAACTCTGTGAAGGTCCGGGTCTTATCTTGTCCCCATGCCCATGTAAGGCCGTCAGCGCGGGTAAAGGTTTTGACGTCCGACATACCGCCCTTGGCGAAATGCTGGAGTTTGACGCCGCGTCCCTTGGACATTTCTGGCAGTTCAGCCAGAGGGAACATGAGCAACTTTTTGTTCTCACCAACCACTGCAACGGCGTCGTGGTTCGGCTTAATCGCATAGGCGACGCTGGCCACTGCGCCCTTGCCGGGGTTGAGAACCTGCTTGCCGGCTTTCTGGTTGGAAATCATTTCGACCTCAGGACACACGAAACCTCGACCGTCATTGGCTGCCAATAGGCGACGCCCATCCTTTTGCGCGACGAATACAGCAATGACTTTTGCGCCAGCGGCCAACTCGACTGTGAGGCTCAAAGGCTCGCCAAACCCGCGACCAGAAGGCAGACGATCAGCGCCCACAGTGTGACAGCGCCCTTGGTCGGTCAAAATCAGCAGTTTGTCAGTGGTATAGGCCGGAACGACGTACCGGCCTGCGTCGCCATCGCGGTACTTAATGTCTGCGCGCGCGTGTCCATGGCCGCGAAGCGCCCGCAACCAGCCCATCTTAGACAGAACAACCGTAATAGCTTCGCGCTCGACCAGCGCTTCGTCCGGCATGTCGACCACTGGCGCGGCACCAGCGATTGAGGTCCGGCGCGGCATCCAGTGTGGTGCCTTCTTGTTCAGCAGGTCTTCGAGTTCGTCGAATTCCTTGCGGATTGTTTTCCACTGTGACGGCTCGCTTGCGAGCAAGTCGTCGATATCAGCGCGCTCGATCAGCAGATTTTCGCGCTCTTCACGCAGTTTCATCTCCTCAAGCTTGCGCAGGGACCGCAAGCGGGTGTTCAGGATGTATTCAGCCTGTGCCTCGGTGAGGTCAAAGGTGCGCATAAGTTCGGCGCGTGGGTCGTCTTCTTCGCGAATGATGCGAATAACCTCGTCGAGGTTCAGGAAGACAACCATCAATCCTTCGACCCGCTCAAGCGCCGTATCAATCTCACCCAAGCGATGCCGGGAGCGACGGATCAGGACTTCGTGACGGTGCTGTAGGAAGGCGGATAGGGCTTGCTTCAGATCCAACACACCCGGAACCGTGTCAGCGTTCAGGACGTTGAGGTTCATCGGAATGCGGATTTCCAGATCCGTGTTGCGGAAAAGGCTTTCCATCAAATGAACGGGTTCGACATTCCGGCTCTTCGGCTCGATGACAATCCGGACGTCTTCGGTGGACTCATCCCGGATGTCGCCACAAAGGTGCAGCTTTTTGTTGGAAATCAGCTCGCCAGACTTTTCCAGCAAGCGTCCCTTGGCGACCTGATACGGGATTTCCGTGACGGCAATCTGCCAAATACCGCCCTTGAGTTTCTCAACTTCCCAGCGCGCCCGGAGACGAATGGAGCCTCGCCCAGTTTCATAGACTTCGCGCAGGACATCAGCGTTTTCGACCACCACACCACCGGTTGGGAAGTCTGGACCCGGGACGTGGGCGAGCAGGTCCTGCACCGTTGCACTCGGACGATCGATTAAGTGGCGCAGCGCGTTCAGCAGCTCAATTGCGTTGTGCGGAGGGACAGCAGTGGCCATGCCAACAGCGATGCCTTGGGTGCCATTGGCCAGCAGGTTCGGGAACGCTGCGGGCAGGACAACAGGCTCTTTTTCTTCACCGTTATAGGTGTCGCGGAACTCAACAGCGTCTTCGTCGATATTACGCAGCAGCATGGCGGAAATATCGGTCAAGCGGGCTTCGGTATAACGGTAAGCAGCGGCGTTATCACCGTCGATGTTACCAAAGTTACCTTGGCCATCGATCAGCGGGTAACGCTGCACAAAATCCTGCGCCAACCGCACCAGCGCGTCGTAGATGGCTGTATCACCGTGGGGGTGATATTTACCGATAACTTCACCAACGATTGTCGCACATTTACGCGGGCTCGAGCTGGGGTCGACCTTGAGCTGGCGCATGGCATAGAGCACGCGGCGCTGCACGGGCTTGAGGCCATCGCGCACATCGGGAAGCGAGCGCGACATGATGGTGGATAAGGCGTAAGCGAGGTAGCGCTCCGAGAGGGCCGCACCGAAGTTAACGTCGCGAATGTCTCCGCCATCGTTGTTCAGTAGATCGCTATCGTCTGTCCCGGACATCGGTCACCTTACCCTGTTCATTTCGCATAATCTCTTATCGCGCAAGATCGGGTCTGGCTAGGACTTTAGGGCTCAAGCAGGGGTGGGCTTAATAAAAGCCCTTGATGGTGACCAAAAGGACCAAACCTGCACCCACCAAAGCGCTACCCAACAGGCCGCGCACGTGGCGTGGGTTGGGGAACAGGTCACAGATGGTCCCAATACCGACGCCGATAAGGTGCATCAGGGCGGAAGCGAGGGAAAAGCCGACGATATACTGAAGCGCGTTTGCGACCGCTGGAATCTCTGTACCGTGCGGATAACCGTGGATCACGCCGAATAGCGCAACGACGACAATCGCAAAGACGGGAATAAAGCGCATCTGGAAAACAATCAGGACGCCCAAAGCAATCACACTTAACAGTATGCCGTCTTCCATCTGGGGGATGGTTTGGCCAATCATGCCTAGAATGCCGCCAAAGATCAGGAAAGCCACAAAGATAGCCGGGATGTAAGCCCAACCTAATCGCCCCACTTGGACCGACAGCAGGCCAACGGCAAACATCGCGAGCAGATGATCTAGACCCGCGAGCGGATGACTGAAACCGTAGGCGATAGAATCAGTGAACAGTGACTGCATGGGGGTGGGACTCCTTCTTCGGCATTGCGGACTGTTAGCTCAAGCCGGGCCAGCTGTCACCATTCGGCACTCAAGCATTTTAATGAGTCGGTCGCGACACCGATTGAGAGGCAGCAGCGCGAACGGAGCCGGTTTCTCGGTTTCCCAGCGGGGGGCAAGAGTGTTTTGCTGCCCTGCCATAAGCCTCATGCGCGCTTGTGGCACTAGTCAAAGACGAGGGGCGCGTGTAAACCTCGGCCCATATAGAGCAAGCTCAAGGATGTGTGGTCGATGGAAGTCGCCGAATCATATTTGCCAATCCTGATTTTCATGGTTTTGGCTACCGTTCTCGCCATTGTAATGGCTGGAATTCCGCTGCTGGTTGCGCCCAAGCGCCCAGACAGTGAAAAGCTTTCCGCCTACGAGTGTGGGTTCGAGGCTTTTGACGACTCACGAGGGCGGTTCGATGTCCGCTTTTACCTCGTAGCGATCCTCTTCATTATTTTCGATCTGGAAGTCGCCTTTCTATTCCCGTGGGCGGTGAGCCTGCGTGAAATTGGGCTGTTTGGTTTCTGGTCGATGATGATCTTCCTGACCATTCTCACCGTAGGGTTCATCTACGAGTGGAAAAAAGGAGCTCTGGAATGGGAGTAGATGGCAAGCCGCTCACCCCTGGTGCTGAACAGGCTGAAGCACTGGATTTGGTGACGCAGGAAATTCAGGACCGCGGGTTCATCGTTGCGAACTTCGAAAAGCTCGCTGGTTGGGCGCGTTCGGGTTCGCTTTGGCCCATGACCTTTGGTCTGGCCTGCTGTGGGGTGGAGATGATCCACGCCGGTACAGCACGCTACGACATGGACCGTTTTGGCTGGTTGTTCCGTCCATCGCCACGCCAGTCGGACGTGATGATTGTGGCGGGTACGCTCACCAACAAAATGGCGCCAGCGCTGCGGAAGGTCTACGACCAGATGCCAGAGCCACGCTGGGTGATCTCCATGGGTTCTTGCGCAAACGGCGGCGGTTACTACCACTACTCGTACTCGGTTGTCCGGGGTTGTGATCGCATTGTCCCGGTGGATGTTTACGTTCCCGGCTGTCCTCCGACTGCTGAAGCGCTTATTTACGGCGTGATGCAACTGCAAAAGAAGATCAAGCGCCAAGCCGGTATCATCCGCCGCTAACGCGAACGCCAATGGCCCCTTTGAGGTCTAAAAAGGTTTCTGAACTATGGAAGAATTGCTTGAAGCAGTATCGGGCGCCCTCGGGGATCGCATCCTTGAGTCGGCTGTTCATGCAGAGCAACTGACCATCCGTCTGTCTCGCGAGACACTCAGCGAAGATTTGACGACGCTGCGCAATGACAGCTCCTGCCGATTTGCGATGTTGTTGGACATCACCGCGATTGATTTGCCACAGCGTCCTGAGCGCTTTGACGTCGTTTACATCCTGCTGGCCCCCCACTTGAACCAGCGGCTTCGTGTCAAGGTCGCGACCGATGAGTTTACGCCCATCGAGTCCGCCAACAGTATTTGGCCCAGCGCAAACTGGTACGAGCGTGAGACGTGGGACATGTACGGCATTATGTTCTCGGGACATCCGGATTTCCGCCGGATCCTCACGGATTATGGCTTCTCCGGCCATCCGCTGCGCAAGGATTTCCCGCTGACAGGCTACTCGGAAGTGCGTTACTCCGAAGAGCAAAAGCGTGTCGTTTACGAACCTGTGTCGCTGACACAAGAATTCCGATCCTTCGACTATGCATCCCCGTGGGAAGGCGTTTCTGCGCTTCCGGGTGATGAAAAAGCCGAAGAAGAAGCGGCGTAAGGAAAGATTTAGACATGGCTGAAGTACAAATCAAACCGCTGACCCTTAATTTCGGTCCCCAGCACCCGGCAGCACACGGCGTGCTGCGCATGGTTTTGGAAATGGACGGCGAGATCGTTGAGCGCGCCGATCCGCACGTGGGTCTGTTGCACCGCGGCACCGAGAAGCTGATCGAGCACAAGACGTACCTGCAGGCACTGCCGTACTTCGACCGCCTTGATTACGTTTCACCCATGTGTCAGGAGCACGCTTTTGCGCTGGCAGTGGAAAAGCTGTTGGGCATCGAGGCACCGACACGCGGCCAGTACATTCGCGTGCTTTTCTCTGAGATCACCCGAATTCTGAACCACCTGCTGAACACGGGCGCGTTCATTATGGATGTGGGGGCGACAACACCGATGCTCTGGACGTTTGAGCAGCGCGATAAGCTGCTTGAGTTCTACGAGCGTGTTTCCGGCGCACGGTTCCACGCGGCGTATTTCCGCCCAGGTGGCGTGCATCAGGATATGCCTAAAGGCCTTGATAGCGATATCGCCGCTTTCTGTGATCAGTTCGAAGCTGCAATCGGCGACATTGAAACGCTGGCTACCAACAACCGGATTTTCCGTCAGCGTACAGTTAATATCGGTGTGGTGACGGCGGAGCAGGCGATGGCGCTGGGCTTTACCGGCCCGATGCTGCGTGGCTCTAACGTTGCTTGGGATTTGCGTAAGTCGCAGCCCTATGAAGTATACGACGAGCTCGACTTCGATGTCGTGGTTGGCCGAAACGGCGATTGTTTCGACCGCTACGTTCTTCGCATCGAGGAAATGAAGCAGTCTGTGAAAATCATCCGTCAGTGTCTGGATATGATGCCGGGCGGTGAAGTGCTGAACGAAGATCACAAGTTCACTCCACCGCGTCGGAGTGAAATGAAGCAGTCGATGGAATCGCTGATCCACCACTTCAAGCTCTACACCGAGGGCGTAAAGGTGCCTGAAGGCGAGGTCTATGCGTCCGTTGAAGCACCCAAGGGGGAGTTCGGCGTATTCTTAGTCTCGGATGGTTCCAGTAAACCCTACAAGTGTAAAATTCGCGCGCCGGGCTTCGCCCATCTCGCTGCGATGGATGAATTGTCCAAAGGGCACCAGCTGGCAGACACAGTCGCCATTCTTGGTTCTATGGACATCGTATTCGGAGAGGTCGACCGCTAATGTCTATTCAGGTTACATCCCGACCCACCCCTCAAGTTGGCGCGTTTTCCGTGTCGGAAGCATCCACAGCCCGCGTTGAGGTGATCATGGCGCGTTACCCGGAAGACCGTAAGGCCTCTGGGATCATTCCTTTGCTCGACATTGCGCAGCGGGAAAATGGCGGCTGGCTGTCCAAGGAAGCGATTGAGTGGGTGGCACTGACCACCGAGAGCGCACCGATCCGCGTGTACGAGGTCGCATCGTTCTACTCCATGTTCTATACCGAAGAGGTCGGAGAGCACGTCGTGCAGGTGTGCCGGACAACACCATGCTGGTTGCGCGGTTCCGATGCTTTGACCCACGCGGCGGAAGAGCATTTGGGTATTGGACTGGGCCAAACCACCGACGACAAGAAGTTCACGCTGATTGAAGTTGAGTGTCTCGGGGCCTGCGTGAACGCGCCCATGGTGCAGATCAACGACAACTATTACGAAGACCTAGGCGCTGAAGCGTTTAAGGGCATTCTTGACAATTTGGCCGCGGACAAAGCGATCGAATACGGCAACATGACAGGCCGCATCGGATCCGCACCAGAAGGCGGTCCCCAAGCGCTGAAGGATTTCGATCCATCGGTCAACGCGGGCAAAAAGCTGCCTGATTACAGCGTGCCTGCTGAGTAGCGTTACGCTTGATACCGTCAGACGATGCAAGAAACGCTCTTCAGGCCTCTGAAGAGCGTTTTTTTGTGGAAAAAGGAAGGGCGTTCTCGTGATGAGCATGCAGCCGCGCACATACGTGCCGTTCGATGTGTTTGGGATGCGCGATGACGTGCGGGTCTCGACGATGGTCCGGGTGGGCGACAAGGGCTGGACCTGCGGCCTTTGCCCACTGGATGCTAAGGCGAGGGTGGTTGCTCCCAATGATCTGACCGCGCAGGCGGCATTTGTCGCTGACATGATCCAGGCTGTTTTTGCGCGAGCCGATTTTGACGTCCATGATGCGGCGAAGTTGGTGATCTATCACGCCGCCGCTTCGGTGTCTGAGACGCAGGCTTTGCTGGCACTTTTTCAAGATCGGTTCCCCGGTGGTCCTGTTCTGGTGCCCGTGGTAGTGCCGTATTTCTATTACGGCGGTATGCTGCTCGAGGTTGACGCATACGCGGACGCATCCCTACAGCCTCGTGTAACAACAGCTTCTGGGTTGGTGCAGGTGCGGCGCGGGCGTGAGCTCACCTACGTGGCCTGTGACGAAGAGGCTTCAGCAAACGTGAATGAGGTTATAGCCGGAACAGGCGTTTCAACAGCGAACCCGCTGGTTGAAAACGCTTTTTGGCCTCGTCCTTTGGACCACGAGGCGATGTCTTTGGGAACGAGCGTTATCTTGCCAGAAACGGGGGGCAAAGGGAGCGCTATCATTGATTGGATCCTTTGCAAGGATGCACGGGTTGTTCAAGGATCCTCAGCAGCTTTCCTCACCGTTGCACAGGCCGGGGATCTGTTTGTCCTCACAGCAACCCATCCCATGCCCGATGTGAGTTTGCTCGACCAAGCCCGCGCTGTCATGGCCCAGTTGGATCAAGCCTTGAAAACCTGCGGCTTGACGTGGGCCCACGTGGTTAAAGTGAGCGCGCCTTATGTGGGCAGCGGCACCGAAGATGATCTTCATCAAAATCTGAAAGTCCGGCACAGTTACCACGCCTTGCCAGGGCCTGCGTCGACAGGCTTACCGGTCCAAGCGTTTGCTGAATCGGGATGCCGCATCTGTGTTCAACTCTTCGCCCACCGTTAAGCGGGCGGTGCGGCTAACTCGCCTCTGCAATCCGCGAACACGTGTCGCGACATCAAGGCGGTTTTCTTCGCTCAGCTTTCGGGGCATAAACCGGCAAGAGTTTTAGATAGGATAGGCACAGGCCCATGCTTGCGGATCAGGACCGGATCTTTACCAACCTTTACGGACAACACGACTGGCGGCTTAAGGGCGCTCAGGCGCGGGGTGTCTGGGACAACACCAAGGCGATGGTGACACTTGGCCGGGATCGCGTGATCGATCTGGTTAAGGCGTCTGATCTGCGTGGCCGAGGCGGTGCGGGTTTCCCGACCGGCCTGAAGTGGTCCTTTATGCCCAAGGAAAGCGCACTGCCGCATTACTTGGTGGTGAACGCTGACGAATCTGAGCCTGGCACCTGTAAAGACCGCGACATCCTGCGGTTCGATCCACACCGGTTGCTTGAGGGTATGCTGCTTGCTGGTTTCGGCATGGGGGCGCACACGGGGTATATCTACATTCGGGGTGAATTCTACAACGAAGCGTCCAACATTGAACAAGCGATCTTGGAAGCGCGGGAAGCCGGTCTCTTAGGCGCAAAGTCAGAGGAAACTAACGGCTGGGACTTTGACATCCACCTGCACCGCGGTGCTGGCGCCTACATTTGCGGTGAAGAAACAGCGCTGCTGGAATCGTTGGAAGGCAAAAAGGGCCAACCGCGACTCAAGCCGCCCTTCCCGGCAGGCGCTGGTCTTTACGGATGCCCAACCACGGTGAATAACGTTGAAACCATCGCGGTCGTGCCCGAAATTCTCCGGCGCGGCGTTGAGTGGTGGACCGGGCTTGGCCCTGAGCGGAACCGCGGAACAAAGTTGTTCTGCATCTCTGGCCACGTCGAGCGTCCTTGCAACGTCGAAGAAGAAATGGGAATTCCGCTGCGGGAACTTCTGGACAAGCACGCGGGCGGTGTTCGTGGCGACTGGGATAACCTGCTCGCTGTGATCCCGGGTGGCTCATCTGTTCCCTGCATCACCCAAGAGGTTTGCAATGACATCAACATGGACTTCGACAGCCTGCGTGCGGTGAAGTCCGGCTTGGGTACAGCGGCTGTGATCGTCATGGATAAGTCGACTGACATCATCCAGGCCATTGGCCGTCTGGCGCACTTCTACAAGCACGAAAGCTGCGGCCAATGCACGCCGTGTCGTGAAGGCACAGGCTGGATGCACCGCGTTCTGGACCGCATGGCGAAGGGCCAGGCGGACGTTGAGGAAATCGACATGCTGCTGGACGTGTCCTACCAAATTGAAGGTCACACCATTTGCGCCTTGGGTGACGCCGCGGCTTGGCCCGTACAGGGTCTGATCCGCAACTTCCGTCCCGTGATGGAAGCGCGGCTGTCTGGCAAGAAGATTGATGTTGCTGAAGCCATGGCGGTGGCTGCTGAATAAGCGTTCTGCGCCAGTTTCACGTCACAAAGCCCCGCTCTGCAGCTCGCAGGACGGGGCTTTTTCTTGGCTGCTACTGGGCCATAGACAAAGAAGAGAAGCAATCAAAGCAAGAGGGTCAGGAACTGACCTTCTGTCCGACTGGCGAAGTCCGGGGGGAAGGGGGTCAAGGCTGCGAAGCACCGCGCGCAGCGCGGCTTGGCCTTTACCCACGGATTGGGCCTGTAGCATGTCTTGGGACCGGAGGGCCCTCAATTTGGTTTCTTTCAGGGCGGACTAGGCGTTGGCTTGCGCGACGGCTGTGTCCATCATCCGGTTCGAGAAGCCCCATTCGTTGTCGTACCACGTCAGAATGCGCACAAAACGGCCTTCGAGGATGGTGGTTTGGGTAAGATCAAAGATCGATGAGGCGGGATTGTGTGTGAAATCGATTGAAACCAGTGGTTCATCGTTGGTCGCCAAAATGCCAGCCAGGGGGCCAGAAGAGGCAGCCTTGATGATTGCAGCGTTAATTTCTTCGGCAGACGTGTCCCGTGCAGCGTCAAAGGTGAAGTCTACCATCGAGACATCGGCGGTCGGGACGCGGATGGCGCAGCCGTCGAGTTTTCCCTGCATGTGCGGCAAGACTAAGCCAACAGCGCGTGCAGCCCCGGTGGAGGTTGGGATCATGGACAAGCCAGCAGACCGCGCACGACGCCAATCGCTGTGTGAGGTGTCGACCACGCGCTGGTCACCGGTGTAGGCGTGACAGGTGGTCATGTAGCCGCGCTCAATGCCGATGGCTTCATGCAGGACGTGTACAACAGGTGCAAGGCAGTTCGTCGTGCAAGATGCGTTCGAGAGGACGTTGTCTTCGGCTGTGATGCCGTCGTGGTTTACGCCGTAGACAATCGTCCGGTCTGCATCGCCGCAAGGCGCTGAAATCAGGACTTTCTTTGCGCCAGCAGTCAGGTGCTGAGAGGCGGTTTCTTTCTTGGTGAACCGGCCCGTGCATTCCATGACGACATCAACGCCCATCTCGCCCCAAGGCAGTTTGGTCGGATCAGGCTGTGTGATCAAGCGAACGCGCTTGTCGCCAACGATCAGGGTGTCTTCACCTTCAACGGAGATGTCCATCGGCAACCGCCCATGTACGGAATCCCACTTTAGAAGGTGCGCCATCTCGGCGGCGCTGGATAAGTCGTTCAGGGCAACGAATTCGATGTCGTCTCTGTTACTTTCCAAAGCAGCACGGAATGTAAGGCGGCCAATACGGCCAAAACCATTAATGGCGACTTTTGTGGTCATGGTGCGGTCTCTCGTTTCGGTTATGCGGGGTCGCAGGACTTGCGTTTGTCATATTCGCAATTCATCTGCACCTTAAGTTTGGCTATACCATAGTTATGAATGAGCCGTTTCATTTTCAGCCCGAATCTGAAACAAGTCTGCCAATACCAAGCCGCGAGTCAAATCCACCACACTGTGGTCTTGGACGAGGCAGAACCAAAATGCTGCAAGGACCATACATGCGCCGCCAACGCAAAGCGAAGATCGTAACGACCATCGGACCAGCCAGCCGCGAGAGCGAGATGCTTGAAGCGCTGTTTGAGCGTGGGGCCGATGTTTTTCGCCTCAACTTCAGTCACGGTTCCCACGAAGATCACAAACTTTCCTACGATCGCATCCGTGCGATGGAAGCCAAGTTTGGACGCTCTACGTGCATTCTCGCGGATATTCAGGGGCCTAAGCTGCGCTTGGGTACGTTTGAGGAAGGCGCGGTTGAGGTTGAGCCAGGTCATGTCATCACCTTGGTGCTCGAAGACATCGTTGGCACGGCCCAGCGCGTGACCCTGCCGCACCCTGAGATTTTCGCGGCTATGAAAGTAGGGGGGCGGCTCTTGGTCGATGACGGCAAAGTGCGCTTGCGTATTGTTGAGGTTCGCGACGGCGAGGCTGATTGCCGGGTTGAAGCTGGCCGTAAACTGTCTGACCGAAAAGGCGTTAACGTCCCCGACGCGGTTCTGCCGATGTCAGCTCTGACGGAGAAAGACCGTCGCGACGTAGACTTTGCGATGAAGTTGGGCGTGGATTGGATCGCGCTGTCCTTTGTCCAGCAGCCCCAAGACGTGATCGAGGCCCGCCGCATTGTTGGTGATTCCGCGCAGTTAATGGTGAAAATGGAAAAGCCATCTGCCATCGATCACCTTGATGAGCTGGTGATGCTCGCTGACGGTATGATGGTTGCGCGTGGTGATCTTGGCGTTGAAATGCAGCCCGAAGAAGTACCGCCCATCCAGCGACGTATCGTTCAGGCTTGTCGCCGCGCGGGTAAGCCGGTTGTTGTGGCAACCCAGATGCTTGAGTCCATGATTACCAACCCAGTTCCAACACGAGCTGAGTCTTCTGATGTGGCTCGTGCCGTTTACGACGGTGCCGATGCCGTCATGCTGTCTGCGGAGAGCGCTGCGGGCAATTATCCTCGAGAAGCGGTTGCGATGATGGACCGGATCATTCGGGAGACAGAGCAGTCCTCGCATTACCAGCAGTCCCCGGCATCGGGGGGCAGCAAGGCCACGGGGTCTGACGCGATTTCGACAGCGGCCTGTCAGGTGGCTGAAACCATCGATGCAAAGTGTATCGTGACCCACACCCGTTCAGGCCGTACGGCGCAACGGGCCAGCCGCGAGCGGCCGGTGGTGCCCATTGTCATGGTGACCCCAGAGCGGAAAACCGCACGTCAGCATACCATCGTTTGGGGCCTTCACTGCGTGGTGGTTGAGAACATGGAAACTCTCGACCAAGTCGCTGAAGCAGCGCAGGAAATTGGTCTCCAGCAGGGATACGGGGTTGAAGGCGACCAGTTGGTTCTCACGGCCGGTGTTCCCTTTGGCCAAGTTGGTCAAACAAATTTACTCCGTTTGCTGCGCCTATAGGGCCTTCGGGCATAAAGGTTGGTACGGAACAAAAAAAGGCGTGAGACCTGGCGACAGGGGCTCACGCCTTTTTTGTTTTAACCGCGACCGTGGCGCCTTAGAGGGACGTCTCGTCGTAGAAGATGGTCGAATTAGATCCGCCAACCAGCAAGTCATCGGCAAGGTTACCGCTGGTATCGGTGCTGGTCTCGACATACTCGGGCAGCGTGAGAAGCTCCAAAGCGCCGCTGTCCACGTCGATCACTTCACTCAAGCTTGCGCTGTCATAGTGCTGATCAAGTTCGTAGATGTAGACCTCGTCCGTACCAGCATCCAACACAGCGAGTTCGATGTCTGAGTCATCGTCATCGAAATCGCCAACGACGATCTCTGTGATGCTATCCAAGCCTGTAATAATCTCACTGGTCTCTTCTTCTAGGCTGTTTGAGTCTGCTTCAAAAACATCCACGCTGGATCCGTCTGCGGCGAACACCATGTCCCGATAGACGGCAAGATCAACGTAGGAGCCAAGCAGTTGATCCTCTTGTTGACCGTCTTCAACATTGATCAGCGCAATATCGCCGCTTTCCAGTGCCGCAACATAGTCGGTGCTGGAGTTAATGTAGCGCTCGCTGATCACCACCGCTTCAGAAGCAACGTCCAGTCCAGCAGTCGTTTCGATCGTCCCACTGTAATTTCCAGACAGTGTGATCAGGCTGTCATCGCCGCCATCATTCGTAACGAAGACATCAAGGTTGCCTGAGCCGTTGAATTCGCCCAACACGACATCTGTGATGGTGCCTATGCTATCCAAGTCAGAGGAAGAAGAACCGTCATCGGCGGTAAATTCGAGAGAGAAACTGCCATTCCCATTGCTTTCCCAAACCTCAACGATGTTTTCTCCATCGTTTAGTCCCGCAACCACCACATCGAGATCACCGTCACCATCAATGTCGCCAACGGCTACGTCATAGTAGTCTGCGCCAGAGGTGCCAAAGGTCGAGGTGTTGATATCACCATCTCCCTCGAGCTCGGTTACGGTCACGCGATCGCTGCCGTTGACGCTGATGATGAGGTTGTCACCGTTATCATCTTGCCCAAATTCAGCATCTTCGATGTCAACCAGATCGTCGGTATCATCGTCGTTCAACCGCGCTAGATCATTGGCTTCAACATAGTTGTCGACCGTGTCATCACGGGTATCGTTTTGGATGAAGTAGGTGATGTATTGGTTGGCAAAGTTGCCGTTTGTATCGCGCGCTTCGACCCGGACTTCGAGGGTGTTGTTGCCGTTTTCAGCGCGCGTTCCATCTGCATCACCAGATAGGGCGGAGAAGTCTGGCACACTATCGTTCGCATCGCCCTCTTCAGGCGTACTGGCACCGACAAAGGACAGCGCGCCGGTTTCACTATCGATATGAAAGCGGTCGTCGTCGTCACCGCCAATGATGGAGAAGGTCAGATCATGGCCCAGCGGATGATGCGCCATCACATAATCAAGCGTGCCCGTTTCGCCCTCATCAGCCTGCTGGCTTGTATCGCTGGTGATGGACAGCACGTTAGGATCAAAAATCGTATCAGTTTTGTCGTCGTCGCTTGATAAGTACGGCATCGGTTCGCTGGCGTAATGGCCGGTGCTTGCCTGCGCATTGCTGTTGTCAAAGACGAACAGCGCCGAGAGCCCAGCAATACCCGCAACGCCCAGCGCCAAAAGCATTCCACCGTCCATCAAGCCACTGCCGCCATGATAGGCCGAAGGCGCTGACATCATTGGAACATTGGCATAGGGGTTTATGGCCATGGCGGTAGAAGACGCCACCTGCTGCGGGGCATAAGTTGCGTACGGCATTGCCTGCGCAGCTTGCATTTGCGCCTGCATTGGGCCTGGTACAGTGCCAGCGGGCATTCCGTCGCCAAATGGGTGTGTGTGCTGCACGCCGTTGGGCAGCACGGACAGTGGTCCGTGGTTGTGGTGCAGTCCGCTTTCGTGCGTGTGCGTCGCACCCACCAAGCCCATCCCGATAACACTGCCACTGTCGTCGGTATGAGACGTGTGGGTTTCCGGACCGGAATGCGCCTGCGCTTGCGTTGCGGCCAAAATGGCGGCGCCTGCGGCTGTCAGCGCGGAGGTCGTCAGCCGGCCCTTGCTCGCGAGGTGCTTGAGTTTACGGCCCTCGGCCAAAACGAGGGGATGAGCGGAAGTCATAATGCTAGCTCCGAGATTTAAATACCGACAGCAGCCCGCAACCCCTTGTTAAACAAGGCGTTCAAAGTGCTGGCCGCGTTCGCAATGTCTTGTTTTACCCAGTGTTTTCTGGGCTCACGTTAAATAAAAGTTCGTCATCAAAATAAAATGCGGGTCAGTCGCGTACCCTAGAATGTTGAATATATTACACGACTTAAAAGTTTTTATCACTACAAAAAATGATCCGGCCCCCGCTTTACGCGATAGGGCGGGGTCTTACCTTTGATCGAGTCGAAGGTTATGGAGCGATTTTGTTCAATCAACCCAGCGCAATTTCTTCATCTTGGATCAGGGGCGTGAACAAGTTCAAGACGTTGTGGATTGAATTGATACTGCTCGTTTACGGAATTCGCTTACAATTGTGGCGCAGGTGGCCTGTTGATTGCAAAACATCATCGAAGTTTCTGGCCTGACACCCGTGTATGCAGGCTGCCTACAAAAACGCCGTTTGACGGAAGTATTATGAACCTTGTTCGTCGCAGTTGGACACAAGACCTAACGTTGGCTCTCAGTGTTTTTGCCGTGGTTGCGCTTATGACAGGCGTCACTCTGGTGGCTTTGCGCTGGGGTAACATGACGGCCAATGCCATGACCGAAGAGCCGGTTATCGCCATTTCTGATGAAAATATGGACACGGTTTTTGCAGAATTTGAGCGGCCAGACTGGAACAAGCTGCTGTACCGCATCACTGTAGTAGATTTCTGTGGTGAGTTGACGTGGCACGTTCGCGAAGGCTACCGAATTGACCGGAACCAGCTGCAAGAGCGTCAGCCAATCTCCATCGGTGATGCTGCGGATTTGCGGCACGATGCGATCACCCTCGTTGAAGGGCAAATGAACCGGAACGGGATTCAGGACTATTCGTTCTGGTGCTCTGGCCAGGGACAGTCAGCGGCCAACTACTTCCGCTCCGTTTGGAACCAGTACGCCGCAGCGAACTGAGTGTCGCCTAACCGGCTTCCAAAAAGGCGATCGCCTGTTCCCGCTCGAACAGATACAGCAGCGTCCGCAAGGCTTCACCCCGTTCACCGGCAAGCTCTGGCGCTTTGTTCAGCGTCAGTTGAGCGTCGCGTTGGGCGATTTCCAGCAAGTCTTGATGCTCGGGTAGGGTGGCGAAGTGCATGTCGGGCAGGCCAGACTGACGCGTTCCCATCACGTCACCCGCGCCACGCAACCGGAGATCTTCTTCGGCAATGACAAAACCATCGTTGCTTTCACGCATGATCGACAACCGCTTCCGTGCGGTTTCGCCCAAGGGCGCAGTATAGAGCAGCAAGCAGGTAGACGCCTTTGCGCCGCGTCCGATGCGCCCACGCAGCTGGTGCAGTTGCGCGAGGCCGAAACGTTCGGCGTGCTCAATCACCATCACGGTCGCATTCGGCACGTCCACGCCGACTTCAACAACGGTTGTCGCCACAAGAATATCGCTTTCGTGGGCCTTGAACCGTCGCATGACAGTGTCTTTTTCTTCACCTTTCATGCGCCCGTGGACCAAAGCAACGCGGGGGCCAAACATTTCTTTGAGCATGGCGTGGCGTTCTTCAGCGGCGGTGAGGGTGCTTACTTCAGTTTCTTCGACCAACGGACAGATCCAGTAAATCTGATCGCCGCGCTCAATCGCACGCCCCAAAGCTTGCGCGACATCGCCCCATTGCTCTTGGGGTTTGACGAGTGTTTTGATTGGCTGTCGTCCTGCTGGTTTGGTGAGCAGTTTGGAGATGTCCAAATCACCATAGAGCGCCAAGACCATAGAACGCGGAATGGGCGTTGCTGACATCAGCAGCATGTGCGGCGCTTCGCCTTTTTGCCCCAGCGCAAGCCGCTGGTGAACACCGAAGCGGTGTTGTTCGTCGATGATCACCAGTCCCAGATTTCGGAACTCAACGCCTTCTTGGAACAGTGCGTGCGTGCCGATCAGAACCTTGATCGCCCCTTCGGCACATCCAGCCAGCACCGGACGGCGGGCGGCGGCTTTGTCTCGACCTGTGAGAATATCGATACGGATGCCGACTTTTGACAGTGCGTCAAACAAGTTGGCGTGCAGCTGTCGAGCGAGAATCTCGGTCGGTGCCATGATGGCCACCTGCGCGCCGGCCTCAACAGCAATCAGCGCGGAGAACAGCGCGACCATCGTTTTACCGCTGCCGACGTCGCCCATGATGAGCCGCATCATGCGCTGCGCCCGACCCATGTCAGAGCGAACGGCATCAATCGCGCTCTCTTGGCTGTCAGTGAGGGTGAAAGGCAGGTTCTTCCGCACCTGCACGCTCAATGAATTGTCGCCCACCAGGGGGTGTCCACCGCGTCTTCGCCCGCGTTCTCGAACGATCATCAGGGAGAGTTGTTGGGCCAGCAGCTCATCATACGCCAGGCGACGAACGGCTTGCGTACGGTCTGACCCAATCAACGCCCCTCGGAAGTGCAAGCTCTGCAACGACGGAGTCCAGTCATGCCACTTTTGCTGAGCCTGTAGGGAGGCATCAACCCACTCTGGCAAAGTTGGCACCATCTCCAAGGCCGCGTTCAGTGCCTTGTTCCAGACCCGGGAAGTCAGCCCTTGGGTGAGCGGATAAATCGGCTCGACCGCTGGGATGGCGTCCTCTTCTTCCTCTGGGACCATATAATCGGGGTGCGTGATCTGCCAGTTGTTTTTGAACCGGGCAAGCTTCCCCGAAACCAGACGAACCTCGCGGACCGGCAGTTGCCCTTGCAGCCAAGCGCCCTTGGCGTTGAAGAACACCAGCGAGACCGGAATGTCACCCGCCATACAGTTCACGCGATACGGCGCTTTGGGGGAGCGGGGGATGAAGTGTTGCAGGACGAACAGTGGTAGCGTCACCAACTGATCCTCATACAAGCTGCTCGGCTCGGAAAGCCGTGTCCGCTGCTGCATCCGGCTGGGTTGCGCGCGAACGAGATCCCAAATATGGGGGCCTGCGACGCGCTCGATCAGGGCGGCGGACTTCGGCCCGATACCGGGTAAGTCTGTCACAGGCGTGAATAAAGGATTGAGGATTTCCGGGCGCACGCTAACTCATCAGTAGATCACAAAGTTTCAGGGAACATTCTTAGCATGAATTACGAAGATCGGCGCAAGCGCGCACTGTGGCGGGCAGGGCATCGGGGTACCAGAGAACTGGATTTGCTGATGACACAATTCGCGCAGGATTTTCTTCCCCACGACGAACAAGGCGCGACAGATGCGTTGGATCGTATGGAACAGATCGAGGCTTTGCAGCAAGTGAATGATCCTGATGTGCAGGTTTGGTTACAGAACCCGGCAAGCATTCCAGCTGAGCTTCCCGAACCCTTGCTTTCCGCGCTCCGATCGTTTGAGTACCGCATCTAAACCTGAGGGTGGAACGTCCTTGTTGCCACCCCTGAAGCGACAAGCCTGAGCGCGGTATGAACGACAAAGAAGAACAAAACGTTAACGAACCAGTGATGATTGGCGAAGTTCCGGACGGCGCAGAGGCGTTTCTCGCTGCTGATATCGCACTGGAAACCAAAAAGCCCATCATCTTCGTTGCCCGTGATGACAAGCGACTGGCGCGAGCGTCTTCGTTGTTCAAGTTCCGGCTACCAGAGGCTGACATCCTTCGTTTTCCGGCGTGGGATTGCTTACCCTACGACCGCATATCGCCCAAAGCTGACTTGATCGCCACCCGCTTGGCGACCTTGGCACGGCTGACTCGCCCTGCAGCGAAAGATCGTCCTCGCATCGTGGTGACAGGCATCAACGCGCTGATGCAACGCGTACCCCATCCAGACTTTATCAAGGAGCTGTCGCTGTCCTTGCGGCCCGGCCAAGAAATCGGCTTTGAGGACGTTCAGCAGCGCTTGCTGGCGCTGGGTTTCCAGCGAGTTTCGACCGTAACCGAACCGGGCGAGTTTGCACCGCGCGGCGGGATCTTGGATTTTTTCCCCGCAGGCCGCTCAACGCCAGTTCGCTTAGATTTCTTTGGTGATGAGATTGAAAGCGTGCGGTCGTTTGATCCGCTGTCTCAACGCACTGAGCAACCCATCAAAGGCGTCGTTCTTGGCCCTGTGCATGAGTTTGTGCTCACCGAAGCCAACATCGAGCGGTTTCGGACAGAGTATCGAGAGAGCTTTGGGCGGGTAAAGGGTGAAGATCCGCTTTATGAGAGCGTATCCGCTGGACGGCTTTACGCCGGTTTGGACCACTGGCTCCCGCTGCTGCATGAGAAAATGGCGCTGTTGACGGATTACGTTGAGGGCGCGGAATTGGTGTTCGAGCAGGAGGTTGTGGCGGCCAAAGAAGCACGCCTCGAGACAATCCGCGATTTCTACACAGCCAGGAAATCGGTGTTTGAGGTGGAAAAGAAGGATCATTCCTATAAGCCCATCCGCCCCGAACGGCTCTATGCCTCCGACGAAGAATGGAACGAGTTCCCCAGCCGTCACCGCTGCTGGCAGTTCACCAGTTTTTCCGTGCCCACAACGGCTAAGGTCGCCTTGGCCCGGCATGAATATCGTTCGATTCCCACGTTTGCAGAGGCGCGGCAGGATCCGGATCGCAACATCTACACCGCGGTGCGCGATCGGTCTGACAAGGCGTTGGGTCAGGGGCAATCGGTGGTAATTGCGGGCCTCAGCGCTGGGTCAGCCAATCGGTTGGCCAGCAATCTCGGTGATATCGGGATGGAAGGCATCAAACCGCTGCGCGGATGGCACGATGCGCTGAACCCAGAGGTGGACGAGCGCCGGGTCTTCAACGCGGTCCTGCCGCTGGAGCGCGGGTTTGAAGGCGGTGGCTTTGCGCTCTACACTGAACAAGACATTCTGGGCGAGAGGATCGTTCGTCCTCGGAAGCGCCGGAAGTCAGACAATTTTCTAACGGAAGTCAGCGGCTTAGCGACCGGTGATTTGGTTGTTCACGTTGAACACGGCATTGGCCGCTATGTCGGTTTGCTCACGATTGACCTCGCTGGCGCCGCGCACGACGTTTTGCATCTGGAATACAGTGGCGGCGACAAGCTGTATGTTCCGGTTGAGAACATCGAAGTGCTCAGCCGCTTTGGCGACGGCGAAGGCGTGGCGCTCGACAAACTCGGTGGGGCTGCGTGGCAAGCGCGGAAGGCGCGGGTCAAGGAGCGGATTACCCGCGTTGCCCGTGATCTCATGCGGATTGCGGCGGAGCGGAAGCTGCGCAAATCTGAAATCATCGATGTGCCGGAAAGCGTGCTGGACGAATTCGCCCAAACCTTCCCGTACAGCGAGACCGACGACCAGATGAACGCCATTGAGGACGTGATCGAAGATCTGGCTTCAGGGCGTCCGATGGACAGGTTGATTTGTGGCGACGTGGGCTTTGGTAAAACTGAGGTTGCGATCCGTGCGGCGTTTGTGGGCGCGATGGCTGGGCACCAGGTTGCGATTGTTGCGCCAACCACATTGCTGGCGCGTCAGCACTTCAAGACCTTCCAAGAGCGTTTTAAGGAGCTCAACGTCCGCATCGCTCAGCTCTCACGTCTGGTTGGCGCCAAAGAAGCGGCAGCGACCAAGGAAGCGTTGGAGCGGGGGGAAATTGATATTGTCGTTGGTACCCATGCCTTGCTGGCTGAAAGCCTGACTTTTGGCAACTTGGGTGTTTTGGTCATTGATGAAGAGCAGCGCTTTGGTGTTCGGCAAAAGGAGCGGATGAAGAAGCTCAAAGAAACCGTCCACGTCCTGACACTGACCGCCACCCCAATCCCGCGCACCCTCCAGCTCGCGCTGACGGGCGTGAAGGACTTGTCACTGATCGCTACGCCGCCGGTGGACAGGCTCGCTGTCCGGACCTTTATCATGCCGTGGGACGGTGTAATTCTGCGCGAAGCGTTGATGCGGGAGCAATTCCGTGGTGGGCAGTCCTATGTTGTGTGTCCTCGGGTCAAGGACCTGAGCGACATGAGAGAGCGCTTACAAAACATCACCCCAGAGCTCAAAGTCGCTGTTGCGCACGGGCAGATGCCACCCTCCGAGCTCGAAGACGTCATGAACGCTTTTTATGACCGCAAGTTCGATATTCTGCTGTCGACCAACATCATCGAAAGCGGGATCGACATCCCGACTGTAAACACGATGATCATTCACCGCGCCGACATGTTTGGGCTTTCTGCGCTGTACCAGCTGCGTGGACGCGTGGGGCGGTCGAAGCTGCGAGGGTATGCCTACTTAACCTTTGATGGCCGACGAAAGCTGACCGCCGATGCACAGCGCCGGTTGGACGTGATGAAAACGCTCGATAGCCTTGGCGCAGGCTTTACCCTTGCGTCTCACGACCTGGATATTCGCGGAGCGGGTAATTTGGTGGGTGAAGAGCAAACCGGCCATATCAAGGAAGTCGGGATCGAGCTGTATCAGCAGATGCTCGAAGAGGCTGTTGCTGAAGTGCAGTTGGCCAACGAGCTGGGTGTTGATCCTTCGACCGGAGAAGTTCGCAAGAAGCCTGATGACGAGTGGGTGCCTGTGCTCAATACTGGCATTGCGGTCTATATTCCGGAGGATTATGTCGAGGCGCTTGACGTGCGCTTGGGCCTTTACCGCCGTGTTGGCATGCTGCGTGAAGCCGGTGAGATTGACTCCTTCATTGCTGAAGTCGAAGACCGCTTTGGGCCACCGCCTGAGCCGGTATTGAACCTGCTCAAGACCGTGGAGTTCAAAATCAAGGCGCGTGCTGCTCGTGTTGAGAAGCTGGACGTGGGGCCAAAGGGCATTGTGGTTGGTTTCCGTGAAGACAAGTTTACCAAGCCCGAAAAGCTTATTTCGTGGATCCGCGCGAACTCCCAAGTCATGTCGATCCGTCCGGATCAGCGGCTGGTGTTTAAGCGTAAGATTGAGACGGATGATGAGCGAAAGAAAGCCATTGTCAGCTTACTTAACAACTTGGAAAAGCTCGCAAAATAGAAACAGAGACAAGCATTCTTGACAGTGTCTACTCTTTGGGGCAATTTGAGCTGATCGCGGATAACAACGGGTTCAGTCATGTCTTTCTACCGTCTAGCTGCATTTATCTTGAGCCTCTGGCTCACTGCCTTCGCACTGCCTGCACAGGCGCAGCGGACCTTTATCAGTGGTGACGCCGGTGTGGCTTTGATCGGACCGCCGCTGGTGAGTTTGGATCAAGGGGCTGTGGCGCTGACGTCTCGGATCGGTTTTGGAGCGGAGTTTGACCGATTTCAGGTTGAGTTTGACGCGGGAATTATTGCGCTGCCGGGGATTGAGGAAGGCTTCTTGCTGGTTCCTTCGTTGGATGGCAGTTACCTGTTTCGCTCACCTGACGCCGCTATTCGTCCTTACATCGGGGGTGGCTTGGATCTGGTTTATGTCGTCTCGGAGTATGGCGGGTTCGGACTGCCGTGGGCGCATTTAACCTTTGGCGTCGATAGCGCTCTAAATGAACGCACTTCGTTTTATGTTGAGGGACGGACGTATGGCCTCGAAACGCAGGTCTCGCTGGGCTCGAAATACCGGTTTTAGAACGTTAGACGTCTGAACCTTGCCAACGACTGCGCGCCGAGTGATCGCTGTCCCGCGCATCGACCCAGTTTGCCTCGCCCTTACCATCGTCTTCGAGCTTCCAAAACGGCGCTTCGGTTTTGAGGTAGTCCATTGCAAACGCGCAAGCATCAAAGGCGTTCTGCCTGTGGCGGGAGCAGGCAATGACGGCGACGATCTTATCCCCCGGTAGCATCCGGCCCACGCGGTGAAGAATGGTCAGGCCGTGCAAGGCCCAACGCACTCCGGCTTCTTGGCGAATGCTTTCTAGCGACTTTTCTGTCATGCCGGGATAGTGCTCCAGCGTTAGGCTGTCAGATGCACTGCCACTGAACTCGCGAACGAGCCCTTCAAACACGCAGACACCGCCAACGTCGTGATTGTCGTCTGTGAGAGCGGTTTTTTCGTGTTCGATATCAAGGACGTTACTGGTCACAAAGACCCGACCCGGCAAGTCGCTTTTGGCGGTTTTACTCACGCAGACATGCTCCAGTCAAAAGCCGTGAACCATCCTGTTTCACCCGGTGAGACGGTTAGGCGGTCGGCTTCTAGCGCGACCATGCCGTCGGCCCATGCGATTGAAGACAGGATCCCTGCGCCCTCACGGGGAAACTTGCGGGCGATCAGGTGGCCTTGGTCGTCGGGGTGGACCTGCACGCGGACAAACTCAACGCGATCGGCTTTCTTCCGATGCTTAAAGTCGAGCGTTACCGGCACTTTTGTCGGTCGTTTGGTCTCTGCGCCTTCCATGGAGCGGATCAAGGGCAGGGCGACGATGTAGAACATTACTGCTGCAGCGGCTGGATTGCCCGGCAGGCCGATCAGGGGCACATCCTCAAACCGGCCAAGCGCGATTGGCCGTCCCGGTTTGACCGCCAAGCGCCAGAACAGCAGGCTCCCCCGGTCTTCAAGCACATGCCGAACAACGTCATGATCGCCTGCGGATACCCCACCTGAGGTCAAAATCAAGTCGGCCCCTTTGGCCTTTGCATCGCCAAGCGCCGCTTCGATTGTCTCGCGCTGGTCAGGCAAAATGCCCAAGTCCAAAACCTCGGCTCCCGCCTGCATCAGCAACCCCATGAGCGCTGGACGGTTGGCGTCGTAGACTTGGCCCGGCTCAAGGGCAGTGCCGGGTTCACGGACTTCGTTGCCAGTCGAAAAAAGTGCGACTTTCAGGGGCTTTTGAACGCAAATTTCGTTGGTTCCAACACTGGCCAGCAGACCCAGATCTGCGGCGTTCAGGCGATGGCCTGTGGTGATGATCACGGAACCGGACGCGATATCTTCACCGGCTTGGCGGGCGTTAGAGCCTAGTCGTAAACCGACGGGCAAAGTCACGGCGTTGCCATCGGTGGTTACGTCTTCGTCCATAAACACCGTATCTGCGCCCTCTGGCATGGCTGCGCCGGTCAGGATCCGGCGTGCAAACCCGGCAGGAAGCGGTTCCGGCTGGTCGCCGGCGGCAGCATATCCGTGTAACTGCAGGATGGTTTCTGTTTCTGCCGATAGATCAGCGTGAGCCACTGCGTAGCCATCGACGGCAGAATTATTGTGCGGCGGCACGGCTCGGGTTGCGATGACATCAGCGCTCGCCACGCGTCCAAGGGCTTCAGGCAGTGGCAGTATGGTGGTTTGAGCCACGCTTGGGAACGCATCTTGGGCCGCTGCCAGAGCTTCTTCGAGCGGGATTAATCGACCGCCAAAGGCGAAACAGTCATCGGTGAGCTGAGCCATATCAGCCGCCTTTCCGGTGGGCGTTTTGAAGGGCGGCGATGAGCGCCTGAACATCCCGGGCCGTTGACGAGCGGCCAAAACCGACACGCAGGGTTTGCTGGGCCAAAATCGAGCTGACGCCCATGGCCATTAGCACGTGGCTGGGCGCCACATCATGGCTTGAGCAAGCAGAACCGCTCGAGAGCGCAATCCCCGCGTCTCCCAAGCTGGCGAACAGGGTATCGCGGGCAATGTCAGGGAAGCTCAAATTGACGTTCCCCGGTAGGCGACTTTCCATCGAGCCGTTAACCGAGAACGCGATATCGGTCTCGGCCAGCCCCTCGAGCAGGGCATCCCTTAGAACGAGATGGCTGTCTGCATCGGCCTGCATGTTGGACTGCGCTAAGGAAACCGCTTCGGCCAACCCAACGATCAGCGGCATTGGCAGCGTTCCAGCCCTGAAACCCCGCTCTTGCCCACCACCGTGAACCAGCGGTTCTAGCCGGACACGCGGTCTGCGCCGGACATAAAGCGCGCCAATACCCATGGGGCCGTAGATCTTGTGACCGGAGAAGGAAAGCATATCCAAATCGAGGTCACGGACGTTCACGGGAATCTTCCCCACAGCCTGTGCTGCATCACTGTGCACCCAAGCCCCGCAGCTCCGCGCAAGAGCCGTGACTTGCGCCATTGGCTGAATGGTGCCGACTTCATTGTTGGCCAGCATCAGGGATACAAGGCCAACCCGCTCGTCCAAAGCCTGTTCAAGGGCATCAAGATCAGCAAAGCCTTGGGCGGTTACGGGCAGAACCGTCACTCGGCAACCTTCGGAACGCAACGCGTCCGCAGCGCCTAAAACACAGGAATGTTCAGCGGCAAAGACGATCACACCATCGCGGCCTTCGTACTTTTTACGGAAACGCGCCGCGCCGAGAACGGCCATGTTGTTGGCCTCGGTCGCGCCAGAGGTAAAGATGATCTCACGGGCTTCAGCACCTAAGGCACGCGCAATGTCGGCCCGCGCCTGAACCACGCTATCCGCTGCGGCTAGACCGCGCGCATGCTCTACTGACGCAGGGTTGCCAAAGGCTTCCCGCCAGAGCGGCGCCATGGCATCTTCAACCGCGGGAGCGAGCGGCGTTGTGGCGTGATGGTCGAGGTAGTGCTGCATAAAATGTCAGATTGTCGCTTTGAAGCCTCATAACCGGCATATTGATGGGCACAATTTGGTTTGTGCGTTACTGGAACACATCTCATTTAAGCTCTTGGAAGCCCTTATGCCACGTTTACTGATTTTAGGTCTCGCAGCAAGTGCACTTCTTGTCAGTGTAAAAGCCGCAGCCCAAGCGGATGTATCGACTGCTGTCGCCACGTCAGAAACGCTTATGGACGGTTTTGAGTTTCAAGAAGCCCGCGACGTGGTGTTGCAGGAACTCAAGAGAAATCCCAGCGATGGGGAGCGGGATTTGCTGATGGGACAGTTGGAAAAGATCGGTGAGGCCACCCCCTATTACATGCACCTGGACCTAAGCTCGTCCTATGTCTCTGGAACGCGCCAAGGCCTTTGGGAAGATCGGCTGAATTGGTTCGGCGTGCCGCATTACACCGATGAAACATTGGCCGTGGAGGCTGCTGAAGAGGGGCTGATTACCTCGGCGAGCGTTGATATTGGGTATCGCTTCGACTTGTCGCCCGATGCCGCCTTGTACGTTGGTAGTGACGGCGTGCTGAACTTCTATGAGGAAACGGATTTCATGGAAGCATGGTTAGGAGAGGTTTATGCCGAGCTTGATCTTGCCATTGGTCCCATCTTGTCAAACACGCGGCTGATTTACGCGCTTTCATCGAAAAGCCGGGAGAAGGTTGATCTCTATCCTAATGTTCCTCGCGTGCCCGGAATGTACAGCTACAATGGCGAGCAGGATCTTGGGTTCAAGTTTGCAAAGGATCAGGTGTTAGGTCTGGAGTTCACGTACCGCCTGGGCGATGAAACCGGCAATGTTCAGTTTCCCGGCACGGCCTATGAGCACATGACGCTGGAGTCCTACTATGACGCAACGTGGGCGGACACGCTGAACACCCGATTGTATGGCTATAGCCAAGCGGCGGTCTCTGACCCTGAGCACCTTGGCTTTTTCGCCTATGGCGCTGGGGTGAGGATGGGCATGGACCTTCCCGCTGGTTTCGCGCTTGACGGAGATTTGGAATATCGCAGTCAAGCTGGCTATGCCCCCTATCCGGATCGCAGCTCGGATTTGGACATTGATACGGTTAAAGGCAACATTGAGCTTCAGAACACGCACTTCGCGCTGGGTGGGCTGGCGCCTTACTTAAATGCGTCATTTTGGGACTCGACCGCCACTTACGATGAATATGATAGAAGTGATCTGGCCATTGGTGCTGGGATTAGGTTAGGCTTCTAAAGCGGTACGGCTAAAGGCCGTATTTGAGACTGAGGATCCCTGACTGTGCTTATTCATTTTTTTGAAAAAGTTCGCGCCTATGGTGTGCCAGCAACAATCCGTGAGCTGTTGGACCTGATTGCTGCCCTCGATGCGGGTGTGGTCTACGCCAACGTTGACGAGTTCTATTCACTATCACGTGCGACTTTGGTCAAAAACGAAGCCCACTTTGATCGCTTTGACCGGGCGTTCCGTGACTTCTGGGAAGGGGTGGCGAGCCTTGAAGAGATCTTTGGTCAGATACCTGAAGAGTGGCTCCGCAAGATGGCGGAAAAGACACTCACTGATGAGGAAAAGGCGCAGATTGAGGCGCTTGGTGGTTTCGACAAAGTGATGGAAGCGCTCAAGGAGCGTTTGGAAAATCAAGAGAAGCGCCACGAAGGCGGCAGTAAGAACATTGGTACGGGCGGCACCAGTCCGTTTGGTGCCTATGGCTATAACCCCGAAGGCGTTCGCATCGGGCAGAAAGAGGGCCGCAACGGCAAGGCGATCAAGGTTTGGGACAAGCGTGAGTTCAAAGACTTGGATTCCGACCGGGAAGTGGGCACCCGGAATATCAAAGTTGCGCTGCGCCGCTTGCGCCGTTTTGCCCGCGAAGGCGCGGCAGACGAGCTCGACATCGATGATACGATTTCCAGCACGGCCCAAAATGCCGGCTTCCTCGATATCAAACTCCGCCCCGAACGTCGGAATGCGGTAAAGTTGCTGATGTTCTTTGATATCGGCGGCTCGATGGATCCCTACATCCGACAGGTCGAAGAGCTGTTTAGTGCCGCCTCGTCAGAGTTCAAAAATCTCGAATACTATTACTTTCACAACTGCCCGTATGAGACGGTGTGGAAGGATAACCGTCGCCGCCAGCAATCACGGCTTTCAACCTATCAGCTGCTGAACACCTATCCGTCAGACTACAAAGTCATCTTCGTCGGTGACGCGACCATGTCGCCTTATGAAATCGCCTATGCGGGCGGAAGCGTGGAGCACTGGAATGAAGAACCGGGCGCGCTGTGGATGCACCGGATTTTGCAGACCTATTCGAACGCTGTATGGGTCAACCCACAAGCCGAAGACACGTGGCAGTGGCACCAGTCCATCGAAATGGTGCACGAGATCATGGAAGGCCGCATGTATCCCCTGACGCTGGGTGGGCTGACTGACGCGATGCGCTCGCTGGTCTAGGAAGACGCGGTGTTGCGCTTTCGTGTGACCAGAGTGATGCCCAGAACGATGATCGCCAGCCCCGCGAAGTGGTACCACTTTATCGGTTCGTCGAGGAAGAAGTAGGCCATGGTGCCCGCAAAAACAGGCATGAGGTTGATAAACACTCCAGCCTGATTTGAGCCAATCAACTCAACACCCCGATTCCAGAAATAGGCAGCCATTAGTCCGGGGCCAAAGGTGATGAACAGCACGGCTAGAATAACCCGTGGTCCAAGCTCGGCCATGCCGTGTTGGGCGACGTTAACGGCAAAGAAGGGCGCGATGAACACGGCACTTGCTGTTACCAAAATCCACAGAAAACCTAAGTTCGAGAGGCCGGCTGGGCGGGTGCGGAGCAGCACGGTAAAGACGCTGTACGCCACAATCGCGCAAATCATCCAACGCACGCTTTCGGTAAAATTGAAGCCCAGCAGGCTCTCCGGTGCATCAGCGCTGATCACCAGTAAGGCACCACCGAAGCAAACTGCTGTGCCTAAGGCTTGCTGACCGGAAAGGCGATCACGGAACAGCACAAACCCTGCTGCAATCACGACGGCGGGCATGGTGGCCTGCAGGACGGCGATGGTTGGCACTTGGCCGGTGTAGAGGGAGAAGTAGATCAGGCTGACAAAAATGCCGTGACCGAGAATGCCAAGGCCTGCGAGCTTCCACCAGTGTTTTGCAATCAGGCGAAGATCGTTCTTGATGGTTTCTCGTCGCCCCGTGAACCACGTCACGGCCATAAAGCTGGACAGGATTAGGGTTGCGCTAAAAAACCGGAAGAAGGCGAGTTGAAAAGGTCTGACGTCGAGCTGATCGCCTGCAATGCGACCGGCGATAAAGTGTCCCGACCAAAGCAGCACTGTGAGCACACACAGCAGGGGACCGTTGGACCAGATGAAACGTCCTATATTGCCCATCGTAAAGAAGACTCCTAACCTAACGTCATCACGCTGACACAGCTTTCGCATTCCGAAAAGGAAACTACGCATCATGGCCGCTACTCTTGAGCTGTCACTTGACGTCTTTGCCGATCCTATCTGCCCGTGGTGCTATATCGGGAAGCGAAACCTCGAAAAGGCTTTGGAGACCTATGAAGGCCCAAAGATCGAGGCGCAGTTGCAGTGGCGGACGTTTATGTTGAACCCCGGCATGCCGCCTGAAGGCATGGATCGGCGCACCTACCTGGAAGCAAAATTTGGGGGACGAGACAATGCCGATGCCGTCTATGGCCGTATTCGGCAGGCCGGTTTGGCTGCTGGATTAGAGTTGGAGTTTGATAAAATCTTGCGGACGCCCTCAACCCGTTCAGCACACCGGGCGGTGCGGCACATTCAGAACACCGACGGTTTGGAGCGTGCTCAAGCGTTCATGGAGGCGCTCTTTGTTGCGTACTTTAGCGATGGCAAGGACATTGGACAGGTAGAGGTATTGCTTGATCTCGCAAGCGATGTGCAGGTCAATCCGGATGTTATGTGGGCGATGTTTGAGTCCGAGACGTTTATTGAGGAAATCAATGCCGAGGACGTGCAGGCTAGAGAGATGGGAATGGGCGGTGTACCGGGCTTCATCGTGAACAAGAAATACTTCCTCTCCGGCGCGCAACCAGCGCCTGCTTTCCACAAGCTCTTCGACCTGATCATCAGCGAAAAAAATGCGGGCCGGGCGACTGGCGGTCACAACCATGCGGCTTGACGCCAAGAGCGGCGCTCTGCTCCCTGATGCGCATCTTTATGATCTTGATCTAGAAGCTGATTATTGGTCAGTACATCAGTACTGGTTGATGTGCCGAGACCCGCTGCTGTTTCCAGGCAAACAAGCGCTGCCCCACGACATGACCATTGAGGAAGTCGATCCGACGGCTGACTTTGCTAAGCAGATGTATTGGGAGGTGGGTGGCCCCTGGATTTGGGGTGATAGACGCGCATATTCTCAGCAACAGTGGCTGGATTACACGTCTTTACCGGGCTTTCGGCAGTTCAAGTTGTGCCTTAAGGACGGCACTTTGGCAGGGTACGCAGAGACCAGTTTTGACCCCGATTCTGGGCAGGCTGAACTCGAGTATTTTGGGCTGTTACCCCATGCGGTTGGAATGAAGGCAGGACCGGCCTTTCTCTCTCAAATCATTGGGAAATTGTGGGATGCCAATTGCAGCCGAATTCGGATTTCAACCTGCACTCTCGATCACCCCGGTGCATTTCGGGTTTATAGCCGCTGTGGATTCGTGCGACTCTCGAGTCACGCCATATCTGTTCCAAATGCGTTGAAGGCGCGCATAATATCGCCACAAGAAATCCAAATTCGTACAAAGTTGTTAAGGTAGACGCATAGTGCGAAAAAGCGTTTGCATGACGCAACAGTGACCATTAGCTCACTGTTAAAGCGTTAAGTTTTGAGCGCAAAAGAATGATATAGGTTGGTCAGGTCGGGATCTCGATACAGCATCGACATTCTCCGAGTGGCAGTCACTTTCGGTTTGGAGATTTTTTTAATGGTTAAGAATGCAGTCCTCGCAGTCGCGTCTGCGGCTTTTTTGGTGGGTTGTGCCGCCATCGATACCTCCGAGCTGGAAGCGGCTGGATGGAGTATCAATTCCTCTGCTTCAGCCATTACGACAGCGGACCAATGTGCGTACTTGCATGACTCGACGCCGGTGATGGTGCGTGACAGCTCCGGCGATCCGGTTTTTGCTGGCTCTGCACAGTGTGAAGGCGCGCTGGCCGTTGCTGAAGGTCGCGATACAGTGACCTACACCGGCTCCACCTACACACAGACTTCGCCGGTACAGGTTGCCAGTATTTCCGGTGATGTCGCGTTTGACGTCGACAGTGCGGTGATCAAGGGCAGCTTCTACACGACCTTGGACCGCATTGCTTCCGAGATCCAAAACCGTTCTAGCTCAGCGCGCTATACAATCGTTGGCCACACGGATGCGTCCGCGTCTAACGCTTACAACCAAGAGCTTTCCGAGCGTCGCGCACGGGCTGTTGCCAGCTACTTGATTTCCAAGGGCGTATCTTCAGCTCAACTGTCGGTTTTGGGCCTGGGTGAAACCCGTCCTATTGCATCGAACAGCACGGAAGAGGGCAAGGCCCAAAACCGCCGCGTAGAAATCTACCAGTCCTAGGTTTCTCCGGACCAAACCAATTTAGGAAAAGCGGCGAAGCGCGTCTTCTGCCGCTTTTTTTATGGTCGCCGGTTGGAGGTCGTCGAGAGCGATCGGTGATCCTGCGTCCCAGCCGTAGGCAGACGAAGAGCCTGCGTAGGCCGGATCATAATGGTCAACCAACAGCGTCTCCACCAATTCATCCCAATTGCCGGCCTTAACCAAGTCAGTCCAGCGATTGATAACGTCATGGCCATGGCGGTACGTCAGCCGCTCCAAACGCGCGCAGACTTCATCGGGATGGTCGAACCAAGGTCGATAGTCCTCCACAGAGTGCTTCACCCGAGCCGCCAACGGCGCGTTGAGGCGCACGGAGGGGGAGTTTTGCATGGTGCTGTGCAGAGTTTTGGGGACGTAGAGCTGACCGATCTTGGGCGACTCAGACTCCACCCAAACGGTTTGGTTTGGATCAAAGCCGCGCAAGGCATCCACGATGCGGCTTTCAAAGCCACGGGGTGATGGCTGTGCGGTTCCGGGCGTTAGGCCAAAGAGCGAACCTTTGTGATTGGCGAGGCCCTCCAGATCCAGCACCTGTCCACCGGCATCTCGAAGGGCGTCGAGGAAGCGCGTTTTCGCCGTCGCGGTCTGGCCGGACACCACCCGGTATTTGTATTGCTGAGGCAGGGTCTGGATCTGATCCAACACGTCTCGACGATAGCGCTTGTAACCGCCAATCAAGGTTTGGGGGAGGAAACCAATCTCGGCCAATACCATGGCGAACGAGCCCGACCGCTGACCGCCACGCCAGCAGTAAACCAGAGGCTTGAACCCGCCAGGTTTGTCGAGGAAGTACGTTTCGATGTGCGCGGCGATGTTCCGCGAGATCAGCGCCGCGCCAACCTTTTTCGCTTCAAATGCAGAAACTTGCTTGTACAGCGTTCCGACCTTCTCGCGCTCTTCGTTGCTCAGCGCAGGCAGTGAAAGGGCGCCGGGCACGTGATCGTCCGCAAATTCTGCTGGTGAGCGCACATCGATAATGGCGTCAAAGGGGGCGGTCCAGTCGTCTACGCGGGTTACGCCCATTGGTCTGTAACCTCCAGCTTCGACGTTGCATTTAGCACACCAATGGTTTGGGCCCGCGTGTATCCGGCGGCGTGAAGCGCCGAAATTACCGCTTGAGCCTCGTCTCGGGCCACCGAAACCAGCAAGCCGCCAGAGGTTTGTGGATCGTGCAGGATGGCACTGACTTGGGGCGTCAGGGAAACTGACAGTGCGGATGCCGTAGCGCTTTGATTGGCGGATAGGATTGTTGGTCGAACGCCCAGGCGATAGGCCTCAAGCGCGCCATCGAGGATCGGGATGGACGCCCCATCGATCTTGGCGCCCACGCCGGATGGCCGGCTCGTCTGCAAATGGCCTAAGAGGCCAAAGCCCGTAACATCGGTGCGTAAGCCAACGGTATGACGAGCGAGAATGTTCGCTGCGGCTGCGTTATCCTGCTGACAGTGATCCATCACGGCCTGAACCGCCAGCGGGTGAACTCGTCCCAGCATGCGGGCGGCCAAAACGAGCCCGACGCCGAGCGGCTTGGTTAGGATTAGAACCTGCCCAGATGCAGCGGTGCGTTGGTTGGGCGCAGTCTCGCCGATCACGGTCAGGGCGGCGGAAAGTTCCGCGCCTTCGGCTGTGTGCCCGCCGATGACAGGCGCACCAAGGCTGTTCAGGCCTTCTCTGAGCTGCAGCAAATCGCGGCCAAGAATCGCAGGTTTGGCGTACGGTAGCGTCAGGGCGGACAAGATGCGCGGGTTCTGCGCTCCAGCAGCGTAAAGATCGGATAGAGCGTGGACTCCGGCGATCCGGGCAAACAAGTATGGGTCGTCAAAGGCATCGCGGATGAGGTCCACTGATCCAACTTGCGCGTCGGAGACCGGTGCAACGTCGCCAGAAGTAGCCAGCTCGCCCATGGTTTCGCGCAGCACTTCCGGTCCCACTTTTCCGCCGCAACCCGAGCAGCGCATGGTCTCAGGAGAGGCTTCCATACGGGCCACCATCGCAGCGCCAAACTGGTTGTAGCGGTCCATCCAGATCCGATCGATGCTGTCTTTCCAGCGAAACAGCGCTTGGCCCGGCGCGCTGATCGCCAACGGCCCCCAGATCGCGCACGCCCCGCCTGCGCCATCGCCAATCAACTGCAACCCTCGTTTTTGCATCGCGATGGGGACGGGCGCGGCGTCTTGGGTCAGTCGGCGGAGATTGTCAGTCAGGCCCGGTCCCGCACGCACCGCGAACACGCCAGCTTTTTCGCGGGGAAAGGCATCATAATCGACGCAATCGCCTGCGCCCAAGATTGCGGGGTGGGAGAGTGATTGCAGCGTGTTACTCACGCGCATGAAGCCTCGCTCATCGGTGGCAACGCGGCTTTCGGACAGCCAGCGTGGCGCTTTTGAGCCTGTTACCAGCAAGGTAAGATCAGCGGGGATGAGCGCGTTGGTCATCGGCCCCTCGGCGCTGATTTCCTGCACGTCCGCGCCAAGATTCAACGCGACACCACGCCGGTTGAGCGTTTTCTCCGCCCAACGACCAGCCGCGGATGGAAGCCGGGGCAGCAAGGCTTTGTTCCGGTCTATGAGAGCGAGCGCACGTTCTGGAAACCGTGCAGACAGTGCGAGAGCCAGCTCAACACCGCCGGCACCGCCACCAACAATGGCGATGGATTGGGCGTTTTCTTGGCCTTGGAGGCCTTCAAATTGCCTCGCAAAACCTTCAATGGGTTTCACGGGCGTTGCATGCTGATCCGCGCCGGGAATGGCTTGCAGGTCAGGTGTAGAGCCAACATTGATCGACGCGGTATCAAACGATACTGCTGGCCGATCACGCAGCGCAAAGGCCTGAGCCACCGGATCCAAGCCCTCGATCTCTGCCACAATCAACCGATGCCCCCCCAAGACGCAAAGCCGGTCGAGGTTTACAGATATCTCCTCCAGGCTGTACTGGCCCGCTACGAAGCCGGGAACCATGCCGGAATAGATGGCGGTGCGCGAACGGCTGATGAGGGTTACACGCAGTCCCGGCACAGGCTTCATAGCCAGCGCCCGCAAAACCTCGACATGCGCATGACCACCGCCAGCGAGGACGAGGTCGTGCGTGATGGGGGCCAAGGGCGTCATGCTGGTGCTTTACTTTGGATCAAAGTGGCTGTCGGGATCTTTGGCGCTCCACGTAAACAGTGGCGGTAAAAAAAACGCCCAAAGGATACCGGCAATCAGATAAAAAGGTGTCTTCACCAGAATAGGCCAGCCCGCGGGCATGAACGACAACGCAGTCATCGCCACCCAGATGTAGACAGGAAGGCCGATCAAGATGATCAGGATAAGTATGATTGTTCTCCAGCGCATGAGAGTGAAATAGCCTTGAGTCAGGCAGAAGCCAAGTTGCCTTACGATAGAGCAGCCATCACGCAGTGGTGTGCGAGCCGCGATTTGGCTGTTTCGGTGGAACGGCAAATCGGCGATGGCGCCTTGAATGTGCATTGGTTGCTGACCGATACCGATACGGGGCGCGCACTGGTTTTTCGGCATCGCGGGCAGGGCCATTGGCTGTCGCATGACTATAGCGGCGAAGCACGTGCCCAGACGGCGGCGCGACAGGCAGGCGTAAGAGCGCCTGAGGTTCTGTATGCCGATGGTTTTGGTCTGCTTATGGCCTTCGTGAACGGAACCGCTGAGCGGGAGACGGTGCTGAGCCTAGCGGCGCATTCTTCGGAGTTTCGCGACGAGGTGGTCACGCAGCTCCAGCATTTGCGCACGGCGACGGCTTTTTCCTTTGATGGGGAGGACAGGAGGAGCTGGCTGACTATGGCGATAAACCGTTACTGCCTCGGCCATACCCGCTGGTTTTCGCAACTCGCTGACCCAGATCGTGCGAGTGCGGTGATGCGAGCGGTTGCCGATTTGGGGTTTGGGAGCCTTTGTCTCAGCCATGGTGACTTTCGGACCGGCAACCTGCTGTGCGATAGCCAGCAACTCGTGGGTGTGTTGGATTGGGAGTTTGCGGCTTATCGACCGCTAGAGGCTGACGTGGGCTGGATGCTGTCTTCGCCATGGCGCTATTCCAGACCGGACCTTGCTGCCAGTGGTCTGATGAGTCGGAAAGACCTGCTAGAAGCCCTCGGCGCGCCGGATACAGCGCGCCTGCGCGGGTGGGAGGCGCTCGCCTTGCTGCGATGGATGGTGATTGCCGTGCTGCAAGATGAGCGTCAGGGCGTACCCCGGGGGACCAACGCTGACGAACACGAGCTGCTTCGAGAAGCAGAAGCGCTAGTCCGTGCTTAGGACGCTTCTTCTTCGTCATCGGTTTCGACTTCGGCGAGGTACTTACCCATTGGCAACAAAGCGACCAGCGACAGGACCATCACACCGACAACAACGAACAACTTGTATTGTCCGTAAGGCGCCAGCATCTCTTCGGGTGGAATGTCCATGCTGCGTATAAAGTAGCGCAAGGCCTCGTTTGCGACCGCGCCAGCGAGGAAGATCACCACATACCGCCACGCCATGGAGTTCCACACCGCGTCCGGAAGCTCAACCGGCATGCGTTCGCCCAGCAGCACTTTGAACAAGTTGCGGCCTGCGATCATGAAACCGCTGAACACAGCCGCTAAGCCGACCCACATGATTGTTGGCTTCACCATTACAAAGTTTGGGTTGCCCGTAATCAGCGACAGCACGCCCATCGGGATTAACACGAGGGCGGAAACCAGCGGCAGCCAAGGAACCTTGCGCTCTGCGGTCCAAAGCCAGGTTACGGAAATGGTTGTCATGACCAGCAACGCCATCAGCGCAAGGGCTTGCCCATTGCCAAAATCCGTTTCGACACCCTTTAAGACGCGCCCTAGGATGACCCATATGATGATGGGACCAAGTTCGAGAGCAAATTTGAGCGTAGGGTTCATCGTTAGCTGGCCTTTGTATGGCAGGGGTGATAATGGCTCGACACCACCTAAGTACGTTTTGCAACTCAAGGGATCAAGGTTAATGCAGACTGAAGCACGACGTATTCAAGGAAAGGACGGGATCTCTTTACACCTGTGGGTTTGGTCTCCGAACGATATATTGGATGCCAAGGGCGTGATTCAACTGCTGCATGGACAGGGTGAGTACTCGGGGCGTTATGAGCACGTTGCGCAATACCTCACCGATCGTGGTTTCATTGTGTACGCCAACGATCATCGTGGCCACGGGCTGACGGTGTTTGAACCGAGCGAGGACGCGCGGGAAGAGCATTTGATTCCCGGTCACATGGCGGACGAGGACGGTTGGAACAAATGTCTGGCGGACATTGGAATCATTCGGGACATCATTCGCTCGGAGCAGCCCGCTTTACCGTTCGTCCTCATGGGACACTCGTTGGGCTCGCTGATGGTGCAAGATGTGTTGATCGAGGACAGCACGCGCTGGGATGCGGCTGTGCTACTGGGTTCCACGGGTGGCCCTTTGACGCTGCAGCAGCGGGCAATAGAGGTGGTCGTTCAGCTGCAATATTGGATCAAGGGCAAGCGTGGCGCGGCAACATGGACCGACAAGCTGGTGATGGAAGCCTTCGCCAAAGAGATCGATATGAAGGAATATCGCTCCGAATGGTTAAGCCACGACCCTGAGGTCATCATGGTGGCCGAGAACGATCCCATGATGAATTTCTCAGCCTCCGCTCAGCATTGGGTTGATCTCGCTAAGGCAATCAAAAGCCGTGCGCGGCCTGAGAATATTGCAAAGGTGCGTAAGGATATTCCGCTCTGGATCGCTTCAGGGGGCAAATGCCCCATGGGTCGGGGCGGTGTTGGCGTTGAGGGGCTGAGACAGGGCTACGAGAACGCTGGCCTGCAGGACGTCACGATGAAACTCTACGAAGGCATGCATCACGAGCTGCAAAATGAAGTCATCCGCGACGAATTTTTGGCTGATTTAGGAGCTTGGTTGCAGGCGAAAACAGGCGTTTAAGACTGCTTAAGACTGAAAGGGCAGGAATGCGATTCGGCATTGTTGGCAAATCGGTCTTTTGCGCTTAATCTATCGTTTAATTCTTTTGGCTATAAACATAGTGAGATCCGATGGCGCGCGTCACCGTTGAAGACTGCATCGAAGAAATTCCAAACCGCTTTGAGCTCGTTATACTGGCTGCACAGCGGGCTCGTCAGCTTGCTGGCGGCATCACCCCTGAAGTTTCTCGCGACAATGACAAGAACTCTGTCATTTCCCTCCGCGAATTGGCGGGCCAGCGGGTCGATCAGGAAGAACTCCGCGATTCCTACGTTCGCACGCTCCAGCGCTACGTTGAGGTAGAGGAGTTGACTGAACTTCCAGACTTCTCCGCACAGCGTCGTCAGCAACAGCCAAGCAACCCGATGCTGCAAGACTTCTCACCGTTTGGTGGCCGTCCAGCGTCGTCTCCGGTTCTCGATGGCGGCATGCGTTTTGAGAACGTGGTGATCGAGGAGGACTAGCGGCTACTGTGCCTGTCCCCCTGGCCGAGATCGGCGACACGCCACAGAGCCTTGGTCCTGCCACCAGGGCTCAGTTGCTGAGCAGGGTGCAACTTGCGCATCCTGACTACGATACTTCAGTCGTTGCGGCGGCTTACGACTACGCCGAGACCATGCACGAGCCACAACGCCGTGCCTCCGGTGATCCCTATTTTATCCATCCTGTCCGCGTTGCGCTCTATCTGGCTGAAAAGAAGCTGGACCCGGCGACCATTGCCACAGCATTGCTGCACGATGTCGTTGAGGACACTGGCGCGACCAACAAAGATATCTGCAAGATGTTTGGCGGCACGGTAGGGGAGCTGGTCGAAGGCGTTACGAAGCTGACGCACCTTGAGGTGACGAGTAACGAGGTCAAGCAGGCCGAGAACTTCCGTAAACTGCTTTTGGCCCTGTCCCGCGATATTAGGGTGCTGTTGGTCAAGCTATCCGACCGCCTCGACAACATGCGTACGCTCCACTTCATCAATAAGCAGGAAAAGCGCGCACGGATTGCGACAGAGACACTGGAAATCTACGCGCCGCTTGCTGGCCGTATTGGCATGGTGGATTTGCAGGAGGAGCTGGAAGACCTATCGTTCTCCCATCTGATGCCTGAAGCCCGTGATTCAATCATGCAGCGCACTGAGTTTCTCCGCGATCAGGGAGACGCCCTGACCGTTGGCATCATCCAGCAGCTGCGCGAAGACGTGAACGACGCGGGTCTGGATACGGTTGAGATCAATGGCAGGATCAAAACGCCCTATTCCATCTGGAAGAAGATGCAGACCAAGGATTTGGACCTTGGACAGCTCTCCGACATCGTGGCTTTCCGGGTCATTGTTCCGACATTGGGCGATTGCTACGCCGCTTTGGGCGCGCTGCACGCCAAATACTCGCACCGCATGGGGCGGTACAAAGACTATATCTCCACGCCCAAGCCAAACGGCTATCAGTCAATCCATACGGTCGTGATCGGCCCGGAAAACCAGTCGATCGAGGTGCAAATTCGAAATCAGGACATGCATCGCCGTGCTGAGTTGGGCCTTGCGGCACACTGGGCTTACAAGGATGGCACGGTCGCAGCTGACTTAGCCTCTGGTGATAACTACAACTGGGTCAAGCAGCTGATTGATCTTCTGGAGCAGTCAGAAGACCCCCAAGAGTTCCTCGACAACACCCGCATCGACTTGTTCCAGAACCAAGTTTTTTGTTTTACGCCGCGGGGTCATCTGATCTCGCTTCCCGGTGATGCAACGGTGGTGGACTTTGCCTACGCAGTCCATTCGGACGTGGGCAATACTTGTGTCGGTGCTCGCATCAACGGCAAAATCCGTCCCTTGCACACGGTTCTGCGGAACGGTGATCAAGTTGACATCCTGCGCTCCAAGAACGCGGCACCAAACCCGGAATGGCTCAATCTGGTTGCCTCGGGCAAAGCGCGCGCGTCGATCCGGCGTTATATCCGCAACGCGGAGAGAGATCAGCACGTGGCGCTTGGTCGTCAAATCCTCACGCGGGCTTACCGGATGAACGAGGTCGAGGCCAAGGAAAAGGCGCTCGACGATATTGCCTCCAAGTGGCGGTTGGAAAACGGCGAAGATGTACTCGCCCAAGTGGGCGCTGGACTTATTCCAGCGGGGGACGTGGTCCGTACGCTGTTTCCTGGAATTGCGCGTGAGAACAGCGCGAGGACCAAAGATCAGCGCGCGCTAGATCGTCTTAAGGCCGGCGAAACGCTGGAACGAGGACAGGCTGATCCAACCAAGGTTGAACTCAAAGGCCTGATCAAGGGCATGGCGGTTCACTTTGCCCGCTGCTGTCACCCCCTGCCGGGCGAGCGCATTGTGGGTATCGTGGCGACGGGGAAGGGGATCACGATCCATACCATCGACTGCGATAACCTCGTGAATTTCTACGATCAGCCTGAGCGTTGGTTGGAGGTTGGCTGGGAAGCCAGCACCGATACGCCGCACGTTGGGCGTTTGCGGGTTATTTTGAGCAATGAGCCGGGGGCTTTGGGGACGCTGACGACGCTGATCGGTCGGACCGGCGGTAATATCCTGAACTTCAAGTTCTTGAATCGCCAGACGGACTTCTTTGAGATCTTGGTGGACGTTGAAGTGGGGGACTTGCGTCAGCTGAACGTCATTATCGCCACGCTGCGCTCTGCGCCCTCAATCGAGAGCGTTGAACGTCAACGTGGCTAGATTGCTGTTCTAGGCTAAAGCCTGATTACTCGGCCCAAGTCGGTAAGGCCAAGCCGTCCTGATGGCCGCATTGCCCGGAGGTATCGCCGGAAACGGTGTATTCCAGCTGGGAATAGTGGTCACAAAAGGTCGATGTATCCGCTGACTTAAAGCCACCAAAGTCTCGATTGATGACAGCCGCTGCCTGATTGCGGAGTTTTCCCGAGAGCAATCGAGCGTACCCCATTGGATGCCAGCATGGATGGGTTTCGAACGCATGTGCCGTGAAACAGCGACTGCGATTGTCCCACCAGCTGACTTCTGTGTTTCCATCGGCATCACGAATTTCGATCAGCTCACCACCAAGAAATCCACGCTGGTGGGTGTTAACAGCAGAATAGATCGCACCAGCGAAGGTGAATTGCATGAATTCCTCTTCCCCCTGGACCGGGGGATGTGCCGTTGCGGTCGTGCCGGCGGCGAACGAAGCTAATGCTGCCGCCAAGATGATCTTGAGTACTCTCATGGTTAAGCCGTCCTATTCGTAGTCGCAGCGCTCGGAGCTATCGCCCGAAATTGTGTACTCCAACTGCGTGTAGTGATCACAAAAGGTCGTCGCGTCAGTCCCAGCCGAACCACTGTAACGCACGTTCAATGAACGAGTATAATTCGACGTGCTCATGCGGTCTTCGACGATTTGCAGGTAGCGCGTATCGCTCCAGCAGCCTTGGGCAGAGTACGCTTGTTGGGTAAAGCACCAGCCTCGGCTCGACCACCAGCCCGCTACATTCGTACCGGTGCTGTTGCGAACTTCGATCAGTTCAAGACCCAATATGCCGCGGTGGTGAGTGTTCCAAACGGTAAAGGTTTGCCCGTCCGCATCGAAGCTCATGACTTCTTCTGGCTCGAGCTGAACCCATTGGGCCGCTGCCACAGGTGCTGGGTGATTAGGATGCGCATTTGCGGTGGAAAATAGTGCAGCGCTGATTGCAAAAGCAGTCAGCAAAAACGGAAGAACTTTCATGAGTGCCTCTCGGTCATAGTGTTATGCTCGTATTACACTATTGTTTTAAGTGAATACACCGCCTCTGCCGCATTTCCCCGAATTGCCTTAATTACGCGGTGTTAATAGCCGCACAGCCCGGACTTATCTTGAGACACAATGGCTTCGAGCTTGGTGTAATGGTCGCAAACGTCATAGGAGCGGGTTGCCCCGGGTCCGCTGATTGTTGGGTGCGAGCGATCAAGCTCACGAGTGAAGCGTTCGTGGTAGCCTTTGCGAGACCAGCATGCGTTGCTTAAGAACGCCATTCGGGTAAAGCAGTGGGGGCGCGAGGTCCACCAGGATCCTCTGGTCACGCCGCTTACGTCTGACACCTTGATCAGTGTCATTCCAAATATGCCGGTTGAAGCCGTGTTAAAAACACCCATCAACTCGCCCTCGTACTCAAATTGAGTGACCAGCTCTGGACCCCGCACCACTGGCATGGTGGGCCGCTGAATAATAACCCGGGGCGCTGCAACTTGGAGCGGGCGAACGATCGTTGGAATCACCTGCGGCGTCGCGAATGGCCGGACGATGGTTGGTTGAACGACCGAGCGGACAACGGGGCGCGCGACGGGCCAGACCACAGGCGCCGTGGTGGTGCGCATCACGGGGATTTGCGGGGTGTGCGATGCTTTGATCAGTATGGGTTCGCTCGGCGTCACTGAAACATGGTGATCAATCGGGCGGCCCAAGTTCACGCGGATGCACGGACCGTCAGTCTGCATCCCAAGAATGATGGGCAGCGTCGTCTCGGGGCAATCATTGTGGGTTTGGGTGATGACTTGCCCAGTGATGACGGTGCCATCGGCAGTATGCGAGTGCGGAATGAGACCGTCAGGTCCGTATGATGGTGGGTGTGCCATAGCTGCTGCGGCCATAAAACCGTTTAAAAACAATGCACTGGCAGCGTAAAACAGGGGCTTCATATCATTCTCGCATCAAAAATATTCTGCGACTAATCAGTGTCGCATCAGCAATAAATAGCTCTTCACCTGCATTTTCGATGCCAACCGTTTGTGTCGCCGAAGAAAAATAATGCAAGACGCTTAGAGCGTGTGCTTAAATATTGGGCATAGTAGAAAAACATCACTAGAAATGCGCACTAAGTGTGCTAATCGCCCCTCTCAGTATCGTAAATATGGGGTTTTGCCTAAGGAACTGGCACAGCCGCCATCTTGTCCTGTAGTGATGTAGTTTGTAAGAGGTGCTGATTCATGTCTTCAGCTGATATCGCGTGGCTTTTGACCGCCACTGCGTTGGTTTTGTTCATGACCCTGCCGGGTCTAGCGTTGTTCTATGGCGGCCTTGTGCGCGCTCGGAATGTTCTCTCTGTTCTCATGCATTGTTTCATGCTGGCCGCGGTGATGTCCGTAGCGTGGGTCGTGATCGGCTATAGCCTCGCGTTTAGTGGCGCGGGTCAATTCATCGGCGACTTGAAAAATGTGTTCATGCTCGCGACCCCGCGCGGGGAAGATCAACTGTTCGCTCTGTTCCAGATGACTTTCGCGATCATTACCCCAGCGCTGATCATCGGCGCCTTTGTCGAGCGGGTGAAGTTTGGTTTTGTGATCATGTTCTCGCTGCTGTGGATGCTGCTCTGTTACGCGCCGGTGGCGCACTGGGTCTGGGGTGGCGGAATATTGTCGTCGAGCAGCAGCATCGGATTGTTCGCCGGTTTAGGCGTGCAAGATCTCGCAGGCGGCGTCGTGGTTCACACCACCGCTGGTGTAGCAGCTTTGGTTCTTGCCATCATGGTCGGCAAGCGCCCCGGTTTCCCATCGTCCATTCAGCCACCACACCAACCCGTGTTGGTGATGATTGGTGCGTCGATGCTATGGGTTGGCTGGTTCGGCTTCAACGGCGGTTCGCCATTTGCGGCAAACGGTGATGCTGTAGCGGCTGCGTTTGTCACTCACATTTCAGCAGCAACAGCCTGTTGCACGTGGATGCTTTGGGAGCGGTTCCGCTTCGGCAAAGCGTCTTTGATCGGTATTGCGACCGGTATGGTGGCGGGCCTGGCGTCCATTACGCCGGCAGCGGGCCATGTTGGTCCGATGGGTGCGCTGTTGATCGGTGGGGTCGCTGGTATTTTGTGTCAGGAAATGATCAACGTCGTGAAGCAGAACTTCAGCGTTGATGACAGCTTGGACGTGTTTGCGGTTCACGGCATCGGCGGTATCTGGGGCACCTTGGCGCTTCCCTTCCTCGCAGCTGCTGGTTTGGGCGGCGCAGGCTTGGGCGAGGGCGTTTCCGCCGTTTCCCAGTTTGTCGTTCAGGTCGCTGGCGTTGTCGTGGTGGCGCTGTTCACCATCGTTGCGACGGTTGTAATCGCCATTGCTTGCCGCGCAATTGTTGGCATGCGGACAGATGCGGATACCGAGCAGGAAGGTCTCGACCTCACAGCTCACGGAGAACGGGCGTACGATCTGTCCTAGGGTCGTCTGACTGTTCGTGAAGAAAACAGGCCTGGTGCATCACGCGCCGGGCCTTTTTGCACCTAATCAAGGATTGCGGCGACGGCGGCCTCGCAGTGGATGGCGGAAGTGTCAAAGCACGGTACATCGATCTGGCTCTGATTGATCAGCATGCCAACCTCGGTGCAGCCGAAGATAACGCCATCAATCCCGCGCTCGCGCTGGTAATATTTGATGATGTTCAAATAGGTCTCGCGGCTGGCTGCTTTGACCTCGCCCTGCACCAATTCATTATAAATGATGTTGTGGACGGTTGTCCGGTGCGGTTCTTCAGGCACAACAACGCCGCAGCCAGCACCTTGTTCCACGCGGTCGCGATAGAATTCCTTTTCCATCGTAAAGCGCGTGGCGAGCAGTAAAGGCTGCTTGACGCCAGCTCCACGAACAGCGCCAGCCGTTGCGTCGGCGATGTGGACCAGCGGCAGGTCAGCCGCAGCTTGAACAGCATCAGCCATCAAGTGCATGGTGTTGGTTGCAATGATGATTGCTTCCGCGCCGCCGGCTTTCAATCCACGGGCCGCATCGCACATCAGGTCAGAAAGATCGTCCCATTCTCCTTCGGCCTGCAATTGGGCGATGGGGGCGAAATCCATGTTCCATAACAGCAGGGGCGCAGAGTTCAGCGGTCCTTTGGCCTCTTTAACTTGCTGGTTCAGGTAGCGGTAGTAAACAGCTGTGCTTTCCCAGCTCATGCCACCAATGATACCCAATCGTTTCATCTTGCTCTCCGTCTGGAAACACGCATTGTGGAGATCGTACTCGTGAGGAACTCAGATGAACATAAGTGATCCCGTCAAGGCAGGTTTTGATGCATCACGGCTTGACCGCCTGACCCAGTGGATGCAGCGCTATGTTGATGCAGGGAAGATTCCCTTTGGCCACGTGGTAGTCAGCCGTGACGGCAAGCCGGTGTTCTCCAGTCACGTTGGAATGGCGGATGTTGAGGCTCAGCGTCCTTATACCGACGACGCACTGGTCCGGCTGTTTTCGATGAGCAAGCCTGTGACGGCTGTGGCCTATATGCAGCTGGAAGAGCAGGGGCTCGTTCATCTGGATGATCCGCTTGAGAAATGGCTGCCGGAATTCGCGGATACGCCGGTTTTTGAGCGCGTGGCGCCGCGCGTCAACTCCAAGCGACCCAGAAGCCGCTCAATCACCATGCACGATTTGCTCACTCACCGGGCTGGCTTGTCTTACGGCATTTTTGCCGGGGATCCGGTGTCGGGTGAGTACCTGCGTCGTCAGACGGACTTTAACACCCACGACGGACCATTGTCCGAGGTGTGCGAGCGGCTGGCAACAATGCCGCTGGTCTTCGATCCTGGCGAGCGATGGCACTATAGCGTATCTTTGGATGTTCTGGGGCGCGTGATTGAGGTGGTATCCGGCAAAACGCTGGATCAGTACTTCCGTGATCATATTTTCGAGCCGCTGGAAATGCACGACACGTCGTTTCAGGTGACAGCCGATAAAAAAGACCGTCTCACGGCGCTTTACACCAAAACGGCAGATGAGCGAATGAAGCTGACCGAGACTGCTGAAGAATCTCTATGGGCAGACGAATCCAATCCTGTGACCTGCTTCTCCGGGGGCAGCGGTTTGGTTGGGACAATGGCGGACTATTGGAAGTTCGTCGAAATGCTGCGCGGCCAAGGGCAGGGCAGCAACGGCGCCCGCATTCTTGGCTCTCGGACGGTGAAGTTAATGGCAAGCAACCATTTGCCCGGCGACATCGCGTCCATGGGCGTTGAAAGCTTCGCTGAGGTAAGTTTTCACGGTGTCGGTTTTGGTCTTGGCATGTACTCGATCATCGACCCCGCCAAGACGGGCATGATTTGCACGCCGGGTGAGTTTGGCTGGGGCGGGTTGGCGTCGACGGTGTTTTGGGTGGATCCTGTGGAGGACATTACAACAGTGTTTTTGACGCAACAGATTCCGTCCAGTGGGTACCCCTTGCGCAGAGAATTGCGTGGGTTGGTTTATGGAGCCTTGGCGGAGAGCCGCTGATGGGTGTAGGACACGAAAAATTCAGAATTATGCGTCGCCAGGAGAAAGCATAAAATGACTAAATCCGTTGACTTCTATTTCGACTTTGGAAGCCCTGCGACCTTTCTGGCGTACACGCAAATTGGCAAAATTGCTGAACGGACCGGTGCGCATCTCAATTGGAAGCCGATGCTGCTTGGAGGGGTCTTCAAGGCAACGGGCAATTCTAGTCCTGTCCTTATTCCGGCCAAGGGCCGGTGGATGAACCGAGATCTGGCACGGTGGGCCGAGTACTACGGTACAGAAATCAGCTACCCCAAAGGCTTTCCACTCAACACTTTGCCTCTGATGCGCGGTGCCATCGGCTATCTGCGCGAAGACGAAGCGAAGTTCCATAAGTACGTCAGCATGGTTTTCCATGCGATTTGGCAAAACGAAGTTGATATTCGCGACCAAGAACGCTTTGGCGCGCTGTTGGTTGAACATGGTTTTGATCCCGGCGAATTCCTGATGATGATCGCGGATCAGGAGGTCAAAGACGATCTGATCAAGCGTACGCAAGAAGCCGTAGAAAACGGCATCTTCGGGGCACCATCTTTCATGATCGATGGCGTTCTTCACTTTGGCCAAGATCGCTTGGGTTGGGTTGAAGAGGCTCTTACCGACTAAACCGCCTCGTAACGGGCTTCTAACAACACAGAAACTGCTTGCTCAACCCCTGCGACTTCCCTCAAGGTAAAACTTGGTAATGTCGAAGGTGCGGGGTGTATTTTTGCTTTTGGGCAGAGAGGAAAGACAGGGGCTGACACTGATTAGCCCGCCGTTGCTGTACGCGCTTATTATGCTTGCTGCGCCCTTAGCTATGGTTGTTACTTTTAGCTTCTGGAGCCAAAACTACCTCGACCTCGACACCACCATTACATTGAAGAATTACAAGGAAGCGTGGGAACGACCGATCTATCGCGTGCTGATCCTTCGGTCACTGAACATTTCGATCATGGTAACGCTCGTTACGGTTCTGCTTGCTTTCCCAATGGCATACTTCTTGTCGTTTCGAGTTAAGAAGAACAAGGCGCTTTGGCTGTTTCTGATTACCATTCCGTTTTGGACAAGTTACTTGCTGCGCGTGTTCCTTTGGAAAGTGATCCTTGGCTATAACGGCGTCCTAAACTCAGCGCTTATGTGGCTTGGTATCATCGACGAGCCGATGACGTTTATTCTCTACAACCTAAATGCCGTTGTTATCACGCTGGCCCATGCTTGGGCGCCCTTTGCCATTCTACCAATTTTCGTATCGCTGGAGCGGATCGACCGGTCTCTGTTGGAAGCTGCGGAAGACCTCGGCGATGGCCCGTTTCGCCGCTTTTTCAGGGTCACTTTGCCCCTTGCGATGCCGGGTGTCATTGCTTCGACGTTGATCGTGATGATCCCAACAGTTGGCGACTTCATTACGCCTAAGCTGGTGGGCGGCACCGATGGTTTGATGATCTCCAACATGATTCAAATTCAGTTTGGTAAGGCTAATAACGCGCCCCTGGGTGCGGCTCTAGCCATCACCTCAATGATCATCGTGGGGTCAGTCAGTCTGGTGATTTTTATGGCCGGACGCTGGTTCCGAGGGAGAGCTCAATGAGACTGACGCGGTTTCTGTCAAAAAATTGGCTTTTGTCCTACGCATCACTATACGTCGCGTTTCTCTATGCGCCGGTCATCCTGTTGCCCCTCTTTGCGTTTAACGATTCAACCATCATCGCCTTTCCCATAAAGGGCTTCACAACAAAGTGGTTCACAGTGTTGTTTGAGAGCACGGCCCTGCATCAGGCGGTGAAGAACAGCATGATCGTTGGTGTGGTTACGGCGGTTTTGAGCACAATACTCGGCACGTGCGCGGCGCGTGCCATGGTACGGTTCGGATTTCCGTTAAAGCGCGGTATTGTCAGCTTCATCATGCTGCCGCTTGTCCTGCCAGAGATCATTGTCGCCGTAGCGCTGCTGGTTTTGCTGATGCAGCTGGGGTTTTCGCTTTCGATCTGGACCGTCATTGGCGGTCACGTGCTGATCTGTGTGCCGTTCTCAGTCGCTATCCTCTCTTCGGCCTTTCAGGGGTTGGACCGAAACCTCGAAGAGGCTTCGCAGGATTTGGGCGAAACCGGGTTCGGCACGTTTCGTCGTGTGATCTTCCCCTTGATTCTGCCGGGCGTGATTTCCAGCCTGCTGATTACTTTCACCATTTCGCTTGATGAGTTCATCATCGCGTTCTTCCTGACAGGAACCGAGGTAACGCTGCCGGTCTACATTTGGAGCCAACTTCGTTTCCCCGCCAAACTGCCGTCAGTCATGGCGCTCGGTACCATCCTGCTCGTCCTTTCCGTCCTGCTGCTCGTACTGGGGGAATGGTTCAGACGCCGCTCCGCGAAACAACAAGGCCTCGACCCGGCATCGGGTGGAGGGTTCATGCGATGACCCAGACTCCCATTATCGACATCAGCGACGTCCACAAGTCCTTTGGCAAAATCGAAGCGCTCAAGGGGGTCAATCTCAAGATCGAAGAGGGCGAGTTTTTCTCTCTTCTCGGGCCATCAGGCTGCGGTAAGACCACGCTGCTGCGCATGATCGCTGGCTTCGAAGAACCCACCTCTGGCGCGGTTGTTATTGGCGGCGAGCCGATGATGGGCATTCCGGCGAACAAACGCCCGACCAACATGGTGTTCCAAAGCTACGCCATTTTCCCCCATTTGAGTGTTACCGATAACGTCGGCTACGGCTTGGCGAAGAAGAAGATGAGCCGAGCTGAAATCGCTGAAGAGGTGAATACGGCTTTGGCCATGGTTGATCTCGATGGCTATGGTGACCGCTCCGCGCATGAGCTCTCGGGCGGACAACGCCAGCGGGTCGCGTTGGCTCGTGCCTTGGTGATGAAGCCACGTGTGGTGCTGCTGGACGAACCGCTGTCTGCTTTGGACAAAAAGCTGCGAGAACAGATGCAGATTGAGCTGCGAGAATTGCAGCAGTCGGTGGGTATTACCTTTATCCTCGTTACGCATGACCAAGAAGAAGCCCTTATCATGTCAGACCGCATTGCGGTGCTGTTTGAGGGCGAAATTGCGCAAGTTGCTAGCCCGCAAACACTCTATCGGCACCCGGTCAACGAGCGGGTTGCGTCCTTTATCGGCGTGATGAACTTCCTGACCGCGCAGGCGAGTGAAGGGGCGAAGGGCGGGCTTGAGTTAACTATTCCGGCGCTTGGCTCTGTTACAATTGACCACGGAGCACGGCCCGAGGGCTTGGTGGCTGCTTCGATTGATCGCATTGGCGTGCGGCCAGAAATGTTGACGATCTTGTTTGACGAAAGTGATCGCGCTGAATGTGAATCAGAGGGTGTGGTTGTTGGCGCGTCCTACTACGGCGATATGACCTATTACAGCGTTCAGTTGCCCGAAACCGAAGAGCTAACCACGGTCTCAATGCGCAATACCGCCGGACGCTTGATTGTCGCTTCGGGGACGAACGTGCGTATTGGTTGGGGCGCGGACTCGATCGTCCTGTTTTCCTGAGATCTGGACTGAGCAAATCATGTCATCTTCATCTGTCCTTTCCCCGCTAAGCCAGCTGTTAAGCAGCCACCGCTCCGGCTTTGCGCTGGCGCAGGGTTTTTATGCCTCGCAGGACGTGTTCGAGCGCGATGTCGAAGCAATTATGATGCAAGAGTGGCACTTCGCAGCGCTAGCGAATGAGATTCCCGAGACCGGCAATTTTAAGATTTTTGAGCTGCTCAAGGAGTCAGTGATCGTTGTCAGAGGCAATGATGGCGAGATCCGTGCCTTCGCCAATGTGTGTCGGCATCGTGGATCCCGCGTTTGTTTGGAGCATCAGGGGTCAGTCAGCCGCTTTGTTTGTCCTTATCACGCTTGGACTTACGGGCTGGACGGCACGCTGCTGAATGCGCGGATGATGGGCAAGGATGTGGACCGCGATGCGCTTGGACTGAAGCCAGTGGCTTGTGAGCTGTTCCATGGGATGGTGTTCGTTAATTTTTCCGACAACCCCTCCAGCTTTGATGCCATGCGACGAGAACTCGATGGGCCGCTGGAAAACTTCGGTTTGGACCGGACAAAGGTTGCCCGGCGGGTGAGTTACCCCGTCGCGGCGAATTGGAAGCTGCTCGTTGAGAACTACAATGAATGCTATCATTGTGGGCCCGCGCACCCTGAATTCAAGCGCGCACATCCTACGCACATGTCGGCGGACAAGGTGGCGCCGTACAACGAGGCGATGGAAAAGCGCGCGGCGGAGCAGGGCGTTTCCACCGCTTTTATCGACCGTGTTGGGCCACTGTGCCCCGAGGGGTCGGTGGATTACACGTACAGCCGTCATTCCCTTTACGAGACCCACGATACCGGCAGCGAAGACGGTAAGCCGCTCGCGCCGCTGCTGGGCAGCCTGAAGGGCTATGATCAGGGGGCCAGCGACCTCTATGTCGGCATGTTCAACCCCATGCTGATCTACAACGATTACGCCGTGCTTTACCGCTTTATTCCAATCAGTCAGAGCGAGTCCGTGCAGGAGATCATCTGGCTGGTCCACGAAGATGCACAGGAAGGCCGCGACTATGATGTGGAGCGCCTGTGCTGGTTGTGGGATGTCACAACCGTGGCGGACAAACACATTATTGAAAAGAACCAAGACGGCGTGAACTCGCGTTTCTATGAACCCGGCCCGCTGGCGGAGATGGAGTTCTACACACAGCGTTTTCTCGACTACTACGTCGCCAAATTGAGCGCCTGAGTTCAGGGCTTGGCGGCATCGGGGCAGGCAAGGGGAGGATCCATCGCTATGACCGCTGAGAGTGAAATGAACTATGACGACCGGCACATTGCGACGCTGGAAGATATTTGGGGCGAGGGGTTTTTGTCGCCCGGCGGCCCTGATGAGACGGCGCGTGTAATCGACGGTCTGGATCTGACAGGTAAGCGGGTGCTCGATATCGGCTGTGGCTCTGGCGCCATTGCTGTGCTGCTGGCGCAGGAGCATGGCGCGGCGGAGGTCATTGGGATTGATGTTGAAGACGATGTGGTCAACGCGGCAAAGAAGCTGGCTGAAAAACGGGATGTTGCTGACCGGGTGACGATCCTGAAAGTCGCTCCGGGTCCACTGGTGTTTGACGATCAGAGCTTCGACGTTGTGTTCTCAAAGGATTCCATCATCCATATTCCGGACAAGGAAGCGCTGTGTGCGGACGTTTTCCGCATTTTGGTGCCTGGCGGTTGGTTCGCGGCTTCAGATTGGCTGATGTCGCACGACGGTGAACCCAGCCCGGAGATGAAGACTTACATCGAAGCTGAAGACCTCGACTTTGCGATGGCGTCCCCAGAGCGATATGAGCGTGCTTTGGTTGCGGCGGGGTTCGTGGACGTGGGACTGCGGAATCGCAATCCTTGGTACCGCGATTTGGCGCGTGAGGAGCTGGCCTATTTAGAGGGCGAGGGCCGGGATCGGCTGGTGTCGGACTTTGGGGCTGAGTTTCACCAGAGCCTCGTCGATACATGGGAAAAGATGATTGTCGTGTTGAACACTGGCGAGCACTGTCCCCATCACTTGCGCGGTCGCCGGCCTGCTTAACCACCCACGTCGAACACCCAAAAGAAAACCGCCCAACAGCGACAAGGCTGAAGGGCGGTTTTTTCGCGTTTAGAAACGATGTTTCAAGGCTGATTAGAAGCCCGCTTTTATCAACTCGAACTCAGCAATCATGGCTTCGCGCAGTGCGGATGGAACTGGACCTTGCCACAGCGTGCCAGCACGCAATTGATCGCTTGTCTCCAAACCAACAGCCGCAAGATCTTCTTCTGCGATGTTCGCCATTGCTACTTCGTTGGAGTGTCCGTAGCCCCACCAAGCGACAATGTACTCAGCCGTGTAAGGCTCAAGCCACGCGTTGATGAAGTCGTAGAACTTGTCTTCGGAACCCGGTGCATTTGTGGTTTTTGCGTAACCACACACCCAGCTCGAAGCGCCTTCGTCCGTATCGCGCTTCATGGCAATGGGGTAGCCTTCGTATGTCATGGTCGAGAAGGTCTCATTCCATGCCCAGGCCAAGTAAACTTCGCCACTTTGCATCAACTGGTTGAGCGACGCCCCGTCGGACCAGTAGGTACGAACGTTCTGGTGCACGGCACGCAAGAACTCTGACGCAGCCTCAAACTCAGCCTGCGTCGCTGTTGCCCAATCCTTCAAACCAATGGAGAGAAAGCCCAAAGCATAGGCATCGTCCACATTGTCTGGGAGGGAAATCCGGCCCTTGTGGGTTGGATCTGCAAAGGCTTGGAGCGACTGAACGTCAGCGTCGGAAAGGACTTCGGGGTTGTAGGTGGTTGCCGTGTTGCCCCAATCAACAGGAACAAAGTAGTACTCGCCATCCTTCTGGAACGCCGGGATGTCACGGAACGAGGTATTGATTTCGTCCCAACGGTCAATCCGGGACGTGTCCAAAGGCGCAATCAAGCCGGCCTCAATCCACTTTGGTACGGATTGGGAGCACGGGTGAACAACGTCAGCCTGGAATCCCGTGCGTAGTTTTTGGAATGCTTCTTCTTCGTCACCGAAGTAGGTAAAGGTTGGATCCATGCCATGTTTGGCTGTGTAGGCGGTGAAGAACTCAGGGTCTTCATAACCGGCCCAGTCAAAAATGATCAGCTCAGAGTCTTGTG
>CBFIEF010000011.1:0-86235 GCA_965661545.1 Alphaproteobacteria bacterium | reverse complement strand
GGTGCTCAGGCAACGAGCACGGGTGCGGGCGGTAATAACGCCGGCGCGCGTAACTAAAGGGTTAGGCAGAAGTCATGCTACAGCCAAAACGTACCAAATTTCGCAAAGCCCATAAGGGCCGTTTGACGGGCAAAGCCAAGGGTGGGTACACCATGTCCTTTGGCTCGTTCGGCTTGAAGGCTCAGACCGGACAGCGGATCACAGCTCGGCAAATTGAAGCTGCGCGTCGTACGATTAACCGTCGTATGCGTCGTGCAGGGAAACTATGGATCCGGGTGTTCCCTGATCTGCCAGTTACTTCCAAGCCTGCCGAAGTTCGCCAGGGTAAGGGTAAAGGTTCCCCAGATTACTGGGCCATGCGAGTGGCTCCTGGTCGGATCCTGTTCGAAGTAGACGGTGTTCCTCGTGATGTCGCTCAAGAGGCTTTCGAGCTTGCTGCAGCTAAGCTGCCGATCAAGACGAAGTTCGTTGAGCGTATTCCGGGCCTCATGTAACTCTAACGGATAAGAAGGACGCAAAGCGATGAAAGCTACTGATATGCGTGGCATGTCCGTTGAGGGACTGCGGAAATATATTCTCGATGGTCGTCAGGAACTGATGAACCTGCGCTTCCAGCAGGCCAACTTGGTTCTTAACAGTACCGCTCGCATGCGCCAGCTCAAGAAAGAGATTGCGCGCGCGAAGACCATTATTAACGAAAAGAAGCTCTCTGGGGAGGCCGCGTAAATGCCTATCCGTGTCATGCGGGGGACTGTGGTCTCCAATAAAGCTGATCAGACTGCGACCGTTCTTGTTGAACGTCGCATCATGCACCCGATCTACAAAAAGTTCTTGAAGAAATCCAAGAAGTACGCGGCGCACGATCCACAGAACAAGTGTGAGATTGGCCAGAAGGTTTCGATCCGTGAGTGTCCTCCGGTATCGAAGTCCAAGCGCTTCGAGGTGGTTTACGAAGACTAGGTGCCGGTAACGGACCTGTTTCTTTGGCTTAGCCGGTGATGATCATTTCGAAAGGGCGCTCCCGTTGGGTGCGCCCTTTTTTTTCATGATGTGACCAGGACGAACGGTCATCGGAGTTGGTGTCTGCCCCTACTTTTGCCGATGGACGCGCAAAGTTGGTGGATCATTCGTTTGTTGTGGAGAACGGGACTGAGTTTGAGCTGCAAGTGAATTGGAGACTGCTGGGGTACTTCAATATCTTTCTTGGCTAGCAAGCCGTCAGCTTTAGGCGATGTTTTTGGCGCTCTGTCTGTTGGTAGAGCGCCGTTTTTATGGGGATCGGAGGTGTCGTCGTGGATGGTGCAGCCAAGCGGTCACGCCGCTCCGCGACGTGGCTCTTTCCCCGAGGACAGGGCTCCCGCGCCTGACCCCGGTTTCTGCGCCTTGTGGCTCAGAAACCGCCGCCAGCCCTGTCCTCGGCTGTGATACAGTTCTATGGGGTGGGAGAAGATCCGGTTGGTACGGGCAGCATTCGGGGGGATTCAGTTATGGCCGACAATGTCCTGGAACCACTGGCGGTAAATGCCGGGGGTCAAGATCTGGAACGGGTTCAGGATGACATCCGGGTCAGCGAAAGGCCCGTTAACTTTGTAGCCCGCAGAGAAGACCCCGCCACCATCGGTGCCGGTGAGCACTTGGCCCAAGATGGGGATCGAACCTGCGATTTCGCTCACGAGGTTAAAGGGCGTAACATTGCCTTGGAGCGCGAACCGCTTGGCTTCAAAGTCTATGGATCCTTCAGTTGTTAAACCCAGAGATGGTCCAGCCATGCGCAAGTCATCGAGATAAAGCGCGCTGTTCCCATACGTGAAGTTGCTGGTGAGGTTCGTGAATTGCAAGCCACCTGCTGCTGCGAGCTCCAGCATACCCGTTAGTGAGGCGAGAGACAGCAGCTGAACCATGATGGGGGCATCGACCACCATGAAGTCTAATAGCTCCATAGAGCCCAGCCAGCCGCCTTTGGGCAGCGGCAGGGCACTTTCAGCGGTAACACTGACCACACCACCCCGAATTTCGTCGGTGAGGTTTAAGGTAGAGAACAGTGATCCGGCATCATCAGAGTCAAATGTTAGGCGATAGAAGCCGTTTGCTTGGGGCGTCAGGGAGGCGCGAAAATTACCCAGCTCCGCGGGCCGACCGCGGACGTTGGCCGGGGACTGTGCGTCCAGCACAAATTGGATTACCGCGCCATCGTCGATGGTCGCGGAAAGATTAATGTCGGTGAATGACTTGCCGCCCGGTACGACAAAGCGGCGAATGCCGGCAACATTGATGATCCAAGGCTTCTGCGTGATCGAGGCCGCTGAAGCTGGTGTATCGCCGGTAACGATGCTCGCGTTACGTTTGCCCTGATTTTCTAGGATGGATTCGATGATGGGTCGTCCGTCGAGCCGTCCGTCGTTGATCACGATCTGCATGTACTGGGGTTCGTTCTTCAGCGTTAGCGTTCCCAGATTGCTGTCACCGATGATCAGGTTGCGCAGTTCAGCGCGGCTCAGGTGTTCACCATTTGCCGTCATCTCTACCCGTCCCATGAGGTGCAAAGCTGGACCATCCACTTTGAATGAATCGATACGCAACAGTCGGTTTTGGCTGAAGCTGAGCCGAGCTTCGGCCATGGTTGGCTGGCCGATGGGCTTATAATAGGGCAGGGGCGACAGGTCGATGATAGACCGGCCCAAATTGGCCTCAATGACCATGGATTGGCGTCCATTGAGGTCCTGATTAAAGCTCATATCGCCACTAATCTCACCCTTTACGTAATCGGGCATAGAACCAAGCAGCGTGCCGGTATGGCTTATGTCGCCGCTGAAGGCGGCGGAAAGGCTCAAGTTTTGAAGCGTGTTATTGTCCATCCGCAAATCGAGCACAGCATCAGAGCTCATTTGGCCTAAGAATACTGCGCCACTGCCGGCGATGCGGTCTGGCGTAACCCGCACCGGTAGGGCTTCAGCGCTGATCGGCAAGCCGCCGAGAAAGTCGCGGATGCCCAAGTCCTGCAGGTTGAGCTGGATATCAAAATCTGGTCTGGATAAAGCAGGCTGCGCAAGGGACAGGAATATATCGCCCTTACCTTGCATCAGGCCTGACGTCTTTTGAATTGGCAACTGTGTCGCTAGATCCTCCAGCCCGACGCCTGCTTGACTGAGAAAGCTCAGGCTTTCACGAATGGGTCCATTGAAGGTGCTGCTACGGACAGTGACACGCGGGTCACCACTGTTGCGCAGATCAACTTTGATGGTGCTTTGACCGGTGCTGATTGGTCCCACCCTCGCCTGGTCGAGGGCAACACTGTAGAGGCCGTTATCAATTTCCATCTGGCCCGCGGCACCACTGGCATAGCCCAGACCATCAGATAGCTTGAGCGCCCCGCCATAGAAACCCAGCTCGGCCCGCAGGTCATGCAGGATATTCTGCGCGCCGCCAATCTCGACATCAAGAGTAAGATTCTGACCTGTGGTGCGTGCGTTAGCAATATTCTCGCGAAACCAGCGACGCCCTGGATCGTCAAGGGCATTAGGCCAGAGAGCCAGAGCTTCTTCCTTAGACAACTGCCACGTGTTTTCGGCCCTTAGACGAATACGCTGCACCCCAGCCGGTAGCATGGCAATGTCGAGATCAAGTTTGGCAGCAGCGAAGGAGCGCCCATTGATGACAGGCGAGATCTCGAAGGTCTCAAAGGCCAGTCCCTCGGGGCTATATGCACCAATAAGCCGACCACCATTGAGCATAATGGGCTGAAGATACAGAGAGGGGATAGACGCCCGCCCAGCATCTATCCTCGCATTGAAACGGGCCTTGAGCAGCTCGCCGTCCTCGGCAACATCCAGCTCAACTGCGCCCGAGACCTCACCATCAAAATCCATGACATTGCGCAGGATCTCCCGCAATGCGGGTTCAGCGTCAAAGGTGGTGGATGGTGTTTGCAACGCCAGTGACCAGCCTCCTGCGCCTCCATCACGTTTTCTGCCGGTCGCAGTCGCAGTCGGTTGCAAGGGCGCAAAGGTCGGTTTGCTGCCTCGCAGGGCTCCAACCTCGTATTGCTGTAAGCTGAAGCGATCGATGACAGCTTCATCGCTCATGCTGGCTGAGACTTGGAAATCAACGGGGTCGGTTCGCTCCTGCAGATACAGCTCAGGCGGTAGGTAGGCTGCAAGGTCTGACGGCGCGATATCGCTCATGGATGTTGTGAGCTCGAGGCCCCTTGCCTCCAGCGGTGTCGTCAGGACGACGCTTCCGTCGGCCAAACTCTGACCAATTTCGAACAATCCGTCCACGTTCAAGCGGGCTTGATTATCATCAGACGCAAAAGTCATCGTCGCGTCGTGAACCACCACGCGTTCGTCGTTAGGGACGTCGTCAAAGACCAGCGAGCCACCGGTCAGCTTCAGCTCTTCAAACCGGCTAAGCAGCCCATTTCGTTCCAACAGCATGCCGCGAAGCTGGTCTAAAGGGGCCAGCCTTGGGGCTGCAGAGGGGGCGGGGGTTCTGTTCTCGGATGCTTCTGCGACACTGCCCAAGCCCGGCACTGGATTGAGACCCGAGATATCCGTAAGATTTGAGCCGGGCACGACGGAGAAATCAAACTGCCCATCGCTCTTCCGCCGCGCGCCAAAGCTCAAGTCGCGGATGGTAATCCTCGTTAGACGCAGGTTTCCAACCAGCAAGTCTGGCAGGGACACTGCCACCATCATCTCACCCACGTCTAAGGGCGCAGAAACCGAGCCGCCGCTGGCATTGACACCAGTCAGTAAAAGGCGCGCACCCCCTTCACCAGGTTCAAGAGCGATGCGGGTTTTTTGGATGCTGACGACGCCGCCTTGAATCTGTTCAGAGGCGTTTCGCTCAAGCCAGGGGGTCAGGAAATCCGCTTCAACGGGATAGCGCGACGCACGTTCGAGCACGAACACCAAGCCCACTGTCCCAGCCACAACCAGGAACAGGACAAACGTCAGCAATCGCACAAGCCAGTTCATTGCATAATAAGTACCTGATTCCACTTCAAAATAGTAGTGCGGATTCGCGGGCTAAGGGCGCAAAAACACATTTTGTAGGTAGGATTTTCGAGCGTGCTGGTTGACCTGAGAAAGCTGCTGAACCACGTCCTGTGCGTTGTGTTTGATTTAACCCGAGAATTCGAGGCGTTCCATGAGTTTAGAAGCTGGCGATGCAGCCCCTGATTTTGACCTGCCGACCAACGGTGGCAACAGCGTAAAGCTGAGCGATTTGCGCGGTAAAAAAGTTGTCCTTTTCTTCTATTCCAAGGCTATGACCTCCGGCTGCACGAAGGAAGCGTGTGGGTTCCGGGATGCGATGGGCGACTTTGGGGACGCCGATACGGTGATCATTGGGATGTCGAAGGATGAAGTGAAGAAGCTCGATAAGTTCGTCGAGAAAGAAGAACTGGCGTACGCACTTGCGTCTGACTTCGAGCAAAGCACGTGCGAGGATTATGGCGTGTGGCAGGAAAAATCCATGTACGGCAAGAAGTACATGGGCATCGTGCGCTCTACTTTCCTGATTGATCGCGATGGAAAAATTGCGACAGCTTGGCGCAAGGTCAAAGTGCCCGGTCATGTCGATACGGTGCTATCAGCCGCGCAGGAACTGAGCTAAACCGCCCACATGAACCTGTTTGAAGCTGCGGCGCAGTCCCTTGCGATTGCCGACCCGATTGAGAAGTGTCAAGAAACCCGGCAATGGATTGCGGCGTGGCGCGCTTTGGATGCGCCCGTTATTGCGCTGGATAAGCGAGAAGATCCGTGTCTGACGGACCGCCCGGGACGAACCGATCGGCCTTTGCTGGTTTCGCCCAATGACGTGCCCAAGCGGAAAATCACCGGGTCACCGGAAGCTCGGCGTGCGCTGTTGCATGCCATCGCTCACATCGAACTCAATGCGATCAACCTCGCGCTGGACGTGGCGGCGCGCTATTGGGATATCGACATGCCGGACGCGTTCTACCGCGAGTGGATCGGCGTAGCGGATGATGAAGCGAAGCACTTCTTGCTGCTCAATGACCGTTTGCAAGCGCTCGATGGCGCGTATGGAGATCTTCCCGCCCACAATGGTTTGTGGGAGAGCGCCATTGCAACAAAGGGCGATATCCTCGCACGTTTGGCAGTCGTGCCAATGGTGCTCGAAGCGCGTGGCCTGGACGTTACCCCAATGATGATCGAGAAATTCACCAAGGTGGGTGATCTCGAAACCGTCAGCGCGCTGAACATCATCTACGAAGACGAAATCGGTCACGTTGCTGTTGGTCGGCGCTGGTTTGAACATGTCGCCGACGTGCGTGGTTTGGACCATGAAACCACGTGGCATGATCTGGTCCGACAGCACTTTCAAGGACAAGTGAAGCGCCCCTTCAACAAGCCGGCGCGCTCCGAAGCCGGGATGGGGCCAGACTACTATGAGCCCTTGGCCGATTGGTATGAAGGCATCGACCTTTAGTGGACATGCCTTGACAGGTTGACAGTGTCAGGATTTATGTAATCCACAATTTGCGGTGCCATTGGCCGCAGCAATCGATGCGGAATTGAGAGTCAGAACCACGATGGCCGTAGAGCAGAAAGCCCCCAATCGTTACCATCACGGAGACTTGCGCCGGGCACTTTTGGCTGCGGTGGATGAGATTGTGCAGGAGCTCGGTGTCGAAGGTTTAAGCTTGCGCGAATGTGCGCGGCGGGCTGGCGTGTCCCACGGTGCGCCCGCCCATCATTTTGGCGATAAGCGCGGGATGCTGACAGAGTACGCCACCGATGGCTTTGAAAAGCTGCTCGGGTCGATTGCTGTTGAGTACGACAAGGTGGATCCAGAGGATACCAAGGGCAAACTCAAGGCCGTTGGTAAGGGCTATGTCGCCTTTGCCCTCGCGCATCGAGCACAGTTTAAGGTCATGTTCCGCTCTGAATTACTGGATAATGAAAACCAGCATTTGCTGGAGCGCGGGCGGCAGGTCTTTGAGATTTTGACCAAGTCACTCGCCGCGCACTGGGCGGCAACCAACCAAGGTTGGCAGAAAGAGAACTTGGCGCAAATTTCCTTAGCGTGGTCCGCCGTCCATGGATTTGCCGTGTTGGCGGTAGAAGCTGACTTGTTGAGAATGGGGGAAGAAGGTCTTCTCAACCCCGATCCTGATGCGGTTCTCGACCAGTTAATGCTGATCGCGGAGCCACCGCGTTAGCAACCGGGCGGCGGTCTGAACGGACTGCTCATCGGTGCAGTAACTCAATCGAATGAAATTTTGGCCCCGTTGTGTGTCAAAATCGGCACCCGGTGTGATTGCGATGCCGGTTTCGTCGAGGATACGTGCGCACAAGGCCACGGCATCGTCGGTCAGGTGGCTGACGTTGGCGTAAAAATAGAATGCGCCGTCCGGCGAGGATATTTCGGTTATCCCGCCGTCGATCAAAGCTTGTTGCAGAATCGTTCGGTTACGTCGGTATCCCTCTCGTAAGGCATCGAGTTCGTCTGTCGCATCCAGTGCGCCGAGAGCTGCGATTTGGCTGATGGCCGGTGTGCAGATCGTCATGTTCCCTTGCAGGCGCTCCAGCGACCGCATCATATTCTCTGGCATAGCAAGCCAGCCAACGCGCCATCCGGTCATAGAGAAGTATTTGGAGAATGAGTTGATGACGATGGCATCCGGGTTAACGGCAACGGCTGTCGTCTCCGGCGTGCCATAGGTCAGGCCGTGGTAGATCTCATCAGAAATCAGTCGTACGCCCTTCTGCTGGCACCAGTCGCTGATCGCCGTGAAGTCTTCGGGCGAAAGCATGGAGCCTGTTGGGTTTGAGGGCGAGGCGATGATCAGGCCGTCGATGGGACCGGGCAGGGCGTTCAGGGCGTCGACGGTGGGCTGGTACTGCGTTTCAGGGCCGGTCATAATCTCAACGGCATTCAGACCAAGCGCGTTGAGAATGTTGCGATAGCAAGGATAACCCGGCGTCGCTAACGCCACGGAGTCACCGGCGTCAAAGGCAGTGAGGAAGGCCAGAGCAAAGGCTCCGCTGGCACCTTGTGTGACCGCGATCCGCGAGGCAGGCAGGTCGACATCATACCATCGTTGGTACAAGTCGCTGATCCCTTGGCGCAGCTCATCCGTGCCGAGCGCCATGGTGTAGCCCATCGTCTGAGCGTCCAAAGCCTGCTTGACCGCATCGCGTGCGGCCGTTGGAGCGGGGGTTCCCGGTTGTCCAACCTCCAAATGATAAACAGCGCGCCCCGCTTGCTCGGCATCTTGAGCTGCTCGCATGACGTCCATCACGCGAAAGGCATCAACTGTGCTTCGATTTGCTACTTTAATCCCCATCGCCCGGCACTCTCTTTGCTATATTCTTCATATAAACGCGGTTGCGGCCATTGGTAGTTGGACTTTTAGAAAAACGCCACGGGGCATACTCGCAGTCTGCAAGAAACAAATGCTATAAATTCGCATAATACAATTGGAGTGGATGCTCATGATCCGACTTATTTCTGTTGCTTTGGGGTTCTTCGCGTTGGTTGCCACGGCAAACGCGGCCTTGGCGCAAGACGCAACCCCTGCAGCAAACGAGCAGCTTTTTACGGATGCAGAGCGCGATCGGATCCGAGCAGAGGCGCTTGCCGCGATTTTGGAGTATCCGGAGATCATTCAAGAAGCGTTGGATCTGCTTGAACAGCGACGCGCGAATGCGGCTTTGGCTTCTGTGCTGACTGACCCCAATACGCCTATTCTTGGAAACCCTGATGCTAAAGTCACTGTCATCGAGTTCTTTGACTACAACTGCGGTTACTGCCGTCGAATGGCAGAGCCTCTGCGTGAGTTGCTCGCCGATGATGAGAACGTGCGTGTCGTTATGATTGAGACGCCTATTCTCAGCGAAGAATCCCTTGGCGCGGCCCAGGCTTCGCTGGCGGTTAACATGATGGGTGGCGACTATAGTAAAGTCCATTTCGATGCGATGATCTCCAGCGGTCGCGCGTCGGGGGACAGCGTGCTCCGCATCGCCAAAGAGATGGGTTTGAACCTAGACGCGCTGCGGGCAGTAATGCGCGGTAGCAGTGTCACCGATACCATCTCGCGTAACTACTCTGCGATGCAGGCTTTGGACATCAGCGGAACACCTGCCTTCATCGTCGCAGGCAGCCCCACACCCGATAAACTGACGGATATAAACCTCATGCCTGGGGCCGTACCTGTGGAAGAACTGCGCGCCACCATTGAGATTACGCGGACAGGATCCTAATAATCATGGGATGTTGCTATGTTTTTTTAGGATGAAAATCCTATCTTTGCCTTAATTGGCCGAAGATAAATTTGTAGCTTTATCTGTGATAAAAGGGAATTTCGGGATTATTATGCGCCCCGGGATTTCCTTTCTTTTTTGCCGTGGATAGTACGCGCTCTATCCACAGTTTTTCAAAATGTTCCCCAGCGACGCTCTGCTTCTTTCTGTGTAAGGATTGTAATGCAGCAGTAGATTTGCGTTTGTCTTTAAGCACACACAATAGGCGGGCTGCCACAAAACTGGGGGCATGATTGACGTTTTCAGCCACCCGGCAAAAGTAAAAAAGAAACGTCGTAAGATCTTTTTTGGGGTGGCCTTCAGCGTGGTACGCGTTCTCGTAATTAATGGTCCAAATCTGAATACGCTCGGCTGGCGACAGCCGGAGTTGTACGGACATGAAACTTTGGCCGACGTGGAAGCTATGTGCATCGCGGCGGGCAAGAGCATGGGCATGGAGATCGAGTGCTTTCAAGCAAACGGTGAAGGCGAGCTCGTTGATTGCATCCAGTCGGCTCGTGGAGTCTTTGACGGAATCGCGATAAACGCCGGGGCCTACACGCACACGTCGATAGCAATTCTTGACGCCCTATTAGCGGTATCCATTCCTGCGGTAGAAGTGCATCTATCCAACGTATATCAGCGAGAAACATTCCGGCATTCGTCCTATTTGGCGAAAGCCGCTGTAGGCGTGATCGCAGGCTTTGGGTCGCAAAGCTACATTCTGGCGCTCCAAGCGCTGAACCACCGGCTGACCCAAAGCAATCACGCCTAGAACCATCAGGGTAAGAAGAAAAATGGCGCAGAAAACAGACAAAACCAACGGCACCTTCGACGTCTCGGCCGACCTGCTCGAAAAGCTGGCCGAAACGATGGGCAACGCTGGCTTGTCGGAAATTGAGTACGTTGATGGCGACCGCAGCCTGCGATTATCGCGCGCCGTTCAAGCGGTTGCTGCGCCTATTGCGGCTGCGCCTGTAATGGCGGCTGCAGCAGCGCCAGCGGCGGCACCAGCAGCGCCTGCACCTGCGCCAGAGCCCGTGAGTGACGTAAAGACCATTGATTCTCCAATGGTCGGCACTGTGTACCTCGCGCCCGAGCCCGGTGCTGGAGATTTTGTAAACGTTGGTGACGAGATCAAAGAAGGCGACACGCTGATGATCATCGAAGCCATGAAAGTCATGAACCACCTCCCAAGTCCTGCTTCCGGCATCGTCCGGCGCGTTCTGGTCTCCGATGGCCAGCCCGTTGAGTTCGGTCAACCGCTGATCGAGTTGGCGTAGGGCGGTATTGGGGTCATGAGGGAAATCAAAAAAATCGTCATTGCCAACCGAGGTGAAATCGCTCTGCGATTGATCCGGGCGGCGCGTGAGATGGGTATTGCAACGGTGGCGGTGCACTCGACCGCTGATGCCGATTCCATGCATGCGCGTCTGGCTGATGAAGCCGTTTGTATCGGACCGCCAGCGTCGAAGGATTCCTACCTCGACAAACGCGCGATCCTTACAGTGGCAGAGTTGACCGGTGCCGATGCGATTCACCCGGGTGTTGGCTTTCTGTCTGAGAACCAAGAATTCGCCGAAATGGTGGAAGCGCATGATCTGATTTTCGTTGGACCTTCGCCGCGCCACATTGGGTTGATGGGCGATAAGATTGCGGCGAAGAAAGCAGCGATTGATGCGGGCTTGCCGGTTGTACCTGGCTCAGATGGTGCGATTTCCGATGTTGATGAAGCCCGCGAACTGGCCAAGGAAATCGGTTACCCGGTTCTGATCAAAGCAGCCTCTGGCGGCGGCGGTCGGGGCATGAAGGTTGCCCGGTCTGACGAAGAGCTCGACAGCGCGCTTTCAACAGCAAGCCGCGAAGCAAAGGCGGCCTTTGGTGACCCGGTTGTGTACATCGAAAAGTACCTCGACAACCCACGGCATATCGAAGTGCAAATCCTGGCGGACGCCCATGGCAACGTGATCCATTTGGGCGAGCGCGATTGCTCTGTGCAGCGCCGTCACCAGAAAGTCGTTGAAGAAGCGCCATCGCCTGCACTGACCGATGAACTGCGCGCCGACATTGGCCGCCGCACCGCAGAAGCGGTTCGGTTCCTCGGCTACCGGTCTGTCGGGACGGTAGAATATCTGTTCCAAGATGGAGATTTCTACTTCATCGAAATGAATACACGCTTGCAGGTTGAGCACCCCGTGACGGAGATGATCACGGGTCTTGATCTGGTCGAGCAGCAAATCCGGGTAGCCTCGGGTGAAGTGCTTGATATCAAACAAGAGGATGTTGTTTTCGAAGGGCACTCCTTCGAGCTTCGGATTAACGCCGAAGATCCTTTCAACTTTATGCCGAGTCCGGGTTTGGTAACGGCCTACCATCCACCCGGCGGCATGGGCATTCGTGTCGATAGTCACTTGTTCGCAGACTATCGGATGCCCCCTCACTACGACAGCTTGGCCGGCAAAATAATTGTGCATGCAAAGGACCGGAAGTCAGCAATCCAACGCTGCCTTCGTGCCCTCGCCGAGACCCACATCGACGGGATTAAGACAAATCTAGAGCTGCACGATTTTATTCTACGCCATGAAGCATTTCAGGGCGGGGATATAACAATCCACTGGTTGGAGCAGGCCTTGGAGGCTCGCGCATCCAGTTAACATGTCTGGTGATCTATCAGCGTTTACGATTTGGGGCGTAGGCGCAATTTTTGGGTCATCGGATTAACGGGTAAGTGTCCCATCAAGAGGGCACGTACACAAAGAGAAGAAGTGTCGGGAAAACTGATGTTAAGTTCAGAATACCTGCCTGAAGACGTATTTGGGGCGCCAGTTATCCATCCGGAGCTGGCAGTGCAAGCATACTCTATTGGATTATTTCCAATGGCAGACGACCGTGACGATAAGAACGTGCATTGGGTAGACCCAATCGAGCGCGGTGTCTTGCCGTTGGACGATTTCAACGTTCCTAAGCGACTCAAGCGCACCGTCTTGAGTGCACCTTACGAAGTGCGCGCGGATACGGCTGTTGAGGACGTCATCCGGCTTTGTGCTGCCTCGGCGGTTGGCCGGGAAGATACTTGGATCAACGAGCCGATCATCGAGATGTACATGAACCTGTTCGATATGGGGCATTTGCACACGGTTGAGTGCTGGCAAGGCGAACGCCTCGTTGGTGGTCTCTATGGCGTGGCAATCGAGGGCGCGTTCTTCGGTGAGTCCATGTTCAGTCTGGAACGGGATGCGTCGAAGATTGCTTTGGTCTCGTTGGCCGCGCGTTTGCGTTTGGGTGGCTTTCGGTTGTTGGATTGCCAATTCATGAACCGCCATCTTGAGCAATTTGGTGCGGTTCCGCTGCACCGCGTTGCCTTCCGCAAATTCCTGGATCAAGCCATTGAAGTAACGGCGGCCTTCCCAGAGCATTTGTCCGATCTGGAACTTCGTCAGTTCTTGCAGTCCAAAAGCCAGACATCAAACACCGGATGTTCCATGGCATTGAGTGCAGGCGAAGACGCGAACATCCAGCCTTGGAAAACAGGCGTCGGCTCGAGATTTTTCGGTAACTCGTAAATCTCCAAGAAAGCAGAACTCTCCGGCGTTTCAGTCGGAGGGTTCTTTAAACATCTGCGCGGCGTAACCCGCAGGTTCCCGAGCTCGATCATTTCATCAATGAAGACTTCTTCAGTCGACATGCGCGCTGTGATCTTATCCAGCGTCCGCAAGACAGCAACGTCGTAGACCAGCGGGTCATCGGCCTCGATGGTCGTGACGGCATCGGTATCGATATCGCTGCCAACATCGCCAGCGACTTTCAAGCCATCGCGCGCGTCCAAAATTCGAACAACGCCAAAGAAGGAGCCGAACAGCGGTTCGCCTTCTCGTGCTGCGGGCCGGACGAGATCGCCTAGAGCGCTCTCAACGTCTGGCGCGCTGTCGTCTTCGGTGCGTGGTGTAGGGTCTGGGCGTAGCTGAGGGACCGGAGGAAACTCAGATTGAGCCTGAGCGCTGATGGACAGCAGTAGGGCGGCACTCATGGCCGCTGCGAAGGAACGAAGAAACAGCACGGACATCCTCTAGCTCTCCGCCTCGCTGGAAGCGGGTTTGGCAAAACGCGGCTGCAAGGATGCGATTTCATCGATAAAGACTTGGCGTGCTGCATCGGTGTCCGCGCCCATGACGGCAGCGTCTTCCAGCGCTTCGAGCGCAATCTCGAGCAGTTCGGCGAGGTTCTCTTCCAACGTAGAAAGTTTGTCCTTGCAGGACAAAGGCTCGCCTTCTTTGTCGATCCAACGGACAGATGCCGTCATGCTTTCGCCAATCCTTCTGGTCATCGTGCAGCCCGACGGCGCGCGACAGGCAACTTAACGCGTAAACTCAAATCGGTTTTAGTCCAATCAAACACACCGTGATAGCCTCGATTCGGTATTTCATCGTTTCACGAGCACCTGATCCGATCTTTGTAAGGGTTGGACCAGAGCTTGCAGGGACTTACATTATGGTTTCAACTGATTGCTCCGATAAAGGCCATGCCCATGTTCAAGTCAATTCGTGAAGAGATTCAAGGGATTATCGAACGCGATCCAGCCGTTGGTGGTTGGTTTGAGGTCGTTGTGGCTTACCCGTCGTTTTGGGTTATGCGCTATCATCGGGTGGCCCATTGGCTTTGGAAGCGGCGCTTTCGCGTTCTGGCGCGCTGGATCATGCAAATGGCGCGTTGGGGCACTGGTATCGAAATCCATCCGGGCGCAACCATCGGAGAGCGGTTTTTCATCGATCATGGCATGGGCGTCGTGATCGGCGAGATGGCTGAGATTGGTGACGATGTCACGTTGTATCACGGCGTAACTTTGGGCGGTGTCGCGCCGTCTGTAGACTCGGATCAGCAACGCAACATCAAGCGTCACCCGACGCTTGGGAACGGCGTTATTGTCGGTTCTGGAGCACAGATCCTTGGCCCCATCGAAGTTGGCGACCATGCACGAATTGGCGCAAATGCCGTCGTCACGCGTGCGGTGGAGTGCCGTACAACAATGGTCGGCATTCCCGCAAAACCGGTTCAACTTTCACGGGCCGAGCAGGGCGCGATCGAGCAGTTTGTGGCTTACGGAACGCCTTTGGATGTTTCGGACCCCGGCTCGGCGGACAGTGAGGCCTTGCGCGACCAAGTGGCGTTGTTGAAAGCGCGCCTGAACGCGCTGGAGCACGCTGTGAATAATGCCAGCCAGCAGCAGCCGGCAACACCGCCCCTGGGCGGCGAAGCTGGTAATCTGGCCGAAAAACTTTCCGGCGAGTGAGCCTCTACTTCGACCACGCAGCGACTTCACCCATCCGCCCTGCTGTCATTGAGTTGATGGCCGAGGTGATGGGCCGGGTCGGCAACGCGTCCTCGGTCCACCGGGCTGGGCGGGACGCGCGCGCCTTGCTGGAGCGCGCGCGGGAGCAGGTGGGCATGTTGGTTGGCGCGCGGGCGCAGGAAGTCATCTTTACTGGCTGTGGGACAGAGGCAAACAACCACGTCCTTTCTGCGCATCAGCACGTGCCCATTTTAGTCTCTGCCATTGAGCATGATTCCATCTTAAGCGGTCGGGCGGACCTTGAGACCGTTCCTGTTCTGCCGTCGGGCCTGCTCGATCTGGAGGCGCTGGACCGGCGTCTGGCTCAGGGAGAGCCGGGGCTGCTGTCGCTCATGCTCGTCAACAACGAAACCGGCGCGATACAGCCAGTGGCAGAAGCGGCGAAACGTGCCAAGCAGCGCGGGTGGCTGGTCCACACGGATGCCGTGCAAGCGGCGGGTAAGATGGCGCTGGCTATGGGTGCGCTGGGTGTCGATTTTCTATCACTGTCAGCCCATAAGTTCGGCGGCCCGCAAGGGGTTGGCGCGCTGGTGCTCCGCCCGGGCATGGACCCCAAACCACTGCTGCAAGGGGGTGGACAGGAACGCCGACGGCGCGCTGGTACGGAAAACGTTGCTGGGATCGCGGGCATGGGCTTAGCCGCAGACATCGCGCTAGACTGCCCCATCGCAAACCCCCAGTTCCAAGAACAAATCGAAGCGGCATTACCGGCGGGCGCAAAAGTTGCTTCTGCTGATGACCGTCGCGTGAGTACCATCACGTGCGCCGTCTGGCCGGGCAAAACCGCCGAACGCATGCTGATGAAGTTCGACCTGAAGGGCGTTGCTCTGTCGTCCGGATCTGCGTGCTCATCGGGCAAAGTTGGCGCCAGTCACGTGCTGACCGCCATGGGGTTCGAGGCGGAACAGGCCTTGTCCGCAATCCGGTTTTCAACAGGCTGGAATACGACACAAAGCGAAGTCGATCAGCTGATTGACGCCATGCGGTCCATGGCATGACAGGCGCATTCTCAGAAGCATTTCAGCTGCTTTTGAGCGGTGATCCCGGGTTGTGGGATGTTATTTTCCGGTCGCTGTGGGTCTCAACGGCTGCGTCTCTGCTGGCGATGATTGCAGCAATCCCATTAGCGGTCTTGCTGGGAACGATCCCCTTTCCTGGCCGCTGGGTCATCAACACAGTTGTGGGGAGCTTTCAGGCTATTCCGGCGGTCGTGGTCGGGTTGCTCGTGTACCTGCTGCTGACCAAGCAAGGGCCGCTGGGGGACTTGCGACTCTTGTTTACGTCTTGGGCCATTCTGATCGCCCAGTTCATTCTGATTCTGCCAATGGCGGTGGCCTTGGTCACGGGACGCATGCGGGACCTCTGGCGACGATTTGGTGATCTTTATCGTCTGGATGGTGCAAGCTTTGGGACGCGGATGCGGGCATTGTTTGTCATGGCGCCCGGTCCCGTGATCGTTGTTGGTCTCACCGTGTTCGGTCGCGCAATATCCGAGGTCGGTGCCGCGATAATCGTTGGCGGCAACTTGGAGTACGCCACCCGAGTTCTCACCACCGCGATCAAGCTGGAAGTGGAGCAGGGTAAGTTGGCGGAAGCCTTGGCCTTTGGCGCCGTGCTGCTTCTGCTGGCCTTGATTGTGAATTTATCGGCGCGGTTGGTGACAGCCGTGCTGCCGGAACAGGATTTGGAAAGAAAGTGATCCGTTACCTCAGCACCTTGCTGATCGCTTTTGCCTTTGCCGCCCCCGTAACCGCTTGGTCCGAGCCCATTCGGATCGGTGGCACAACCTCCGTCCGCGACAGTGGGCTGCTCGACGCCCTGCAAACGGCATTCTCTGCCGATACGGGGCGAGAAATGCAGTTCATCGTTGGCGGCACAGGGCGGGTTCTCAAGCTGCTAGAAGCCCAAGACGTCAGTGGCGCATTGGTCCATGACACCCTCAGCGAAATGGCGTTGGTGGACAGCGGCGGGGCGGCTGAGCGGCTCGACGTCATGCGCAACGACTATATCATCTTGGGGCCAAGGGGAGCCGATGTGTCTGCAGGCGCGGTTCCGCTGCTGCGGCAGTTGTCAGAAGACCGCCTCGCCTTCGTTTCGCGCGGCGATAACAGCGGAACGCACAAGGCCGAACTCCGGCTGTGGCAGACCGCAGACATTGATGTGGAGACCAAGGCCGCGCGGCGCTGGTACCGCAAATCCGGCACCGGCCAAGGCGCGACACTCAACATCGCGGCCAGCCTAGATGCCTTTGTTTTGGCCGATGGCGCAACGTGGTTAGCCTTCGAGAACAAAGCCGATCTTCGCCCCAAGGGTTGCTATGGCGATGCGCTCAAGAACGTTTACGGGGTTCTTGTCGGCTACGAAGACGCCGCCGTTGACGCCGACGGCGCCCTGTTCGCGCAATGGCTCACAGGGCCGGGGCAGGCAGTAATTGCGGCCTTCAAGATTGGCGATATGGCCCCGTTTGCCCCTCTTGCTGACATGCAGCGCGAAGGCCCCATGCCGACGGCTGAGGCCTTTTGCTCTGGTCAGGCGGACTAGCCAAAAATGCCCAGCATGGGCGCGAGATCGTTGAGGCTAACCGAACCTTGGTGCCGTAAGGGAACGGGCACGTTGAACCGGGACAGATTGGCGTTTCCAGCGAGCTCATAGGGCACGCCGCCTGAACCACTGACTTGCAGGTCGCTCAGCCCGTTGCCGAGTAACTCGATCAAGTTGGTGCTGTAGTCCAAACCAACCCCAGTTTCTTGGTTGGCCGCCAGCTCCACCGGGCTTCCCAAAGTCGCCGTTCCCAAATCCTTGCCGGCGAGATTGAAGTTCATCGCCAGTTGGTTCACCAGCAACGCAAGCGGGTTCGGGTTGCTGATTGCAGTATCGATGCCGATGGTTTGGCTGTTTAACCCCACGCTTTTGAGCGCGATATCGCGCACCCGCATGGTCGGTTGTGCCAAGTTCAGCAGATCGGTTGCCGTCTCGCAGCCGATCAGAGAAACAGTAAGCGTCGCGCCAGCACCCAGTTCAAACACGCGGCGTCGAGAAATCAGTTCTTTCATTGTAGTGCCATCTCCGTTGAAGCTATCCCCCGCCTCGTAGAGCCGACACAACGTGCCGCACCTGCGCGCGGGATGCACGGCAAATGCGTTCTTTTTCCGGCGCTTAAACTGCCTGACTAGCGCTATGCTATTGGAATGAGCACAGAAACCACCGAACTCGCCCTCGAAGAAAACGATACCCTGACCCAGTTTCAAGCGCTGGGGCTGGATATGCGCGCCCTTAACGCCGTGACCCGGTTGGAGTTGAATGACCCCACCGACGTGCAGCGCGAAGCCATTCCGCCGTTTATGCGCGGTCGTGACGTGGTTGCGACTGCGCCGACAGGGACGGGGAAGACGCTGGCGTTTCTGCTGCCGCTGCTTTCGCGCCTGTCCTTGCCCGCAAAGGGTTCTGGCCCCGGTCCGCGTGCAATCATCTTGTCGCCCACGCGTGAGCTGGGTGAGCAGCTTTGGAACGTGGCGCGCGATGTCTTTGCAGGCAAGAAGATGCGGGCCGTGCGGATGTTGGGCGGGGAGCCCTATGCCGCGCAAAACAAAGCGCTGCAGGGGCCGCTTGATCTGGTGATTGCGACACCGGGTCGGCTGATCGACCATTTGGATTCCGATCGCATGGCGATGTTCCGGCTGGAAACACTGATCATCGACGAAGCAGATCGCATGTTGGACGTTGGCTTCCGTCAGCAGGTCCAGCGGATTGCACGCGCCTGTGGCACCAAGCGGCAGACCGGCCTCTACACCGCAACCTTGACCAAAGGCGTGCGGGAATTGGCGCTGTCGATCACTAAAGACGCCTCGCACATCGGTTTGGCCGAGCCGGATACCATTCCGGAAACGATCATGCACAACCTGATCTTTTGTGACAGTCATGAGCATAAGCTCGAAGTGCTGGATCTGATGCTGTCCAAAGGCAACGTCCGGCAGGCTTTGGTTTTTGTTACTACGCAGAAAGCGGTAGAAGAGCTGATTGAGCACGTGTCGGTGCAGGGCCATTCAGCAGCACCGGCGCATGGGGGCATGACGACGGCGGAGCGATCAGCCTCAGTTAACGCCTTTCGCCGCAAGAAAGTGCAGTTGCTGGTGGCAACGGATGTTGCCGCGCGGGGCATGGATATTCCGGGCTTGCGCGACGTCGTGATGATGAACTTGCCAATCCATGCCGAAGATTATGTTCACCGGATCGGTCGCGTTGGTCGCGCTGGGGCGCCGGGCTGGTCTTGGGCGCTGGTGAGCGACGCGGACAAGCGGCGCCTGTCGAAAATCGAAAAATTGCTTGGGAAAACCCTGTCTTCCCGCTCCATCCCATCGCTGATTGCTGAAGAACATCGTGAATACTCCGATGACGATTTGGTGCGCGCGCGTGATGGTCGAGGCGGTGGATCGGATCTCCGGTCACGCGGGGGAGACCGTGGTGGTCCACGTGGGGATAACCGTGGAGCCGATCGCGGACCGCGCGGCGGCGACCGCAATGGTCCACCAAGAGGCGGTGATCGCGGTCCAAGAAGTGCAGATCGCGGAGACTCACGCGGCGGCGACCGAGGCCCACGCGGTCCGGGTCGAGGTGAGTCCCGAGGCGGCGACCGAAATGGTCCACCAAGAGGCGGTGATCGTGGTCCAAGAAGTGCAGATCGCGGAGACTCACGCGGCGGCGACCGGGGCCCACGCGGTCCGGGTCGCGGGGACTCCCGAGGCGGCGACCGCAATGGTCCACCAAGGGGCGGTGATCGCGGTCCAAGAAGTGCAGACCGCGGAGACTCACGCGGCGGCGATCGCGGCGCTCCGAGAGGCGGCGACCGGGGCCCGCGCTCCAACTATAGAGATGACGGCGGAGCCCCTAGAGGGAATCGCGAGGATCGGGGCGAGAGAACATCCAGGTCCAGCGACCGTCCGGATCGTTCAGATCGGCCAGCTCGGGGCCCGAAAGGTCCGGATCGAAGCGATAACCGTCGAGGGCAAAATCCTTCAGGCCCTCGGGGCGGTCCACGCGACCGTCGATCATAAACCGCGCCATCATGCCGCGTGCGACTTTTGCTGAAAAGCTGATCATCGTCGGTTTTCCGCCCCTGTATTCGCGGAAGCCGATGGTGATGACTGGCACCTTCAGCGCTTTGTTATCAACGGCCTTCCAATATTCGTTGGATGCCAGGTTGATAACCACTTGAGGGCCTCCGGCGCTTTGTAGATCTTTGATCACCTGCTTAGCCAGCAAGTCGTCCCAGAAGGCATAGAGTGATTTGCCCTTTGGGTTCTCCAGCCGGGTTCCCATTTCCAGACGATAGGGCTCAATCGCGTCGAGCGGCTTAAGCAGGCCGTAAAGACCCGATAAGAGACGCAGGCGATCGTTGATGAGCAGCAGGTCTTCGGTGTCCATACTGGCAGCGTCCAAGCCGCGATAAACGTCGCCGGAAAACAGCAGCAAAGCGTGCTTTCGGTCCTGCTGACCAAAGGCTTTGAAGCGGTCATAATTCAGGTTCGCTAGGTCGTCAGAAAGGTTCATCAAAGACGCCAAACCGTCGGCTTTCAGTTTTCGCGCCTGCGTCGCCAGTTTCTGCGCCTTGCCAGCAAACAACGGCTCGCTTGCTGGCGGCACAAAGTCCGGGCTGGGTGCAAGGTCCATGGATTTCGCGGGTGAAATGATAGCTAACATGAGTAAGCCCTGTTTCTCTGGTGTACCCTTACATAAGTGAATTATTGCGACAAAAAGGCAATGCGTACATACGACTGGCGTTATGCGATTAATTTCACTGGACTCAGGGAACCGAGCGAGTCCACTTAGTGACTCCCAAAAACCCCTATGAATGAGGGTCTGACGCACTCGTGGTCACGCTCCCTGACAATATATGGCAGTTTGCCGAAACCCTTCGTGAAGCGGCTTTGCCCGTGGTCCAGCGCTATTTCCGTTCACATGATCTGGTGGTGGAGCAGAAGGCAGATGTATCGCCTGTGACGTTGGCGGATCAGGGGATCGAGCGTCTTTGGCGGGAGTTGATTGAAACCGCCTATCCCGACCACGGCATCATCGGCGAAGAAGAAGCGGCGATGGGGGCTGATCGGGAGTTTGTCTGGGTCCTTGACCCCATTGACGGCACCCGTGCCTTCGTTGGCGGTTTTCCGATGTTCACCAATTTGTTTGCTCTGCTGTATCGTGGCCGTCCTCTGTTTTCCGGGATTTGTGTTCCGATGACTCAGGAATATTGGCTTGGAACGGTGTTGGATGGTGGGCTGACGACGTTCAACGGGGAGCCTTTGCGCGGCCAGCGGCCAGCGGGGGATTTGTCCAAAATCGTGTTGTCGGCGACCTCGCCGGACATGTTTTCGCCCGAGCAGTTTGCCCGGTTTTCCCGCCTCAAAGATGCTTGTATGGATCTACGCTACGGCGCGGACGCCTATGCCTATGCGCTGGTGGCTCAGGGCAGCGTGGGTGTGGTTGCTGAGGCGTCTATGAAACCTTGGGACTATATGGCGCTGATCCCAGTGATTGAGGGGGCAGGCGGGGTCGTGACGGACTGGTCTGGTCAGCCGCTGACGCTCGAAAGCGATGGTACAGTTCTGGCTGGCGCGAGCCCCGAGCTGCATCAACAAGCCTTAGCCGCATTGAGAGGCTAAAGAACCCATGCTGACACCCACGAAAGATAGAGAAACAATGGCTGAAGTACGTGAGACCGTTTCCGGTGTGGACAAAGGCAAGCAACAACCAAAACCGCCTTATGGTCATTTATCCGTTGTCTGCGGCCCGATGTTCGCCGGAAAGACCACGGAAACGCTGAAACGGATCCTGTGGGCCAAGAATGGTCGAGGGCAGGACATCCGCGTTTATAAGCCAGCCTTTGACCAGCGCTACGCGCGACTGCAGATCGTCAGCCACGAAGGCCTGGCAGCAGACGCTGAGGCCGTTCACGACTGGGAAGCGCGCACGCAAGAGATCATCGATGACGGCGTCGCTGTCGTTTTCTTCGACGAAGTACAGTTCTTTGAAGCGCCAAACTTCAATGGCGACATTCTGCAAATCATCGAGGAATTGCTGGCGGCAGGCGTGGACGTGGTCTGCTCGGGGCTTGATATGGATTGGCAGGGAAAGCCGTTTTCGATCATCGCGCATATGGCGGCAAAGGCTGACGAAGTGCACAAGCTGCGGGGCGTATGCACGGTCTGCGGGCGGCCTTCGACGAAGACGTACAAGAAGACCGGCTCCGGCGGTCAGATCGAGATTGGTGGCTCGGAGCTATACGAAAGCCGCTGCACGATTCACTGGGCCGTACCGGACTTGGAGCTGACGCCCGACCTGTTCCATGGTCGCTAATTTGTCGCATAATCTCGGGAAAAGAGAGCTTTAGTCGAAAGACACGCGTGACTTTCTTCCCAGTTTTAGCTTTATGGGACCACCAGCGAAAAGAAATGGGCACTTAAGGTGTTCAAAAATAACAAGTTTTGAGGAATTCAATGAACATGCGCCCCAACATTGCTCTGCGCCGAACCTTCCTGGTTGCCGCAGCAATGACCTGTCTGGTTTTAACGGCATGCGCGTCCGATAACACCTATAACCCCGCGGCGTATGGCGGCGGTGTTGCGCATACGGGTTCACAGTTCTCAGGCACAGGCGTTCCGATCAGCGCGTCTTTGATTGCCGAAGTCGACTTACCTTCTGGTGCGCGGACCCGCGATGTTCGCAACTTCTATAAAGAGCAGGGAAACTTCAGCACGTTTTACCGGAATGGGCGCTGGACGTGGGCGGGCGCGCAAGCGTTTAACACCCTGAAGAACGCGGCAAATGATGGTTTGGCGCCTGAAGCCTACCTGCCCAATAACATGCTTCAAAGCCGGACCCTGATGCCATTTGAGCCTCAAACCACGGATGTACTGCTGACCGCTGGACTGATGGCCTATATGGCCGATGTTCACCAGGGCGCAAACAATCCACGGCGTAAGACCATTGGCGCTAAGTTGTTGCGCGAAGGGGTCGAGCGGTCTGACTTCAACGTTTATCTCGCAAGCTTGGCACCCAAAGGGCGATCCTATTCCGCTTTGAAGAGCGTTCTGAATGGTCGCAAAGGCCCGCTGTCCAATGCCCAGAAAAAGCAGGTCGCCATCAATATGGAGCGCTTGCGCTGGGACCATGAAGCCGCCGGTGCCTTGCGTGATATCCGCGTGAATATCGCCAGCCAGACCATGGAGATCTTTGAACGCGGCCGCAAAGTGCGAGACATGGTCGTTGTCGTAGGCCGCAAGAGCCGCAAGACACCCGCGTTGCAGGACCGCATTGTATCGCTGAAGTTCAGCCCAGACTGGACGGCACCGCGTTCTATTGTCGAAGAAGACTACTTGGACCGCGCCCAAGCGGATCCGGCCTACTTTGATGAAAAGGGGTGGCAGGTTTACGTCGATGGTGAAATGACAACGTCAGCCGCCTTGGATTGGACGACAGTTGATCTGGACAACATCACTGTGCGCCAGCCTTCCGGCGCGACAAACGCGCTGGGCGGTGTGCGGTTCTCACTGACCAACAGTCAGGCCATCTATCTGCACGATACCAACGCGCCAAAGCTGTTTCAAAAGGCCGTGCGCCTGTTCTCATCCGGCTGCGTTCGGGTTGAAGATGCAGCTTGGCTGGCTCAGTGGGTCATGGAAGCGGAAAAGACGCCCATGAGCTTGGAGCAGGTCAAAAAGAACATGGACCTAAGCACGCCAAAAACCGTGCGACTGGCCAACCCAGTACCGGTTTCCATCTCTTACCTCACGGTTTGGGTCGATGGTGGAAACAAGCTGCATTGGGAAGAAGACGCCTATAAACACGATGCTAAACTAAAGTCGAAAATGCGATTTCCGACAGCTTGGGGTAGCAATGATTAAGTGAGGGTAGTACTGGATCTTAAGGTTACGCCTTAATTCAACCACTGCCGCGCATTAATCTTTTTTAGTCTTCTCATGACCGTGCTCGTAAAATGGACGAAAACATCCAAAAGCTCAAAGTACGTCGCGCCATTATTTCATTGAGTGTTGCTGCACTCATGGCGGCGATTGCGGCTGTGCTCGGTTTTGTTTTTGCGGTTCAGCCTGTTTGGTCAACAAGCGCTCAAATGCAGGCGGAGCGGGAGGCTGAAGCGTCTGGCTCAGTCGCGCTCGAACCCTCTCAATCCTTGGCGTCGGTCACGTGGGAAGAAGCCGTTGCGGCCTACATGGCCAATTACGATGACCAACCCGTTTTTCAGGAACTTTCCCTTATCGACGGCGTAGAGGCGAAGGAGTTTTTCAAACTTCGGCAAGGCGCGTTGGCCGCTCCTATTGAGCCGAACGATGTAGTTGGATCTGTGAAACTGTACTTCGTTCCCGGCTACGACCTCTATTTCTTCCGACTGGAAAACTTCGATGTTCCGGCAGGCCCAGGCTACCGAATTGCCCTTTCCAAAGCACGGGCACCGAGGCAGGGTAAGGACGTCCGTTCAAATGGCTACCGGTTCTTGACCCCGATGAGTCGCTTTCAAGGCAGCCTGAACATCCCGATCAACCCTGACACCATCGCCGCTGGGGACGAAAGCCCAACGCGATATCGGTCGCTGGTGATTTGGAACGCAGAGTATGACGTTGTCATTGCATCGGCCACGTTGAACTAGTCTGTTCCCGGTCCGAGCTAAGCACATTGGATTTGTTGTGACACAGCCCAAGGCGTTCCAACCCGCACGCAATCACCTTTCGCTGGGTGAGGGCTTTTTTGCCCCCGTTGAAGCGGCAGACTTTCCCCAGACTATTTTGCGCTACGCCAACCATGATTGGGCGGAGAAGGTAGGTTTGCAGGCGCTAAGCGAGCAGCAGTGGGTTGATCACTTTGGCCGCTTTAAGCCTTTTGAGGACTCGCTGCCTCAGCCCTTGGCGCTGAAATACCATGGGCACCAGTTTCGCCACTACAATCCGGACTTGGGGGATGGGCGAGGTTTCCTGTTTGCGCAGATGCGTGAGCCGGGGTCGGGGCGACTGTTGGACTTCGGAACAAAGGGTTCCGGCCAGACGCCGTTCAGCCGCGCCGGTGATGGGCGTTTGACGCTCAAGGGCGGGGTTCGGGAGGTCTTGGCCACAACGCGGTTAGAGGCTTTAGGGGTAAACACGTCCAAGACATTCGCCTTGGTTGAGACGGGCGAGGCGCTGCACCGCGGTGACGAGCCATCACCGACCCGAAGTTCGGTTATGACCCGCTTGTCCCATGGCCATATTCGCATCGGTTCCTTCCAGCGGCCTTATTTCTTGCAGGAACAGGACACGTTGGAAGCTTTGCTAAAATACGCCTGTGCGACCTACGCGCCAGCGATCCACAAGGCGGCTTATGAGGATGAAGGTGGCGCAGGCGCGGCGACCGCTGCTCCCTTGTTTCTGCGCTGGGTCGGGCGGAATTGTGCGAATACGGTCGCTGACTGGTTTGCGGCAGGTTTTGTCCATGGCGTGCTCAATACGGACAACATCAACATTACCGGTGAAAGCTTTGACTACGGCCCATTCCGTTTCCTCGAAAAAATGGATCCGAACAAGGTGGCGGCCTATTTTGATCACAGCGGTTTGTATGCCTTTGGTCGCCAGCCGGAAGCGGTTTATTGGAACGTGCAGCAGTTGGCCTCAGCGCTGGTAACGATCTCGGATCAAGATGCCATTATCGACGCGCTGAAAGGGTACAGCGAGTCCCTGTCGGATGCGGTCGAGGACAGGTTGCTTAGGCGTCTTGGCCTGGCGTCCACCGGGCGACGGGAGCTTGATCAGCCGTTTCTGCAAAACCTGCTGTCCACGCTGCGGAGCACGGCCATCCCCTTGGATGATGCTTTGCACCGTGCCTTTGGGGGCCGAGAATGGCCCGCTGGCGAGGCGTGGGATGACGTGCGCAGCCGCGCCAAGGACTTTGTGCCTGTGCGGGCTGAGCGGCTGGAAAACCCTTACTTTAGCAACAGTGCAGCGTGCTCGCTGGCTTACGATGAAATCGAGGCGCTGTGGGCTCCTATCGCAGAGCGCGATGATTGGTCGATGTTTGCTGACAAGCTGGCGCAGACCGACGCCATGCGCTTGGCATACGCTTTAGAGCCGGAAACCGCCGATGACGGTTCCCACGCTCTTTCCGTCATGGCGGGTGAAGCTGGGCCTAGCGGCGGACCAGCTTGAACTCAATCCGGCGGTTCTGCTGCTGCGCAGCTTCATCGTCACCCTCAACCAGCGGCTGATGCTCACCAAAGGCAGCGACCATCAATCGGCTGGCAGGAATGGCCGTGTTCTCGATGAGGTACTCGACCACGCTCACAGCGCGCTCTGAGGACAGCTCCCAGTTTCCGTAAGGAGAGAACAGGTATGGCTTGATATCGGCGTGGCCATCGACCCGGATCATGAATTCATCGTCGTCCAGATCGCTGAGAATGCTTTGCAGCTGTAAGCCGAAAATTTGCAGCTCTTCCTGACCTTCACGGGAAAGATTGGGCGAGCCCACGGGGAACAGGCCGTTTGAGGCCAGAAGCAGGCGTTCTCCCACCACGCGGGGGACATAGCCAAACTCGGTGGCTGTTGCATTGACGAGGCGGGTGTAAAGACGCTCCCGGATATTGGCCATGGCGGTGCTTTGATCAAGATCAGTGACATCAGCAGACAGCGCCGCTGCCGTCGCCGCGATGGCGTCACCATTCAGGGCGGCTTGAACCTTCGCATCAGCCATCAGGCGATTAGCGAGTTCGGTTGCCAGCTCCGAAGCGCGGTTTTCAACTTGCTCATTAAAGCGGGCAACCAGCGTCGCGCGCTGGCTTTCCAGTCGCGCGTTCGCCTCAGCCTGAATGTCTTCAATCAGACGCGCTTTCTCGGCTTCGTATTGAGCACTGGCGCGGGTTTGTGCTTCGGTGCTCAACGCGGCTTCGGTCGAGTTGATGGACGCGGCCAGCGCCTCAGTCACCCGCTTTGCGACTTGAGACGCGATTTGGGCGTTCATATCCGCTTCCAACTGGACCAGTTGCTGCTCCAGATCGCGTTCGCGGTCGGATGCTTCGGTCAGCAGTTTTGCTTGCATCGCAGCGACTTCGGCTTCTGCTTCTGCAATAGCGGCTTGTGCCTCTGCCGTAAGCAGCGCGGCGCGTTGCTCTACTTTCGCGCCGATGGTCTCATCCATATCCGCGCGCTCTTGCGCCAGATCTTCCAGTTGGGTCTGGGTTTCAACCAACCGCTCACGGGCTTCTTGTTCCCGAACCAAAGTGCGTTTCAAAGTCTCAACCGCAACTTCCGGTGTGATCGGGTCGCCGTTGATTAAAACCTGGCCGCTTTCGGCAACCGTCGCGCCAAAAGTGCCAATGGCCTCGATGATGATCTCTCGCTCTTCGATCTTACCGGCGACTTCGGACCGCAAAGTTGCTGCTTCAATGCGAAGGTTCTCCGCATCGGTCTGGGCTTCGTAAACAGCATTCTCAGCCGGCTCCAGAGCCGCTGCAGCCGCTTCTTGGCGGGCGAGTAGGCGTTGGCCCTCGAGCCGGACCGCTTCCAGCAAGCGCTGACCGCTTTGCTGCTCATTTGCCAAATCGTCCAGTTCGCCTTTCGCAGCGTCAATCTGGGACAACAGGTCAGACAGTGTCTGCTGCAAAACGGTTTTTTCCGCTTTGGCGTCCTCAAGGCTCTTTTTCAGCTCGCGGCGGTTGATGATCAGCGTCACACTGTCTGCGTCACCAATCGCAATCAGGCGCTCTTCAGCGACAGATACCAAATCAGAAAGCCGAGATTTTTCGGCGGCGAGGGCGTCGCGCTCGAGCTGAAGTGCAGTCACTTCGCCGAGAATTTCGTCGTACTTTTGCTGTGTTTCAGCTGCCGCTTGCTGTTCGACGGCAAGCTCTGCTTCACGGGCCTCAACGTCTCCCTCAAGCGCGCTGACCAGATCCAGCAGGTCTTTGCGCTCAACAGCCAGCAATGCGGTCAGGTCAGCCTCTTTCTGCTCAAAAGCCACCTGAGCTTCTGAACGAGCCGCTTCGATCGCCCGGTCACGCTCAGCAAAAGCGGCGGCGACTTCATTCGATTTGTCCTGAAGTGCTGAGAGTGCGGCGCTGATGTTGACCAAGTTGTCTCCCGACAAGCCGGATTGCGGCGTTGCGGGGACATCCAGCGCAGACATGACACTGACCAGCTGCGCTTGCTCCGGTGCGGAGACTTGAACGAAGCCACTATTTTGACCTTGGTCGCCCGCAGCAAGGTTAGCGCCAAAGTCACTGCCACGAGTGACCCAGCCAATAATGCCTCCGACACACAAAAACAGCACAGCGAACAGGGCGAGGATGGAGCGACTCATAAGTGGAATGATCCTTAAGGCTTTTATCGAGCGTTTCTATAGCTTTAGCGCTCTGAGGGGTTTATCCCAAGCGCGTAAATGGGTTTTTTTCAAGACTGCCGTCAATTTCAATGATCCAAGCATCGGGATCATTGGCCGCGAGACGAGACAGATGGTCTCCCGCATCCGGTCGCAAAAGCGCCGTTTCCCGCCATATGAGCCGGTCGGTTTCGTAGTCACGCTCTTGGGTCAGCAGCGTGTTTTCATCCTCGAAATAGAGGATCACCAACCCCCGATCAGGATCGCCCTTCTGCCGCACGTAAAACCCAAGGCTGTCCGCCGTGTGCAGTCTTTGCGCAGCGCTGATTGCCATGCCAATCGGCAAATCACCAAAATCAGCGCTGCGGCTCATTAGACTTCTTGCTCGATGGTTTTAAGGAAATTGACGTCCTTGTAATCATCCTGCGCGCGGTCTAGATGCCACGCGTTTCGAGCCAAGAACACCGGGATTTCATTGTGATCCGCCGCCATGTCGCCTCGGTTTTCCTCAACGATTTTTTTGAGCATCGCTGGATCATCTGCGCGAAGCCAGCGTGCAGTCATCAGGTTAACCTGCTCAAAATTAACGGGAATTTCATATTCTGTCCGGATGCGGTCCGCCAGTACATCGAATTGAAGCGCGCCAACAACGCCCACAATCCAATCTGAGCCAAGTACCCGCTTAAACACCCGCGCTGCGCCTTCTTCAGCCAGCTGGAACAGCGCCTTGCCCAAGTGCTTTGCCTTCATCGGGTCAACTGGGCGGACGGACTGGAGCAATTCTGGCGCGAACGATGGAATGCCGGTAAAGGACAGATCTTGTCCTTCGGTCAGTGCGTCACCAATCCGCAGGTTGCCATGGTTCGGAATGCCGATGATGTCACCGGCAAAGGCTTCTTCCGCCGTTGCGCGGTCTTGAGCGAGGAACAGTTGAGGGTTGTGCATGGTCATCTGCTTGCCGGAGCGCAGGTGGTTCAGCTTCATACCTTTTTTGAAATGCCCGCTCGCCAGTCGCATGAAGGCAATACGGTCTCTGTGCTTTGGATCCATGTTCGCTTGGATCTTGAAGACAAAACCGCTGACTTTTTTGGCGGTTGGCTCGATTTCCGTCTTTTCGCCCTTAATGACAGCCGCTTGGGGCCGGGGCGAGGGTGCCGATTTGGCCAAGCCGTCCAGCAATTCACGAACCCCAAAGTTGTTCAGTGCAGAACCGAAGTACACGGGCGTTAAAGTGCCTTGGCGATAGGCTTCCAAGTCAAACGGCGGGCACAGCTCCTTGGCCATGTCCGCACCTTCTTGCAGCGCATCGATCTCGCTGGCTTCAAGCACGTCGGCCAACGCGGGATCATCAACGCCCGAAACTTTCAGACCATCGCGGGGCATTTCACCCTTTGAGTCGTTGTGAACCGGGATGAACTGGTCGTTTAGCAGGTCGTAACAGCCCTTGAACTGCCGTCCCATACCAATCGGCCACGAGGCCGGTGAAACATCCAGTGCCAATGTTTGTTCGATCTCGTCAAGGATTTCAAAGGTCTCGCGCGCTTCGCGGTCGAGCTTGTTTACAAAGGTTACAATCGGCACGTCGCGCAAGCGGCACACTTCAAACAGTTTGAGCGTCTGGGCCTCAATACCCTTAGCCGCGTCAATAACCATCACCGCTGAATCAACCGCCGTGAGCGTGCGGTACGTGTCCTCGGAAAAGTCGCCGTGGCCCGGAGTATCCAACAAATTGAAGATGCAGTCCTTGTAGGCGTAGGTCATCACCGATGAGGTCACGGAAATCCCCCGCTCGCGCTCAACCTTCATCCAGTCTGACGTCGCGCCGCGTCGCGCGTCGCCCTTAGCCTTGACCGCGCCAGCAAGCTGGATCGCGCCACCGAACAGCAACAGCTTTTCAGTCAGCGTGGTCTTGCCCGCATCCGGGTGAGAAATGATGGCAAAGGTCCGCCGGCTAGCGACCTCTTCTTGAAGCAAAGCCATGGTGTGGTGCTCAACGTGCTAGGGTTTGAGAACAGTGTTTAGGCCAGAATGGTCTAAGAACCCAAGACCCACGGAGGGGAGGGCAGGAGGCCCATTCAAGCATGAAGTCGATTGAGACGATGGAAGAGCTGTCCGCGCTCGGCCTAAGCGTGCTGCTGAGTCACTCTGGTGAGCGCCACGCTTAGCCTTCAGCTTTCTCCTCCAGTTCCAACCACTCCATTTCGGCTTCTTCGAGCTTTTCGCGCAGCTCACCCAGCTTGGTGGTGATCCGATTGAATTTGTCCGGGTCGCGGGCGTAAAGGTTGGGGTCGGTCAGCAGGCTCTCGCCCTTGGCGATGTTGGCTTCGAGCGCTTCCATTTCGCCGGGAAGCTTCTCTAGACGGATTTTCTCGGCATAGGTCAGCTTGCTCTTTTCCGCCGAACCCTTTTTGCGATCAGGTTCCTTCTTCGCAGATTTCGACTTTCCGACATTCAATTGTTCCTTCAGCCGCGTCTGATGCTGGCGCCGAGCATCCGAGTACCCGCCCGGATACTCAAACAGCCCGCCATTGCCGTCGAACAGAATGGTAGAAGTCACAAGACGATCGATGAAATCACGGTCGTGGCTAACCAACAGGACTGTTCCGTCATAGTCGGCAATAATTTCCTGCAGCAAATCCAGCGTTTCGAGGTCCAGATCGTTTGTCGGCTCGTCAAGCACCAGCAGGTTGCTGGGGTTCGCCAGCCCTTTCGCCAAGGTCAGGCGATTCCGCTCACCACCCGACAGCGACTCAACCGGCGCCCGCGCTGCGCGCTCGCTGAACAAGAAATCCCGCATGTAAGAGACAACGTGGCGAGGCTGACCGCGCACCATGATCTGATCACCGCCCACGTCTGCCAAATAATCCCAAACCGTTGTGCCGGGCTTCAGCGTCGTTCGCATCTGATCGAGCACCAACGGTTCTAGGTTCGTGCCACGAAAAACAGTGCCTGTGTCTGGTTCCAGCGAACCGAGCAGCATCTTGATCAACGTGGACTTGCCCGCACCATTGGGGCCAATGATACCCACACGGTCGCCCCGCATGATTTTGGTTGAGAATGGCGCAATGATGGTGCGGTCGCCATAGGTTTTGGCGATGTCCGTCGCCTCGATCACCCGACGGCCAGATTGCCCGCTGGTCAGGCTATCAAGCTGCACTTGGCCCGGACGCGCGACGAGGTTTCGCCGGTCCTGGCGTAGCGATTCCAGTCGCCGCATCCGGCCCATATTCCTTGTGCGACGGGCGGAGATGCCTTCGCGCGACCATTGCGTTTCTTCGGCGATCAGCTTGTTCAGTTTGGCCAGATCGCGGGCTTCATCTTCGAGCAACTTTTCTGCCCACTCGTCGAAGTGCCGATAGTTCTTGCCCAGATGCTGAACCCGTCCTCGGTCCAGCCAAGCCACTTGCTCCGTTACCGTTTCCAGAAACCGCCGATCGTGGCTGATGGTCAGAATAGCGCCTTCGAAGCGGCGGATCTCGTTCTCCAGCCATTCAATCGTATCAACATCGAGGTGGTTGGTTGGCTCGTCCAGCAATAGCACGTCTGGCTGTTCGGCCAGCGCTTTGGCCAGAGCCGCGCGCCGCTGCTCGCCGCCTGACAGCCCCTGCGTCCCCTGTTCCGGCGCCAGTGACAGGCTATCGAGGAACATCTTGGCCCGGTGCGGCTCTGCACCTTCACTGGTGGTGTAGTCGAGGACGGAAGCAAAGGCGGACAAATCGGGTTCTTGGGGCAGGATGCCAACGCGCGTGCCCGGTTGGACAAAGTGCTCGCCCTTATCAAAGTCCGCTTGCCCGCCAATGATGCGCAGCAACGTCGACTTGCCCGTCCCATTCCGCCCCACAAGGCAAATCCGATCCTTGGCGAAAATGCTCATGGTTACGCCCTTGAATAAGTCCTTATCCGAGTGACGGAGGAACAAATCAGAGAGGCGAATCAAAGGTGTTTGAGCAGACATAGAGGGCTGTTGGCCTTTCGATCAGGGCGCTTAAACTTATTGTCGCCCCCTCATAGCCGAATTTGCCGGGTTTGTTACACACCGAAACAAGGATTTACGGCGGAAAATGTTTTGCCGCGAAAGTCGTACAGACAACCTGATGGCTTTAGTCCATTTTAGTGGAATAGTCTTACGGTGATCCCAAGGCTGCAGGGGGCTGCTGAACCAGCCAGTGGACTGGGGTCATTCTTCACAAGCTGGAGTAATGAAAATGAAAAAGATTTTGCTGAGTACCGTCGCCTTGACCTTTGTCTTGAGTGGCTGTGTCGCAACCGATCCTTACACAGGCCAAACAACGCTAACCAACACCGGCGGCGGTTCGGCCATTGGTGCCGCCCTGGGCGGTCTTGTGGGCGCTGTGACGGCTGAAGAAGGCGAGCGAGGCCGCGCTGCGCTCCGTGGTGCTCTGGCTGGCGGTGTCGTTGGTGCCGGTGTCGGCGCCTACATGGACTATCAAGAGCGCGAGTTGCGTCAATCGCTGGAAGGCACCGGCGTGACAATTGAGCGCCAGGGTGACGATCTGCGCTTGATCATGCCGTCCGAAGTAACATTCGATGTTGCAAGTTATGAAATCAAGCCGTCGTTCTTTGCCGTTTTGGGCAATGTTGCTGACGTGATGATCAACTACCCTGAAACCACCATTCAAATCGCCGGTCACACCGACAGCGACGGTTCGGATAGTTACAATCAGGATTTGTCGGTTCAGCGCTCTGCCGCGGTTCGTAACTTCTTGTCGGGGCAGGGTGTTGAGTACGCGCGGATGTCTGCCGTTGGCTTTGGTGAGCGCTTCCCGATCGCATCCAATACAACCGAATACGGCAAGGCCCAGAACCGCCGCGTTGAAATCACGCTTTCCCCTGCTTCTGATTACTAAGCGCTAAACGGTCTCGCTTGACGGGATGACAAAGAAAAAGGGCAGTGACGCCAATGTCACTGCCCTTTTTTGTTTGATTATTTGTGGCTAACGCGCGGACAACGGCTTTGCTTAGAATGCAGATACACCCAGTAAGCCCAAAGTATCCATCGTTACGCCGGTACCAACCTGACCGTTATCCCGCTGGAAACCATCGATTGCGCGCTGAGACAGCGGACCAAAGATGCCGTCAACTGGGCCGTTGTAGTAGCCACGCTGCTGGAGCGAGACCTGAATACGACGGATGATGTCCGGTGTGGTGTTGGTCTCACAGAGGATCGAACGCCATTCGGTCCGAGCTGGCTCGATAACAACTTCGCGTGCGATTGTATCGAACACAGGTGGGATCTCGATGATCTCTTCCCGCGCAGGAACCACTTCAACACGACGGGTAACCGTGCGGGTTTCAGCAGGGATCAGACGCTCTTCGACGCGAGCTGGGGTGTTAACCACTTCGCGTTCAACGACCTCGGTTACCGCTGGAATGATTTCTTCGCGCGTTGATGCAGGCTGGATCATAACCCGGCGCTCAACTTGCTTGGTGACAGCAGGCTCCGTGACCAAACACAGGATTTCGCCCGTTGCTTCATCGAGCTTCTGAATAGGGCCTGTACCCGGTTTCCATACGGTGCGCTCAGGCACGACAACGATTTCTTCGATCACCGTGTCGTAAATTGGCTCTACGGGAATCAGGCGGCGCGCAGCAGGGCGGACAACCACCTCTTCCTGAACCGTGGTGTAGCTCGCTGGGACGGTGAGAAGTTCAGTTGTTGCTTCGCGGACAACCACTTCTTCGGTTACGTCGCCAAACTGAGCTGGAATGATGCGAACTTCCTGACGTGCAGGCTCGATCATGATTTGCTCTTCAACGTTTTGCGTCACCGCGGACAAAGCGATCCGTGCGTAACACTCACCGGGCAGTGGGTTCGGCGGGAAAGCGCTGGCGTCCATACCCTGCAGCCCTTGAGGCTGACCGAAAGAAGCGGATTGCGCAGAAGCATTCTGAGCAAACCCAGAACCAAAGCCTGCGGAGCCAGAGCTGAAGCCGCTAGCGGACGACGAAAAGCCAGATGTGGTTGTCGTCGTCGTTGTCGACGAGCCCAGTGTTGCACCGGAGCTTGTCGTTGTGAGGGTCGAGCCTGTGCCGTCAGTCGAGATGGCTGTGCAACCTGCGAGAAGCAGAGCAGCGACGCCGGCAAGCAAGACGTTCGTGGTGTACGAGGTCATAACACCGAACCTTTGTTATTTGTCTGATCGCTACGGTTCGCCAGCATCACAACACCCTCTTAACGAGATCAACTCATTTACGGGATAGTTGTATGGTCAGCTGGCTCCGTATTTCCTCAACTTTTTAACCCGGCAGGTCGCATACGAGTCAATCAATAGAACCGCAACATCAACGGGTAAGGCTAGTGACGAGAAGAACTGTTGTTTTCAAGTCACTTAGCTTTGTGGTCTAATGTAGGCGAATAGTGAGTCTGGCCTTAGTCTCGCCATTTAGGTCAGATCGAGTGCATATCCGACTTCTCGCACAGTCCGGATAACGTCCGACTCTGAGTAAGCATTGAGTGCTTTGCGAAGTCTGCGAATATGAACGTCGACGGTTCGAGGCTCCACGTCCTTCTCTCGACCCCACACAGAGTCCAAGAGTTGCTCGCGTGAAAAGACACGTCCGGGGTACTGCATGAAGTGTCTTAAAAGGCGAAATTCCGTTGGTGCAAGGTCGACAGAAGCTTCACCTCGCGTGACTTTGTGACTGCCCTGATCCATCTGGATATCAGCAAAAACCAGGATTTCCTTGAGCCGCGCAGGCTGTGCCCGACGCAGTACAGCGCGCAGTCGAGCCAGCAATTCTTGCGGGCTAAACGGCTTTGTCAGGTAGTCATCCGCGCCCATGTCCAAGCCCCGCAGCTTGTCTTGCTCTTCACCGCGCGCGGTCAGCATGATGATGGGAACCTCATTGGTCTCAGGGAAACGGCGCAAGTGGCGACAGACTTCCAGACCTGAGCGCAACGGCAGCATCCAATCGAGCAAAATAGCGTTGGGTTCCAGCGTTATGGCCAGGTCAACGGCTTCTTCGCCGTCACGTGCGATGGCGGTGTCGTAACCAGCGCTGCGTAAATTGTAGTCGAGCAGCGTTACAATTGCGTCTTCATCTTCGACGATCAAAATTAGGGGCTTGTCGCCCTTGAGGGACTTGGGCCGTGTTTCACTGCCAAAGTCTGTGCCTTGCTGAGTGGTTGCTTGCATCATCATGGGGTCGATGCTCCTGCTTATCCGAACGCGCCCGCAACGTAATCCTTGGTACGAGGATCTTGCGGGTTTTCAAAAATCTCTTTGGTCGAAGCCATTTCCGCCATGTCGCCAAGGTGGAAGAAGGCCGTTGTGCCAGCGACGCGCTGGGCTTGCTGCATATTGTGCGTGACGATGACGATGGCGTAGTCCTTGGCCAAATCCAAAATCAGCCGCTCAACCGTACCGGTTGCGATGGGATCCAGCGCCGAGCAGGGTTCGTCCATCAGGATCACTTCCGGAGAAACGGCAACGGCGCGCGCGATACACAGTCGCTGTTGCTGTCCACCCGACAGCCCCAAAGCCTCGGCATCCAAGCGGTCGTACACCTCTTCCCACAAGCCAGCAGCACTCAGCGCTTCCTCAACAATTTCGTCCAACTCAGCCCGGTTCTTAGCCATGCCATGAAGACGCGGGCCGTACGCCACATTATCATAAATCGACTTGGGGAAGGGATTGGGCTTTTGAAAGACCATGCCAACCCGCTGACGAAGCAGCGTCACGTCCAATGAAGCATCATTAATATCATCGCCGTCGAGCGCTATACGCCCCTCGACCCGTGCAATGCTGATGCTGTCGTTCATCCGGTTGAGGCAGCGTAAAAACGTCGACTTACCGCAACCTGATGGCCCAATCAGCGCTGTCACGTGCTGGTTCTTGATGTCCATACTGACACCTTTCAGCGCGTGATTGTCGCCATAGAAGACGTGGACGTCTTCAGCCTGCATTCGAATTTCAGACATGGGTTCTTCCTCAGTTGGCGCGTTCGAAGCGCGCGCGGATGTAAGTCGCAAGGCCGTTCATGGCGATCACAAGCGTCAGCAAGCAAACGATGCCGGCGGCAGTTTTGTTCTGGAACAGGGGGTCGTCGTCAGCGGCCCACTGATAGATCTGTGACGGCATGCCAACGCCCTTTGACATCAAGCAAGCTGCGCCAGCGTCGCAAACATCATTGATAAAGGCGTTCATGCCGACCATCAGCAGCGGTGCAGTTTCGCCAGCGGCTTGTGCCAAGCCAATGATAACGCCCGACGCAATACCGGGCAGGGCGGCGGGCAGGACGTGCTGGAACACGGACTGCTGATGGGACGCGCCCATGCCCAAGGCTGCTTCTTCGTAGCTGGGTGGAACGGCGCCAATGGCAGCGCGCGAGGCGATAATCACGGTGGGCAGGGTCATAAAGGCCAGCACCGTACCGCCAACAATCGGAAAGCCGCGGGAGCCGGGAAACAGCCACTGGATGATTACGGCAGCACCCAGAATGCCAAAGATGATCGATGGCACAGCGGCGAGGTTGTTGATGTTGATTTCCATGAAATCGGTTAACTGATTGCGCGGTGCAAACTTTTCCAAGTAAACCGCCGCGAGCACCCCGATCGGTACGGCAAGCACCAGCACTACGATCAGCATTAGGAACGTCCCCTGTGCCGCCGCAGCGATGCCTGCGCGCTCGGGCGAGGTTGAGGAGGCCGACGCAAAGAAGCCCGGCTGCTGTTCAAACAAGGTCCAGCCGAAGAGGTCGATCTTGGGAACACCAAGATAAGGACGAATGCGGGTTCGGCCCGTATCTCTGAGTTCCATCAGCACTGACAGGCCATTTTCGTCAACAGAGCGCTTGAGCAGGATCCAGTTTTCGGAATCTACGTTCTTTTGCGTGCGCCGCTTCATGTCTTTGTACAAAACATCTGAGTCGCCAGAGGCAAGGGCCCACATGCTGACTGTATCGCCCAGCGTGTACTCGCCGCTGATCAGTCGATCGCGGATCTGGAACTGCGCTTCTAGGCTGATCATTTCCGCGACTTGGGCAATGGCTTTATCGCGATTTCGTTCGGTTTCGTAGCCGAAGAAGTGGTCGCCAAACTCGTCAGCGAACATGTTCTGAAGCATTTTCTTATAGCTTGTGCCGCGCTGCACGGACCGTGACGCGCGCTTGGCAAGCTTTGGGTCGGGTTCAATGTCGGCGGCCCACTTGTCCGGCGCAATGCCGACGGAGGCCTGGTACTGCGCAAGGTCGGCTGGCTTGATCACGTCAGGGTCAAGGTAGACATCGACTTGAATGAAGGACTGCACAAATCCGTTGTAGGATTTTTTGATCACCGAATACATCAGCGCGACCAAGAAGGTCGCGGCCAAGCCGAGGGCGAGCAGGCCCAACATCCGGAAAATCAGCTCTCCACGGCGCCGCGAAGCCCGGCGGCGGGCAGCCTGAACGCTCTGGTGGGGTGAGGTTTGAGTGGGCATTAGCTGTACCTCTGACGGTATCGGCGAACGATCTGGATCGCTGCGAGGTTGAGCAAGAGCGTGGAGATAAACAGGACAAGACCAAGCCCGAAGACGGAAAGCGTGTTGGCTCGGTCGAATTCGGCGTCGCCGATCAGCAGTTCAGTGATCTGCACGGTAACAGTGGTCATTTGATCCAAGACGTTGAGCGTCAAATTCGCCTGTCCACCTGCCGCCAAAACCACAATCATGGTCTCCCCAATGGCCCGAGACGTGGCGAGCAGAAAGCCCCCCATGATGCCCGGTAAGGCCGCCGGGATCAGGACTTTGAGGATCGTTTCCGACTTGTGACCGCCAAGGGCCAGCGAGCCATCGCGCAGGGACCGGGGAACGGCTTTGAGCGCATCGTCTGACAGCGAGGAGATGAACGGGATCAGCATGATCCCCATCACGGCACCCGCGACGACACCCGACTTCGCGCCGATGGCGAGGTCTAGGTATTCCAGATGCATTGGCGTCGGGAGAAAGCGTAGCTCCAGCACCCACTCGATCCCCCCAAAGATATCCTTGGCAAACGGAATGCCTGAGCGCAGGGCAAAAACGCCGTAAACAATGGTCGGAATGCCCGCGAGCACCTCCAGAATAGGCTTGAAAATGCCGCGTGTTCGGGGACTGGCGTACTCGGCCATATAGATAGCAGACATCAGACCGACGGGCAGAGCGACTGTCAAAGCAACCAAGGAGACGACCAGCGTGCCGTAAAAGACGGGAACAGCGCCAAGATTAAAGCCGCCAGCCTGATCTTCGCGGATCGGCGCGTCCTTGGACCAATGCAGGCCGAACAGAAAGTCTTGGATGGGGTATTTGGAGAAGAACAGCTCAGCGTTGGAGAGCAGGGCCAGAACGATCCCGATGGTGACCAGAATAGCTGCCGCAGAAGCCAGCATCATGCCGAAACTAGCGGCGCCTTCGTGGCGAGACTGGGCGCGGTGCTTGGGGCGCACAAAGATCAGTGACCCGACGACACCGCAGCCGATACCCAGCAGCACAACAGCGATATAGCCGAAGCGGTATGTGTCTTGCGCGGACAGCAGCCGAGACGCGGCATCTGCGACTTCTGGGTTTGACACCACCAATCCAGCGCGCAAATCACTGATCGCATTCAGCAGCTTTTGCGATTGCAGGCCCAGATTGCCCGGCGAGACCTCAAAGATGGTCTGCGAGCCAAAATCAAACAGCCATGAGTAAGCGCCGATCCATGTCAGCGCCGTGAGAAGAATCAGTGTTGCAAGCCCGAGGACAACCAGCACAAACATCTGGTCGCTGAACTGTGGCCGCATCCCTCGACGCCAGAGGACGACAACAGAAACGGCGATGATGATCAGTGAGATCATCCAGCCGCCTTGGCCCCACGCCAATTGGTCGCGCAAGAAAATTAGAACGCCGACGCCGGTTGCCATAAACAGCACGCGAGCGAGGCTTGCGCTGATTTCGGTGGAGAACAGCGTAAAAGCAAGAACCAGCAAAATGATGATGGAAGCAGCGGCATAGCCGGACAGGATCGAAATCAGAATGCAGATCAGCGCCATGGCGAATACTGTGACGCGGCCTTGGCTGCCTGTGAAAGCGCGCGGACCGCTTTGCCAAAACGCCAAGGCGCCCATGAGCAGCGCAAACCAGAACAAGCGGCGCAGGCCGTGCTGCTGGCTGAAATAGTCCGTCAGGCCCGGCAGGGCCGCCATCTGGGCTTCGGTAAAGCCATTGGTCGATCCAGCCCCCGACAGGCCTAAAGCGGCAAGCGTTGTGCGCGCGAATTCGTGCAGTGTTGTGGGGTTGATGGTTTTTCCCATCAGGACCAACACTTCGGTTTCAATCATCCCGGTCAGAATGGGTGTGCCGATGGATCGGTAAACAATGAGCAGCAGGACCGGCGGCAACAGCCACCAGAGAACCGTTTGAAAGCCGTAGAACCGGGGCAAATCGGGCAAACCAAAGCGATTTACACCCTTTTGTCGTGCCTCTTCGAGCGACAAGCGACCCTGCCGGATGCGCCACTGGCCAAAGCTGATCGCGCCCCAGATGTAGGCCAGAACCGCTGGAACGATCAGCGCGTAAGCCCCAAAAAACAAACTCAGCCCAATGATCATAAAGATGAAGAAGGCGATTTGCAGCGAGACGCTGGATGTTCGGTTCATAGACTTTCAGTTCCCATCGTCGGTCTACCGTCGGACGCTTCCACAAACGTCCCACCAGCACCTTTTGTTGGGCCGGTGAGTTCGCTTTGTTACGTAAATGTTACGATGGTGTTACGGCGGCTCAAAAAAGGCTGGGACAGGATATGACGAGCGGCGTTAGCTTTTATGCGCAGGCAAGGTAACGCTGAATGTCGAGCCGTGACCGATGGTTGAAGCGACCTCTAACGTTCCGCGATGACGGGCGACGATGTGCTTGACGATGGCCAAGCCCAACCCGGTTCCACCCATGGCGCGGCTACGGCCTTTGTCCACCCGATAAAACCGCTCTGTCAGGCGGTCGAGGTGTTCTTCTTCGATGCCTTCACCGTCATCGCTGACAGCAACCCGAACGCTCTGGTGGTCGGCAGTCGGTTCGACATCGATGCTGATTGTACCGCCTTCGCGGCCATACTTCAGGGCGTTTTCAACCAGATTCCAGAAAACCTGCGTTAACTCATCAGAATCACCCCGAACGCGCAGGTTTTGGCCCAAACCCATGACGATTTGCTGGTTTTCTCGTTCGGCCTGCAATGAGAGTGACTCCGTTACCGTTTGCAGCAAATCCCCGACTACGACCGCCCCGCTCGGCAACACCGCCGCGTTCATTTCGATTTTGGACAAGGAGAGTAAATCTTCCACCAGTCGTGACATTCGCGCCGCTTGGTCCCGCATGATACCCAAAAAGCGTTCTGCGGCTTCCGTGTCTTCGCGAGCAGGGCCCTGTAGGGTCTCGATAAAGCCCACCAGCGTCGAAAGGGGCGTCCGCAGCTCGTGGCTCACGTTGGCAACAAAGTCAGCGCGGACAGCTTCGGTCTGACGCTGGGTTGTGAGGTCTTCCAGCGTCATGATCATGCGCCCGCCTTGGGTTGAAGTTTGCTGCATGGGCGTCACGGTTGCGAGGATGGAAAGGGTTGGGCGCGCGCCCCATTCAAATTCGAACCGGACTTCCTCATTTTCTTCATCAGCGGCTTCAACGGCGTCAAAGAGAATCTCGTTGCCAAAAACGTCTTCGATGCGCTGGTTGACTGGATCCATCTGGAGCAACTCGTTCGCGGCCAAGTTGGCCCAAACGACTTTGTACTTCTTGTTCACCTGCAAGATCGCAAAAGGTAGCGTATCCAGAATGTGCAAGTGTTGCTCCAGATAAGCGCGCAGGCGTTTTGGCTTGTTCGGAAGCTTTTTGGCCATTGGGGCCTCCGTCGGGCTGGAATCGTGGAATGAGAACGTAGCCATACTGCTATCGCTATTCCCCCCAATTCTGTCAAACGCCAAAGGATCGCAGAGGGGTGGGGAAAACCCCAGACGAGCTACTTGACCAGTCCTTAGGTAAAACGTACATTTCACCATAGAAATTGACACGTAGGTTCTGTGGGAGGAAGCACATGGCCGAAGGAACAACTCAGCACCCATGGCTTGAGAAATACCCAAGCTATCTCGATTGGAATATGGACATCCAAACCGGCACGCTGCCGCAGTTGTGGGATGAAGCCGTTGCGCGCTTTGGCAATCGGCCCTTCATGGACTTTCTTGGGAATAATTTGAGCTACGCGCAGACAGATGCGCTGGTGGATCAAGCCGCAGCAGGTTTGCAGCAGATGGGCGTGGAAAAGGGCGACCGTGTTGGTCTGTTCCTGCCGAACTGCATCTACTTCCCCGTGTTCTACTATGCGATCTGTAAGCTGGGCGGTATTGTCGTAAACTTCAATCCGACCTACCCGCCGGATCAAGTTGAAAAGTTGATGGAGCAGGCTGGGGTCAAGGTGGTTATCACCACGGACCTGAAAGCGGTTTACCCGAACGTCGGACCTGTCTTCGAAAAGTCCCGCGCCAATGGCGGCAGCTTGCAGCAGATGATCATCTGCCCGTTTGCGGGTTCGCTTTCTGGTCTGAAGTCCATCTTGTTCCCACTGTTGCGGGGCAAGGATTTGGTCAAGGGGATCAGTGGCCCAGGAATCACAACGTACAAAGACGTCATGAGCCACGGTTCAGCCTACAAGCTCGCCGACCTCGATCCAAAAGACGTTGCAGCGCTGCAATTTACCGGCGGCACCACGGGCTTGCCCAAGGCTGCGACGCTGACGCACGAAAACATCTATATCAACTGCCAACAGGCAGGACGTTGGTTCCCGGGCATTTTGGACGGTCAGGAAAAGATCCTGACGGTTCTGCCGCTGTTCCACGTCTTCGCGATGACGATTTGCATGAACTATATGGCCATGCGCGGCGGCGAGATGGTGATGCAGCCGAACTTCGATAAGGATAACGCGGCGAAGGCGATTGGCTCTGGCGCTACGATCTTTGCGGGCGTTCCGGCGATGTTTAATGCCTTGGCAAACCATCCAGACGTGAAGTCAGGCAAGATCAAGATGGACGCGCTCAAGTACTGCGTATCCGGCGGCGCAGCGATGCCGAACGAGATCAAAAAGAACTTCGAGAAGGTTGCACCCTGTTCCGTGACCGAGGGTTATGGCCTGTCCGAAACCTCACCGATTGCGACGGCAAATCCGGTGGGTGAGGAGCCGCGCCTGCTTAATGATAAAATCAACTCCATCGGTCTGCCGGTTCCGAACACGGTTATTGAGATCGTGGACGAAAACGACAGCTCGGTCCTGATGCCCATGGGCGAGCGTGGCGAAATCGCTGTATCCGGCCCGCAAGTCATGCAGGGTTACTGGGCACGTCCAGAAGCGTCAGCAGAATGCTTGCAGAACGGACGCTTCCTGACTGGCGACATTGGGGTCATGGATGCTGACGGCTACACGTACATTGTGGACCGGAAGAAGGACATGATCGTCACCAACAATGGCTTCAACGTCTATCCGCGTGACATCGAAGAAATCCTGTTTGGCCACGAAGCGATTGCCGAATGCGCCATTTGTGGCGTGCCGGACAGCAAGCGTGGCGAAGTGATTTTGGCGGCGGTTGTGCTGCACGAAGCCGGATCGATCAGCGCTGACGACGTGATGGCTTTCCTGCGCGGTAAAATCGTGGATTACATGCTGCCAGAGCGCGTGGAGTTCATGGAAGAGCTGCCGAAGAGCCAAGTTGGCAAAATCTTGAAACGAGACATTCGCGATATTTACGGGGCCTAAGGCGGCCTCGTTTTCGCAAACCGACACTCATCAAAGAACACCTCTGATTCTGACAAAGGACCTCAGAAATGACCCAGATCGTAATTGCGCAATACTCGCGCTCTGCCTTCCAGCCTGCGCACAAGGGCGCGCTGACCAAGACACGCCCAGATGACTTGGCCGCAGCGGTTGTTAAAGCCGTTGTCGAGCGGGCAGACGTTGACCCTGCGACCATCGAGGATGTGATCCTTGGCAACGCGACACCAGAGGGCGAGCAAGGCTTGCTGATGGGGCGTTTGGTGGCTTTGCGCGCGGGTTTGCCAAAGGTTGTTGGCGGCGCGACGATCAACCGGTGGTGTGGCTCTTCGATGTCGGCGATTCACTATGCTGCGGGCCAGATCGCGATGGGCGCAGGCGATGCCTTTGTCGCTGCGGGCGTTGAATCCATGACGCGCGTTCCAATGGGTGGCTTTAACCCGATGCCGAACGCTGAACTGATGCGGGACGTCTATGGCGTTTACATGGGCATGGGTGAGACGGCGGAAAACGTGGCTGAGCGCTACCAGATGACCCGCGAAAGCCAAGAAGCGTTTGCGGTTGAATCCCATAAGAAAGCAGCAGCTGCGCAGGCGGCGGGTCACTTCAAAGATGAGATCGTCACGGTCGACGGCGTTGACGCCGATGGCTGCATTCGCCCCGATACCACTGTCGAAGGCCTCTCTGGCCTCAAGCCTGCATTCTCGGCAACCGGAACGGTAACAGCCGGTACGTCCTCGCCCCTAACGGACGGCGCAGCGGCCACGCTGGTTTGCTCCGCCGAATATGCCCGCGAGCATAACCTGACCCCGCTGGCCGTAATCAAGTCTATGGCCATCAACGGCTGTGATCCCGACGTCATGGGCCTTGGCCCAATCGGCGCGACCCGCAAAGCGCTCAAGCGCGCAGGGCTGGAAATGGGCGATATTGATATCGTTGAAATCAATGAAGCCTTCGCTTCGCAGTCCATGGCCTGCATCAACGACCTCGGCATGGATATTTCTCGCGTGAACCTCGATGGCGGCGCAATCGCGCTGGGTCACCCGCTGGGCGCAACCGGCGCACGGATCACGGGCAAGGCTGCGGCCCTGCTCAAGCGCGAAGGCAAGAAGTACGCGCTTTCGACGCAGTGCATCGGTGGCGGACAGGGCATCACCACCATCATGGAAGCGGCGTAAGCCTCGGACGCACAGGAAAAGACCATGAGTGAAATCAAGAAAATCGCCGTCATCGGGTCGGGCGTCATGGGCATGGGCATCGCTGCGCAGTGTGCCAATGCCGGGTTCAAGGTGGACTTGCTCGACATCGTTCCAAACGGTGCAACAGACCGTGATGCTGTCGCTAAAGACGCCATCAAGAAAGCGCTGAAGACCGATCCCGCGCCTTTCATGCACAAGTCGCGGGCGAAGTACGTCACGCCGGGCAACCTCGAAGACCACATGGACCGCCTCGCGGACGTGGATTGGATCATCGAGGTCATCATCGAACGTGCTGACATCAAGCAAGACCTTTACCGCAAGCTGGCGGCTGTCGCTAAGGCTGATGCCATCATCACGTCCAACACCTCAACCATTCCGCTGTCGATCCTGACAGACGGGATGGAGCCGGCGCGGGCTGAACGGTTTGCCATCACGCACTTCTTCAACCCGCCGCGCTACATGCCGCTGCTGGAGCTTGTCACCACCGACGCAACGGATGTAGGTGTCCGCGAGGGGCTGCGCCAGGTTTGTGATGTTGCGCTGGGTAAGAAGGTCATCGACTGTAAGGATACCCCGGGCTTCATCGGCAACCGCTTGGGCACACTGTGGATCCAAGTCGCGACCAACGCGGCGGAAGATCACGACTTGACCATCGAAGAATCTGACGCGCTGGCGGGCCGTCACTTTGGTATCCCTTCCACGGGTATCTTCAAGCTGATGGATTTGGTTGGCCTGGACCTCGGTCCTTACGTCTCTAAATCGCTGTATGACAACGTGAACCAAGGCGACATGTTCCGCGAAGAATATCGCGAATCCAAGTTGCTCGAAGGCATGATTGCTGAGGGCTATACGGGGCGCAAAGGGAAGGGCGGTTGGTACCGCCTGAACAAGATCGACGGTCAGAAGGTCAAGGAAGTCAAAGACCTAAAGACCGGCGAATACCGCGCTGTTGAGAAAGCCAAGGGCGCAGCACTGGCCGTGTCGAAAAAGGGTGCGCGGGCTGTTTTCGAAGCGGGCGACAAGCTGGCAACAGCAGCGTGGGAGTACATGTCGAAGTACTTCGTTTACGCGTCCGACCACGCGCTGGACATCGCGAACTCCATCTTTGACGTCGATGAAGCCATGAAGACCGGCTACGGCTTCAAGTGGGGTCCGTTTGAGCTGATGGACCAAGTCGGTCCGAAGTGGATCGCGGACAAGCTGCGCGAAGAAGGCAGGACGGTTCCGGCACTGCTGGACGCTGTCGGCGAGGGCACGTTCTACAAGATCGAAGACGGCGAGCGCTTCTTTATGCTTGCCGACGGATCCTACACCCCGGTTGTTCGCCCCGACGGCGTGCTGCTGCTGTCTGATATCAAGCTGCGGTCTGAGCCGGTGATGCGGAACGGTTCTGCGTCTGTTTGGGATATTGGTGATGGGGTTCTGTGTTTTGAGTTTACCAGCATGGCCAACTCGCTGGACGACGGCACCATGGCGATGCTCGGCAAGACCATTGCAACCATCGACAAGAGCGACGACTACAAGGCCCTGGTGATCCACAACGAAGGCAAGAACTTCTCTGTTGGCGCCAATATCGGCCTGATGCTGTTTGCTTCGAACATCGCCGCTTGGCCACAGGTTCAGGCTGGGATCAAGGGCGGTCAGGACGTCTTTATGAAGCTGCGCTTGGGCAACTTCCCAGTGGTTTCTGCGCCTTCGGGTATTGCCGTGGGCGGTGGCTGTGAGATCCTGATGCACTCGGACGCGGTCCAGGCGCATGCAGAGACCTATACCGGTTTGGTTGAAGTTGGTGTTGGTGTGATGCCCGGTTGGGGCGGCTGTAAAGAAATGATCCGCCGTCACTTGGGCAACAAGCGCGCACCACGCGGGCCCATGCCCGCTTTGGTCAAGGCGTTTGAGCTGATCGGGACCGCGCAAGTTGCGAAGTCCGCGATGGAAGCACAGCGTGACTTCCTGATCATCAACGAAGACGATACCATCACCTTTAACAAGGAACGCGTTCTGTTTGATGCCAAGCAGCGGGCCTTGGGTATGGTTGATGGCTACCAGCCACCGGAAGAAGAAACCTTCCGCTTGCCCGGCGCAACGGGCCGTGCGGCCATCGATATGGCGCTGCACGATTTCCACATGAAGGGCATGGCCTCAGAATACGATGTCCATGTGGGACGTGAAGTCGCAATGGTGCTGACAGGTGGTGACACGGACGTCACCGAAGAATTAACTGAGCGCGATTTGCTAAAGCTCGAGCAAAAGCACTTCGTCGCACTCACCAAGCAACCCAAGACGCTTGCACGGCTTGAGCATATGCTCAGTACCAACAAGCCACTGCGCAACTGATTGAATAGGAGGCTACAATGCCAATCACAGACGCTTATAACGCGCCCGTAAAAGACATGAAGTTCGTCCTGCATGAGTTGTGGGACGCTTCCGAGCTCAGCACGTACGAAGGCTATGAGGATGCGTCCCCAGACCTGATCGACGCCATGCTCGAAGAAGCCGGCAAGTTCATGAAGAACGAGCTGCTTCCCCTGAACCAAAGCGGCGACCGCGAAGGCTGTACGCTGGAAAACGGTGTGGTTCGCACGCCGAAAGGGTTCAAGGAAGCGTACGACAAGTACTGCGAAAACGGCTTTACTGCGCTGTCCACTGACCCAAAGTACGGCGGTACCGGTCTGCCGCATACAGTTGAGTTCATGGTGCAAGAAATGGTGGTTTCGACCAACATGGCTTTCGGCATGTACCCCGGTCTGTCACACGGCTGTTACAACGCCATTTATCTGCACGGCTCTGAGGAGCAGAAGGACCAGTATTTGCCAAAGCTCAACTCTGGTGAGTGGTCCGGCACCATGTGTCTGACTGAGCCCCATTGCGGCACTGACTTAGGCCTGATCAAGACCAAGGCTGAACCACAGGGCGACGGGTCGTTCTCGCTGACCGGGCAGAAGATCTTTATCTCTGCTGGTGAGCATGACTTGACCGACAACATCGTCCACCTCGTCCTCGCCAAGCTGCCGGATGCGCCTGATGGCGTGAAGGGTATCTCGCTGTTCCTCGTGCCGAAGTTCATTCCGAACGAAAACAACGAGCCGGGCCAGCGCAACGGCGTCCGCTGCAACGCCATCGAAGAGAAAATGGGCATCCACGGCAACGCAACCTGTCAGCTGTTCTTTGACGGCGCTGTCGGTTGGATGGTGGGTCAGCCAAACAAAGGTCTGGCGGCCATGTTCACCATGATGAACGCGGCGCGTTTGGGTGTCGGCATGCAGGGTCTGGGCATTGGCGAGATCGCTTTCCAGTCCGCTTTTGACTACGCCAAGGATCGCGGGCAGGGCCGTTCACTGGGCGGCACCAAGTCCCCTGACAAGCCGGCTGACTCCATCCTCGTTCACCCCGATGTTCGCCGCATGCTGCTGCGGATGAAGGCAAACAACGAAGGCGGACGGGCGATGGCAGCGTGGATCGCGCTCAACATCGATAAGTCGCTCAAGCACGCTGATCCCGAAGTCCGCGAGCAGGCCGATGATTTCGTTCAGCTGATGACGCCGATCATCAAGTCCTACATGACCGATGCCGGTTCTGAAGCGGCTAACTTGGGCGTTCAGACCATGGGCGGCCATGGCTACATCGAAGAATGGGGCATGGAGCAGTTGGTGCGGGATGCGCGGATTGCGCAAATCTACGAAGGCACCAACGGTATTCAGGCGCTCGACCTCGCAGGGCGAAAGCTTGGCGCGCACTATGGTCGCTACTTGCGGACCTTCTTCCATCCGGTTGCGACCTTCATCGAGGAAAACGCGATGAACCCGGACGCAGGTGAATTCGTCGGTGATTTGGCGAAGTCTTTTGGTTGGTTGCAGCAAGCAACGGGGCAAATTGCGCAAAGCGGCTTGAAAGATCCAGAAGAAGTCGGCGCAGCGTCGTCCGACTACCTCCGTCTTTTTGCCCTGACAACGCTCGCTTACCTCTGGTGCCAAATGGCGCTCAAGGCCAAGGCAGCGCTCAAGGAAGGGCGTGGTGAAGCAGCGTTCTATGAGGCAAAGATCAACACGGCCCGCTTCTTCTACAAGCGCATGCTTCCCGAAGCGCAGGCCATGTTCAAAATGATCGGCGCGGGTAAAGACACCATCATGGCTATGGATGAAGACGGCTTCTCCATTGCGGCCTAGATGAACCCGATAGCCGTAATCGGTGCAGGACCGGCAGGTCTGGCCGCAGCAGAAGTTGTTGCGGCCTCGGGCCTGCCGGTCGTTGTTTTTGAGCAGATGCCCTCTCCGGGTCGAAAACTGCTGATGGCTGGACTGGGTGGTTTGAACATCACCCACTCGGAGCCAGCGGAAACCTTTCTCGCGCGCTACACCGACGGCGCGCCCGCCCTGCGTCCCATGATCGAAGCCTTTACCCCTGATGACCTGCGCCAGTGGTGTCAGGGCTTGGGCGAGACGACGTTTGTGGGGACCAGTGGCCGCGTGTTCCCTGAGAGCTTTAAGGCGTCTCCGCTGTTGCGAGCGTGGCTGGGAAGATTAGACGGACTGGGTGCAAAGCTGCGCACGCGGCATCGCTGGACCGGATGGAACGAAGACGGCGCGCTAACGTTCGAGGATGCCGACGGCCAGCATGTGGTGTTTCAGGCTTCAGCGACCCTGCTGGCGCTTGGCGGAGCAACATGGCCCCGACTTGGCTCCACGGGCGCGTGGAAGTCGGCGCTGGAGGAACGCGGCGTTCACCTTTCACCGTTTGAGCCCAGCAATTGCGGATTTGAAGTCTCATGGTCTGAACGCCTGCTGTCACAGCACGAAGGAAAGCCGCTAAAGAACACGGGGTTCCGCTTTGGTGCGTATCACTCCCGGGCTGAAGCCGTCATTACCAAGCGCGGCATCGAGGGCGGCGCCATCTATGCCCTGAGCGCGCCTTTGCGAGACGCGATTGCCGCGGACGGTCCGCAAACGCTGCTGCTGGATCTGCTTCCTGACGTGACTGAAGACGACGCACGGAGCCGCTTGGCCAAGGCGAAGTCCAAAGATAGCTTGTCCAACCGCCTGCGTAAGGCGCTGGGGCTATCAGATGTCCATCGCGCCCTGTTCTTTGAAGCGGCTGGGCCCGGTTTCGCCGGGGACGCGGTCGCAATGGCCAAAGCGCTGCCGGTTCTGCTTGAGAAGCCGTTTGGCCTAGAACGCGCGATTTCCTCGGGCGGGGGCGTGGCGTGGGACGCGGTCGACTCTGACCTACAACTCACCACAATGCCGGGAGTTTATGCGGCTGGTGAGATGCTCGACTGGGAAGCGCCAACCGGCGGTTATTTGCTGCAAGCCTGCATGGCGACGGGGCAATGGGCGGGAAAAGCAATCGCTGCAGAATGCAATAAAGGCAGATGATTTTTCGCTGAATACTGGCGTAACTTTCAATTCAGCCTCAAAAAATCAGATATTTTGATTTTTGACTGAAATTAAAGCATGGAATTGAGACGCGAACGCGTATCTCATCGCGTTTAGAATACTTATTTGCACTGCATCGCGCCGCAATTGGGCGGTCTGGCGGTGAAAGTTTACCGTCAATTATTTCATAAAGAAGATCAGATCGGCGCGAATCGGTCGCCTCTGCTGTTGCTTTCTTCGGCGCGCGAGTCTTCTATCGCCGCAGTTATGAATGCAACCGATTGAGGAGACCCCCCAATGGCTCAGCCTTGGTCCCCAAATTCCTGGCGTAACGTGCCGATCCTTCAGGTTCCGACCTACGAAGATCAGGCGATGCTGGAATCTGTCGAAACCGACTTGCGCCGTCAGCCTCCGCTGGTTTTTGCGGGCGAAGTGCGCTCCCTGAAAGATCGCTTGGCCGCCGCGTCGCGCGGTGATGCGTTCCTGCTTCAGGGGGGTGACTGCGCAGAAGCCTTTGCCGAGTTCTCCGCTGACCACATCCGCGATACCTTCAAGGTGCTGTTGCAGATGGCCGTTACCCTCACATTTGCCGCGCAGAAGCCGGTTGTGAAGGTGGGGCGCATGGCTGGCCAATTCGCCAAGCCGCGCTCCGCACCGACGGAGAGCCTAGATGGGGTTGAGTTGCCGTCTTACCGGGGTGACATCATCAACGATGGTGCCTTTACCGCTGAAAGCCGTAATCCGGACCCACGCCGCATGATGTCCGCCTACAATCAGGCATCGGCCACACTCAACTTGCTGCGCGCGTTTGCCCAGGGCGGCTTCGCGTCGCTGGAGCAGGTCCACCGCTGGAACCTCGACTTTGTGGCGGGTTCACCGGCTGGCGCAAACTACGAAGGCATCGCGCGTGAAATTGATGAGGCGTTGGGCTTCATGAAGGCCTGTGGCCTTGACGCGCACATGCCGCAACTGTCCGAAGTGGACTTCTACACGTCCCACGAAGCCCTGTTGCTTTGGTACGAAGAGGCGCTGACCCGTCAAGACAGCCTGACCGACGAGACCTACTGCCTGTCTGCGCACATGCTTTGGATTGGTGATCGGACGCGTCAGCTGGATCATGCACACGTTGAGTTCCTCCGCGGTGTTCAGAACCCGATCGGCATCAAGGTCGGTCCAACCTCTGACCCTGACGAAATCGTCAAGCTGACCGAAATCCTGAACCCATCCAACGAAGCGGGGCGGATCACGCTGATCGTCCGGATGGGCGCAGACAAAGTGCTCGAGCACATGCCGGCAATCGTGCGCAAAGTCGATGGCGCAGGCCGCTCGGTGCTGTGGTCCTGTGACCCTATGCACGGCAACACGCACAAGGCATCCACGGGCTTCAAAACCCGCTCCTTCGACAACGTAAAGAACGAGATTTCTCGCTTCTTCGACGTACACGAAGCCGAAGGTACGGTGCCCGGTGGTGTTCACTTCGAGTTGACCGGCAAGGACGTGACCGAGTGTATCGGTGGTGCAACGGCCATCACTGACGAAGACCTTGCTAGCCGCTACCACACGCACTGCGATCCTCGTTTGAATGGTTCTCAGTCTTTGGAGTTGGCGTTTTTGGTCGCAGACCGTTTGAAGTCTGACCGCAAGAAAGCAGCGGCGTCCGTTGCCGCTTAGAGGCCGCTAAAGCCCTGATCCCGGCCTGCTGCTGTTCAGCATGCAGGCCGGGAGCAAAATCAAAATCCCTATTCTGATGCCATCAAGAATGCAGCAGTTAGGGTCATTTCATCGATATCTTCAAAAATCACCGCTCTGTCCAGCAAGGCCACAACAGCTTGAACTTGCTCTTCGGACAGCGGCGGCGCGCCCGTGTCTGGGTTCCAGCTTTCGGACCGGTGGATCGAATAGAAGCGGAAGGCCGTATCGCCGATCACGTAGCTCATCGAAACATCGAAGGTGCCGCGAATGCTGGGGTCCAAGGCTCGGGCCGTCATGGAATTGAAGTTGGAGCAGGCCGCGAGCAAGAACCCCCGACCACTATCTGCGCGAACCTCGAACTGATAGCCGGACATGCCGTTAACGCAGACAGAGTTAAGGCTGGAGAGGGCGTCGCGCGCATCTAGTTCTGCTGAGGTTCCGGATGGTACCGTTTTGACGCTGACGCCGTGAACCCGGCGGTATGTTCGGTTGTTCGAACCCGCTGGCAGTAACTCAAACAAGCGATGATCTGGTTCATTGACCTCGGACAACAGTGGGAGTTTGCCTCTGTTCAGCAGGGCAAACTCCGGCATTGGCAGCACAACCACGAAGTCCAGCGCCGGGATGAGCGCGATCGTACCGCGATTGGCTTCGCGGGCCATTTGGACCAGAAGCTCTGGCAGGTAGACCTCAAATTTCTGTTTGTTCTCTGTTTCCAAAGTAACGGAAAAGCCGCGCTCGGCCTGCACGCCAGCAGCAGAATGAATGGTGAAAGAAGGCCGGTCGGCGCTGCTGGTTGTCTGTGCCTGCACCTGTGGAGCCACGAGGGTCAGCAAGAAAGGCAAAGCAGCAACTGCCCAATGGCGCTTCATCGCGTTTTTACAGTGCATAATCTAAGTCCTCTGCACTTTATGAGCGGGTTCTTTAAAACACACTTAGCGCAAACTTCATTGATTTGCACGCTGCAGAGGGGGTTCAAGCACGAAAAAGGGGCGCCGAAGCGCCCCTTGGTCATCTTGCGCAATGTCGCGTTTGGTCTTTAGCGCTGGGACAGGTCCACAAAACTGCGGTGCTTTTCGCCGGTGTAGAGCTGACGTGGGCGGAAGATACCGTCTGGGTGTTCCATCATCTCTTTCCACTGGCTGATCCAGCCAACCGTCCGCGCGAGAGCGAAGAGAACGGTGAACATTTCGGTCGGAAAGCCCATCGCCTTGAGGATGATACCCGAGTAGAAATCGACGTTCGGGTAGAGCTTCCGCTGCACGAAGTAATCGTCCTCTAGCGCAATCCGCTCCAGCTCCCGCGCCAGTTCCAACCGAGGGTCCGAGACGCCCAGTAGGTCCAGAACTTCGTTGGCGGTTTGCTGCATGATGCGGGCGCGTGGATCGAAGTTTTTGTAGACCCGGTGACCAAAACCCATCAGGCGGAAACTGTCGTCCGGATCCTTGGCTTTCTTCACGAATTCATTGATGCGCGACTTGTCGCCAATTTCGTCCAACATGGTCAAAACGGCTTCGTTCGCGCCGCCGTGCGCCGGGCCCCAAAGCGAAGCGATGCCCGCAGCAATCACGGCATAGGGGTTTGCGCCAGAGGAGCCGGCAATCCGAACAGTGGAGGTCGAAGCGTTCTGCTCGTGATCGGCGTGCAGGATGAAGATCTTGTCCATTGCACGGGCCAGAATCGGGTTCGGCTCGCTGTTTTCAGCAGGGACGCCGAAGGTCATGTGCAGGAAATTAGCGCCGTAACTCAGGTCGTTGCGCGGATACATGAACGGCTGGCCGCAGGAATACTTGTACGCCATCGCCGCGATTGTTGGCATCTTTGCGATCAGTCGATGAGCCGAAATCAGACGATCTTCCGCCGACGTTACGTCCGTGTGATCGTGGTAAAATGCAGACAGCGCGCCAACAACACCACACATGATCGCCATCGGGTGCGCGTCACGGCGGAAGCCACGGAAGAAGTTGTTGATCTGGTCGTGGACCATCGTGTGGTGGGTGATGGTGCTCTCAAACAGTGTCTTCTGATCGCTCGTCGGGAGCTCGCCGTGCAGGAGCAAATAGCAGACTTCCATGTAGTCTGACTTCTGTGCCAAATCTTCAATGGCGTAACCGCGGTGCAGCAGAATTCCTTGCTCGCCGTCGATGTAGGTCAGGGCAGAGTCACAAGAGCCTGTCGCCCGGAAGCCGGGGTCATAGGTGAAGTGTCCCGTCTGGCCATACAACTTGCGCACATCAATGACCGATGGCCCATCGTTGCCATCTAAAACCGGCAATTTGGTGCTCTCGCCCGTTTGATCGTTGGTCAGCGTAAAGGTCTTCTGTGGCGCTTCGGTCATTGGCGTGGTTCCTGTCATTTTGTCTGTTTGGCCCGTCCGAACTCCCCCGAGCGGACTGGCTTAAACTGCTTCATTAGGCCGTTGTCCCGGATGGTCTCCGGTGCGGCTTTTTTGCGCCATTTTGGTGAATGGCTTGGGGGCTGACACGTGCAGACTAAGTTTCAGCTTATGCGCCTAGGGGCGGCAACTGCGGTCAGTATTGGCCTTGTATTAGGGGCAAATTCGACAAAAAGCAAACGAGTCTCGCCGGAAAATCGTCACATTCGCGCTGGTGGTTAGGTAGGCTTTCACAGGGTGGGGTTGCTGGTCCAGAATCTCTTAACAACGGCCTTATTTGACGAAAAATCTGTGACTCGCCCGAGGTTGTTGGCGCGAAAGGCGCGCAGTCCCTGACGCGGCAAAGACCGCAAATCGCGCACCGTGCGGTCGTTACAGGCGGCGGTGGGTGCCGCACGGAGTGTGACCCCAATGGCGTCGGGCAACGTCTGGCACAAATGGCCCGCGACTTGAGGGTGATTGGTGATCCACAATGCGTCGTCCACGACACAGGTTTCCAGCGGACAGGATTGGGCTCTGGCGTTGAAAAACCGCGTGAGCTGTTCGGTGGCAAAACCGTTGCCTTGTGCGACCATGACCAAGCCGGGGCGCTCACCAAAGCTGATAAAGGGTGCCTGCGTGTTGAGCGCGAGCAGACCTTCGCTACGATCCGCAATGATAGTGGGAAGAGGGCTAGCAATTGCCCAAGCTACGCTTAGCACAAGCGGTAAACCAGCCAGCACCGTAAAAGGACGCACCAATAAAGCGCCCAGCCAAATCGTCAGACCCGCCAAAAACAGCGATGGTGCGGGCCAATCGCGGGTGGTGAGCAGACCGCTTTCAAACTGCGCAGCAAACCCTGCCAGCCAAAGCAGGCCATCCAGCCCAAACTGTGCCAGCCACAGAACTGGCCCTTCGACGCCCAAGGGGGTGAGCAGCGCAGCCAGCATGAGCAGAGGCATGATCCACAGCGCGGTTAGCGGTACGGCGATCATATTGGCGAGAATACCCAGCAGCGAAAGTTGCTGGAAGTGATAGAGCGCAAAGATGCTCGTTGCTGCGGTCGCGACCAAACTGCTGACGGCGAGGCCCATGAAATAGTTCACCGCTCGTCGTGGCGCGCCAGTGCCCCCGGCAGGTCGGGCCTCGGAAAACCGAAAGGCGACAATCAGCCCGATTACAGCGGCAAAACTCATCTGAAACGAGGCCGTTACCAGCGAGGAGGGCTGGAGCAACAGGACCAGCAGCGCGGCGAAACCGACTGAGCGCAGGGAAAATGGCCGCCGAGAGATCAGAATGGCGGTCATTGCGAGCGCCACCACAATCGTAGCCCGCTGTGTTGGAACCGATCCCCCGGATATGGTGAAATAGAGAAAAGCGCCCGTGAGGGCGATCACGGCTGCGATCCTGTGCATTGGCAGGCGCAGACTCAGCGCCGGAAACCATGCGCCCAACAGCCGGATTAGGAAGAATAATGCCCCTGTCACCATGCCGATGTGCAGGCCGGAAATGGCGAGGATGTGCGCGAGACCGGCCCTGCGGATTTGTACCTCCGCGCGTTCCGACAAGTCCCCGCGTAAGCCTACCACAAGAGCGGTCGCCAGCCCGCCCGCATCACCGCGGAGACCAGCCAAGAACCGCTCCCGCAGAATTTGACGCCAGTTTTCCGTCCACGAATGGCCTTGGCTGGCGAGGATTTCCGGGGGGCCGAGGCTGTATCCGTAGGCCGATAGCCCTTTGAAGAACGCTTGCCGCCGGAAATCAAAACCGCCAGGCACAATGGCCCCGCGCACGGGCAGCAATGTGACATCCCAAGCGACCCGCTGACCCAGCATGGTACGGTCAGCGGTGGTGCCATTTGACAGGCCGCGCCACTTGATTTGAATGCTGCGTAAATCGCCCAAAGCAGGCTGCGTGTCCGATTGAAGTTCCCCCAAAATAAAGCGGGGACCATCCGTGCGCCACAGAACGCGTTCCACCGTGCCGGTCAGCACAACAGAGTAGGCCGGTTCGGCTAGCATATGGTTGCCCAGTCGCTGTGCTTGCCATGTTGCGCTGGTAAACCCAATGCAGGCGATGGCAGGCAACAGCGACGCCCAACGCGCCACTCGGCTGCGCCGGAACATGAGGGCCGCGACGATGACGCTGACGCCACACAATGCCATCGCGGGCCGGAGTGCCGGCTCGTTATTGGCTGTAAAAAACAGCAGAATCCCCATCGTCAAAGCACCAGCCAGCCCGAGCGGTAAAGCGTCGTTGACGTGCTGAATCTGCTGATTCAGTCGTTTCGACGGCTTGCGGTTCTTGCCTTTGGGCTTGGCAGACGGTGGAAAGCCAGCATCGAATGGCCCCCCTTCCGTCATTGGCGTGGTTGAAGCCGGAAACGCGTGCTAGACCACGCTTTCTTTTTCCACCCTCGGATTTCGGAGATGACCATGAGCGTCGTCACGCGTTTTGCTCCTTCCCCCACTGGTTTTCTGCATATTGGCGGCGTGCGCACCGCCTTGTTTAATTGGCTGTATGCGCGACATCACGGCGGTAAATATCTACTTAGAATAGAAGATACCGATAAGGAACGCTCAACTCAAGGGGCTGTTGATGCTATTCTTGATGGATTGGCATGGATGGGGCTGGATCATGACGAAGCGCCAGTCTTCCAAAGCACCCGAGCCGAGCGTCATCAGGCAGTGGCGGACCAGATGTTGGCGGATGGCACGGCCTATAAGTGCTTTGCAACGCCAGAAGAGCTGTCCGAGATGCGGGAGATGGCGAAAGCGGAAGGCCGTAATCCGGGCTATGATGGCCGCTGGCGCGACCGCGATCCAAGCGAGGCGCCTGCGGGCAAGCCTTTCGTCATTCGCGTGAAAACGCCCTCAGAGGGTTCAACCGTTATCGAAGACGTGGTGCAGGGCCGGGTCGAGGTGCAGAACGCCGAGATCGACGATTTCGTGCTGCTGCGGGCCGATGGCTCCCCGACGTACATGCTCGCCGTCTGTGTGGACGATCACGACATGGGCGTGACTCACGTTATTCGGGGTGATGATCATCTGAACAACGCGTTTCGTCAGGCGCAAATCTATGCGGCGGCGGGGTGGGATCTCCCAAACTTTGGCCATATCCCCCTGATCCATGGTGCAGACGGTGCGAAGCTGTCCAAGCGCCACGGTGCGGTTGGGGTCGAGGAATATCGGGATCAGGGTTACTTGGTTGAGTCTGTATTTAACGCGCTGCTGCGCCTTGGATGGAGCCACGGGGATGACGAAATCATCTCTCGTGAGCAAGCTGTTGACTGGTTTGACCTGCTGGATGTGAACAAGGGCGCGTCGCGCTTGGATATGGATAAGATGCTTGCGCTGAACGCCCATTATCTCAAGGAACAGGGCGCTGCGGACCTGCTGACGCTGGCGCGTCCGTTTATTGAGGCTGAAGGTTGGACGAACATCGATGATGATGGCTTAGCGAGCTTGGTCCTGGGCATGCCAGCGGTGGTTGATCGGGCAAAGACGCTCGCCGATATCGGTGCGATGGCGAAGTATTACCTGCAAGAGCCGCCGATTGAGATCGAAGACAAGGCCAAGAAGGCCTTGGGCCAGGACGGGATGGTCGTTATCGCGGATATGGTTGGCGTGCTAGGCGGCGTTGACGATTGGTCCGAAGAGGGCATTAAAGCTGCGCTTTCGAGCTACGCTGAAGCCAAGGAACTCAAAGTCGGTAAAGTGTTCCAGCCCTTGCGCGCTGCTCTGACTGGCGCGATGGCGTCGCCGGGCGTTACAGAAGTGGCCTTTGCCTTTGGCAAGGAAAAGACCTTGCAGCACCTGCAAGCGGTGTTGACCGCGTCCTAAGGCATCCCCAAACGAAAACACGGCCCATCGCGAGATAGGGCCGTGTTTTGTCGTGTAGCAGCATCTATTGGAGAGGCGGCTGCGTTCTCACGCTCATACCGCCCATATATGCAGGCTCAGTTAATATCGGCGAACCAGTCCCGCCAATCGGCCCTGTACCTTTACCCGATCGGGGCCAAAAATACGGGTTTCGTAGCGGGCGTTTGCGGGCTCTAGTGCCACGGTTCCAGACCGCTTGCGCAAGCGTTTCAGTGTCACTTCATAGTTATCGACCAAGGCAACCACAATATCGCCGTTGTGGGCAGTGTCGCCGCGCTCGATGATGACGTAATCACCGTCGTGGATACCCGCCTCGATCATCGAATCACCCTCGACCTGCAAGGCGTAGTATTGCCCATTACCCAACAGGGTGGTGGGCACGTCGAGATATTCGCTTTCGTTTGCCAAAGCCTCAATCGGCATACCGGCGGCAATTTTCCCGTAAAGCGGCAGGGAGACTTCGCGCCCTTGCGCTACGGCCATTTCCCGGGCTTTGCCAAAGTCAGCACGAACAACGTTGGCACCAGCATTCTCGATGGCTTGATCGCTGATGGCTCTGTCGTCGAACTCGGAAGCTGTTGGCGTCCGGCCTGAGGTTACGCTTTCCAACCACGGTGGGGCTGGTCGTAAACCGTCGGCGAGGGGTTCGTTTTCCCTCGACAGGGCCGCAAATCGTTGGTTGGCCACCGGCTGCTGCATTTGCATATTGTCCGGTAATCGCGTGACTTCCAAAGCCCGCGCGCGGTGCGGCAGCCGTTTCAGGAATCCTCGTTCCTCCAACGCTGTAATCAATCGGTGAATGCCAGATTTGGACTTCAAGCCCAGTGCATCTTTCATTTCATCGAAAGAGGGGGAAACCCCCCGCTCGTTCAGGCAGTCGTGTATGAAAACCAGCAGGGTGCGTTGCTTTTCTGTCAGCATGCGCGCCTCCCATTGCTACGCAGGGGGTTCCAAAACACGCCTCGGGTGTGGGGTAAAGAACACGTACACAGCCCGAACGATCTCAGAACTCGGATAAGATCTGCAAATGTTCTAATAGTGTTCTAAGAACGCGTCAAGCACAAAAGTAGGCTAAAAATCGGCACCAAGAGAACGAAGGTCGATCACGTGTACCGTTGACCCAGCATCCAAGGCGGGGTCGTGAGCGGGGCGATCGATCAGCACATCGGCATCCAAAAGGGTTGTGAGCATGGAGCTGTCTTGGCGTGCCCTGGCGTCGATGGAGCCGTTAGGCAGCCGCCGTGCGCGGATAAAATCACGTCGCTGGTCGTTGGCAGGCAAGGCGTGACTGAGCCGCAGGTCTTGCCGGGGCAGATCTGGTGAAAGGCCCATCATGGCCCGCATCATGGGACGCAAAATCAACAGAGCTAGGATCATTGAGGACACGGGATTACCCGGTAGACCAAGGAATAAACCACTGCCAAATCGGCCAAATATGAGTGGTTTGCCCGGTCGCATGGCGATTTTCCAGAAGTCGAGGTCCAGTCCTTGGTTGCCAAAACCCTCTGCGACCAAGTCGTGCTTGCCCACCGAAGCCCCGCCCGTGGTCACCACGATGTCGAAGCCGGTAAGGCGTGCCGCAGCGTTTTCGACGGCTTGCAGCGTATCGCCAACTGTGCCGAAATCGATTGCTTCACCGCCTTGGGCCTGCACAAACGCAGATAGGGCGAGGTTGTTTGAGCTGACAATTTGCGCGGGCCCCAGCCGCTCACCTGGCGCTCGAATTTCATCACCAGTGGCGACGATGGCGATGCGAGGGCGGCGGCAAACCTTGACCCAAGGGTGGTTTCCCCCGGCAATCAGCGCGACGGTCCGCGGACTGATTATGCGTCCGGCAGGAACAAGTTCAGAACCTTCGCGAAAGTCCAATCCAGCCGCGCGAACATAGCGTCCGGGCTCGATGCTTTCGTCGAAGCGGACACCCCCTTTGACATCAATCGCGTTCTCTTGAATGGCAATAGCGTCAGCACCGGGCGGCAATGGCGCGCCGGTGAAGATCCGAACGGCTTCGCCTTGATCCAGCGCTCGCTCATCGTGCTGACCGGCAGCAATTTCCCGCGTGACTTTGAGGGCGCCGGGTAGGTCCGAGGCCCGCACAGCATAGCCATCCATCGCGGACACGGCCAATGGCGGTTGCGTCCGGCGCGCCACGATTGGGTTCGCGGTGACCCGGCCTAGGGCTTGGGGAAGCGCGACCTGCTCAGCCCCAAGGGGGCCGGGGATGGCCGCCAGAATTTCAGCGAGGGCTTCATCAAAGTCTTTCATGCCTGCACCTTAGAACGAATTTTGACGGCCTTCCAAGGGCGCCACGTACAGGCGAGGGAAATCGTCATTCGGCAGGGTTGGAGAACGTCCCGGATTTTCCGCCCGTCTTCTTCACCAACTGGACCCGGTCGATCACCATGTCTTTCTGAACCGCCTTGACCATGTCGTAGACCGTCAGTGCGGTAACGGATACAGCGGTCAGTGCCTCCATCTCGACACCAGTTTTGCCATCCGTCCGGCAGGTTGCGCGAATGCCAACGGCACTGGCGTCTTCATCCGCCCACAATTCGACGGATACATGCGACAAGGGAAGGGGGTGGCACAGGGGAATAAGGTTGGAGGTCTGCTTGGCACCCATGATACCAGCCAAGCGCGCAACCGAGAACACATCGCCTTTCTTCACGCCGCCAGAGGTGATCAGTGCCAGCGTTTCCGGCGCGCACAGCAAGCGCCCTTCTGCAACCGCTTCCCGCTTCGTCACGGCCTTGTCGCCCACATCAACCATGTGCGCGTTGCCAGTGTCGTCGAAGTGGGAGAAATCGCCGCTCATCTTAGTCTGCCTGTCCCAAAATAGCCCGTGTGGCCGCCGTCACGTCGTCTTGGCGCATCAGGCTCTCACCAATCAAGTAAGCCTGCGCGCCGGCCTCAGCCATCCGCAGCAGGTCGCTGTGGCTATACAGACCGCTTTCCGCGACGAACATCCGATCCGGCTCGATCTGCGCCGCCAGTCCAGCGCCCACGTCGAGCGAGATTTCCAGCGTCTTCAGATTGCGGTTGTTGATGCCCAATAGGGGTGATTTCAGACGATGCGCGCGCTCGAGTTCTTCGGCGTCATGCACTTCGAGCAGCACGTCAAAGCCATACTCAAAGGCAGCAGCTTCTAACTCTGCCGCCTGGCCGTCAGACAGGCAGGCCATGATCAGCAGGATGCAGTCGGCCCCAATCGCACGCGCTTCGGCGATTTGATAGGTGTCGAGCATGAAGTCCTTGCGCAAGCACGGCAGATCCACCGCGCCTCTTGCGGCTGCGAGGAAAGCGTCATCGCCCTGAAAATACGGAACATCGGTCAGCACGGACAAACACGTCGCACCACCAGCTTTGTAGGCTTCGGCCAATGACGCTGGCGCGAAGTCTTCGCGGATCAGCCCCTTTGACGGGCTGGCTTTCTTGATTTCTGCAATCAGCGCGAAACGACCTGCATCCTTGGTCCGTCGCAGTGCGTCAATGAAGCCACGCGGTCCTTCAACCTCGCTGGCCACGGCATCCAGATCAGCCAGCGAGCGCTTCGCTTTGTTGGTCGCGATCCACTCTCGCTTATCGTCACAAATTTTAGTCAGAACATCAGCCATTGGAAATCTCAACCAGCTTGTCGAGAGCGTTGCGCGCTGCGCCGCTGTCGATGGCTTCTTTCGCCATTGTTACGCCGGAACGAATATCCTCGGCCTTGCCCGCAATGCACAGCGCGCCAGCGGCGTTCAGCACAACGATATCGCGATAGGGCCCCGCTTCTCCGTCGAGCACAGCGCGCAGAGCGACGGCATTTTCGTCCGCTTCGCCGCCGCGCAGATCCTCGATTTTCGCCCGCTCGATGCCAGCGTCTTCGGGGGTGATGATGAAGGTGTTGATCATGCCATCGCGCAGTTCGGCCACGCGGGTCTCGCCACAGGTTGTCATCTCATCGAGGCCTGAACCATCGCTGTTCGCGCCATAGACGACCCAAGCGCGCTCTGACCCTAACTCCTTGAGCACCCGCGCCAAAGGCTCAACCCATTGTGGAGCGAATACACCCAACAGCTGCATTGTCGCGCCGCCGGGGTTGGTCAGGGGGCCCAGCAGGTTAAAAACGGTCGGGATCTGTAATTCCTTGCGGACCGGCATGACGTGCTTGATCGCTCCGTGATGGCGCTGAGCAAACAGGAAGCCAACATTCGCGTCAGCGATTGCGCGCTCGATCTGGCTGAAATCAGCCTCAAGGTTCACGCCCAGGGCCGCCAGAACATCGGCCGCGCCAGACTTGGACGTCGCCGCCCGGTTGCCATGCTTGGCCACAGGCACGCCGGAGCCTGCTAGCACAAACGAAACAGCCGTTGAGATGTTGTAGGTGCCCGACTTGTCACCGCCGGTCCCGCATACGTCAATCGCGCCATCGGGTGACTGAACGCCAGACATCAGGCTACGCATGGCCCGTGCTGCGCCTGCGATCTCCTGCACGCTTTCGCCCTTAGTCTTTAAGCCCCACAAGAAAGCGCCAGACAGGGCGGGCGAAACTTCGCCAGACATCATGGCGCGAACGGCGCTTTCGGCTTGCTCGTCGGACAAATCCTGTCCGCAGGCAATTTGATTCAGCAGGCTGATAAACGATGACACAGCGATCTGTCCTCAATCAATAATTTGGATCGTCAGGCCGCCGCAGCAGGCCACTCAATCTGGTTGTTCGCAGCCCGTGCCGCGTCCAGAAAATTCTTCAGCATGTCATGCCCATACTGGGTCTCGATGGACTCAGGGTGGAACTGTAATCCGTGGATCGGCAGCTCCCGATGGTTCATGCCCATGATCAGCCGGCCTTCGGTCTCCGCCGTCACCTCGAAGTGCGCAGGCAGGGAATCGCGCTCAACCACCAGCGAGTGATAGCGCGTGGCGTTGACCATATCAGGCAGTCCTTTAAACAGCCCCTTACCCCGATGGCGAATTTCCGACATTTTCCCATGCCGCGGCGTTTCCCGCACCACCAGACCGCCTAACGCTTGTCCGATGGACTGATGGCCCAAGCATACGCCCAACAGCGGCAGGCGCGTCTGCGCCGCGACCGTCACCATATCGAGGCAAATGCCCGCATCATCTGGCGTGCAAGGCCCCGGTGACAGGATCACGCCTTCAGGGCGGCGCGCCATGACTTCCATGGGGGTGATTTTATCGTTGCGAACAACGTCGACCGCCGCGCCCAATTCTCCGAGGAAGTGGACGAGGTTGTAGGTGAAACTGTCGTAGTTATCGATGAGGATGAACATGGCCTGACTTTAGGCAAGGCCAGAGCGCTTGTCACGCATCACCAGCGCAAACTTGAGGTCTTATAGACGCACAGGATTTCTCTTGACCCTTTGCCGCTCAGCAGCGCCTAAAGCGCTTAGATTTTCGTCGGGCTCGACGACAGGCAAAGGGATGCGCTCAGCAATGGTAGACAAGGCAATGGATCCGGCATCGCTGAAGACATATTTCGATGCCGAGTACGTGGCTTGGCTGGCGACAAAGCTGCGCGATGTTGATCCGGCCTTCGACCAATCCGCTTTTTCTGATACCGCTTGCGAGGGCTTGAATGATCTGGAGCTAAAAGCTCGGGTTGAGCAGATCTCGCGGGTCTTGGGGCGCTTCTTACCGGATGACTTTGCCCGCGCTGTGAGCCTTGTGCAGCAGTCAATGGGCGACCCCGGTCCTCCGCCGAAAGACGAAGGTATGGGCGGGGTCGAGTTTTGGCCCCATGTGACCTTTCTATCCGCCTTTGGCTTGGCCGAGCCCGAGCCTGCGCTTAAAGCCATGCGCGTGTTTACCCAACACTTTAGCTGTGAATTCTGCGTCCGGGCGTTTCTGATCAAGCATCCAAAACTGACCCTCACTCACATCCGCCAATGGTCGGTCGATCCAGATTGGCGGGTGCGGCGGTTGGCGTCCGAGGGTACGCGTCCGCGCCTGCCGTGGGGGCAGCAGCTCAAGGGCTTTATGAAGGATCCGGCCATTCTGCTGGATCTGCTCGACGGGATGCACGCTGACCCCAAACTGATCGTCCGGCGCTCTGTCGCCAACAATCTCAATGACATCGCCAAGGATCACCCTGATCAAGCTGTGAAAGTCGCGCAACGGTGGTTCGCAAGCGGCGATGCAGGCTCTCAATGGACTGTTAAACACGGGCTACGCACGCTGGTGAAGCAGGGGCACAGCGGCGCGTTGGCGGTGCTGGGGTTCAAAGGCGGGGAAGGGGTGCGGGTGAGCGATCTTCGGCTGTCCCCCGAAACCCCCCACATCGGCGGCGCAGCGGGGCTGTCGTTTCGCCTGCACAACAGCGAGGCTGAGCCGGTGAAGCTTGTCGTGGACTACGCCCTTCAACGCACACTGGCGCGCGGGAAGAAGGGGGAGAAGGTGTTTAAGCTGCGCACGCTCACCCTAAAGCCGGATGAGGTCGTGGACCTCGCCACCACGCTCCGGTTCAAGCAACTTTCAACCCGGACCTATTACCCCGGCGAACATGCCACTCGGATTTTAGTCAATGGTCGGGTTGCCGCTGAGATTGCCTTTGATCTGGAGCAGCCGGAAACCTAGCGCGCTAGGCTGAAACAGTGGAAATACTCGGAAAACGCTTTTGCAATTTGCCCCAGTCGTCATCGTTGATCCGCACAGTCGCACGGGTTCCCTCTTCGACGTTGGTGTGGGTCAAGACGTTGCTGAATTCGTGTAGCCATGCCATCGCAGCACCGGCTGCGTAAGGCACCAACAACTCCAAATCTTGCTCACCATCGGACAAGGCCTCGTCGATGGTTGCCAGCAGGTGCTCCAGACCTTCACCCGTCACCGCAGAAGTCCGTACCACGGCGAACAGAGCGTCAAAGTCTGGGTCGTGCTCCGCATCGGCCATGTTCTCCGCTGCGTCTTCGTGGTCGATTTTGTTCCAAACTTCGATCACCGGGACAACATCCACCAGCGTATCCGCCGGAATCTTCCGTGCGTCGGGTTCCTCAAGATCTGGATCCGGAGGCGGGTCTTGGATTGGTGGCGGCAGGCGGTCGGGTTCTTCCGGGATATCCATGCGACCCAAGGAGCGCAAAACATGCAACACGTCGCGCTTTTGTGCATCCCATTCGGGGTTCGAGGCGTCGCGAACGTGCAGGATCAGATCGGCTTCGATCACTTCTTCCAGTGTCGCCCGAAAGGCATCGACCAACTCGTGCGGCAGGTCGGAAATAAAGCCCACCGTATCCGCCAAAACCAGATCGCGCCCACTGTCCAAACGCAACCTCCGCAACGTTGGATCAAGCGTGGCAAACAGCATGTCCTTTGCCAGAATATCCGCGCCAGTCAACGTGTTGAACAGCGTCGACTTGCCCGCGTTAGTGTAACCAACCAGTGCCACCACAGCCGCGCCCTGACGCTCTCGCGCCGCGCGGTGAAGGCCGCGCGTGCGGCGGACATCCTGCAGATCGCGTTTGAGCTTGTCGATGCGCTCCAGCAGCATCCGGCGGTCAAGCTCCAGCTGTGACTCACCCGGTCCACCCATAAACCCTGCGCCGCCGCGCTGACGCTCAAGGTGGGTCCAAGAGCGCACCAGTCGCGAGCGCTGGAAGGTCAATGCAGCGAGCTCGACCTGCAATCGGCCTTCGCGGGTCTGTGCGCGTTCGCCAAAAATTTCGAGGATCAGAGCCGTCCGATCGAGAACCTTCGCTTCAAGCTCGCGCTCAAGGTTTCGATGCTGAACCGGTGTCAAAACAGCGTTGAAGATGACAACGCTGGGGTATTCCGCATGAACCCGGTCGTGCCAGTCTTTCAGCGTGCCCGTCCCGATCAGTGTTGAAGGGCGGATCGTTGACAGATTAACAGTTGCCGACGCCGTGACGTCCAAGCCAATGGCTTTGGTCAACGAGATGGCTTCTTCAAGCTTATCGTCAGCCGTTCGGCCAATGGCGCGCGCAGCAGCGTTCCCGCGCTCGCGTGGCAGCATGACATTAATGACAAAGGCGGAATCTTTTGATCGCTCTGAAGGGTGCATCAAAGCGACTTAGGTCTGTATTGCCTGAGTTTCAATCGTGCGCGCGTCATCAATCCGCTGGTGGCACGATATCTTCCATCAGATTCACCGGCTGAGCGGGCATGATGGTGGAGATTGCGTGCTTGTAAACCAGCTGAACATGCGCGTCGCGACGCAGCAGCACAGAGAAGTTATCAAACCACGTGACAATGCCAGTCAGCTTCACGCCGTTGACCAGAAAAATCGTCACGGAAATCTTATGCTTCCGAATGTGGTTCAGGAATACGTCCTGTACGTTCTTACTATCGGCCATGGTCTTTTTTGCCTCCCCGCCTCTCGTCCAAGCCGATTAATCGTGCCTGGGCTGGGTTTTTTCTTATGACGTTCTTTGACGTTTACTACTCGGGGTCAACTTCCGCATCAGCCACCCCAATACCTCAGATTTCGTCCCGCCCGCCGATAGCAAACTAAGACAAAAAACCTCAAGCACCTTCAATATGCGCCGATTCGTTACCAGAAATCAAGCTCATGACGCCTTTCTGGAGAGTTGGCCTCACTAGAAAATGCGGATTCAGGTCTTTTGAAATGCCGAGTTTATGCCATCAGTCAATTTGTGCGTTCACGTGGTCGGCAAAAGCATTGAGAATCTCTTGAACCACCGGTCCGGTCTCTCCTGAGCCGATTGTGCTGCCATCCACGGTCCGGACAGGTCGAATCATGTTGCCGGAAGAGCTTTGAAAGGCCTCATCTGCTGCCATGAGATCTTTGACTGTGAAGGGTGTTTCTTCAATCAACCACTGATGTTGATCGGCCAAGGCGACAATTGCCGTGCGTACAATTCCTTTGAGAATGGCCTTGTCGGTTTGGTGAGTTTGTATGATTACGCGGCCAGAATCGGGATCTCGACGCACAATCCACGCGTTTGCAGACGATCCTTCCGTAATTTCACCGCTGTCATTGATCAACCACGACTCATAGGCGCCCGCCTCAGCCGCCGCTTGCTTGGCCAGCACATTGGGCAGCAGAGAGATGGACTTGATGTCTGGTCGGGCCCAACGTTCGTCGGGGCCCGTGATGACATCGATCATCTGCGGCTTGCTCAGGTCGTCTGGCATAGGGAGGTGTCGGCCCGTAACGACCATCGCGGGGGGGACTGGCGTGGTTGGGAATTTATGATTACGGGGCGCTTCGCCGCGGGTGACCTGCACGTAAACAATGCCGTTCTCAATCATGTTCATCTTTGCGATGCGGCGGGCAATCATGCTAAGCGCTTTGCGGCCCACCGGCTTGGAAATGCGCAAGGCCTCCATACCCCGTTCGAGCCGGTCCCAATGCCAATCTTCATCGATGAATGTGCCCTTCACGATTGGCACGACGTCGTAAATACCGTCGGCAAACTGATAGCCCCGATCCTCAATGCCAACTTGAGCATGGGCGTGCGGGACGTAACGACCGTTGACGTAAGCAATTCTGGGCATGTCGGTTTCCGATTGGTTTAGCGTTTCAATGTCTTTTTTAGCAGCGCGCTAATTGGGGAGCTAGAGCGGCTGTTTGTCTTCCTCAATTCTCCGCTGGCTTTGCCGCAGTATGAACCCGTTCTGGTATGGATTCACACCATGTTTTTCCGGCAAAACCCACAGCAATCAAAAGAGTAAATCAATGGCGGCTTTGGGAGTACAGGTTGTGTTTCGTGAAACGATGATGGTCGCGCTGGCCGCGCTGGTAATGGGGTGCGAACGACGCACTGAACTGCCTGATCATGTGGTTCTGACCCGCTTCGAACCGCCGGAAGCGGTGACAACAAGCACGTGTTCTGCTGCTGCTTCGAGGGCCGGAACATCTAGTTGGGCTCTGACAGACGTCTAGAAGACTCCAACGCCGACAGAGAACAGCTTTTCGGCTTTCTTCACGTGGTCGGAATGCGCGAGCAGGACAACGCGGTCGCCGGGTTCAATGATTTCATCGGGCTTGGCGGGGATGTATTCGTCTCCGCGTACGATAGCGCCGACGATCAGCAGACCTTTCTTCTCAATCTTGGATATCTTCTTGCCTGTCAGCTCACTGCCCGGCGCGGCCTCGACGTCAAAGATTTCGCCGAACCCTTCACCCACTGAGTAAACGGCCCGGATCCGGCCTTGCCGGACGTAGCGCAAGATTGATGACACGGTGATCAAACGGGGAGAAACCACAACATCGATTCCCAACTGACCCACCAGTGAAGAGATCGACTGTCGGTTTACGATCGCCACAGCACGCTCTGCGCCCATTCGCTTTGCCTGAAGCGCGGCGAGGATGTTCAGTTCGTCGTCGTTGGAGGCTGCGACCAGTGTTTCTGTCTTGTCGACGCCGGCCTCGGACATGAGTTCGGTTTCCAAAGCGTCACCGTGAAGCACAATGGTCCGGTTCAGGTGCTGAGCGGCGTATTTGGCCTGATCAGCATCGACTTCGACCAGCTTGATCCGCAGGTTTGGATCTTTGGTTTCAAGCAACTGAGCCAGGTTCAGCCCCACGTTGCCCCCGCCCATGATTACCATCCGGCGGCCTTCCTGCTCTTCGTGACCAAACAGCGCAAGAACGCGCTCGACTTGGTCTTCTTGAGCAACAAAATAGACCTCGTCCCACGCTTCAAGCTCGGTATCGCCAGTCGGGATGATCATTTCATTACTGCGCGCCAAAGCAACGATCCGCATGGACAGCTGTGGGAACAGGTCCGCCAGATGATCGAGTGGCGTCCCGAGGATTGGCGTTTCGTCCAAGCAGCGCACGCCAACAAAAACGGCTTTACGCTTAGCCAGCGGAATCACTTCAAACGCGCCCGGCACGGCCAAGCGACGCTGAATGGATTCAGCCACTTCGACTTCTGGGGCAATGATGTGATCGATGGGCATATGGTCGGCTTGGAACAGCTCGCGCCATTCAGGGCGCAGGTAGGTGCCCTGGCGCACGCGCGCGATCTTCTTTGGCACGGCAAACAAGGTGTGGGCGACTTGGCAGGCGACCATGTTGATCTCGTCAACTTGGGTCACGGCGATAATCAAATCCGCATCCATCGCGCCGGCCTGTTTGAGCACATCCGGGTGACCGGCGTGCCCCACCAAGCCGCGCACGTCCAGCGTATCGGTGGCGGCGGCGACCAGCGCCGGGTCGATGTCGATGACTGTTACATCGGTGTCAAAGCGTGACAAATACCGGGCAATGTTGGTGCCGACTTGTCCGGCTCCGCAAACAATAACGCGCATGGCTCACCCGGCTCCTGTGTTTGGTGAAGCTCTAGAGGGCTTCGGAAGTGTCAGAAGCCGCGTCGTCGGCTTCGTCGTCTTCACTTTGCGCCAGCGCCCGGAGTTTCCGGTGCAGGGCAGAGCGCTCCATCCCCACAAACTTTGCTGTCCGCGTGATGTTGCCACCGAATCTGAGGACTTGAGCGTCCAGGTACTGCCGCTCAAAGGCTTCTCTCGCCGCCCGTAGAGGCAGGGACATGAGATCAGCAACACCGCCACCAGACAGCACAGCCGGGCCTTCGCTGGTGATATCAGGCGGCAGCATGTTTGGACGCACCACCCGCTCGCTGTCTTGCGGCGCCATGATGACGATCCATTCCATGACGTTCCGCAATTGACGCACGTTGCCGGGCCATGGGTAGGCCTGCAGGACTGCCAAGGCGTCACCGCCCAACTCCAGCGGCTCCTTGCGGTTGTCGGCGGTTAGTCGGTCGAGGAAAGACCGCGCCAGCTCTGCGATATCTTCTGGACGCTTAGCCAAGCCGGGAACCTCGATTTCCACCACGTTGAGGCGGTAGTAGAGGTCTTCGCGGAATAGGCCTTCGCCAATCAGCGTGCGCAGGTCGCGGTTGGTCGTCGAGATAATACGCACGTCCGCGCTGACTTCTTGCGTTGAACCTAACTGCGTCAGGGTGCCGCGATGGAGGAAGCGCGCCAGCCGAGCCTGAGCATCCGGTGAGAGATCGCCAACATCGTCCAGCAGCAAAGTGCCGCCGTCCGCTTGCTGGATCATGCCAGACATCGGAGGCCGCTGGCCGGTACCAGCGTCGCCAAACAGCATGGCAACACCTTCTTCGCCATCAAGCTCAAAGCAGGGGACTTCAACAAAGGGCTCGTCGCCGCGCAATGAGCGGTTGTGCATCATCCGTGCGAGCAAGCCTTTGCCGGAACCCGGAGGGCCGGAAATCATCAGGCGGCTGTTTGTTGGTGCAACCCGATCAACGGTCTGGCGCAGGGTTTGAATAACCTGACTGCCGCCAACCAAATCTGTGTCTTCGCCCGCCTTTTGTCGCAGAACCGCGTTCTCGGCCTTCAGCGCCGAAGTCTCCAGCGCGCGCTGGATCAGGATCAGCAAGCGGTCGGTGTTGAATGGCTTTTCAACAAAATCGTAAGCGCCTTGCTTGATCGCCCGGACCGCTGTTTCGATCGTACCGTGGCCGGACATCATCACAACCGGCGTGTTCGGGATGTTTTGCGCGTATTCTTCGAGCAAACCGATGCCGTCAGCGGTCGACCCTTGCAGCCAGATGTCCTGAAAAATCAGATCCGGTCGCGCAAGACCAACCTGTCTGCGCGCCTCGGCATCACCATGAGCTGTGCGAACACGGTACCCTTCGTCCTCCAGAATGCCACTGAGCAGCATCCGGATATCGGCTTCGTCATCAACAATGAGAATGTCAGCGGACATTAATCACCCAAGCTGGTTAGCGTTAAAAATACGTCACGATCTTCCGATGGACCGATCAAGGCTCAATTCCTTTGAGACTCATCGGCTGTAAATGTGGCTGCAATACCACAGTCGGTTTGTCGCTGCCAAGTCTATCCACAGATCACTTCAACAATTTCATCATCCTCATTGAGCGAAATATTCAATCTCGACTCAATATAATCCATGGTAACAGCATCGCCGGGTCTGATTATGCGGACTTGGCCGTCCAGAACAAGCGCGCTTGGTACAAGCCAGACCGAGTCCCCGATATAGGGATTCAGCGCCCCACTGCCACAAGCGGTGTCGATGATCGGGTCCAACCCGATCGACCGCGAGACTTCATCACAGGCTGAGTTCGCCAGCAGAAGCGGCATCATGCTGCCAATAAGACCAAGCTTGATCAAGGGAGTGCTGATTGGTCCCATCCTCAAACCGGCGCCTCGCCCGGGGGGACAGCGCTGATCGAGGCTGGCGGGAAGATCATCTGAGCTTTCGCGCCGGAGAGTTCGTCATCGCCTTGACCGTTGGAGAGGACCAACTGACCGCCATGGTCTTCCATGATCTTCTTCACAATCGCCAAGCCCAGTCCCGTCCCTTTTTCCCGCGTGGTCACATACGGTTCCGCGAGCTTGGGCAGCAGCTCAACCGGGTAGCCTAGGCCGTTGTCGTTGATTGTAATAACCGTTGAGCCGTTCTGGGTCTGCTCCAACGAGACGCGCACGATGCCATCGTTCAGCTCGCCTTCGATAATCTCAGTCTGTACGGCTTCAGCGGCGTTTTTGACGAGGTTGATCAGTGATTGCGATACCAACTGCATGTCACAGTTTACCCGCACCGGCCCAACACCTGTGCGGTCTTCCAATCGAACACCTTCAAATGCGCTACCCTGAAGGGAGATCACGCGTCGGGTAATTTCCACCAGGTCATGGTCGTCCACACGAGGTGCGGGCATGCGCGCAAACGAGGAAAACTCATCCACCATGCGCGCGATATCGCCAACCTGTCCGATGATCGTATCGGTGCAGGTTTCGAAAATATCAGGCCGGTCTTCGATTTGCTTCAGATAACGCCGCTTCAGGCGCTCGGCGGACAGCTGGATCGGCGTCAGGGGGTTTTTAATCTCGTGCGCAATCCGGCGCGCCACATCAGACCATGCCGCCTGTCGCTGGGCTGCGAGGAAATCGGTGATATCATCAAAGGTCAGGACATAGCCCAAGACGCTCTCCCCTTGCTTTTCCGCGATCACAGCCGTTTCAAGCGTCCGCACTTTGCCATCCGGTCGCGTATACAGGACGTCGCCCGTATGGATGATCGACGGCTCTTCGGTCGCCATTTGCAGCAGCTCGTCAAAGACCGGCAACAGCTCGCTCAGCGGTGTGCCCGTCGCGCTTTCGAGGTCCAAATCAAACAGCTGGTTGGCGCGGCGGTTGGGCAGGTTGATCCGCATTTCGCTGTCGAGACCAATCACACCCCGCGACACGCCAGACAGGACAGCTTCAGAGAAGCGGCGGCGCAGTTCGGCTTCGTCGGTGGCTTGGATCAACGCCACTTGCTGCGCTTCAATTTGGTTCGCCATGCCGTTAAACGTGCGAGACAGGGTCAAAAGCTCGTCGCCCTCGGCCTGCTGAGAAACGGTGACACGCGTTGACAAATCGCCCGAGCCAAGCCGATCGGCGGCCCGCGTTAGCTCTAGAATCGGCGTTGTCAGCCACAGGGCAAAGCGAAGGCCAGCCATTCCGGCAATAATCACCAGCAGCAGCGCCACCACAAAGAACAGCAGTGCAAAAATCAGCCGGTACTGCTCGGCGGCACGCGCCATATTGGTATAGCTGTCAGCCGCTTCATTGGCCGTATCGACGCGCTCAACCACCGCGTCATCAACATCAACTGACGCCACGAGATAGGTGTCTGTAAGAAACACATTCTCAATTGCGATGAGCATCGACAGCACGTCATCGTCGGGAAGCGAAATCTCGACGCCGCGGTTATCTAGCCGTGCACCTTGCGGCAGCAAGTCATTGGCGAGGTCGAAGGCGTCTTCCGGGATGTTCAGCACTCCAACTTCAGCAACGCCTTGCGCCGAGGTCAAAATCGTCCCGTCGCGCCGGACAACACTCGCGCCAGACAGGCGGCGGATTCCGGCAGAGCGGTAGATGATTTGCTGCACTTGCGCGAGATCGGAGGCGCCTTCATTCAGCCGCTCGATATCTTCGGCGACGCGAGAGGCTTGGAAGTTCAGGCGCGCTCGATGCTCGCCCAGATAGGCTTGCGCCACCTCGCGAGAGCTGTTGACCGCATCGCTTACCGCACCGCCAAACCACGTTTGAATGCCGAACCCCAGCACCAGCACTGCCACTAATGAAATCAGCAGAGTAGGCAGGCTCGAAACCACGATCAGAAAAAGGACAACGCGCCGGTAAACCTGTGTGCCAGAAAGCCGGTCCCGAATATCGACCCAGGCATAAAACCCCTGAACCGTAATAAACGTGCCCAAGGCAACCAGCAGGATCAGGTCAAACCACAGCAGCGAAACAATGCGCCCAAGCGGACGAGTGGGGGAGAAGCCGCGCCACAACTCAAAGCCGGTCCAGCCCAGAACCACCAAAGATACAACCGTCAACGCGCCAACAAACAAAGCCAGCGTGCGGTTTCTGCCGATGTTCGGCATTGCGCGATCGTCGTCGGCTTTGAACGCGGTCGCGTCCTTTTCGGGTAATATCAGCGTTGGTATAGATGCGTCACTCATAGACAGCTCGGAAGCGCCTCCGGACGCTCTGGTTAAACCGGTTCGTCGGGCCTGCGGAGACCTCGGACGACTTCGATATCAAGATCCCGTATTTTCTTCCGAAGCGTGTTTCGGTTCAAGCCCAGGACTTCTGCTGCACGAATTTGGTTCCCACGCGTCGCATCCAATGTCTGCTCAATCAAGGGTTTTTCGATTTCTTTCAGCACCCGATTGTACAGACCTGCTGACGGTAGACCATGGGTGTGTGCCGAAAAGAAGGCACGAAGGTGCTGGTCTACAGCTGATCTGAGGGAGGCATGGGCCGTCTCGTTCTGACCGGTTAAAGAGCCTGCGAGCTCCTTCTCGATCACGTCTGAGTCGATTTCATTCTGGCTATAGAGTGCGCAAATGCGGCGTACGTTGTTCTCCAGCTCCCGCACGTTTCCGGGCCAAGAGTGCTTCTTCAGCGCGTCTAAGGCTTCAGCGGCAAAGCTCTTCCCGGGCAAACCTTGGGAGGCATTCATGTCCACAAAGTGCCTCACCAAATCTGGGATATCGTCCAAGCGCTCCCGCAAAGGTGGAACGCGCAAAGGGACGACGTTGATCCGGTAGAACAAGTCTTCTCGAAACAATCCAGCTTGCACTGCCGCGCTCAGGTCGCGGTGGGTCGCGGCGACAATCCGAACATCGGCGCGCATTTTCTGGCTGCCGCCGATGCGGGTGTATTCGCCTTCTTGCAGCACGCGCAAAAGCCGCGTCTGGGCTTCCAGCGGCATGTCGCCGATTTCATCGAGGAACAGCGTGCCGTACTGCGCTTGGCTGAATTTACCGTCAAACCGAGAATTCGCGCCCGTAAAGGCGCCTTTCTCATGTCCGAACAGTTCACTCTCAATCAGCTCTTTTGGGATCGCGGCCATATTGACGGCGACAAAGGGTGCTTCTCTGCGGCGTGAAAAGTCATGCAGAGCGCGAGCAATCAGCTCCTTGCCCGTACCGCTCTCGCCGGTAATCAGGGCTGTCAGGTCGGTTTTCACCAGCCGTGCGATGACGCGGTAAATATCCTGCATCGCCGCAGACCGGCCAATGAGCGGCAGGCGGTCAAGGCGGGTTTCTTCCCGGTTTTGATCGCGCTCTTTCTGCTCCTTGGCGGCTGTTGCGCGCTGGGTAGGTTGCGCCAAACCGCGTTCAACGGCGTTCAGCAGTTCCGTCAGATCAAAGGGCTTGGGCAGGTATTCAAACGCTCCTCGGTCCGTTGCCTTGACGGCGGTGAGAAGCGTGTTCTGGGCGGACATGACGATCACCGCCATGTCTGGTCGCAGCGCACGAATGCGCGGGACCAGCTCTAGCCCGTCTCCATCCGGCATATGGACATCGGTGATGACGATATCGCCATCCCCCGCTTGGACCCACTGCCAGAGTGTTGAGGCGTTCCCCGTTGCACGGACCCGATGACCCACACGACCGAGGGCGCGTGACAGCACCGCTCGGATCGCACGATCATCGTCCGCAATTAGAATTGTCGCGTTTGATTGCATCATATTTAAGCATCTAGCCTGATTCCACCAAAGCGAAAAGGCTAAATGCTCAATACATGGGCAATTGCAGGCGAAAAACTGTTTTGCCCGGCTCAGATTCAAAGTCGACGAAGCCGCCCATATCGTCGGTGAGCTTGGAAACCAAAGCCAGGCCCAGCCCCGTTCCCTTGGCTTTGTTGCTGGTCACGAAGGGGTCAAAGACGGCATCGCCGAGTGTGTCGGGGATGCCGGGGCCGTTGTCAGTGATCATGACATGAAGCGGCAATTCGACGCGCTCACCGGATCCTGCAGGCGCGATCCGAGTCCCTAAGCGGTAGCGCGTGGACAAGGTGACTTCGCCACGGTCATCGGGCGCCGCTTCGCAAGCATTTTTAATCAGGTTCAAGACGACTTGGATCAGCGAATCTTTGTGTCCTGCAACGTCGGGTAGGGATGGATCAAAATCCTGATGGAAGGTTACGCCAGAGCCAAAACTGTTTTCTGCGAGCTGCAGAGCGTGATTGAGCACTTCATGAATGTTCACTGGCTCAGCCACGCTGCTCTCAAAGTTGCCAAAGGACTCCATCCGCTCGATTAAACTCGCAATGCGGTCAGTTTCCTCTTCGATCAGCGCTGTTAGCTGGCGGTCCTCCTCGTCTTCGATGCTCAGCGACAGCAGCTGCGCCGCGCCCTTCATCCCCGCCAGTGGGTTCTTGATTTCATGCGCCAGCATCGACCCCATCGACGACATAGACCGCCCAGCGTTCATGTTGGTCAATTGCTGGTCCAATGCGTCGGACATACCGCGCGGTAGTAGGCTGATAACCACGGCGCCGCTGTACGTCCCTGCGCCGCCTATGGCCAGTGGGGAGACGTGTGCAGTCACGCTGCGTTCGCCGATGCGAGGGCTTTCGAGGCGGATGTCGAAGTCGCTGGCTGAGTTTCGACGACTGCGCGCCAAGGAAATGAGGCTGATCAGCGGATTATCTTCAGGCACGTAGTCCGTCAGTTTGGTGCCTTGCAGCGTATCCATTGAGAGTTGAAGCAGGTCTTCACCGGCAGGATTTGCAAATGTGATCTGGTCGTCGCCGTCGAGGACCAGAATGGGATGGGGCAAGCCCTCAAGAATAATGTCAGATGTGAGTTTCATGTCTCGGTCATGCTGCTAAAGCCATCTCTGACTTTGAGGTTGCCTGCTCAGACGATGCTGCCTGAGCGTAAAAGTCCTTTATGACCGCGAACATGACAGAATGGTCATCCGTGGTGTTGGCCGCTTTCCGAAAAGCGCCCGCGCCATCGATGCCGACCAGCGCTGAAGAAACGTGCTTTCGAGCCTGTCGCAGGCCGTGTGCGGTGCCGTGGTAGGCGAGCATGCGGTCGAGCAAGTCAAACAAACCCGCTTCCCGCTCTGCTGCACTGGGCATGCCCCGAGGGGTGCGGCCCGCGAGATGATCAACGGCTTGATCCAGCAGCCAAGGCTGATCTTGTGCTGCGCGCCCAATCATCACGCCAACGGCGCCAGAGTGGGCCAAGGCCGCGTCGGCGTTCTCAAGGCTGCAAATATCGCCATTGACCAGCAGAGGTAGGGATGTTGCGCGGCAGACTTCACCGACCTTCGCCCAGTCTGCTTCGCCCTTATAAAATTGGCAGCGGGTACGACCGTGAACCGTAATTCCGTTAATTCCCGTTTCTTCAGCCATTTTGGCCAGTTTTGGCGCGTTAAAGGTACGGTCGTCCCACCCCAGTCGCATCTTCACGGTCAAAGGTACTGAAATCGCCGCACGAACAGTCTCAAAGATGTCCGCGCACAGGCTCTCGTCCCGCATCAGGGCGGAACCACTGGCCTTTGTGACGACCTTGCGCGCCGGGCATCCGAAGTTCAAATCGATGGTGTGAGCGCCGCGGCCCTCCATAATCCGTGCTGCTTCGGCTATCAATTCTGGCTCTGTCCCGGCGAGCTGAACAATGATTCCGGGCTCATCATCAATGGCTTGATTGAGTTTGCGGCTGTCTTTGACCTGCCGAATCGCCGCTTCGGAAGCGATCATTTCCGTCACAACCTGCCCTTGGCCGAGATTACGGATGTAATCGCGGAAGGGGCGGTCGGTCACGCCAGACATGGGCGCCAGCAGCACGCGGTCCTGCCAGCCGAGGGCTTTCAGGGCGTCCTGCAACGGCGCATTCAAAGGGGCATGTTCGGTCTTCATAATGATTGACCTACGTGAGGGGTCGCCATACCGCAACGGCTAGGCTATATTATGCGCAAAATTAAGGCATAAACCCCGTATTTAAAGGGCTTTTCCGAAGTCCGCTCACTTATTTTAAAGACTGCTCATGCTCGCTCTACGTCTCGCACAAATTGCACGCACTTATTTGCCCGTCGCCATTTTTACGGCAACGGCTCTTTACTTCATCTTCCATCTTGTCACCGGCGAACGTGGATTGCTCGCGTTTATGGCGATCAAGCGTGAACTGAACGATGCGACTACAATCCTTGCTGACCTGGAAGTCGAGAAGGTGGCTTTGGAGCGTGATGTCGAACTGCTGAACGATACGCCCATCAACATTGATATGCTCGAAGAGCGGGCACGGATTGAGCTGGGTTACGTTCGCGAGGATGAGATGATTATTCTCCACAAGCAGGACAATTAACCTTTATATAGTTAAACATAAAAAAATGACTTTATATCAGTAAATTAGATGCCATTGTATTAGTCCCAAAAAAGCGTATTTTAGCCTCTCACTAAGCGATTCCACTCCCGCAGAGGCGAAGACATGGCGACAACAGCGCGAAAATCCGCGAAACGCGCATCAAACAAGCAGTTTGACGACGCGCAGCTCACGAAATTCTATGAAGACATGCTGCTCATCCGCCGTTTCGAAGAAAAGGCCGGACAGCTCTATGGCATGGGGCTCATCGGCGGCTTCTGTCACCTCTACATCGGGCAGGAAGCAGTTGTTGTGGGGATTCAGCATGAGCTGGAGACCGGTAAAGACAGCGTAATCACGGGCTACCGCGACCATGGTCACATGTTGGCGACGGGTATGGACCCGGATGGCGTGATGGCGGAACTGACGGGACGCTCGGGCGGTTATTCCAAGGGGAAGGGCGGCTCGATGCACATGTTCTCCACCGAAAAGCGCTTCTTTGGCGGTCATGGCATCGTTGCCGCGCAAGTCTCGCTGGGCGCTGGCTTGGCCTTTGCGCACAAATACAACGACGATGGCGGCATTTCGGTTGCTTATTACGGTGACGGCGCTGCCAATCAGGGGCAGGTGGCGGAAACCATGAACATGGCGGCGCTCTGGCAGCTGCCAATCCTGTTTGTCTGCGAAAACAACCGCTACGCGATGGGAACATCGAACGAGCGCGCTGCGGCGATCACCGACTATGCGGCCCGTGGCAAGCCTTACGGCATCCCCGGCGCGCGGGTTGATGGCATGGACGTGGAAGCCATGGCGACCGAAGCGGCGAAGGCCGTAAAGCACGTCCGCTCTGGCAAAGGCCCGTTCGTGCTGGAAGCGATGACCTATCGCTACCGGGGGCATTCCATGTCTGACCCAGCCAAATATCGCACCAAAGAAGAAGTCCAGAAGTACCGGACTGAGCAAGACCCGATCGAGCGTCTGCGTGAAAGACTGCTTGAGGGTGGCGTGATTGATGAAGCGGGGCTGAAGGCAATCGACAAGGACGTTAAAGCCATTGTCGCCAAGTCTGCCGACTTCTCCCAGGCCTCGCCAGAGCCAGCGCCTGAAGAACTTTACACCGACGTTTATCTCGAAGCGTAAGACAGGAAAATCACGACCATGAGTATTGATATTCTGATGCCAGCCCTGTCGCCTACGATGGAAGAGGGCACGTTGGCCAAATGGCTGGTCAAAGAGGGCGATACGGTTTCTAGCGGTGACATCATCGCAGAAATCGAAACCGATAAAGCGACGATGGAAGTCGAAGCGGTCGATGAAGGTGTGGTTGCCAAGTTAATGGTTGCCGAAGGCACAGAAGGGGTCGCGGTGAATGCCGTGATCGCCGTTCTGGCCGAAGAAGGCGAGGACGCCTCCTCCGCAACCGCCAAAGCGCCCACTGCCCCCACTGCACCCACGCCAGCGCCGACACCGGCTGAGCCAGTGGTGGTGGAAGCGCCTGCGAGTGTTCCTGCGGCGGCAAAAGCGCCGGTTGAGGTTGCGCAGCCAGAGCCGGAATGGGACGGCGCGATGGTCGAGACCACTGTGCGCGAAGCTTTGCGGGATGCTATGGCCGAAGAAATGCGCGGCGATGATCGCGTGTTCCTGATGGGTGAAGAAGTCGCTGAATATCAGGGCGCGTACAAGGTGAGCCAAGGCTTGCTGGACGAGTTTGGTGCGCGCAGGGTGATTGATACGCCGATCACCGAATATGGTTTTGCCGGCATTGGCACCGGTGCGGCGATGGCTGGGCTGCGGCCAATCGTCGAATTCATGACCTTCAACTTCGCCATGCAGGCGATTGATCACATCATCAACTCAGCGGCCAAGACGCTCTACATGTCCGGCGGTGCTATTCAGTCACCAATGGTGTTCCGTGGACCAAACGGCGCCGCGGCCCGTGTGGCGGCTCAGCACTCGCAGTGCTATGCGGCGTGGTATTCCCACATTCCGGGTTTGAAGGTGGTTTCCCCCTATTCTGCAGCGGACGCCAAGGGCTTGTTGAAGTCCGCCATTCGCGATCCAAACCCGATTATCTTCCTCGAAAACGAACTGTTGTACGGCCAGAAGTTTGACGTGCCAGACACGGACGATTGGACGGTTCCAATCGGCAAAGCCAAGGTGGTTCGCGCCGGAACAGACGTGACGATTACGGCGTTTTCGATCATGGTTGGTAAAGCACTCGAAGCGGCTAAGATGTTGGAAGAGCAGGGGATTTCTGCGGAGGTCATCGACCTGCGTACCATTCGCCCGTTGGACACAGCGACAATCTTGGAGTCTGTGCGCAAGACAAACCGGCTGGTTACGGCGGAAGAAGGCTGGGGCCAGTCTGGTGTCGGCGCGGAAATCGCTATGCGAGTGATGGAGCAGGCGTTTGACTACCTCGACGCACCAGTCGCGCGCGTGTGCGCGAAAGACGTTCCAATGCCATACGCTGCAAACCTCGAACAGCTCATGCTGCCCGGGCCGGATGACATTGTCGCCGCTGCTCGTGCTGTGACGTACACGGAGGCTTAAGCACCATGTCAGTCGATATTCTCATGCCTGCGCTTTCCCCGACGATGGAGGAAGGCAACTTAGCCAAATGGCTGGTTAAGGAAGGCGATCAAGTCTCTAGCGGCGATGTTATTGCCGAGATCGAAACCGACAAAGCAACGATGGAAGTCGAAGCTGTCGACGAAGGCGTTATCGCTAAGATTTTGGTGGCTGAAGGCACAGAAGGCGTTGCGGTAAACGCGGTCATTGCCGTTTTGGCAGAAGAGGGTGAAGACCCTGCGTCTGTCGAGGCTGGCAGCGGCGGCGCTCCTGCGCCCACTCCTGCAATTGCTGCGGCTCCTACTCTTGAGTCAGAAAAAGCCCCTGAAGCCGCTCCTGTTGCTGCCGCTGTTGCTGCACCCGTTGCCGCATCGTCAGAGGGTGAGCGCGTGTTTTCTTCGCCTTTGGCCCGCCGGATTGCCGGTCAGAACGGGATCGAGCTCAGCGCGCTTTCTGGCACGGGGCCCAATGGCCGTGTGGTAAAGCGTGACGTTGAAGCGGCGATTGCTTCTGGCACGGGTAAAGCCAGTGCTGGGGCCGCAAAGCCTGCGTCTTCTGGTGGCGCGCCGATGGCGATTGGTACGGGGCCAGATCCGCGCAAGATCGCGGGCCAGTTGGATATGGTGTACGAAGAAATTCCGGCATCCGGCATGCGGAAAACCATTGCTCGGCGCTTGGTTGAAGCTAAGCAGACCGTGCCGCATTTCTATCTGACCGTAGATATCGAACTCGACGCCCTGCTCGCCATGCGGAAGCAGGTGAATGCGGCGGTGCCAGAGGGCGTGAAAATCTCGGTCAACGACATGATCATCCTTGCATCGGCAAAGGCGTTGATCGACGAACCAGATACCAATGCAAGCTGGGCAGGGGATGCGATCCTCAAGTACCAGTCTGCGGATGTTGCTGTAGCTGTTGCGACCGATGGCGGTTTGATTACTCCGGTAATCCGAGACGCACAGTCCAAGTCGCTGTCGACCATCAGCGCGGAAATGATCGATCTTGCGACCCGCGCTCGTGAAGGCAAGCTGAAGCCCCATGAATATCAGGGTGGAACGTTCTCAATTTCCAACCTCGGCATGTTTGGCGTTCGTGAGTTCGCAGCAGTGATTAACCCACCACACGGCGCGATTTTGGCTGTGGGCAAGGGTGAGAAGCGACCCGTTGTTCGGACCACTGAAGCTGGCGACGAGCTTGCCATTGCCACGGTAATGTCGGCGACCCTGTCCTGTGACCACCGCGTGGTGGACGGTGCAGTTGGCGCGCGCTGGCTCAATGCTTTCCAGAAGCGTCTGGAAAACCCACTTTCGATGCTGCTCTAGGGGACTGCAAAAACAATGGCTGATACATCCTATGATCTCGTCGTAATTGGTGGCGGTCCCGGTGGTTACGTCGCGGCAATCCGTGCGGCGCAGCTGGGTCTCAAGGCTTGCGTGGTTGAGCGTGAGCATCTGGGCGGCATTTGCTTGAACTGGGGCTGTATTCCGACCAAGGCGCTGCTGCGCTCGGCGGAAGTGGGGCACTTGATTCAGAATGCTGAGGCTTACGGCTGGTCCGTTGGCAACGTGAGCTTTGATCTGGACAAGATTGTTCAGCGCTCGCGCGGTGTGGCAAAGCAATTGACCCAAGGCGTCGGTTTCCTGCTCAAGAAGAACAAGGTGCCAGTGATCGAAGGCAGCGGTAAACTCGCTGGTAAGGGCAAAGTTGAAGTCACCGACAAGGACGGCAAGAAGTCCGTTTTGACGGCGAAGAACACCCTGCTTGCCACCGGCGCACGGGCGCGGGTTTTGCCGGGTCTGGAGCCAGACGGAAAACTCATCTGGACTTACCGCGAAGCGATGGTGCCGGAGAGCCTGCCGAAGTCGATGCTGGTGGTTGGTTCTGGCGCTATTGGTATTGAATTCGCTAGCTTTTACAATGATTTAGGCGTGGATGTCACGGTGGTTGAGGTTGTCGATCGCATCCTGTCTGCCGAAGACGAAGAGATCAGCGCACTGGCGCACAAGGCGTTCGTGAAGGCTGGTATCAAGATCATGACCTCAGCCAAAGTTACAGGCGTGACAAAGGCAAAGGACTCCCTTACCGCAACGATTGAAACCGCTGATGGCAAGACCCAGCAAATGACGGTCGATCTGCTAATTTCCGCTGTTGGCATCGTGGGCAATGTCGAGGACATCGGGCTTGAGGGGACAAAGGTCAAAGTTGACCGAAGCCACATCAATACCGACCCTTACGGCCAAACCGGCGAGCCCGGTGTTTGGGCGATTGGCGACCTGACGGGTCCGCCATGGTTGGCGCACAAGGCTTCCCACGAAGGCATCATCGCGGTTGAGAAGATCGCGGGCGTTGAGGGGGTTCATCCGTTGGATACCACCGGCGTGCCGGGCTGTACCTATGCCCGTCCACAAGTCGCGTCCGTTGGCTTTACCGAGGCGCAAGCCAAGGAAGCAGGCCACAAAGTTCGCGTCGGTCGCTTCCCCTTTGTTGGTAATGGCAAAGCGATTGCCTTGGGCGAGCCAGAAGGGCTGGTCAAAACCGTTTTTGACGACAAAACCGGTGAGCTGCTCGGTGCGCACATGATTGGTGCCGAAGTGACGGAGTTGATTCAGGGCTTTGGCATAGCCAAGTCATTGGAAACGACAGAACAAGACTTAATGCACACGGTGTTCCCACACCCAACGCTCTCTGAGATGATGCATGAGTCGGTTTTGGATGCTTACGACAAGGCGGTTCACTTCTAGGAAAGCCCATGACAGATCAGCTTCGCCACCCGGAGAAAGCGCACCGTCCCGACAGTGCGCCACAGCCAAAAAAGCCGGATTGGATCCGGGTGAAGGCTCCCACCTCGGAAGGCTACAAGGAAACCCGCGACTTGATGCGGTCCTTGTCCCTGACGACGGTGTGTGAGGAGGCGAGCTGTCCCAATATCGGCGAATGCTGGTCCAAGAAACACGCGACCATGATGATTATGGGCGAGGTTTGCACGCGGGCTTGCACGTTCTGCAATGTCACGACGGGCAAGCCGGGCGCGCTCAATCCATTTGAGCCGACCAACGTGGCTCAAGCGGTTAAGGAAATGGGCCTGAGCCACGTGGTGATTACGTCTGTTGACCGGGATGATCTCGACGACGGCGGTGCGGGACACTTTGCCGATACGATCAACGCGATCCGGCAGGCTTCACCGACCACGACCATCGAAGTGCTGACCCCAGATTTCCTGCGCAAGCGGGATGCGTGGAAAGCCGTCGCGGACGCAAAACCGGACGTGTTCAATCACAATCTTGAAACGGTGCCGGGGCTGTATTCCGAAGTTCGCCCCGGTGCGCGGTACTTCGAATCCCTGCGCTTACTGGCAAACGTCAAGGAACGGGATCCGCAAGCTTTCACCAAGTCCGGCATCATGGTTGGCTTGGGTGAGCGAACGCAGGAAGTCGCGCAGGTGATGGACGATTTGCGGGCTGCTGAGGTAGATTTCTTGACCATCGGCCAATACCTGCAGCCCACGCCCAAACACCATGCAGTTGCCGAGTTCATTACGCCCGACGCCTTTAAGGAATACGAGGCGATGGCCTACGGGAAGGGCTTTCTGATGGTTTCAGCGACGCCGCTGACGCGTTCGTCCTATCATGCGGGTGAAGACTTTGCGCGGCTGCGGGCAGCGCGAGCCAAATCAGCGTAGCGCGGACAGCGCGTCGATCAGCTCCCCAATCCGATCTCCACTGACGGCAACGTTGGCGTTACGCCCTTTGAACTGGTGCGGTGCGATGAACTGGCGCTCGCCGATCCGGCGAATGATGTCTTTGGCGGCGTAGCGCTCACCCAAATGAACCCCAACGATGCGAAACTGACCGGTTGAGTCGAGTTGCAGGACGGGCGCGCCGGAGCCGCCTGACCAGATTGCGCAATAGTGCCGCAATGCGTTCCCCGATGGCCCGGCAAAGGAACCGGGACGCAGCAGGGAGCGGTCCTCCACCAATCGGCATTCGTCGCCCACCACAGCGTCCCACCGTTCGTCGCCAGTATCCAGCGCCCTGCGGGCCATGAAGGGGACCAGAGCGGGTTCAGCGGGGTCTGTCTGACCAATGGCCAGCGCTGGGCTTGGCACGAGGGCAGGACGAGCAAGGCGGCACACGGTTTCTTGCGCCAGTCCGTCCGCGCCGGGATATGCTGCGAAGTGCAGGCAGTCGCGCACAGCGCGTTCGCCGGTATCTGCTGCGTTTCTGGCAAAGGCTGGCAGAAAGCGCATGTTGGCGCAGGTGACTGCGCGAAAATCGCGCGTTTCATGCTGAATTTCGCAAGAAGTGCGCATTTTCGCGCGCTGACCTTCACGCTGAAGGTGAGGCCTTTGGCGCGTGTCGTAGAACACATGCGACGTTGTTAGCAGTAAATCTGGACCGATAAGCGTAGCTGTGACCACACGCTGGATGGTCTTGCCGTCGTCACTGGTTTCGAACACCATACGCCCCAAGGACGCAGCAACGGGTGTCAGGTCGGCTTCACGGTCGGCCAGCAACAGCGGTTGTGGCTCTGGCCCGCCCAGCACTTCGAGTGCCTGCGCCCGTGGGGTCGGCGTCGCAAGCACAGCAGTCAAAAGCGCGCAGCAACCAATCAGGTCTTGTATTCGCCAAGGCGTAGTCATAGGTGCAGGGTATGCCAGTTGTTAAGCAAACTCGAATAGTTCCGTTTCTACCCGAACAAATGTTCGATCTCGTGGTGGATGTTGCCGCCTACCCTGAATTTCTGCCTTGGTGTGTCGCCAGTCGGGTTCGGGCGCAGTCGGACACGCACATCGTTGCGGATCTGGTCATTGGTTTCAAAATGGTGCGTGAGCGGTTTACCTCTCGCGTCGCGCTCGACCGCGACGCTCTTGCCATCGACACAGCGCTGGTCGAAGGCCCATTCAAGCATATGACGAACAACTGGCGGTTTCGGTTGGCTGATGATGGCAAGAGCACGGAAATCCACATTCACGTGGATTTCGCCTTCCGCAGCGCTTTGCTGCAACGTTTGCTCGAACCGTTTTTTGAAGAAGCTCAGAAACGCCTGATTGGGGCGTTCGAGAAGCGCGCCTATCAACGCTATGGCGATCCGTCTGCGCCTTCGGCCACTGTCAACAATGCATCGAGCGCAGCAGTAACGGTCTGATCCCGCACGGCGTCACGATCGCCTGTGAAGTTAAACTCGGTTGAAAGCTCACCGTTGGGGCTGGTGACGGCAAGGTAGATCCGACCCACCGGCTTATCCACTGTGCCTCCGCCTGGCCCGGCAACGCCCGTAACCCCCAAACCCACGTCTGACGCCGCAGCGCGCTGAGCGGCTTGGGCCATGTGCAGGGCGACTTGGGCGGAAACCGCGCCATGGTCGATCATCATTTGTTTCGGAACGCCCAGCAGCGCTTCTTTGGCCTCGTTGGCGTAGGCGGTGATCGACGCTTCTAGGATGCTGGATGCGCCAGATTCGCTGGTAATCGTCGCCGAAATCAACCCGCCTGTGCAGCTCTCCGCCAGCGCCAACCGCCATCCACGGATGCTCAATCGCTCGATGACCGAGCGTGCGCGGGTGCTGTTGGTGCTCACAGCTCGTCTCCGGGCAGCATGACCGTCACCACAGCTTGCGCTGCGATACCCTCACCGCGCCCCGTAAAGCCGAGTTTTTCCGTGGTTGTCGCCTTGACCGAAACCCGCGATAGCGGCAGCTCCATGATCTCCGCAACCCGCGCGCGCATGGCGTCGCGGTGCGGGCCAATCTTAGGCGCTTCGCAGATCAGCGTCAGGTCAACATGCGCAATCCGTCCGCCGCGCTCTCGCACGCACTCGGTAGCGTGTTCGAGGAACTGTGGACTCGCAGCGCCCTTCCATTGCGGGTCAGAAGGCGGAAAGTGGTGGCCGATGTCACCATCTGCCAGCGCGCCGTAAACCGCATCAGTAATCGTGTGCAGGCCAACATCGGCGTCTGAGTGCCCCTTCAGTGGCCGCTCACCGGGCAACTCGACCCCGCAGAGGATCAGTGCGCCATCAGTGCCCGGATCGCCAAAAGCATGAACGTCAAAACCCGTTCCCATCCGCGGCTCCAGCACATCCTGCGCGGGGCGGCGATCGAGGACGTTCGCTAGGGCATCCAGATCATCGCTGTAAGTGAGTTTCATCAGCCGGTCTGGGTGGGGCAGGGTGATGATTTCCGCGTGCCCGCCGTGCTCCTGATACAGTGTCGCATCGCAGGTGAAGATCGTCTCTTCTAGCGCTTGGTGCGCGGCGAGGATGGCGGCGAAGGGGAAGCCTTGGGGCGTTTGGATGCGGTAGACTTCAGAGCGCTCGATCACGCTGAGGTAGGATGACGTGCGGTCAAGGCGGACAAGAGTATCAGATGCTGGCAAACCCGCTGTCAGGCCCTTTGTCTCCATCCTGACCAGCCGCTGAACCATGCGATTAACGTCGCTGGTCAACAAGCCGGGGCGAGCAGCATCATGGATCAGCACGAAATCTGGTGCTTCTTCGCCGCTGAGATGTTCTAAGCCGCGATAGACCGTCTCTTGGCGTTCCGCTCCGCCCAGCACGATATCGAGAATTTTGTCGGTTTCCAGCGTTTCGACCAAGTCAGCAACAGCGTCCATCGTGTCTTCCGACACCATAATGACGACGTGATGAATCGAATCCGAAGCGACCAAGGCATCCAGTGCCCAAGACACAACGCGCCGCCCATTCAGCGGGGCAAGAACCTTGGGCTGTTCGGCACTGAACCGCGTTCCCGACCCAGCAGCAAGCAGGAGAGCAGCGCAGTTCATGGTGTGCCTTTCCTTTCTTTCCCGGTCTGCCTACTGGCCGACGCGGAAACAGCT
>CBFIEF010000010.1:0-89613 GCA_965661545.1 Alphaproteobacteria bacterium | reverse complement strand
ATGATTGCAACGTCATCAGGAACCTTCAAGCCCAGCTCATACCGCAGAACGTCCAGCACGAAGAACGCCATATGATCGTTGGCGACAAAGACAGCATCTGGGCGCTCGTTCACAGGTACATCAAACATCGCGCGCGCGGCTTCGATCGCGCCTTCTTTGCGGAAATTTCCAACTTCACGGGCAAACAGCGGAATGTCGTGCCCGGTCAGGGCCGCCATCAAGCCGGCCTCTCGATCGCGCTGAGTCGATGCACCCTCCCAGCCAGCGATATAGCCAATGCGACGGTGACCACAGTTGATGAGGTACTCCCCAACTTTGCGGCCCCCGGCGAAATTGTCGGATGTGATCGAGCTCACGCCCTCCATATCCTGTCGCCGATTAAACAGGATCATCGGCACGCCCGCAGCCTGACAGCGTGCAACGATGGTGGAAGACAGCGCGACAGAGGCGAAGATCAGCCCGTCGATCTGATAGTCGAGAATTTCATCCACCACGTCGTCAATGTTACCTGTCGTCTGCGAGGCCATGAACATGAGGACGTGATAGCCCTCGGCCTGCATGGCGTTGGAGAGCTTTTCAATCGCTTCGGGGTAGAAGTAGTTGTCCAGATACGCGACCACGAAGCCGACAATGCGACTGCGGCCAGAGACCATGGCACGCGCCAGAATGTTGGGTCGGTAGCCCAATTCCTCGGCAGCCTCTCGCACTTTGGTTGCCATCTTCTCCGACACTGACGCGCCGGGCGTGAAGACGCGGCTGACAGCGGACTGTGAGACACCGGCGCGCTGGGCGACTTGCAGGGCTGTGACCTTTTCCGACATCCGCCTAGGCCTCCATGCCCGTGGGCAGATCAACGCGGCCAAGATTTCGGGCTTTGTTGAATTCCGCAAGACGCGCAAGCACATCAACGCCCAGCTGATGAAAGGCTTCCAGCACGTCGACCATGACCCAGTTTTCACGGATCAACCCGTTTTCGATCCGCCAGAAGTCCAGCGACTTCATGGTGATTTTCCGTCCGGCTGGCGCGATACCCATCCAACCGTCATCTGAGACGGTTTGGATCATGTTCGGCCAACCCGTCACGGCAGCGTAGTTCTGCTCGCCAAAGAAATGATAGGTCAGGGACGCCCGCTCTTTCCCACGATCGGGCATGGCGTTGAGAAATGGAATTTGGTGCCAGTGGCGAAAACCGGAAATGCCGCGACCAGAGCCGATGCCGCTGGGGCCATACCAGCTCATTTTCGGGTGCCAATAGCGGTCCATTTCCATCACAGAGGGGCCGCCCATGCCGGGGTGGCGTTTCATCTTTTCCAGCATTTCAATGATGGTGCGTTTGGTTTTCTCACCGATAGATTCATCGCTGGAGTTCGTGATGATGCCGTCTTGGGTTGCCGGGCCGGGGACGTGCCACTCGCGGCCAAGGGACGGCGCCATGGGCCAAGCCTTGGCCTGCATCATGACTTCTGGAATATCCCAGAGCGATTGCATCTCCACCACCTTGCCATCCACAAAGCGGAAGAACTCGTGAAAGCGCATGTGGACGATGTGCCCGGTCGGTGGAATATCCAGCCATGGACCCAGCGCAACGCCCAGATAATAGCCTCCACAGCCGACCCAATCGTGGCCGTGATCGTCGGTGCCGGCCATCACGATATGGTCCCGACGCTCTAAATCCGGCCATGCGCTGACCAAGGGCGCGAAGGCGGTCTGGAAGAATGCATCGGTGCCGTGGACCTCGCCCAAGGGGTGTGCCAAGCGAAATACAGCATCATCCGCACACACCTCCGCCAATGCCGCACGGACGCCACTCTCCGAAAAATCGTAGAGCGCCGCACGCAAGGGGGCGAGCAGGGCTTTATGGTGAGCGTGGCGGTCCATTTCTGCGTTTCTATCTGTGGCTCTCTGTTAGTCCTGTCGGTTCCGGTAGGGCGCGGCCTCGCCATAGGGCACGTTGACCCCGCCATAGCGGCGAACACGCACGTTGCACTGCTCAGCATGGCCAACAAAGCCTTCGAGGATGCACAGCCGCGAGCCGTATTCGCCGATCAGCGTGGCGGCCTCGTCAGTCAGGATGCGCTGGTAACTGTGAGTCTTTAGGAACTTCCCGACCCACAGACCTCCGGTATAGCGGCCTGCTTTCTTGGTCGGCAGGGTATGGTTGGTGCCGATGATTTTATCCCCGTTGGACACGTTGGTCCGTGGGCCAAGGAACAGCGCGCCATAGCAAGTCATGTGCTCGAGGAACCAGTCGTCGCGGTCCGTCATGACCTGCACGTGCTCTGAAGCAATATCGTTAGCGACGGCGAGCATCTCGTCATAGGTGTCACAGACGATAACCTCGCCGTAATCCGCCCAACTGACTGACGCTGTATCCCGTGTCGGCAGGATTTCGAGCAGACGGTCGATTTCCATCAGCGTTTCGCGTGCCAGCTTCTCCGAATTGGTCAGCAGGACAGCAGGTGAGTTGTAACCGTGTTCAGCTTGCCCCAGCAGGTCGGTCGCGCAGATTTCTGCATCAACCGTATCATCGGCGATGACCATCGTTTCGGTCGGACCAGCAAACAGATCAATGCCCACGCGCCCAAACAACTGGCGCTTAGCCTCAGCGACAAAGGCGTTGCCTGGGCCAACCAGCATATGCACAGGCTCAATCGTTTCTGTCCCAATCGCCATTGCGCCAACGGCTTGGATGCCGCCCAACACGTAAATCTCGTGCGCACCGCCCAAGTGCATCGCTGCGATCACACCGGGGTTTGGCTTGCCGTTGAACGGCGGGGTACAGGCGATGATCCTAGGCACACCAGCGACACTCGCCGTTGCCACGGACATGTGCGCAGAGGCTACCATCGGGAACTTACCACCCGGCACGTAGCAGCCCACAGACTGCACGGGGATGTTCTTATGACCCAGAATAACACCTGGCATGGTCTCGACCTCAATATCGGTCATGCTGGCGCGCTGCGCTTGGGCAAAGGTGCGCACCTGCTCCTGCGCGAACTTGATGTCGTGCAGCTCCTGCGGGGTCAATTGCGCGATCAGGTCGTCGATCTGTGTCTGCGTCAGGCGAAAGGCCTCGGGCGTATAGCCGTCGAACTTCTGCGACAATTCCCGGACAGCCACATCACCGCGTGCCTTGATATCGGCGAGTGTTGTTTCCACGATCTCGCGGGTTTTGGCGTCGTCTTCCGCGCGCTCTACGTCGGGTTTGCCGTGCTTGAGATATTGAACTGTCATGGTGTTTCTTTGTCTGGTTGAGGGCGAGGGGCCTCTCGGTCCCCGCGGTCGTAGGCTTCCCAGCCTTCGCCGTTGAAAAGATCGATACCGAGCTGCGCTGCGACGTGGGCGAAATCGACGTTAACCCAGTTATCAACGATCCTGCCGTCTTGGACTTTCCAGAAATCCATATAGCGGATTTCAATCCGTTTCCCGGTCGGCGCAATGCCTAGGAATTCGCCGCTGTGTGTTGCTTCTTGCCGACCAAAGGCCGCCGCCCATTCACCCATGAACAGGCGCGCTTCGTCGATGCATGTTTTGTCGCTGAATGCAGCTTGGAACGGGCGCTGCCAGTTGTCCTGAAACTCCTGTAGGCCGGTTTTGGTGCCGCAGCCTTGGTTGCCCATCCACCGGAAGCCCTGAGAGAAAAACTCGCCGATATCGTCGATGCGATGGTCGTTCAGGCCATCAACCATGCCCTCGATCACCGCGCGGGTTTCTTCGGTCTTCGACAGGTCGGTGTCTTTGGTCAGATAGGCTTGTTCGGGTCGAGAACCTTTCATCGCGCTTATCCTTTCACAGCGCCAGCAGTCAGACCGCTGACCAACTGACGTTGGAAAATCATAATCAGAACAAACAGCGGTGCCGTTGCCGTGACAACGGCCGCCACCGCCGCCATCTGGTCTCCGTCATTCTGAGCCGAGCCCAGGAAGCCGGCGATCCGAGGGATCATCGTGGTATTCTGCTGACTGAGCAGGGCGCTCGTAACCGTGAAATCGTTGTAGGCGAGCAGGAAGGAGAACAGGCCCGTGGTGATCACTCCGGGCCACATCACGGGCATGATCACGTGCCAGAAGCCTTGCAGCCGGTTACAGCCATCGATCATGGCGCTTTCGTCCAGCTCACGTGGAACATTCATGAAGAAGCTGCGCATCATCCAGATGGTAAAGGGCTGGTTGATTGCGACCAGCACGATCACGGCCACCCACGTCTCGCCCCAGATGCCCCAACTGAACAGGGGCTCCATGTACCCGCTGACCAGCGTAATGTGCGGCATGGCGCGAAAGATCAGTGCGATGATCAACAGCACAAATGCGTAGCGTGCCGTCGATCGAGCCAGCGCGTAACCGCCCAAGGTGCCGAACGTCAGGCTGATTACGACCGTGAAGACGGTAATGACCATCGTGTTGCCGACCGCTTGGCCGAACTGCTTCTTTTCAGAAAACGCGGAATCATAGCCCAGCGATGTGAAGTAAGCCCCGAACTCGCGTAGCGTATCTACGCCGCTCAAATTCTTCGTCCAGTGGCCAAAGAAGTCGGTCTCGACCTTCAGACTGCCCCACGTGGTCCAAATGAACGGAAAGGCTGCGATCACCACCCACAGGGCGGCGAAGCTGTAAATCAGGATCAGAAGAGCGATAGGATGTTGGCGTGTCATTGTTTATGCTCCCCCTCTATCGTGCCGCAACGCGGAAATCGCGCCACGTGCGGATTAGGACGGGCAGCAGCAGGATAAAGACCATCAGGATGGTCAGAACACTGGTTGCCGCCGCTGAGCCGTAGCGCTTGTCAGCTTGCAGCACCAAGTGCTCGTAAATCAGATACGAAACGCTCTGCGCATTCGCAGCTGCTTGGAAGCCAAAGATTGGTTCGAGCACGCGGAAGGCGTCCATGATGTGGATCAGCAGCACAAAGGTGATCAGCGGCATCAGGTGCGGCAGGATCACGTAGCGCAGACGGTCAATCCGGGGTGCGCCGTCGATCATGGCGGCCTCGATCTGATCCTTGCTGACTGTTTGAAGCCCTGCATAGAAAACCACAAACGCAAACGGCGTGACGTGCCAAACGCCATAGACCGCGATCACCGCCCACGTCGCCTGCGCGCTTGCTCGTAGGGAGAAATCATCGGCCCAGAAAGCGAGGCCGTTGGTGATTGCGTACAGCAAGCCGCCCGTGTTGTCCGTCATCCAGAACAGCACCAGCGACCCCACCAGCGGCGTCACGATAAAGGGCAGCAGGCTGGCAAAGATCGTCACACCGCGCAGCGGACGCCACAGGTTATCGACAACCAGTGCAACAATCAGCCCGAGCACCAGAATGAACGGCGTCGTGATGATGGTGTAAAAAAGGGTAAAGCCAATCGCTTTATAGAACGGCAGGTTCAGCACCGTTTTGGACCAGAAATGCCCAAAACCTTCGGTGTTTTCCGACCATCCAGTCGCCAACTCGTTGCAGGCGAGCACAGAGCGTCCACAGAAAAAGTCCAAGCCCCTGAAGATATTTGGGCCCTCGACTTTTTCTATCGCAACGGTCTGCTCACAGCTCCGCACGCCCGTCAGGAAGTTCGTCGAACAGATTTCTGACAGCACTTCGATGTCCCGCGGTGGCGAGAACAAGGACTGGTATCCAACACTGACCAACGGCAGCAGGATAAACAGCACCATGGCCAGCAGGCTGGGCATCAGAAAGGCGAAGAAGGCGCGATGGGGCATGGTTTGGATCTACCTGATTGTTCGGCAGCACAGAGGCTTTGCGGACATCATTCCCGCGGTTTGACTGCTGAATCCGGCGTAGAAGGAAGGGGAACGCCGAAGCGCTCCCCAACTAAAGTCTAAACAGCAGACGCTGCTTATTCAGCCAAAGCTGCGTTGTAAGCAGCAACGACGTCAGCGAGAGCTTGCTCAGCGCTTTCCTGACCGTTCAAGAACTCAGGGAGTTCAGCGCCCAGGGCCGTGTGCATCTTACCCATGTGCGAGTACATTGGGTAAGCAGGAACGCCGTTACCAGCGGTTGCGAATACACCAGCAGCCGCAGGAGTTGCTTCGTAGCTGTCCATCATCCAAACGAACAAAGACATGTTGTCGCCTTTGGCGAGCATGTCTGCGTCAGCAGAATCAATCGCCATTGCAACTGCACGAGCCAGGTCTTCTTCAGACTGGTTTGCCGCAAAGAAGTAACCGTCCCACCACAGTGTGGAAGCCGGTGTAGAACCGCCGCCCAGTGTTGGTGCGGAGCCCATTACAACCTCAACACCCAGTGCAGCCCCACCGTCGATAACCTTTTGCGCACGTGTGCCCCAAAGGTTAGCGATGCCTGCTGTACCTTGCTCAAACTGTGCCTGAACGGCGTCTGAGTTGAAGGTCAGGAAGTCTGGGTTCATGCGTGCAGAAAGCTCTTTCATCATGTTGAGCGTTGCGACACCCGCAGCGTTCTCGATGTTAGCTTCTGTGCCGTTTACGAACATTGACTCACCAGTAGCCTGCCACATGTTCACGAACTCTTCGCCCAGGTTCCAACCAGCAGCGTACGTGCCAGTCAGTGGGTAGTCCATCAGGCCAGCCGCCTTAGCAGCATCAGCAAGTTCGAGGACTTCTTCGTAAGAGGTTGGCATATCCATGCCAGTTGCTTCGAGGACGTCAGCGCGAACCATCAGGTGCTGAGCGTTTGCACCAACAGCAATCGCCACAACTTCACCGTCCTGCTCGACCTTCATCGAGGTTGGCAGATCAGCAACGCCTGGGACGTTCGTGATGGTAGCAACCAAGCCTTCACTGTTCGCTGCGGTAAAGGTGCTGTTTGCACCCAATACAGCGTTGTAAACGGCTGGGTTAGCTGCGAGTGCAGCGTTGATCTTGTCTTTGTGCTCTTGGTCACGCTCCGTTGCAGCACCACATGCTGCTGATTCGTCCTGAAGAGCCTCAACCGCTGGGAAAGCAGCGGACAAGATGGAAAGGCCTGAGCCGTCAACAGCACAGGCATTGGCGTAGGATGCGCTGAACAGCGCAGCGGTGGTTGCCGCAAGGGCAATACGGGTCATTTTCATCATCAATCTCCCTTTAGTGAAGCGCGCCAGCGCCGCAAAACGATCGAACCAAGCACTGGAACAGTGCCAATTCGCTCGCTCACGTCTGTACTGACGCCCTATCCAGTCCGCCCCCTAAGCCGGGCTGAATTCTGTGATCTGCCTGTCGCTGCGGGTTCGCGCGCCGGGCAGGAAATACGTGTTTAGAGCCGCTCGCCCGTCTCTGCATCGAACAGGTGGCAAACGTCGGGTTTGATCTTGAACCCGATTGGATCACCGATCTGAGCACGAAAATCCTTGGGCGCCTTGCCACTCAGGATCGCGCCATCGGCACGGATCGAGATTTGCGTGGCGTCGCCCAGCAGCTCCATCGAGTAGACGGTGGCTTTCGCGTCGCCGCCGGTTTTGACGACCTTGATGTCTTCAGCCCGGAAACCCAACGTCACGGGGCCATCTGGAGCGTCCAGACCGTCCACAGAGATGTTTGGCCCGGTAAAGGTACCACCGCTGACTGTGCCGGTGACAAGGTTCATGGCGGGGGAGCCGATGAACCCTGCAACAAAGGTGTTCGCCGGGTGGTCATAGATATCCGTTGGCGTTCCGATTTGCTGGATCTCACCTTGGTTCATCACCACCACACGATCGGCCAGCGTCATCGCTTCAATCTGATCGTGAGTCACGTAAATCGTGGTAACGGCCAGCTCGTGCTGCAAATTCTTGATTTGAGCACGCGTTGAAACGCGCAGCTTGGCGTCGAGGTTGGAAAGGGGTTCGTCCATCAGAAACACGGTCGGCTGGCGCACAATTGCCCGCGCCAGAGCCACACGCTGGCGCTGCCCGCCCGAGAGTTCCTTGGGCAAGCGATCGAGTAAGTCGCCCAACTCCACCATTTCCGCGGCCCGGTGGACCATCGCATCATGCTGGTCCCGCGGAACGCCGCGCACTTTCAGCGGAAACCGAATATTTTCACGCACCGTCATTGTGGGGTAGAGGCCGTAGTTCTGGAACACCATCGCCACGTCGCGGTCTTTGGGCTCAAGCTCATTGATCCGGTTGCCGTCCACGATAATCTCGCCATCGGTCGGCGTTTCCAGACCCGCAATCATCCGCATAGTGGTGGTTTTGCCGCAACCCGACGGGCCAAGCAGGACCAGAAACTCCCGGTCAGGAATGGTCAGGTTGAAACTGTTTACACCAACAAAGGTGCCCCAGCGTTTGCTTAGGTTACGGAGCTGAATTTCAGCCATAGCTTGCGCGTCGCCTCGTCGCTTTGGGTTCTTAGGAAAAGCCTAGACTTGAGTTTGGAGCCTTGGCAACTGATTCTTGAATGCGTATGCAAAAATTGTGAGCTGGCGACCCGTAATGGGGGATAACCGGCGTTTGATGGCGCGGTTAGGACCGTTTTTCGACCATTTCCATGCCGTCGCTCAGGTCGATGCGGCCCAGATTCCGGGCCTTGTTGAACTCTGCCAAGCGCGCCAGCACATCGACGCCCAGTTGCCGGTAGATATCCAACATGTCGATCAGCACCCAGTTCTCGCGGATCAAGCCAGCTTCCATCCGCCAGAAGTCCAGACTGCGCATCTCGATCTTCGTGCCGGACGGCGCAATGCCCAGCCAACCGTCGTGAGAAACGGTCAGCCGCATGTTCGGCCAGCCGGTCTCACAGACGTAATCGCCTTGAGCGATGTAGTGTGAATGCAGGTCGTACATCTCTTCGGATGCTTCGCGGTCGCCTGTGGGGTCCACTTTCCGGTTCGGCATGCCGCGCAGAAACGGGATTTGATGCCAGTGCCGGAAGCCCGCAATCCCGCGTCCTGTTCCGATCCCCGCAGGACCGTACCAATTCATGCGCGGATGCCAGTACTTCTCCAGCTTCATCACGCGTGGGTCGGGGTTGTCCGGGTGACGGCACAGGTCCGTCTCCATGCTCACCACAAAGTCGATCGCCGCTTGGCCATCACCCGAAGCGCTCAAACCGTCACCGCTGAGGGGGCCGGGGGTGCATAGGAAAGCGCCCAGTTGCGGCGCAAGCGGCCAAGCATTCGCCTGCATCATCAGCTCTGGCACGTCCCAAATCACCTGCACCTCGGTGATCTTCCCATCTTTGACGTGGAAATACTCGTGATAGCGCATGTGGGTCAGGATGCCGGTCGGCGGGACGTTCAAAAACGGTGCCAGATTGGTGCCCAGGTAGTTCCCCATGCAGCCAATCCAGTCCAATCCCTCAGCCGTCGTTCCGGCCAGCACGATCATGTCGCGCCGCTCCATATCCGGCATCGCTCGATGCAGCGGCAGCAGGCACTGGTCAAAGAACGCTTCTGGCCCCGCAAGCTCGCCAAACGGATGGAAAACCTTAAAGGTCGCATCCGGCGCAAACAGCTCCTCCATTACGGCTTTGACTGCCTTGGGTTCGAAGTCAGCGAGTGCTGTGCGGTAGGGCTGGAAGAATGATTTCAGGCTGTCAGGAGTCATCGATGCGTGTCTCTAAGGTCCAAGGGTATGCGATCGACCATTCACCAAAATTGCTCAACTAAGCCAACTCGAATATGGTGGCCGGTATTCAGAACTGATATGGCCTAATCCGCATGATACGACACCGACAAGTGGAAGCCTTTGCCGCCATTGTCCGCACGGGTTCAACCGTGGCCGCAGCGCGCAATCTCAACACGTCCCAACCGACCGTCAGCCGTTTGATGGCGCAGCTGCGGGATCAAGTCGGATTTCCGCTATTCAACAATCAGAGCGGCAAGTTGATCCTAACCTACGAGGGCAAGCAATTCTTCCGCGATGTTGAGCAATTCTTGATGACGACTGAAGAGCTCGAGCGCCGGGCTTGGCAGATCAGGAACTATGGCAACAGCACAGTACGCTTGGTCACGATCCCGTCGGTAAATCTTCATTTGGTGCCAGATGCGCTGGCAACTTTGCGGGCTGAGGTCGACAATCTCAGTTTTGGCTTAGTCCAAGCAGAGCACCACGAGACAAAGACTGTGGTGGCCTCGGGGAAAGCTGATTTTGGTATCTGCAACGACGTCTCACCGGGCGACAACTTTCAGGTCTTTGGATCGGTGGATCTGGCCTGCATGCTTGCGGTTCCGGAGGGCCATCCGTTGGCGGAAAAGTTGTCCGCTAGCGCGCCTGATTTGGTGGGGCAATCGTTCATCTCGCTGGGTGATAATTTGGCGGATTACGTGACAGACCCAGAGGCCAGCCGGATCATTCGCGAGAGCGCGCAGAACTTTGCATCCTTCTCCGCGCCGGTGATCGCCTTGGTCGAGGCCGGCAACGGGATTGGCATCGTTGATCCCATCTCAGCTGGTCATTACGCCGGCGAGCGTGTCGTATTCTTGCCGTTTGAACCAGAAGTCGGTTTTCCTGTGAACATCATCTACAAGGACGATACTCGGCTTTCAGGTGTGGCTGAAAAGCTGTGTGCGGGTATATTGGAGAGCCTTCAGCGGCTAGAAATCAAACTTCGGCGCTAACGCTGTTTTCTGCGCGCGGTGCGCCTCATACTTCGCCCAAGCTTCCGCAAGTTTTCCGGCGGTGAATCCGCCTCTCGGGCAGGGCCCTATGGTGCTCAACATCAGTCATATTTTGAGCCATTTCGCGATGATTTCAGCGGTTTCGGTCGGCGCTTCCAAAGTCGGCAAATGACCCGCCCCGTCAATCTCTTGATAATGGGCGTTGGGAAGTGCCGCGGCTAGAACAGTGTGAAAGTGCCGGGGGCAGATTTGGTCCTCAGCGCCGCGCAAGATCAGGACGGGGCGGTCAAACTGCGCCAGTTGGTCCAACCGGCTGGTGCGGGTTTGCAGGGCTTGTGTCTGACGCTGAAACGCACCCTCGCCAAGCCCTTCAGCCATATCCCAGCACAAGTCCAAAACCTCAGGCGCATGCCTTCCGGGGGCAAGATAAAGCGGCAGTAAATAGTCCCACATCACGGCACGTAAACCCTCATCATCCAGAGCCGAGAGCAGCGACCGGCGCCGCTTGGCCCGATCTGGCGTGTCAGCATGAGGGTTGGCGTCAAGGATGATCACCCGGCCAATCCGCTTTGGAGCCAGAGCACAGAGTTCCAACGCCAAGCCACCGCCCATGGAAACCCCGATCAGGTCAAAGTGCGCAGGGGCTCTGTCCAGCACGTCAGCGGCCAGATCCTGCCAATTACTATGGTGGTTCAAGTCTGCGGTCAGGCAATGATGACGAGGCCCCAACGCGTCGATGACAGGCTGAAACAGACGCCTGTCGCACATCATTCCCGGCAGCATAAGCAGAGGGTTCAAGAGGCTTTTTCCGTCATTTCAGCCAGTAGGATTTGTTTCCATACTGAGACTTCATCGTAAACGGTCCATTCCCGGCGAATGCCGCGCGGGCCAAACTCAAAGTGGCTGATGGCCATAACATGAATGTCCGCACCGCTCGGGGCACAGAGCGTACCCCAGCCTTCGTGCTTGCCCGTAAGATGCCAACGGATCGCGGCGCGTGGTGGCATCATAGGGTCTTCGCGGCCAATCGCGTGATCGATGCCGAAATCTGCATTGGGAAGAGAGGACCGCAGGCCGAGCCAAAAGGCCTCGGCAGCAGCCGTGCTGTGCGCGCTGACCCCGCCGGGATGTTCTAAATGGCAACCTCGATCGTAGCTGTCGGTGACGGCAGAAAACTCAGCGTTCATCAGCCGTTGCATCATCTCACCTGCGCGCTGTCCCCATTCGCTGTCATTGCCGTGAGATTTGTAAGCGCCCGGTTTGTCGTCTTGCGGTGAGAAAGGTCGCTTCGCGGCAGCGGGACCGCCCTCGGCCTCGATGATCTGCGCGGCCATCTCGCGCGGATGCAGCCCGATCTGCCGCGCCATAGCGCCCACGTCTCGAACCAGCCACTCCTCGTGTACTGCGTTGGCGATGCAGTTGGTGTCGGCAATCGTCCGAAACCGTAACCGCTTGCCGCTCGCAGGCCCAAACATGCCGTGGTTCAGGTGTGTAGCTTCGGAGATGATGCGGTGGGAAGAGAGGTAGCCGTAATCAGAGTGCTCGGACCAAATCACATCTTCGCCAAACAACTGGCGATCCGGAAACTCGTACAGGGTTTCCATGGTGTTGGTGATGCCTGCGCGGTTGCCTTCGCTGTAGCCCAAGGGTGTGCGGATTTTGATGTCCTTGGCGTAGTGCCAATCAATCGCCGCGATCTCACGGCTTTCCCAAATCTGGAACGTACACTTCAGGATATAGTCCGTCAGATCCTGATATTTCTCGTCAAAACCATGCATGAAAGGCACCCTCCATTTCGGCCAGATCGTCTGGCTTTCCGTGCCAGCGTTCAAATTCCTATTCTTTGCTACACTATTCACTTTGGATATGAAGCATGGCCCGTGATAGGTTTTCGTGTCGCAAGGCTGTTTGCGTTCTGGACAAGCACACTGTGCTTTGGCAAGGACATTTTGCATACGCATGCACAGATTGCCCCAATTAATGCCGCCAATGGGCGTTTTTGGTTCAGGACCGCTAGGGAGAATACCGTGGATTTCCAGCCTGCGAAGACGCTCGTTTTAAACTTCTATGATGCGCTTGATAACGCTTCACCCACGCAGGCCGCTGCGGTTATGGAACGCTTTCTTTCGCCCGACATCCTGTTCCGAGCTTTCCATCCTTTTGGCGAGCTGCAGGGTGATCCGGCGCAGGTTGCGGAAACGGTCTGGGTGCCGCTGAAGACCAGCCTGAGCCGGATGCAGCGGCGGATGGATATCTTCTTTGCGGGTCAAAACAGTCTAACCGATGACGACGACGGCTCGGTGTGGGTGGCGTCCATGGGGCATTTGATGGGCTTGTTCGATGCGCCACTGCTGGGCATTCGGCCTACGGGGAAAATTGGCATGCTGCGTTACGCGGAGTTTCTGCGCGTGCAGGATGGGCGGATCACGGAAGTCGCCTTTTATTTCGACCTGCCACACTTGATGGCTCAAGCAGGCCAAAACCCGTTTCCACCACAAACCGGCGCGCAGCTGATCCAACCCGGACCGCTGACACACGATGGCCTGTTGTTCGCTGATGCAGAACGCGGCGAGGGCGTTGCGACGCTGGCGGCGATCAATGCGATGATTAGCGACCTGGGGCAGTGGAACAACCCGCTGCCATTGGAGGAAGAGCTGGCGCTGACGTGGCAGGACGACATGCTGTGGTGGGGGCCAACCGGGATCGGTGCCACTTACACGATCGAGCGCTATGCCAAGCAGCACTCCGGCCCGTTCCGCGCGGCCTTCGCAAACCGTTCTGGCACGGGGCATGTTTGCCGGATGGCTGAAGGCGCATATGGGGGCTTTTTCGGGTGGCCGAACTTTCGAGCGGTTCATACGGGTGGTTTTATGGGCCTGCCAGGTCGTGAAGAGGCCGTCGAGTTTCGGGTGATCGACCTGTATCGTCGCGGCACAGACAAGCTCGCAGAAAACTGGATTTTCATCGATATGCTGCACTTTATGCAGCAACAGGGCGTAGACGTGCTATTGCGCAATCAAACAACGTCGCTCTGACCGAAGACAGCTCATTCCCTCGGCATAATCTGACCCAGAAAACGGAATTTCGTCTTATTGGAGTTGGATCAGATGAACACGCTTACTCAGGAACAGTATGACGCCTTTTGGCGGGATGGTGTTTTGGTGGTTGAGGATGCCGTCACCCCTGAGCAACTGGCCGCTTTGCGCAGGACTTTTGAGGCTTGGGTCGAGGACAGCCGCCAGCATGATCAGGACTATGGTGAGACACTGGACGGTCGGAAGCGCTTTGACCTGCAGCCCGGCCACAGCGCCGAAACGCCCGGCCTGCGCCGGGTGCAGTCGCCCGAGGAAGTCTCGGACGTTTTTGCTTCTGTGATGCGATCCGCGCGGACGGTTGAGATCGTCGGCGATTTGATCGGCCCCAACCTGCGCTTTCACCACGGCAAGGTGAACTCGAAACTGCCCGGTACAGCGACAAAAGTGCTGTTTCATCAGGACTTTAACTTTCAGCCCATGACCAACGACGACATCATCACGTGCTTGTTGTTCATTGATGAGGTCACGCTGGAAAATGGTCCGTTGGAGGTGGTTCCGGGCTCTCACAAGGGCACGCTTTACACGCACTGGCACGGTGGTCGATTTACAGGCGCCGTAGCGGATAGCGTCATGGAGGAGCAGGGAGACAAGGTCGTTCCGTGCATCGGTAAGGCAGGGTCAGTTTGCCTGATGCATTCGAGCCTGCTGCACGGTTCTGCGCCCAACCTGTCCGACAGCTCTCGCACGCTGTACATCACCACATATTATGCTGAAGACGCGCGCGAGCTCAGCCCGAATGCGCTGCCAAGCACGCTGACGCACGAGTTGGTTAGCGGCGTAGAAACCGGACGCGTTCGCTGCTCGAGCTACGAAATGGAACTGCCCGAAGTACCAAAAGGGACATCGTTCTTTGCCCAGCAGGAAGGCAGCAACAGCGAGACAGCCTAGAGCGCCTGTTTAGGGCGTTTTGGCACGGTGGCGGCGGCGTCGAATGAGCCACAGGACTAAGACCAGCGCCCCGCCGAGAACGACAACCAAACCATAATCGATGATGGGGATGCGGAAGACCTCGTTCACGTTGCCCCATCCCCGATCAGAATAGACAGCCCAGATCCCGCCAACAAAGGCGGTGTAGACCAGCCAATGGACCCAGCGGGGCAACCCGAGGCCGTGCATTTGTGTCACGACAAACAGTGCGGCAAATCCAAAGAAGAACATGGGCCAGAATTCCTGTCCGGCGACCAAGGCAACCGTGACGCCGTGGATCAGGACAGAGACTTCCAGCACTGCAGTCCACCACTTGTTGGTATGAACCCGCGTAAACACAAAAGCGCCTTGGAGCAGCAGAAGGAAGGTGTAGAGGAAACCCAGCAGGTGCCCGGGTGTGGTTTCCATGGGGTGGAACCAGTAGGTGTAGACCACCGCCCACGCGAAGTAATAACCGTGGTAGCGGATCAGCCACTGACGCGCCGGTGCAAGCCATTTCCCGCCCACGCCAAAGACGATACCACGCCGCGGTGCCTCCATAATCAGCACGATCACCAGTAGGAAAATCACTGAAATCTGGGAGGAAAAGACCGACGTATCCTGTGCCAAACCGTCGTACCAAAACGCGGTTTGCAGGTAGTGCAGGGCGATGAAAAAGCCGGTTCCGGCCAATCCGATCCAGTTGACCGGATGCATGACCCCGCGATCCCGCAGCTTGTCCCGGTTCTTAACTGCCCAGCGGATCAAACCCCAAAAGAACACCTGATGCGCCAAATAGAAGCCCCATGCGGTTGCACGGGTCCAGAAGCTTGGCTCTGGCAGTTTCCAGTAGTACCAAGCCGCGCCCTGATCGGGCAGCAACTCGACTTGCCGCAGAATGGGGTTGAGCAGGAGAATGGAAAGCGTCGCAAGAACTGATAGCCCCACCGCAATCCACAAGGTAATCCAAAGCGGCGAGAGTCGGTTCATCGAGCTGGTCCTTACCATTACAAATATCTCAGCACTGAGTTAGATCGTCGCAGGTTCTGGGGTAGTGCTTCCAGCGGAGAAATCAGCGGGTCAAACCAGCATGCCCCGTGCCGCGACCGGCAGAGCGTCCAGAATCTCGTCACCGCGCACCATGACCAGTTGATCCACCATGTTCACCACCACGCAAACATGGTTTGGCACCACACGGACGATCTCGCCAACCTCAGGACGGGGGTCGCACGCTGATAGGTCCAGAAAGCCGTGCTCTTCTGCGAATTTGTGGATGCGGGCAGTGGGGTATTCGCGCAGAAAGCCGTACCCTTCGAGACCGCCGGCGTCGCTGGTCAAGGTCTTGGAACCCGCATCGAGGATGCCGCGCGCAGTGCCGCCGCGGCTGACCACGGTCGTATAGACATGCAAGGCGCAGTCGCTGAGCGTCGCCATGCCCGCGGCGATCATCATGCGGTCATTGAAGATACAGGTTCCGGCGCGGTGCTCTGTAGCGCCCTGCAGCTGGTCCATGTTGACCATGTTCGGGGTGCCACCGGTTGAGACGATGGCGGGCTGCAGTCCCAGCTCGGCCAAACCTTGGTTCACGCGGTCGTAAAACACTTGCGTGGCGGGCCAGCCGTCGATGGGCGGGTAGAACAGCAAACCAGCGAAGTTCAGCCATGGGTCGTCTTTGATTTGTGCCGCAAGCTGGAGCACGACCCCGGGCGTTTCGACGCCAGCGCGTTCTAGGCCCGTATCGCACTCGATCAGCACGGCGATGGGCCGCTCGGCGGCTTTGGCGGCGGCGGAATAGGCGTTAAGGCTGACGGGGTTATCGGCGCAGACCTTCAGCGGTAATTGGCGTTGCAGGGCCGCGAGACGTCCTGAGCGCGCGGCTCCTATTACGTTGGTGGCAATCAGGATATCGGTGATCCTTGACGCTGCCATAACCTCGGCCTCACCCAGCTTTTGACAAGTGATGCCCTTGGCCCCTGCGTCCAACTGCATCTGCGCGAGAACCGGAGATTTGTGGGTTTTAATGTGCGGGCGATTGGCCACACCAGCGGCATCGCACAGCGCCTGAGCGCGAGCGATATTGGCCTCGACCCGATCCATGTCGATCACCATGCAAGGGGTTCCGAACTGCTCAGCAATCTGGTGTTTTAGCGTATCCGACATGGGGGCGGGGTTCCTTAACTGTACTGATCAGATGCGATGATGGGCGGAGCGCTGTTGAGGGTGTCGCGGGCGAAACCGGCGGCGGTCTGGTAGCGCTTCATGAAGGCCGTGCGTTCTTCTGCGGGGAGTACGTCGTTGACGTCGTCAAACACACCGCCGCAACGTTCTTCAACCAACCCAAGCAGGCCGAAAGGACCATCGCCGCGGTTGCGCAGAACCACATCATTGATAGGCCCGTTGAAGGCCTCGTCAAACGCGCTCAGTGCTGCTGGTGTCAAGCCGTGTTCCAGCAAGCATGCACCAATGTTGCGAGAATCGACGATGGCCTGCGAGGCACCATTGGAGCCTGTTGGATACATGGGATGTGCGGCGTCACCGAGCACCAGCGCGGAACCGCTGGCCCACGTGCTGACCGGGTCACGGTCAATCATGGGGTTCTCATAGGCCACAGTCCCTTGAGAAATCAGCCCCGGCACGTCCAGCCAGTCGTATTGCATATCCGTGAAGTGGTGCAAAAAGTCAGTAATAGCGACTTCGCTGAACCAGCCGGTTTTCTGCCAGTCTTCCTCGGACACGTTCCGGATTTCCGCAATCCAGTTGATGAGGGACAGGCCGTCTTCGTCAGGCTGGCTGATCGGGTAGATCACGAGACGACGGTCTTCGGCGCCTAAGCCCAAAAAGGTTGAACCGGTCCGCGCCGCTTTAGCTCGCGTGACCCCGCGCCACATGATCGTGCCGCCCCAATGAATTGGCGGTTGGTCGGGGTGCATTTGCGCGCGGATGGCGGAGTGGATGCCGTCTGCGCCGATCAACAGCTTGCCCGTGTAAGACGCGCTTTCGCCGCTGGGTCGTGTGTGGAAATGCGCCGTAATGCTCGCGTCGTCGTTCTGTGTGAAACCAGTTCCCTGATGCCCCGTAAGAACTGCGTCCGGGCCAAGGCGCTCGAGCACTTTGCGGTAAAGCAGCATTTGCAACTCACCCCGGTGAACCGCGTACTGCGGCCATTTATAGCCTGCGAGCAACCCGCGCGGTTCTGCGTAAATATCATTGCCATTGAGGCCCACCAGCGCCCATTCGCGCGATTGAATGCCAATGGCGTCCAGCTCAGCCTCTGTGATGTCCAGGGCCAGCAGCTCGCGCACGGCGTTGGGCTGGATATTGATGCCAACCCCCAGCGGTCGCGGCTCTTCTGCGGCTTCGAACACGCGGCAGGGAATGCCAAGTTGGTGCAGTGTCAGGGCCGTAGACAGCCCTGCGATACCACCGCCGACGATAAGGACAGATTGAGAAACATCAGACATGGGAAATACCGTTTGCTCCAAACAAGACCAAGCTCATCCCTTTAGTGTCACCATCCTGCCCTTTGGCGCAAGATGGTTTGCGGTAGCGTCAAATAGAAGGTGATGGACGAGCGGGAAACTTGCTACTGTCTTCCTCTATCGGTTGCATTGGTCTCGTTGCGGGAGAAGTCGGGCGCGTGAGTATTACTTTGGGAAGCTCTCTGGATTTACCCTGCGGGGCGGTACTGTCGAACCGGATGATAAAGGCCGCAATGACAGAAGGACTGGCGACACCCGATGGCCGTCCCACGCCCGAGCTTGAACGGCTCTATGGTCTGTGGTCCGACGGCGGGGCGGGGACGCTCATCACCGGGAACGTGATGGTTTGCGCTGATCACATCGAGCGCCCCGGAAACGTCATCATCGACCGCAAACCAGATGCAGACATGGCCGAACGGCTCAAGCGCTGGGCGGACGCGGGAACAAGGAACGGCAATCAGCTGTGGGCGCAGATCAGTCACGGGGGACGGCAAACGCAATCCAACGTTAATCGGCGGCCTAAGTCTTCGTCGAACGTAAAGCTGCGGGTGCCGGGCGGCTTCTTTGCGCGACCAACGCCGCTGAAGTTGTCCGAGATCACGGACTTGGTTGGGCGCTGGGCGACTGCTGCGAAGGCGGTTCAGGACGCGGGCTTTACTGGCGTTCAGATCCACGGAGCGCACGGCTATTTGATCAGCCAGTTTCTCTCTCCGCTCATCAATCAGCGCACGGACGCCTATGGTGGCAGCTTAGAGAACCGTGCGCGGTTTTTGCTTGAAATTGTTGCGGCGACGCGGGCGGCGGTGGGGCCGACGTTTCCCATCTCGGTTAAGCTGAACAGCGCGGACTTCCAAAAGGGCGGGTTTGAGTTTTCGGATAGCTTGCAGGTGGTCCAATGGCTCGAAGCCGCATCCGTTGATCTGATCGAAATCTCCGGCGGCACCTACGAGCAGCCTCGTTTTCTCACGCTCGAAGGCATCGAGCCACTGGCTGACCAAAAGGTCGCCACCTCAACGGCGGCGCGTGAAGCGTACTTCGTAGATTTTGGCACGGCGATGCAGGCGCATGTGAACATTCCGCTGATGGTCACAGGCGGTTTCCGGCGTCGGGATGCGATGGAGCAGGCGTTGCAGATGGGCGCAACCGATGCGATCGGCTTGGCGCGTCCGCTGTGCCTGATGACCGATGCCCCAAACAGGCTGCTTGCGGGCACAGAGGTCTTGCCGCGCTATGAGACTGGTTTGGGCCTCATCCCATCTTGGCTGGCTTGGCTGCGACGGTCGAATTTGGTCAAAACCATTGACGGCTTTTCCGGTACATACTGGTTCTATCAGCAAATCTGGCTGCTCGGGACGCGCGGCGCTCCGAACGAGACGTTCTCGGTCTTTATGGCCTTCATTATCGTTGATGGCCGAAACCGAGCCATCCAGCGCAAACGGCGGCGGCGCACAAGCTAACCCTCCACGATTGATCTCCGCACAGAAGTGTCCAATGCTGCTTTAGCTTAGAACACGCAAGGTCTAGAGCTGGTTGATTGGCACTTTGAAATAGGCCGGACCATTGTCGTCTGCCTGCGGCAGGCTTCCTGCCTTCATGTTTACCTGGAGGGAGGGGACGATCAGCTTGGGCATGGCCAGTTGCGCGTCGCGTGCTGTGCGGAACGCCACAAATTCAGCCTTGGTTTTACCGTTACCAACATGAATGTTTTCGTCCCGCTCGTCACGGACAGTGGTTTCCCAAGAAATCTCGCGACCGCCGGGGCCGTAGTCGTGGCACATGAACAGCCGCGTTTCGTCGGGCAGGGTGAGGATGCGCTGGATTGAGTCGTAGAGCTGTTCCGCCGAACCGCCGGGAAAGTCACAGCGCGCGCTGCCACCATCGGGCATAAATAGTGTATCACCGACAAAGGCAGCGTCTCCGATCAGGTGAACGTTACAGGCCGGAGTGTGGCCGGGGGTGTGCATCACCTGCGCGGTCAAGGTGCCAATCGTGTAGGTATCGCCGTCTGTAAACAGCCGATCAAACTGGCTGCCGTCGCGCTGAAATTCCGTGCCTTCGTTGAAGATCTTGCCAAAGGTGTCTTGGATGACGGTAATCTGATCGCCAATCCCCAACGAGCCGCCCAGCTGCTCTTGGATATAGGGCGCGGCAGACAGATGGTCGGCGTGGACGTGGGTCTCGATGATCCACTCGAGCGTCAGATTGTTGGCGCGCACGTGATCAATAATCGCATCCGCGCTCTCATAGCCAATGCGACCGGCGGCGTAGTCCAGATCCAAAACACTATCGATAACCGCGCAAGACGCGCTGTTGGGGTCTTTTACAACGTAGCTGATAGTGCTTGAAACCGTTTCAAAGAATGCGGTGACCTCGGGTTGGACAGCAGGTGTCTGAGCGGTGGTCATGGTACGATCTCCTTCGACCGGCGTGTGCTGTGCCGGGGTGTTAAAGACTGTATGGCGCGGTGCATTGGCTGATGCATGAAGAGAGACTAAGCCAAAGACTGTCCGGACTGCAACTCTGTCCGCGCTCATTCCATCGGACCTTAGAGCCGTTCAAACAATAAAACAACACTCATTAATATATGAGGCTAAGGCGATGCAGTCGGCTAAAGAGTGGAAAGGAAAGCTTCGGCGGAGGCCAAGGTTTCGCTTTGCTTGTCTTCGGCCATGCGTGCCCAGGTTCGGTACATTTGCGCCATGCGCGGGTTTTTCTCCAGAACGTCACGATTTCGGTCCAGAAAGTGCCAGTACAGAGCATTGAAGGGGCAGGCATCTTCGCCTGTCTTTAACTTGACCTGATAGGCGCATGATTTGCAGTAATCTGACATGCGGTTGATGTAGTTACCGCTGGCTGCATAGGGCTTGGACCCCAGCACTCCGCCATCGGCAAACAGGGTCATGCCAATGGTGTTGGGCACTTCCACCCACTCAAAGGCATCGGCGTAGACCGCTAGATACCATTGGTGCACCGCCTGTGGATCAAGACCCGCGAGCAGGGCGAAGTTCCCAGTTACCATCAGTCGTTGGATGTGGTGGGCGTAGGCATCTTCGCGGGTTTGGCTAATGGCCGCGCTCATGCACGCCATATCGGTTTTTCCTGTCCAGTAGAAATCGGGCAGGGGGCGCTTGGTGTCAAAGAAGTTGCTGTCCACGTACTCCGGCATTTTAAGCCAGTAAATCCCGCGCACAAACTCGCGCCATCCGATGATCTGGCGGATAAAGCCTTCAACCGCGTTTAGTGGCGCGTGACCGCTGAGATAGGCGTTTTCCGCGCGGCGACAGACGGCCAGCGGATCCAGCAAGCCAATGTTGAGATAGAGGCCGATCAGCGAGTGGTAGAGAAACTTCTCTCCCCGCACCATCGCGTCTTGAAAGTCCCCAAACAGCGGCAAGGCGTCCTCGATAAAACGATCGACAGCAGCCTCGGCGTGCTCAGCCGTCGTGCCAAACCAAAAGGGATGCAGGTCGCCGAAATGGTGCCCAAAGCGCGCTTCGACCAGCGTCAGCACTTCACGGGTTATTGCATCAGGCTCGACGCGGTGCGGCGGCGGCATGAACAGGTCTGCGCCTGCGGGTTTGCGGTTTTCTGCGTCATAGTTCCACTTGCCGCCAACGGGCTGGTCGCCGTCCAGCAGTAAGCCCGTCTTTCGACGCATGTCGCGGTAGAAATACTCCATCCGCATCTGTTTGCGCCCCTCTGCCCACGCTTCGAAGGTCTCAGCGTCACAGACAAAGCGATCATCGGGCAGGATTTGGATTGGCTGGGACAGGGACGCCGACCATGCCTTCACGGCCTCTAACACCCGCCATTCGCTGGGGTGTGTGACCAAAACTTCTGCGGCACCAGACGCAGCAAGTGAACGCTCGACTTCGCCGGTAAACGAACCGGTATTGCTGGGGTCGTCCAGCTTGACGTAATCGACGGTCCAGCCCTCATCCCGCAAACGCTCGGCAAAATGGCGCATGCTGGAGAGGATAAAGGCGATCTTCTTTTGGTGGTGGGGAACGTAGGTCGTTTCCTCCATCACCTCGACCATCAGAACCCGATCGCGGCCCGGATCAGCAGCTTTCAGTGATGAGAGGTTCAGGGACAACTGATCACCCATCACCAAAACTAAGCGGGTCGGGTTGCTCATGCTGGAACCTCGGTGCCTTGCCAGTCGAACACCTTGCCGGTGTCGTCTGGCGTCAATTGGTGAATGACGGAAAGCAAATAGCCCGCTGACTGCGCGGGTGAGAACAATTTCCCCTCAGGCACGCCTTTCTGAAACGGCGAAGACAGCGCCGTATCGACCGTTCCCGGGTGCAGTCCAACCGCGATGAATTCTGGCGCGCGGCGTGCTTGCTCAATCGCATAGTTCTTGATCAGCATGTTTAGTGCCGCTTTTGATGCGCGATAGGCGTGCCATCCGCCCAGCCGGTTGTCAGAGATCGAGCCGACGCGCGCGGACAGGGCGGCGAATACTGCTCGTTCTTTGCGTGGCATAAGGGGGATCATGTGCTTGGCAATGAGCGCGGGAAGGATGGTATTGGTGTGAAAAACACTCTCAAACGCTGCAACGGTTTGCGAGCGCAAGGTGCGTTCGGGCGTGCGGTCTTCGCTGGCGTCTGACAGGGTTCCTAGCGCTGACAGGCAAAGCGCCAGTGGGCCTTGGTCTGACACCCGCTGGGCAATGTCAGCGAGACTTTCGTCGTCAAACTGCGGATAGACCAAGGGAACGGCGCCGGGGATGGTCACGGGCGTCCGAGAAACGGCGAAAACAGTGGTGTAATGGCCGCTGGCGATCACAGCTTGGCAGAGCGCCTCGCCAATCCCGCCGCTAGCCCCAAAGATGATTGCGTTCATACCACTGAGATAGGGCGCATCGAGTGTGGGCAATCCCGACAAGGTGTCGCGACATTACTTTTTTGGCCTGAGGAAGCGCCTCAGTTATTTGGTGGTTCGGCGGCTACTTTCATGATTGCAGAGAGGAATTGATTGATGCACTGTTTCAGAAAAGTGAAAAAATTTGACCAATTGGACCCGACGACCATGAGTTCCAGCATTTTGAATTTCGAAGAAACAGACGCGCCATTCCTTGCAGACCCGGCGCATTCCTTCACCATGCCGGCGCGGTTTTACACCAGCGACGAAGTGTACGAGCTGGAAAAAGACGCGATTTTCTACAAGACATGGCACTACGCCTGCCACGTCAGTCAGGTGACGCAGCCGGGCGCTTTTTTCACCACCAAAATCCATGAACAAAACCTGTTCATCACGCGAGGCCGCGATAACGAGTTGCGCGCCTTCTACAATGTTTGTGCGCATCGGGGGCACGAGCTGGTTGCGGGCAGTGGGCGGAAGAGCCTGATCACCTGTCCTTATCACGCCTGGACTTTCGATCTGCAAGGCAACCTCGTTTCGGCTCGAAATTCAGAAAATGTGGCCGACTTTGACCGGTGCGAGTTCTCACTCAAACCTGTGCGGTTAGAAGTGTTCTGCGGGATGGTGATGATCAACCTCGACCCTGACGCCAAGCCGTTCACAGAGCAATTCGACGGCCTGGAAGACGAAATTCGCCAGTACATGCCATCGGTCGATGATCTGGCGTTTGCCCAGCGCGATACGTTTGAGGTTGAGTCCAACTGGAAGGTGCTCGTGGACAATTTCCTTGAGTGCTATCATTGCGCCCCAGCGCACTTGGATTTCGTCGATCTTGTGGACATGAACTCCTACCGAACGATCACGCACAAGCGCTACTCCTCGCAGTGCGCCGCCGCGCCACGCACGACAAGCAGCAAGGCGTTCAGCTTTGAGCCCGGTGACGTGGACTTTGGCTATGCAGGCTTCTTTGTCTGGCCGAACATGACGATCTGGATCTATCCCGGTGAAGCAAATCTGTCGGTGCTACAGATGAACCCGACTGCGCCCGCAAAAACGCTGGAGTATCAAGATTGGTTCACACCCGGCGGTGTCCTGACATCCCAGCTCAAGGAAGCCGCGGATTACCAGAAAGACGTTCTGCAGCCTGAAGATATTGGCCTGTGTGAGAGCGTGCAGCGGGGCTTGTATTCTAAGGGGTACAATCAGGGCCGCTTTATCGTCGATAAGGGCAAGACCGAGTTGAGCGAGCACGCCGTTCATCATTTCCAAACCATGGTGATGGAAGCGCTGGGCTTTGACCTCAAATAACCCGCGTTAGCGAAAACGGTTCAGACGATAGGGTGTAAGGTCGATCGCTGGCGCTTGTTGCGTTAGCACGTCGGCAATCAGCTCGGCAGTTCCCGCCGCTTGGGTGAGGCCGGTGTGGCCATGGCCAAAGGCATAGAACACGCGTTGTGCCTTCGCTGACCGATCCAGTATAGGCAGGCTATCAGGCAGTGACGGACGGAACCCCATCCAGCGTTCGCCGTTTCCCGTATCCAAACCGGGCATGAACCGCGCAGCCTTTTCCAGCAAAATGTCGGACCGGCGATAGTTCGGCGGCCTGTTAAGTCCGCCTAACTCAACCGCGCCGCCCACACGAACACCGCCCTTGTTACCGGTAACCACAAAGCCATGCCCGGCAAAGGTCAGATGCAAGCGCAGGTCAAACGCGCCCGCAGGCAGGGTGGTGTTGTAGCCGCGTTCTGTCTCCAGTGGCACTGGCTCATTCAGTGTTTTGCTCAGATGGTGGGAGTAGGCACCAGCCGCGACAACAGCGAAGTCCGCTCGGCGCTGACCTTGGTTTGTCTCCAAAACTGCTTCACCGTCATCCTGACTCAGGCGGCTTACCGCGACGGCTTCAAACTGTCCCCCGCGCTCGAGGAACGTCTGCGCGAGATGCTGCGTCCAAATCTGCGGATCGACCACGTTAAACCATGTCGGTGTGTAACCTGCATGGGTGAATTGGGGGGAAAGGCCGGGTTGCAGCTCGGCAATCGCGCCGGGGCTCTCCAGCAGCTCAAACGGAATGCCGTGCTCCCGTCGCAAGTCCCACTCTGGCGCCGTCGCCCGAAATTCAGCCGCGCCTTCATACAGCTGGATCTGCCCTTGGCGGAGGAGCAGGTGCTCCCCCTGTACCGACTCAACCAGCCGTTCCAGCGCGTCGCGGCTGTGGGCCATTAAGCGGCTTTGCGCAGCAACACCAGCGGCAAAGCGGTCCGGCCAGCTTGCCCGCCAAAACCGCAGCATCCATGGCGCGATGGTTGGCGCATACTGCGGCGGGATCGACAGCGGGCCAAGCGGGTCGAGCAGCCATTTCGGCGCCTTGCGCATGATGCCGGGTGTTGCGAGCGGGAGAACATCAGTGAAGGCAAAAGCGCCCGCATTGCCGGCACTGGCGCGGGCCGTGGAATCAAGCGGTTCACGGTCGTAGAGGCAAACCTCAAACCCCCGCCGCTGCAGCTCCAGCCCGATGTTAATCCCGATGATGCCTGCGCCAACGATCGCGACGCTGTTGGTGCCGCTGCTCACAGCTGGACACCTGTTCGAAAGGGGTCGCCGGGGTCGAAGACCAAGTGCGCTTCGGACATGATGTGGGCTTGGCCAGCAAGGGTGGGAATGACGCCGCCGTTGATGCCGGGTTGGTAGGACACGTCAAACCGACTGCCGATGACGCTTTCGTGGGTGATGATTTTCCCTGGCTCCAGCGTTCCGGCTGCTGCCAAACACGCCAAGCGCGCGGAACTGCCGGTGCCGCATGGGGATCGGTCGTAGTTGTCGTCGGGGCAAAGCACAAAGCTGCGGCTGTGGACGCTTGGGTCTGGCACATCGTGCTGAAAGATCACGTGGTCGATCAGCGCTCCGCCCGGCCCAAGCACTCGCTGACCGTTGATTGCCTCGCGGATGGCAACGGCGAGATCTGTCATCCCGCGGAGGTTCTTTGTCTCGACCGCAATAGGGCTGGGATCGATGATGTAGAACCAGTTTCCGCCATAGGCGACATCTCCGGTCACAGGGCCAAAGCCCGGCACATCGACATGAAACGCTGGTGAAATCAGGCGGCTTTCAATGTTCCGCACGCGCACGGAGTTTGCGTCCAAAAGTTCGATGCCGACGCTGCCCGCGCGCGTATCGATGGTGTGCGCGCCGGGTCCAATTTTGCCCATGTGCGCCAAAGTGACGCCAAGGCCAATGGTGCCGTGACCGCACATGCCGATCACGGCGGCAAGGTCAAAGTAAATAACGCCTGTCACACTGCCCGGGGAGGTCGGCGGCACCAATAAAGCACCCACCATCGCCGGTTGACCGCGCGGCTCCGCCAACACGGCATTGAGGAAGTCTCGGTGATCGCGGGCCAAAACCTGCGCCTGCTCCTCAATCGTTCCAGCGCCCAAATCTGGACCACCGCTCAGGATCACGCGGGTTGGTTCGCCGCCCGTGTGACTGTCGATCACATGCATTCAGCGATAACTCCGCCCTGTGCGGTCCAATCAGCGAACCAAGCCTTGAACAGCCGGTATTGGTCTTCACAGAATTGCTGCTGCGAAGCGGACAGCGCATCGGTTTCATAGAACTGCAAGCGATAGGCATCATCACCGGCTACGACCGCCAAATGCTTGTAGTACAGCACCAAATCTGGGCCTTCGTCGTAGCTGGAAAGAACGTGGATGGCGTCGGTGAGCTCTTGCGCCCGGACCCGCGCTTCGGCGTTTGCTTGGGCAGCACGCTTGCTCAGGGCTTCGAGCAGCAGCACTTCCCGGGGCAAAACGTTGCCTATGCCGGTAATGGCGCCGGTCGCGCCGCAATTGACGATGCCGTGGTAAACTTGGGTATCAACGCCGATCATCAGTGCCACGTCATCATCCTGGGAGGTGATGTTTTCCGCCGCATAGGTCAAATCATCCGCGCCGCCGAATTCTTTGAAGCCCACGAGGTTCTTGTGTTCTGCCCGCAAGGCAAAGAACAACTCCGCCCGCACGGCAAAGCCGTAAAACGGGCTGTTGTAGATCACCGCAGGCACATCTGGTGCGGCGGTCAAAATCGACTTGAAGTGATGCCACTGCGCACGTGTTGAAGGTCCGCGAGACAGCACGCGGGGAATAACCATCAAACCGGTTGCGCCGACTTGCTGCGCGTGGGCGGCGAGGGCGGTTGCCGAGGCAGAGTTGATCGCGCCAGTTCCAACGATGACCGGGATCCCTGCGCCAACCAGCCGCTCGACGCCTTCCATCCGCTGCGCATCGGTCAGCAGGGGCCAGTCGCCCATGGATCCGGCATAGATCACGGCGCTCATGCCCGCGTCCATCATCTCCTTACCCTTACGCACCAGCGAGTCAAAGTCAGGCGTGCGGTCAGGCAGGCACGGGGTCATCAGTGCGGGCATCATGCCCTTGAAGACGGAAGCAGACATAGTAAAAGGCTCCGGCGGTGAATTTACGTTGGCGGAAGCCTATCAAGGCTTTTCAGACTTGCAAACGCTCATGCAGATTTGGGCCGAAAATCACTGATCCTCGTATTGCGCGCTGATCCGTCCCGCGCAGCTCCCCAGGACCGCCAAAGCGATATTTGAAGCGCTCGTCAACGTCGCAATTGATCAGGCTGTGTCGGCCCGAAGCCCGATTTTTTGCCTCCTTGAAACAAAAAAGCCGACCAGCGCTTTCTTCAGCGCGCGGTCGGCTTTATGAAATGGACGCTTCACCCAGAGTGTTCTTGGGTAAAATTCAAACTTTCTGTTTGTCGTATCGCGACTATCGCGAAGGCGACGTTAACAGAGGTCAGGAGCGCAGTGGACCTGCGCCTCGGCCAACGAGCAGCCAAGATGGGCTTACGCCCAAAATACCGGCCAACATCGTCAAACGGTTGGCGCGCGGCTGAGAAGCGTTGCGCTGCCAGTCGGTAATTGTACCAGTCTGAACGCCTAAGCGGCGGGAAAGCTGTGCGGTTGTGAGGTTGTTGCACTCTCGTGCGGTGGCGATGCGATCGCCAAGCGAGGTCGTCTTTCTTGTATCACTCATGGCTTAGAATGTACCAGAAGCGTCGTAAAATTGCAAATAGGTCGTTTTTGGTAAATTTTTGACGGGTGCGCCACTTTGGGCTGGAACTATGGCCAAAGCGCGCCAGATTTGAGGGCATGCGCAAGAAATCCGACCTGCCCACCAAAACCTGTCCTGTCTGCGAACGACCCTTTGCGTGGCGCAAGAAATGGGCGCGTGATTGGGAAGATGTGGTTTATTGCTCCGAGCGGTGCCGACGCTCTCGTGGAAAGCAAAGCGTCTAAAAGCGTCATCTTTTGGGGGGTAATCCCAACCCCGAGCCAGAGGCGCAAATTGGCCAAAAGCGAGCACTCATAAAATTGTCCTTGCGTCCCTCGACTTGTCAGGTAATCGACCGACTTCTTGTTCAAATCGCACCTGTGGCACGCAAAAGAGAACGACATGACTCAACCAGATGATTTTGGCTTCGGCACGCAGATCCGTAAGTCTCCCTATTTCGACGCAACCGTAAAGTGGGGTGCCACCGGCTTCTCGGTTTACAACCACATGTACATCCCGCGTGATTTTGGCGATCCGGAGCAGAATTTCTGGAACCTCGTCAACGATGCCATTCTCTGTGATGTCGCCGTAGAGCGTCAGGTGGAGATTAGCGGGCCGGATGCGGCGAAGTTTACCCAGATGCTGACCCCGCGTGACTTGTCCAAGCTTGCCGTGGGACAGTGCAAATATATCCTGATCACGAACGCCGAAGGCGGCATTTTGAATGACCCGGTTTTGCTCCGACTTGAGGAAAACCGCTTCTGGATATCCTTGGCCGACAGCGACATTTTGCTATGGGCGCAGGGTGTAGCGGTAAACTCCGGCATGGATGTCACGATCCACGAACCAGACGTATCGCCTTTGCAGCTGCAAGGACCGCAGTCCGGTGAGATTATGAAGGCGATGTTTGGCGATAGCATCGCGGATCTGAAGTATTACTGGCTTCGCCATGTCGAGTTAAACGGCATTCCGCTGGTCGTCTCCCGCACAGGCTGGTCGAGCGAGTTGGGCTATGAGCTGTATCTGCAGGACGGCAGCCGGGGCGAAGAGCTGTGGGACGCGATCATGGCCGCAGGCGAGCCGTTCGGCCTCAAGCCGGGCCACACTTCATCTATTCGGCGGATTGAAGGGGGCATGCTGTCCTATCACGCGGACGCAGACATCAATACGAACCCGTTTGAATTGGGTTTGGACCGCTTGCTGAACATCGACATGGACGTCAACTTCGTCGGTAAAGCGGCGTTGCAGCGGATCCGAGAACAGGGCGTCACGCGGAAACAGGTTGGGTTGGTGATCGAAGCCGATCCGCTCAAAGGACCAAACACGACATTTTGGGCGATATCCGCAGGCAGCGAGACCATCGGCAAAGTAACCTCAGCGGTCTATTCGCCTCGTCTAAAGCAGAACATCGCACTGGCAATGGTCTCGACTGAAAACGCAGCGGTCGGAACTGAGCTTGAAGTTGCCATGCCTCAGGGTATGGTAAAGGCTCAGGTGGTCGAACGGCCTTTCTTTGATCCAAAGAAGAAAATCGCCGCGAGCTAACCGCTAAGGGAACACAGCAGGACGGCGGTGAGCCGTTCTCGGGGGAGGGAAGACGATGGCAACCAGTGATATCCTGCTCAAGGATTTGGATGACCGGGGCGTGCTGCGCATGACCATGAATGATCCAAAGCGGCGCAATCCTTTGTCCGAGGCTATGTTGGAGACCCTGAATGAGGCGTTCGTGGACGCTGGCAAAGACCCGGCGGTGCGCGTGATTATCCTAGCGGCGGTCGGACCGGTATTCTCGGCTGGCCACGACCTCAAGGAAATGACCGCCGGGCGCGACGCGCCGGATCGTGGGCGCGCATACTTCGCCAAAGTCATGGCCATGTGCTCGACGATGATGCAGTCGATCGTCAACTGTCCCAAGCCGGTTATCGCGGAAGTCAACGGTGTTGCGACCGCAGCGGGTTGTCAGTTGGTGGCGAGCTGTGATCTTGCTGTGGCAACAGACGCATCGGGGTTTATGACGCCGGGTGTGAATTTGGGCCTCTTCTGCTCAACGCCAATGGTGGCGCTGTCCCGCAATGTTTCCAATAAGCACGCGATGGAGATGCTGCTCACCGGTGAAATGACATCAGCAGCACGGGCCGAGGAAATGGGCTTGGTCAACCGTGTGGTTGCTGAAGCGGACTTGGCAGCGACGACAGACCATTTTGCTGGCCTGATCGCCTCGAAATCCAGTCTGACAGTTGCGACGGGCAAGCGTGCATTCTACGTGCAGGCTGAGATGGCCCTGTCGGACGCCTACGAATATGCTTCTGACGTGATGGTTCAAAACATGCTGGCCCGCGATGCGGAAGAAGGCATCGGCGCGTTCTTTGAGAAGCGTGCGCCTGAATGGAAGGATTCCTGACCCCAATGGCGGAAAACTTTTTTGACGTTGGTCTGGATCGCAACCCGGCCAACTTTCAACCCCTGACGCCTTTGACCTTTCTCGAGCGCTCAGCCGCCGTTTTCCCCGATCATCCTGCCATCATTCACGGCCCGCTTCGCCGGAGTTACGCTGAATTCTACACGCGGGCTCGGCAGCTGGGTTCGGCTTTGTCTGCGCGGTTTAAGATTGGGCGGGGGGATACGGTCTCGGTCATCTTGCTCAACACGCCGGCAATGCTGGAGTGCCACTACGGCGTTCCCATGTGTGGCGGGGTTCTGCATTCAATCAACACGCGGCTCGATGCCAAGGTAATCGCCTTCCAACTGGATCACGCGCAGGCCAAAGTGCTGATCGTTGATCGAGAGTGCATGGAGTTGGCGCAGCAGGCTTTGGCGCTGGCCGATGTTCAGCCTGTGCTGATTCAATATGACGATCCCGCATTTACAGAACCAACTGAAGCAACCACTGCGCTGGATTACGAAGCCGTTTTGACGGCGGGAGATCCAAACTTTGACTGGTTGATGCCCACGGACGAGTGGGATGCGATTTCGATCAATTACACATCCGGGACAACGGGCGACCCCAAGGGCGTTGTTTATCACCATCGCGGCGCCTATTTGCTGGCGCAGGGGAACGCGCTGACCACGTCGATGGCCAAGCACTCGGTCTATCTGTGGACCTTGCCCATGTTCCATTGCAACGGCTGGTGCTTCCCATGGACGCTCAGCGCGATTGCGGGGACGCATGTTTGCTTGCGACAAGTTCGGGCAGAACCGATTTGGGCGGCTTTGGCAGAGGAACAGGTGACGCACTTGTGCGGTGCGCCGATTGTCATGTCGCTGCTGATTTCCGCGCCGGATGAGGTCAAGCGCCCTTTGTCCCAAACCGTCCAGTTCTTCACCGCCGCGGCTCCACCGCCAGAACCCGTGCTTGCCGGGATGAAAGCGGCTGGGTTTGACGTCACGCACCTCTATGGCCTGACCGAGACCTATGGCCCCGCTGTGGTGAACGATTGGCAGCAGCAGTGGTCAGCGCTTCCGCCTGCAGAGCAAGCTGCGCTCAAGTCCCGCCAAGGTGTACGTTACTTACCGCTGGAGCAGCTCGACGTTCTGGATCCTGAGACCATGGACCCGGTGCCGCGCGACGGCGAGACCATGGGTGAGGTGATGTTCCGCGGGAATGTGGTCATGAAGGGCTATTTCCGGAACGCTGAAGCAACGGAAAAAGCCTTCGCTGGTGGTTGGTTCCATTCTGGCGATTTGGGCGTGGTCCATCCGGATGGCTACATTCAGCTCAAGGACCGGTCCAAGGACATCATCATTTCGGGCGGGGAGAATATCTCGTCTATTGAAGTCGAAGACGCGCTGTACCAGCACCCTTGTGTCGCGGCTGCTGCTGTTGTTGCCATGCCCGATGACAAGTGGGGAGAGCGCCCGTGTGCCTTTATCGAACTGGCCGTGGGCAAGGACGATGTAGATGGGGACGCGTTGCGGACGTGGTGCCGAGAGCGCTTGGCGTCCTTTAAGGTTCCTGCGCGGTTCGTCTTCACCTCAATTGCCCGCACATCCACAGGCAAGATCCAGAAATTCCAGTTGCGCGAGCAGGCCAAGGCGCTGGCAAACGCTGCGGCCCCAACAGAAGGCTGAAAGCCATGATTTCTGACGTTAAAGCGGTCGTTTTCGATTGGGCTGGCACGATGGTGGATTTCGGCAGTTTCGCGCCGATGAAGTCGTTTGTTGCGGCCTTTGAGGCCTTTGGCGTCAGCGTAACGTTGGAGGAGGCGCGTGGGCCGATGGGGCTGCCGAAGCGCGAGCACATCCGAACCATGATCCACCAGCCGCGTATCGCTCAGCTCTGGCACCAACGGCACGGCGCAGCGCCAACGGACACGGATATCGATGCCATTCTCGCGCACTTCGAGCCGGTCAACGCGAAGGTTGCCGCCGCGCATGCCGACCTTATCCCCGGCGCGCTGGATATGCTGGCGGCGCTGGACCAGCGTGGGATCAAAGTTGGTTCAACCACGGGATACACGCGCTTGATCATGCAGAGCGTGTTGCCGGTTGCAGCAGCGCAGGGCTATGCGCCGTTGAACTGTGTGTGTTCGGATGATCTGCTGATTGGACGTCCGGGACCGCTGGGCATGTATCATTCGATGGTCGACTTGGGTGTGTTCCCTGTGAGCGCGGTCGTTAAGGTAGACGACACAGCGCCGGGGATCGCCGAAGGCGTCGCTGCGGGCTGTCCCACGGTTGGGATCGCATTGAGCGGCAATCACGTTGGCTTGACGGTCGAAGAACTCGCAGCAGCGTCAGAGGCAGACATTGCGGCACATCGCGCCTCTGCCACGAAAATGCTCAAGGACGCGGGGGCAGATTACGTCATCGATACCGTCGCGGATTTGCCGAAGCTGCTCGGCTGAGCTCTACCAGCCACCGCCGCCTCCACCCCCGCCGCCGCCACCGCCGAACGAGCCACCTGATGAGGAGGAGGGAGCGTAATTCGCTGAGCTGACGACGCGGTCCTCAAACCCTTCTAAGGTGTCCTCAAAGGACGAATAGTCATCGCTGTACCAGTTGCCGTAGCCGGTGGTCGAGACGACATCGCCTTGCGCAGCCCATGCCGCCAAATCTTTCTCAAACGACAGGGCCCACACCGTATGCAGACCCATGGCGAAGGCGTAGGGGTACACTTTGGAGAAATGGTCAAAGTCTGGGTTTGGAGCATCCTGCAATTCACCCCGCTCCGCGGCTCGAATGTACATCTCCAAACCCTGCAACTGCGCTGCAATCTCACCGCCGGCTTGGGTGAAGTTGTTGATGTGGACGCGGATGAAAAAGACCAAGCCCAGGCTGAACACAAAACCAAGATAGACCGGGAAATGAAGAACGTCTTGGTAAATCGGACCCCAAACATAAGGCAGTATGAGCAGGATGAAGGCGAACAGCCCATAAACCACGCTGCCGGTTGTCACCAATGCCTGCCCCGGACGCAGCAGCCAATAACTCAGCGCGATCGATATGAGAGTGTAGGCGAAAAACTGTTCAATGAGGATCAGCGGGATCAAAGCCACGCACACGAACCAACTGACACTCAGCAACACCTGCAAACCCACCATCCACAGCCAGTTGGACCGGAACGTGTCACGGTATTCCTTACGCAGTCTCCGGGTTAGGTGGGTTCCCGCTTTCTTGAGCATCTTGGCCTTCGCCGTGCTCTTTTCCTCCATGTCCAAAGCGCTGCCGGTCAGGCCGAGATTGAGGTCGCTGAGAATGCCGATTTCCGCTGGGGTCAAATGGGATTCCTTGGGGCTGATCCGCTGTATCCGCTGTTTTTCCAGCGTCACGCTGCCTTTGACCGCAAGGCTGACGAGGCCGGTCACTAGCAGTTTTACCTTGTTGGTGTTTCCCATGCGGTGGATGTATCGCACAGCGGCTGGGCCTAGGGCGCTGGGTGGATAAAATTGCGGTACGACGGTGGGTACGACATTCCGCTGTTTCCCCACAAGCAACCAGACGCCAAAGGTCACAAAGGCTAGCACCATCATGGTCAGCAACAGACCCAAATTGCCGGACAGAAGCCAGCGTGCATTTGCGCGGCGATCGGCGATCGTGGTTGCGCGCTCTTCAGCCAGAGCCACGGCTTCAGCCGCAAGGCGCCGTTGCTCGGCTTCCGCGCTTTGCTGGGCTTGGCGTTCTAGGTCATCGAGGTAGGCTTGTGTGATGATGGGATAGTCTGGGCGCGGACTGATCATGTCGGGGCTAAAGAGCACGTCGATGGTGACGCCTTGCCGAGCGGATAAACCTTGGCCGCTTAAGGTAATGGTGTTTGCGCCCGTTTGCTTGTCCTGCAAGTGAACGGCTGTGGTGCTGCCGTCAGCGCCGGTAAATATCTGATCGAACAGCACGTCAGCGCTGGACGGGAAGGTGACGGTGGTGTCCCACGCACGGATGGCGAAGTCCCAGTCGAACCCAATTACGTTCCAATAAAAGCTATCGGCGTCCTCAAACTGCGCAATGCCTTTGGGGACCGTGTAGCGAAGGGTCCACGTGTAGAACCGGTTTTTGTCCAACATCGCGTCGGGCTGGCCGAAGTAGGCGGTATAGGCAAAGTTATCGAGTTCGGATTTGCCAATCGTCTCGGGCTCCCCGTCTCGGGTCACGGTCAGGTTTGCGACGGGCAGGCGGTCGGTTTGGTAGGCTTCCCGGCGATTGTTGGGGAAGGCCCGATAGATACCGCGCTGGATCTTCTTGCCTTTCACATACACCCGAATGGTCTCCGTCACATCCAGCGTGCCGTCTTCGCGGATGATAAAGGCCGTGCTGTACTGGTCGATGTATTCGCCCGAATAGCCCGGTGCGGGCCGCTCCTGCTGGGCCTGCGCTGGCACCTGGGTCATCAGGGCGACGAGCAAAGCCGCACAGCCTGCTAAGAATAACCGAAGCAATCGTGGGGCCGTCTGACTGGTCGCGCTAATCATGAGAAATCGACGTCCGGCAGGTCGCGCTCTGCCTCATGGTCCAGTTCAAAGAACACCGCTGGATTAAAGCCCAGGCCCGGCGCAATCAGTACGGCGGGAAAAGTCTCGCATGACGTGTTGTAATCCCGCACGCAGCCATTGTAGTAGCGCCGGGACTTCTGGATATGGTCCTCGATGTCGCTCAGCTCGGTTTGTAGATGCAGGTAGTTCGTGTCGGCCTTCAGGTCCGGATAGTCTTCCGCAAGCGCCAGAACGTTGGCAAGCGCGCCACTCACCTGAGCCTCCGCGCGCTGACGTTCAACAGGGTCATCTCTGTGCAGGGCGGTGCGCAGGCTGGTGATCTGTTCCAAAACGTCGGTTTCGTGAGACGCGTAGCCTTTCACCGTCGTAACTAAGTTTTCCACGAGGTTGAAACGGCGCCTCAGCTGCACGTCGATCCCGCTCCACCCTTCATTCACAAGCGTCCGCTGGGACACAAGGTTGTTGTAAAGCAGGATCAGAGCGATGACGGTGATGAGCATCAGCCCAAAAACCACGCCTAAGAGAATGAGAATTGCTGTGAGCATCGGTTTAAAGCTCCAGAATTTTGTTCCTAGGAGCGCAGGCGTTAATCCTGCGCTTTAATCGTCACGCTTTCCCCGGCTTCCCGGTGCGAAAGCAGGTTGTTCAACCAATCAGGGTCCATCTCTGGAACCGATGACAGCAGAAGCTCGGAATAGTCAGGATGAGGGGGCGAGAGGATCTCGTTCTTCATACCCTGTTCTACAACCTTTCCTTGCCACATGACCACAATCTCATCCGAGATCGCGCGCACGGTGGCAATATCGTGGGTGATGAACAAATAGGCGATGCCGAACTCGTCCTGCAGCCGCTGTAGCAGGTTCAGGATGCCTTCCTGCACAATCTGGTCCAGCGCTGAAGTGACTTCATCACAGATGATGATATCCGGCTCTGCGGCCAAAGCGCGAGCGATACAGATCCGCTGTTTCTGTCCGCCGGAAAGCTCGTCCGGCAAACGGTCATAGAAGCTGGCATCCAGCTCAATCATTTCCAGCAGCTCGATCACTCGGCGTTCTTGATCCTTGCCGCGCAGGCCCAGATAAAACTCCAGCGGACGACCAATGATGTCGCCGACGGTTTGCCGGGGGTTCATCGCGGTGTCGGCCATTTGGTAGATCATTTGGATGCGGCGCAGCTGGTCCTTGGACCGGTCACGCAGTTTGCGCGGCAGTTGCTCGCCCTCAAAGGTCACAGTGCCGCTGAGTTGGGGCAAAAGGCCGGTGATGACCCGTGCAGTCGTCGACTTGCCAGAGCCAGACTCACCCACAACCGCGACCGTACGGCCTCGGGGCAGGTTGATCGAGACGTCGTGCAGCACCTTTGCCGTGCCATAGGCCGCATCGATGTTGGCAATGGACAGCAGGACCTCGTCGCCAGCCTGTTCAGGCTTTTCCAAGGAGCGCACTGACCACAGCGACTTGGTATAGTCTTCTTCCGGGGCCGAGAGCATGGTGCGGGTGTCGGCCTGTTCGACCTCTTCGCCAAAGCGTAAGACTTTGATCCGATCTGCCATTTGCGCGACCACAGCCAGATCGTGGGTGATGTAAATGGCGGCGGTGTTGAACTGCGCCACCAAATCCCGGATCGACGACAGCACTTCGACCTGCGTGGTCACATCCAGCGCGGTTGTTGGCTCGTCAAAAATGATCAGGTCAGGACGCGGTGACATGGCCATTGCCGTCATCACACGCTGCAATTGTCCGCCCGAGACCTGATGCGGGTAGCGGTTGCCGATGGTTTCCGGCTCCGGCAGGTTCAGGCGGCGGAACAGGTCAACAGCGTCGCTCTTCAACACTTGTTCAGACCGCTCCCCGAGCCGTTTGGAGGCGCGGACGGCTTGCTCGAGCAGGCGATGCGCGGGGTTGAAGCTCGCAGCGGCGGATTGGGCGACATAGGAAATCCGCGTGCCCCAGATCGAGCGCAAGTCACGCACTTTCATCCGGCTCAGTTCCATCCCGTCGAACATGACTTCACCGCCGGTAAAGCGGCAGCCGGGCTGGGTGTATCCCATCGCGGCCTTGCCCAAGGTAGACTTCCCAGCGCCACTCTCGCCGATCAAGCCGAGGACTTCGCCGCGATGCAGCTGCAGGTCCACATTCTTGATGATTGGGTGCCATCGCTCGTCCGAGAAGCCCTCGATGCTGATGTTCTTCATATCGAGCAGCAGGGATGATTGGTTAAGAGCCTCAGACATCACGCAAACCACTGGTTTCGTGCAGGAACCAATCAACGATGAAGTTCACTGCGATGGTTAACAGAGCAATGCAACCCGCGGGCAACAAGGGCTTGAGCGCGTAGTACATGGCATCTGGGAAAGGGAAATAGGGGACGTAGGTGATCCACTTTGCGTTCTCGCGCACCATCGAACCCCAGTCTGCCGTTGGCGGCTGGACGCCCATGCCGAGGAAGCTCAGCGCGGCGATGGTCAGAAAAACAAAAATGAACCGTAGGCCGAACTCTGCGATCAAGGGCGGCAGGATGTTCGGCAAGATCTCGCGTGTCATGATCCATCCCATGTTCTCGCCCCGCAAGCGCGCCGCCTCGACATAGTCCATCACCACGATATTCAGCGACACTGACCGCGTCAGACGGAACACACGCGTTGCATCCAGCACGCCGATGATCAGAATCAGGCCAATGATCGATGAGTCAAAAATCGCCAGAAGCATCAGTGCAAAGATCAGGCTTGGAATGGCCATGAGAACGTCGATCCCCCGGCTGAAGACTTGATCGATCCAGCCGCGGTCAATCGCTGCAATCAGACCCAATCCACCCCCAATCAAGAAGGACAGCGTCGTTGTTCCCAATGCAATACCAACGGTATTTCGAGCGCCGTACAGCAGGCGGGTGAGCACGTCGCGGCCAATTTGATCGGTGCCGAGCCAGTGCGCGCTGGACCAGATGTCATCAGCCTTTGCGAAGATTTCGGCCTCCCCATAGGGCGCGATCAAAGGCGCAAATACCGCTGCTATGGCGTAAAAGGAGACAACGATCATGCCAAACCACGCTGTAAGTGGCGCACGGCTGAGCAGGATGCGGATGCGTTCAAACCGGCTGCGGCGCAGGCGCACGGCGGCGGTTTCGTTCAAGGCAGACGGCGCTGCTTGGTTCTGTGTCTCTGTCATCGGGGGTGCAACAGTCTAGGGTTGGTGAGGATGCCGACAAGGTCCGCCAGCAGGTTCAGCAGGATGTATGTCGCTGCGAAAATCAGCGCGCAGGCTTGGACCACGGGGATGTCACGACTGCCCACTGAATCGACCATCAACTTGCCGATGCCCTCGTAAGTAAAGACCACCTCAACCACGACCACACCTACGACCAGATAGGCAAGGTTGAACGCAATGACGGTCGCAATCGGTGCCCAGGCGTTGGGCAGGGCATGGCGGAAGATGATTTCAGTCTGACTGGCCCCGGACAGGCGCGCCATTTCAATGTAGGGGCTGGCCAGCAGGTTGATGATGGCCGCGCGGGTCATGCGCATCAGGTGCGCGACAATAACCAGCGTGAGCGTGATCGTCGGAAGCGCGATCAGGCGCAAGCGCTCCAGAACGCCCATGTCCGGCTTTACGTTCGCGATGGTCGGCAGCATGCCGCCAAAGGCGATGATGAGAATGTAGGCGAGAAAGAATTCTGGCGCTGAAATCGTTGTGAGCGTCAAACCGTTTGCGCCACGATCAAAGATCGAGTTGCGGAACAGGGCGGTGAGCAGGCCGAGGATCAGCGCAAGCGGTACAGCGACCGCAGCGGTTACCAGCGCAAGGAATACCGTGTTCTTCAGTTTCGGAGCCATGATTTCAAGCACAGGTCGGGACAGATCAAAGCCCGAGGAGTTTCTTCCCGAAAACGAGCTGCCAAAATCGCCTCGCATCACGCCGGTTATCCAGTCGAAATAGCGAGATATCAGGGGCTTATCCAAGCCCAAGCCGCTGCGGAATGCCGCCAGAGTTTCTTCGGTCGCTGATTGCCCCAGAACCGCCTGGGCGAAGTCGCCCGGCAGAAGGGAAATCGCGCTGAAGATCAGCAGCGAGACAATGAACAGTGTCACGAAACCCAGAAGGAGACGCTTACCAATGACTTCCAACAGCCGTAACAATGAAGGAGCTCCCTTTGCTTAGGAGAAGCATTAAACCGGTGTCAGGGACAGAAATACGGGCCTCCTGCGAGGCCCGTATTGCACTGTGTCCTGTGACGGATTGAGAGGGTTCTTAAGCGAACCACCAACGCTCGCCCATGCGCGCGCCGTCGTTTTCCCAGTTACCGCCAATGGTCTCTTCATGCCCCAACGCGGTGGAAGAGGCGTGAATGTTGTTGGTAAAGATTGGAACAATCGCACCACCGTCGTCAGCGATAATCTGCTGCGCTTCGTAGTACATTGCGCGGCGGTTGTTGTCGTCCAGCTCAGAACGGGCTGCTACCACCACTTCGTTGAAGCGATCTGCTGCGTCACCAGAGGTCCAAGCGGTCTCATTCCACTCGGTGTCTGCGGTGTAAGCTGCAGAGAACATCCAATCTTCTGTCGGACGACCACTCCAAGCCGATACGGAGAATGCCTTCTTGTTCCAAACGTTGGACCAGTAACCATCCTCAGGCTCTTTAATCACCTTGACGTCAATGCCAGCCTGCGCCGCTGATGCCGCGAACAGGTTTGCCATATCCGTTGAACCCGGACCCGGGGTCTCGGAGGTTGAAAGCTCAAGCGTACCGCTGTGACCGGACTTCTTGTAGTGGAAGGCCGCCAGCTCTGGATCGAACTCGCGCTGCGGCAGGTCGCCGTTGTGGTAACGGTGCGCCGGGGAAATCGGGTGGTCATTACCGAGGGTACCGTGACCCAGCAGCAGCTTGTCCATGATCTCCTGACGGTTAATCGACAGCTTGAGCGCCATCCGCAGATCGTTGTTGCCGAACGGATCCGCGTTTACCCGCATTGGAATGGTGGTGTGCGCGAAGCCTGCGGCCTCAACCACTTCCAAGCTTGGGATGCGGTCAATCAGCGGAATGTTGGTCGGCGCCAAGCCGTTCATGTGATCGATATCGCCGTTGATCAGAGCGGTCTGACGGGCAACATCGTCGTTCAGGCCAATCATCTCCACTTCGTCGAAGTGCGCGCGGCCTTCTTTCCAGTAGTTCGGGTTGCGGGTTGCAAATGTGCGAACCCCCGGTACGAACTCTTGGAGAACGTAGCCACCGGTACCCAGGCCGCTGGCCGTGTTCAGGCTGCCGTCCGCTTCGGATGGACGAATAACCAAGTGGTAATCAGAAAGAACAAATGGGAAGTCAGCATTCGCGCCAGCAAGCTCGAATACAACGTTGTTATCGCCATCCTTGCGGATGTCCGCAATTCCGCTCAACAGGCCTTTTGCCGCCGAGGTGCTGTCTTCAGCCATATGGTAAGCGAAGTTCGCCATGATATCTTCAGGCGTCAGCGTCTTACCGTTGTGGAACTCAACGCCTTTGCGCAGACGGAACATCCACGTCTTCGCGTCGTCGGATTCAATGGATTCAGCCAGCTCGGGGATCAGTTGACCATCCGGACCCACTTCGGTCAGACCGTTAGCGCTAAGCCAACCTGTCGCCATCATGAATGAGCTCAGCCACGTAGCGGGATCGAGTGAATCGTTGGAATCCGCGGCTGAGTTACCCCAGCGCAGGCGGCCACCTTTCTTCGGCGTTGCAGCCATAGCGGTTTGCGCCAGACCCAAAGCGGTCGGCAGCGCGATACCCGCTGCAAGTGCGCCCATGACGAACTTACGGCGATCGATCAAACCCTCGGTGAGCATCTTTGCTTGTTGCTCAAGATATTGTTGTTGTTTCACGGTTTCCTCCTTCTTTACCGTCTGCAGAAGCAGATCCAGTCTCCCAACTTCAGCGGACCGCGCTTCTGTTTGCTGGCGAGGTATGTCGGCAAGAGGCCACATCGAGCGCGCTTACTGGCCTTTACGGTCCTTTGAAAGCGCGCGCGGCATTCTGTGAAGCCTGTCGCAACGAAAGTGACATTCCATTCAGCAAATATTACATAAACGCATTCCTGCTATTTGAACAAGGAATTCGTCCTAAAAAACGTGAACAAAGTGAATATCCATTTAGGCTGATTTTCGAATGCCTGTGTTCATGAGCGACGGGGCGTTAAGCTCGCTTTTTGCCGGTCAGATCGTTATCGCGGCGTGCAAACAAGCGCGAATCCGACGTCAGAAGGAATTTGTTTCGCCTGCCATCGGAGACTATTCTTGCGCCATTATCCGTGCTTCTTTGCGCCCTGACTTTTCAACTCGGGCAAAGAGATCCACCATGATTACGGTCCAAGAACCTCCCCGGCAGACGCCGGTTGTTCATCAAACGGATGTCTTGGTCGTCGGCTCCGGTCCCGGCGGACTTGCAGCAGCTTTAGCAGCGGCCCGCACTGGGGTCAGCGTGACCTTGCTCGAGCGTTTTGGCTGTTTTGGCGGCAATATCACTGTCGTGGGCGTTGAGGGCTTCGCCTGGTACCGCCATGAGCAAACCGTTGAAGCAGGCGGTATTGGCTGGGAGTTCGAGGAACGCGCTAAAGCAGCAGGCGCGGCTGTGCCGGAAAGCCAGTCTCTGTCGTATGAATTGGATTCAGAAGGTTTCAAGCTCGTTGCTGATAACTTGGTCCTCGAAGCCGGGATCCATCCTATGCTCCACCGCCAGTTTGTAGCGCCCATCATGGAAGGCCGCACCATCACCGGTGTGATTGTTGAGAGCAAAGCGGGGCGGGAAGCGATCTTGGCCAAGCGGGTGATCGACGCGACCGGTGATGCAGATGTCGCCTTGCGCGCCGGTGCGCCAATGAAATCCACGCCGGTCGAAGAGCTTCAGGCTGCTTCGGTGATGTTCCATATGGCGGGCGTCGATAAACAGAAGTTTATGGACGGAATCCGAGAGAACCCATCGACCTACGGCAGTTGGTCGAGCGGGGAGTGGCAGATTGAAACCTCGGGCAAAGAAGACGAGATGTTTTCGCCCTACCTGGGCAAACCCTTTGAACAAGCCATCAAGGACGGCCTGATCCCGGCACACTTGAACACCATCGCCGGGACATGGGGCGCTGTGCACGACAGTGGCGAGATGACCTACATGAACCTGGTCCACTTAGCGGGCGTTGATGGGACGGATCCGGACAGCCTGACAGAGTGGGAAATCGAAGGACGTCGGCAGGCGATGTTAGCCATCGAGGCTCTCAAGCGCTACACGCCGGGTTGCTCAGGCGCGCGCCTGCGGAATTTTGGGATGAGCATTGGCATTCGGGACACCCGCAAGATTGATGCGCTCTATAACATGACCGAAGATGACGTTCGCCACGAAGGCCGGTTTGAGGATAGCGTTGGCATCTATCCCGAGTTCATCGACGGCTACGGTATCCTGATTTTGCCCACCACAGGCCGCTATATGCACGTTCCCTTTTTGTCGATGGTACCCAAGGGCGTGGAAAACCTGCTGGTCGCGGGGCGGTCAACTGGGGGCGACAAGGTCGCTCACGCCGCGACGCGCAATATGGCGTGCTGTGCTGTCTCGGGGCAGGGCGCCGGGATCGCTGCGGCCCTATCAATCAAGCACAACTGGTCGTTTGAGGTGCCGGACATGCCCGCGATCCAAAAAGAACTGACACGGCAAGAGGTTCGCTGGCAGTAGGGATGCGGCTTCTGATTGACGAAGCCGAATCTATTAACTCCCTGAGGTCGTATTTTATCGACCTCACATATTTTGTTCGCAGCGGTTATTTCGCAATAATGAGCCGTGCCGACGCATTTGGGCTCCATAATGTGTAAGTTTATAGCTAAATAGTATGTAGGCCATCGATATTTGGGCGTTTTTAACGACTGAATTATTTGAGCCATGAACAAGCCACAGTGGTCTTACTCGACCTACGATGATCAAACTCCAAAAACCACACACACGAACAACCAATACCTCAAATACGAGCTTGAGCGTGAGCGGGGGCCATTTGCGCGAATTGGTTCCATCCTTGGATTTGCAACGACAATTCTATGTCTATGCGTCGTCGGGATGATTTACGCGCTGTACTTCCGTTGAGGCAAATCGACGATGAGAGCCGATGGAATGCGCCAAAGGTTCTGGCGCATCGTTCCTGCGCTTTCCGTCTGTTTCCGGACCCCAAATAGCGCATAAAATCGCTTCGAATTTGAGCGCATCATTATTTGCGCATATAGGAATATTTGAAAAGCATTCGTTTCTTGGAATGTATAATGGTTAAGCATATTGATAGAAATATGTCTCAAAAAAGTAACAGAAACACTGTTTAGAGACGAAAATATCGAAAAATCGTCGATTATTTGGCTCTGACGTATTGCCAAAGTGTAGGAATACTTCAGTTTCACTCGCGCATGTTTTTTGAAGGAGGTCCAGTAATGGAGAAAACAGGCTTAGATCCCAGCGACCCAGTTGGCGTATCTTTTTGGATTATTTCCGCCGCCATGCTTGCGGCTACCTATTTCTTCTTTGTCGAGCGTGATCGCGCGGTCGGCAAGTGGAAGACATCCCTGACTGTTGCCGCAATGGTAACGGGTATCGCTGCACTGCACTATTTCTATATGCGTGGTGTGTGGGTCGATACCGGCGAGAGCCCGACTGTCTTCCGTTACGTTGATTGGTTGCTGACAGTTCCGTTGCAGATCGTCGAGTTCTACTTGATTCTGACTGCTATTGCTGTCGTTGGCGCTTCTCTGTTCTGGCGTTTGTTAATTGCTTCCGTAGTGATGCTGCTGGCAGGTTTCATTGGTGAAACCAACATTGCCAACGGTGGTCTGCTTTGGGGCGGTTTCATCGTCGGTACGGCAGCTTGGGTATACATCATCTACGAAATCTTCGCGGGTGAAGCATCCAAGATCAACTCTTCTGAGGGAACCAAAGCGTCCAAGTCCGCGTTCAACGCATTGCGTTGGATTGTAACGGTCGGTTGGGCGATTTACCCACTTGGTTACATTTTGGGTTACGCGGGCATGCTCGAGGGCGATGGCACGTTGAACCTGATTTACAACCTCGCAGACTTTGTAAACAAGATCGCATTCGGTGTAGTTATCTGGGCTGCTGCGACTTCGGACGAAAGCCGCGCTTAAGCGCTAGCTTCTTTCCGCCTTATAAGAGCCCGGCTCCCATCATGGGGGCCGGGCTTTTTCTTTTTCAGAAGCGGGCGGGAGTGGGGGACGACGCGGCAAGGATGCGGTAGCTTCGTGTCGATCGCCCGTGACCATTCGGGACCAGAACAGCAGGAGCCCTCAGCATGACCCCGATTTCACCCACCCAAGCGCAACTGTTTGACGGGCACGACAGCATGTTCCGAGAGGCACTGGCGGGTGTGGAGCGCTATGGCGAATACGGGATGGGGCAATCCACTCTGGCGGTCGCACGAACCACCCGGGCACAGGTGCAGGCCGTTGATACAGCGCTGGAATGGAGAGACCGCGTTTGGGCTGAATTAGACCCAGCGGCGCAGGTGCGGACAACGTTGCTGCATGTAGATCTTGGGCCGGTTGGGAATTGGGGCTTTCCCAAGTCCTACGAGCAGCGAGAGCACATCCCTGCTTATCTGGCTGGTCCGTGGCAGGACGGTTTTGATCCGCAATTGGTGCTTGTTGACGGGCGTTTTCGCGTGGCTTGTTTTCTGACGTGCTTACTCAATGCCAAGCCCGGCACGCGCATCCTGTTCGATGACTATACCGAGCGTGGCTATTACCACATCGTTGAGACCTTACTGGCACCGACAAGGGTGACAGAGCGTCAGGCGCTGTTTGACGTTCCGAGCGGACTGGACGAAGACGCAATTTTCGGGTTGCTGGCGCAGTTTACCATGGTGATGGACTAACGCGTTTTGGGGCTAGGAGCGGTCCAACCCTAACTCTTGCCGGGCGGAGACCAGACGCGGATCATCCTTTGGCATGCCCAAGCTGGCGTTCGTTTCCGGGTCAAAGCGTTCTTTGGCTTGCTGCTTATCAAACGCCGTCCCCAGCACCCAATCAATCCATCCCATTCCGGCGCTGACGTGAAACGTCGCGTGGTGGTCTTGGAAATGGTGTGCAAGGTGTGTCCGTGTCACCCAGCGCCCGAAATGGCCTTTGCGAACCGATAGGTGAGCGAGCGTGTGACAGTACTCGTAGAACAGATAAGCACTGATTCCGCCAACAAAGGTGACGGATGTCCCCGCCGACAGCGCGCCGGCAAGGCCCAAAAACGGCCAAAAGGCCAAGACGTGCAGCGTCGCCACCAGACCCGCCACCCGCACACCGTACCAAGGCGCATCACCGGCAAAGAAACGCGGATCGGTTGGGAACTCATGGTGAGCGATATGGGTGCGATAGAGCTTAGAAAAAGCGGTTTGATCGGTCGGCGGTGTTCCGTGATAGGCGAAGCGGTGCAGCACGTACTCGAACACAAACTGCAGCAGGCATCCCCAAGCAATCGCGAGCAGCAGCCACAGGCTGAAATTCAGCACCAGTAAAGCCCAACCGAGCGCATAGAATGGCATCAGGTATTGGAGGTTTCGCATCTCAAGCAGATGCCGCAGTACCACTGTCATCGGCCTTGTCCCTATCCTCAAAACAGCCCCAGAAGGCTCTGTGAACCACTCTGCGTTGGTCAGCGTTAAGGTCAAGAGTAAATCAAGGCTTCCCAAGAACCCCAAAAACCCCTCAACATAGATGCCGTAAAGGCTGTTCGCTTCGGGGGATGGTGGGAGATTGTGCTTTGTGGAGGATGTGATGAAGCAGGAATATTTGAAGCAGGACGCAACGGGCCTTGCCGGTCTGGTCGCCACCAAGCAGGCATCGCCGAGCGAATTGTTGGACATTGCGCTGGAGCTTGCTGCGACCCACAAACCCGCGCTCAATGCCATTGTGATCGACGGGCAGGACGTGGCACGGCGCAGCATTGACGAAGGCTTGCCCGACGGCCCTTTCACGGGCGTTCCTTTCCTGATCAAAGACCTCGGCATGGCCGCTGTGGATTTTCCAACCAACAATGGATCAAAGCTGAGCGAACGCATGCGCTGGCCGGTGAACTCGGCCATGTTCGAGCGCGTTCGGGATACAGGCGTGGTGACTTTTGGCCGGACAGCCTCGCCAGAGTTTGGGGTTGGACCGGTGACAGAAGGCCAGGTCAATGGCGCGCCGACGCGCAACCCGTGGAACCTCGACCACACGCCCGGCGGCTCGTCGGGTGGTTCAGGAGCTTCGGTGGCGGCGGGTATCGTGCCAGCGGCACACGGCTCCGACGGTGGCGGGTCTGTCCGCATTCCGGCGTCTTCGTGCGGCTTGGTCGGATTCAAGCCGACACGGGCGCGCTTGCCCAGCGGTCCCTTGGCTGGTGAGGGATGGGGTGGCATGGCCATTGATGGCTTCCTGACCCGGTCTCTGCGCGATACAGCAGCCTTTCTGGACGCAAGTACCGGCATGGACGTCGGTGCGCCTTATACGGCCCCAGCGATGGAGGACAGCTTTCAAAGCGCGCTGCAGCAGCCCGTCAAGCCGCTGAAAGTCCGGTTCATCACCACGACGCTCTCTGGCGACCCCATCCACCGGGATTGCGTGGACGCTGTTCGAGAGGCTGCGCGGCTGATGGAGAGCTTGGGGCACCATGTGGAGGAGCTACAGATCCCTGAGACGCTGCGGACGCTGGATATGATGCATGCGTGGACAAAGGTGGTTGCCTGTGGGACGGCGTTGTCTGTCACCAAGGCGCTTGGCGGTAAGCCGCTGGAGCGGGCACAAGTGGACGGCGTTACATGGGGCGCTGTGGACTATGCACGCACTGTTTCGGGCGAGGATTACCTCGATTCTGTAAACGAGGTGCACGCCTTTGGTCGACGAATGGCGCACACGATGGCCGATTTTGACGTATTGATCACCGCAACCTTGGGGCAGCCTCCGGCGCGCATTGGTCAGCTCAAGCCGGACAACGATAACTTCTGGGAGTACCGTAACGGCAAGGGTGGGGTGTTCGAGTATTCGCCGTTCACAGCAGCCTTCAACGCCACGGGACAGCCCGCAGTCTCGCTGCCGCTGCATTGGTCGGCGGATGACCTGCCCATCGGTGTCCACTTCGCTATGCCGTTTGGTGAGGACGAGCGGCTGATGAGCTTGTCCGCTCAGATCGAGCAGGCAGCACCATGGTTCGATAACCAGCAAGAAATCATCAACCGCATCAATCCCAGCTGACGCCAGCCGAGATTTCCGTTCCTCTGCGCCAAGGCGTGTGTCAGGCTACCGCAGCTCTGAGGGGCAAACCTATGGTCTGATGAGTTGTGTCGAGGAGCGTCGATTGATGGGAAAGTTGAGTGCGACTGAGGTCTTGATGGCGCTCACGGTTCCCTTGGTCTGGGGCATGGGGCTGGTTCTGGTCAAGGGCGCAATCGAGCAGTTTCCCCCGATTTTGCTGATGGGTTTTCGCTTCACGCTCACGGCGTTCTTGCTGGTTTGGTTCGTGCCGATCCCGCGCAAGAACCTCGTCTGGTTGTTCTGCACGGCCATTGTTGCCTGCGCCATCCAGTACAGCCTTACGTTCACGGGCCTCAAGGGCTTGGACGCGGGTATCGCGGCGCTGATCGTGCAACTCGAAGTGCCGTTTTTGGTGATTCTGGGCGCTGTGTTGCTGGGCGAAAAGCCCGAAGCACGGAAGTGGGTTGGGATCGTCATTGCGTTTATCGGCGTTGCACTGATCGCCAATCCGGGCACGTTCCAAGGGAGCCTATGGGCGGTGGCGCTGGTGATCGGTGGGGCGCTGAGTTGGGCTTTCGGGCAGATCATGGTGCGCCGGATGAAGGATATCGCTGGCCTGACCGTGACAGCTTGGACCGCCGTCTTTGCCGCGCCGCAGTTGTTCGTCATGTCCGCGCTGTTTGAAGACGGGCAGATTGAGGCGGTTCGGCAGGCTGAGCCCATCGTTTGGCTGGCTGTGGCTTACCTTGGCATCGTCATGACAGCCTTTGGCTATTTTCTCTGGAACACGCTGATCCGCCGACATGACGTTGGCCGGGTTGCGCCGTTCTTGCTGCTGTTGCCGGTTTACGCGTCACTGGGTGGCATGCTGTTTCTGGGCGAGCGGCCAAGCCTGAACAGCGTGATGGGCGGTGCGGTGATCCTCATTGGCGTTGGGATCATCACCATTCAGCTTCGGCGAAAGGCGGCTTAGTCTGCCTTGGCTTTTTCCGGGTTGCGGCGCGCGTAGGCGAGGATCACGAACACCAGCGCGATCAGGATGGTGAACAAGATAAACCCATTAGGCTCCCACAGGCGCAAACCCACGCCCGACAGCGGCGGTCCGATGACGTTGGAAGTGGTGTAGACAAACACCACTGCCGCATTGGCCATCGCCAGCGCAGAACCGCTCAAGCGGTGTCCCAGATCGGCCAGCGCCAGCGAGTAGAGCGTCCACACCGTGCCACCAAACACAAACAGCAGCGGAAACAGCAGCCAAAGGTTAACCCCTACGGCAATAATCAGCAGCGGCAGGATTAGGGAAACAACCCCGCAAAGCCGCATGGTCTGCCGCACTCCAATGCGGTCAGCCATCAGGCTAATCGGGAACTGCAGCACCACGTTGCCAACCATCATGCAGGACACCAGCAGCAGCGACATAGAGATCGAGACGCCTTGCGCGGTGCTCCACAGTGGTAGGAAGGTCGCGAAAGACATGTCGGCGACGGCTGCTAAAACCACGGCAAAGAACACAACCGGCATCGCGAAAATGATTGAGAAAAACGCCGTGTTCTCCTGCTTTGGAAATGTTGGTGCAAAGCGTAAGATTGGCAGCAGGGGCAGGATCGACACGATGGTCAGCACGGTAAAGGCGACAATGGCGAGGTCGAGCTGGTTTTCAAAGAATGTTAGGAAGATTGGGCCCAGCGCAAACCCGGCGGCAAGTGCCGCGCCGTACATGCCCATGGTCCGCGCGCGCCACTTGGGCTTGGTGGCCATGTTGATCCACGTCTCTCCCAAAACCCAAGGCACCGCCGTGGCCAATCCGCCAATCAGGCGAAACACAATCCACAGCGCATTGGAATCCGTCAGTGGCAAAAGCACCAGCCCGGGCAGGGTTCCGATGCTGAACACCACCATTGCCAGCCCCAAACCCATCGAAGACGCGATCCGCGAAACCAGCGGCGCAACCAGCATGATACCCAGCGGCTGCGCGGCAACGATGATCCCGATCGTAATGGCATCCGTTCCAAGCATGTCTTGCTTAAGCGCGATCCACGGAACGATCCCGCCCAGTGATATGCCAACCATAAAGACACTGATCGACAGCGCGATGATGATCATCACCCGCTGAAAATCGGAGACATCAGTCTGGTCGTGCTGTGTGTTCGCCTCAGACATGGGCGCTCAGTCCATCAAAATTTACAGTCAAGACCGGGTTCCTTCCCCCATTAGCCTGCCCATTAAGTAGATTTTTTGCCGGAAACGGAAGCCTTGGCACGCAGGATTGCTGCGGAGCCAAGTTTACTCTGCCGCAAGGAACTCGTACGTGGTGCCAAGGATGCTGTGCTCCGCGCTGGCTGCGGCCAGCGTCGGAGCGTCTTGGTCGCCTTTGACATAGTGGTCGAAAAGTCCTGTCGCGGCGTGCTGGAGAATATTGTTCATCCGCACGCTGTCCCAAACAGGATCGGCGTAGTGCTCAAAGGGGAAGAAGCCCAGTGAGGGGTGTTCGGCATGGCTTTCGTGCGGCGCAGGGATCGGGGCTGCGGCGTTGTGCTGTGCGTTCTCGAACGTCAGCAAGGCACGGTCCGTGCCGGTCGTGTCCTGCCAAATCTGGCGGATGCCGGTTTTGTAGCCCGAGATCTCATCATCAGACCCGCCAACAACCAACAGCGGCGTGGTGATTTTGGCCAGTCCCCGTGGATCGAGGATGCCCATCTGGCGGCCCCAAGGCGCAATCGCGATCATGGCCGCGACGCGAGGGTCTGGCGCATGGGCTGGGGTGTCTGTGTCCAGGATGTAGCCCTGCACCAGCGCTTGCGCGGCGGGAGGGGTCTGTGTGAGCAGCGGAGGCGCCAACTGTGCCCCCTGAGCCATCAGCACGCCGTAGCCGCCCATAGAGTAGCCTACCAGCCCCACACGGTCGGTTGATAGCCTGCTCAAGGCCGGATGGTCGCTTGTGTCAGCCAACTCGGTCAAGGTGTTGAGGACAAAGTGAATATCGCGTGGGCGGTCGATGGCGACAGCCTCGGGCATGTTCTGATCGTCATAGGTTGAGTCAGGGTGGTCAATGCTGGCGACGGCATAGCCCTTGGTCGCGAGGTTCTCCGCGAGATGAGAGAGTAAAAAGCGGTTGCCGGGGTAGCCGTGCGAGATCACGATCAGCGGCAGTTGGCCCTCTGTCTCGGCAACAGGTGCGTCTTCGCCCGACTGCCCCCGCAGCTCAACCTGTGTTTCGCCATCGCGCAAAAGCGTGCGAATGGGGGTTGGCTGAACCGATTTTGGGGCCGGGTAGAACAGCTCGATGGTCAGGGTACGATCCGCGCGATCCGGACCTTCGCCCGTCATCAGGTTCGCGACGCGGGGTACATCTGCATTTGTCATCATCAAGGTCGTTCGACCGACCCCAAACGCCCCCCAAGCGGCCCGAGCAGGAGCATCGGGGCGCAGGCCGTCAATTCGATTGGTCGTCGCTGGGGTCGAAGTCATGGTTGCTTACCTGAAAGTTACGGTGAGTAAGGCGGCTTAGATCAGGCTGGAATTGCCCAGCCCATGAATGCCCTGTCGGGTGAGATCCGCCACTAGCGCCGACAAGTCAAGCTCCTGCACGGCGGCGTCGTTTTCGATCATCATAGCCGCAGCAGTGCCCGCTGCTTGCCCCATCGACATACACTGAGGCATCCCGCGCACAGAGGCAAAGGCAACAGCGTCAGCCGAGATGATCCGCCCACAAAACATCAGGTTAGAAACATTCGCAGGCATGAGCGCGCGGAACGGAATGGTGTAGTAGCTGCCCGCAGACACCGCGGCATCGTGGGTCATATCCGAGGAACCGCGCATGACGTCATCGACCGGGTTATCGCAGCAAACAATCCCGTCGGAAAAACGCCGTGCGCTGGCCAAATCCTCGCCGGTAACGCGGTACACGCCTTCGAGCTTGCGGGTTTCGCGGACGCCAACGGTGGGTGAGAGCATCGCCATGTGCGCCTTAGCAAAGCCGGGCACTTCTTCGCGCAGAAACCGCGCCAATTGATGGCAGCGCCGGCGGCCTTCTTGAGTGGCTTTAGAGACGGCATCAGGATCAATGCCGTTGACGCCTCGCACGTGGACAGAATTGCAGAAGACGGTGCCTTCGTGAAAGGCCTTCATCAGGTACAACTGCGCCAGGTCGGGGTGTATCCGACCTTCAGCCACACCTTTGGCCGCGTACTTGGTGAAATATGGGTCAGGTTCGGCAAAGGCCTCGTTCCAATCCACGCCAACCATGTGGAACGAGATCGTTACGCCCATCATGTTGCCCTGCTCGTCACCCAGGGTGTAGGGAACGCCTGCCTTGGCGGAAATATCGCCGTCGCCGGAGCAGTCGATCACCACTTTAGGCCGAATGCTAAAGGGGCCGTTGCGGTTTACGCACTCGACAGTGCGAATGTGGCCGTCGCTCATTGTCGGTTGCAGAGCGGTGGCGTTGAGCCGGACTTCAACGCCTGCTTCTTCGAGCATTTCGAACATCGTCAGGGTCGCGATGTCATGGTCGTAGATGATTTCTGGCCCAAAGTTTTCGAGCGTGCAGGGCCGCTTTTCGGCGGCTGGAGGATCCATTTGCTCGAGGCGCTCAGTCAACTCCTGGATCAAACCGCCAACGATCTGATCCACCGGATACCCGCCGCCCCACGGCATGCCGGGGCAAAAAGCCATGACGCCGCCAACTTTGCTGGTTGCTTCGAGTAAGGTCACGCGCAAGCCTTGTCTGCCCGCTGCAACCGCAGCGCCAAAGCCTGCGGTGCCGCCACCGACCACCAACACGTCTGTTTCAACTTCAGCAACCGTCATCGGCCCATCCCTATGCTGCAAGTTTTGTTCACTAACATCGCTAGAGCGGATCACTGGCAGCGTCTAGTGCTCACTTGAAGCAGGGGTTAAGGGCGGGTTAACAGCGTGATGTCGGCTGAGCTTGGGATCATGCCGGTTGAGACAAAGGCTTCGTGGTTGTTCACCAACTTGGCACGCTCATAGAGGTAATTGACCATGATACCCGCAGACTGTCGCAAGCCGCTTTCCGAGGTGTCAGCGCCCCAATGCATGGCGTGCAAAATCGCGCCGTTACGCAGGTGAAAGCGCGCTACAGGGTCAGACGGGTAAATACCGCGCTTGGCGTACAGGAGGTACTTTGCGCACTGACGGAGCAGTTGTTCTTTGTGCTCTTCGAGCGCTTGGCTGCCGTCGGTCATGGCAATCGACTTCACCGCGTCTGCGAGTGGCGCATCTTCTTCGCTCAACCAGCGCATGAAACCGGGAACCGGTGACAAGGTAGCGAACTTCTTTAGGCTCGGGATCTCGTCCTGCAGCAAGCCCACAACTTGCTTGAGCAGGCTATCGCCAAAGGACACAGACCGCAGGCCGGTGTGACAGTTGGAAATCGAGTAGAAAATCGCTGTGTCGACGCGTTCACCGGGGTTAGCCAGTGGCTCGTTCAGCACGGACTGGATCGACGACGCGAGACCGTTGGTCAGCGCCACTTCGACAAAGATAAGCGGTTCGCCGGGCAGGGCGGGGTGAAAGAATGCAAAGCACCGACGGTCGCTTTCCAGCCGTCGACGCAAGTCGTTCCAGTCGCGGATTTCATGGACGGCTTCGTATTCGATCAGCTTTTCAAGGATGTAGGCCGGGGTTTCCCAATCCAGCTGACGCAATTCGAGAAAGCCTTTGTTGAACCAAAAACCGAACAGATGCTCAAAGTCCCGGTCTACGGGCTTGAGTTCCGGGTTATCGCGCATCGCCACAAACAGGTCTTCGCGCATCTTAATCAGAAAGCGCGTGCCGCCGGGGACGGTGTTGATCAGGCGGAACAGGTCCATCCGACGCGACTCAGCGGCTTTGAGGAAGCCTTCAGCGGTTTGCGGAGAGGGATCGTCCTGATAAGCAGAAATGACGGAGTCCAACCGTTTCCCATCCGGACCGTAGTCGTTTAGAAGCCCTTCGAACAACGCCGCACGGGTGTCTCGGTTCAAGGTTCGGTATTCTTCAATCAGTTCAAGGGCGAGAGCAGAGCCAGAGGCTTCGCCACTGCGACGCAAAATTTCGTCAGCAAGTTCCAATATGCCTCGCTGGGAGCGGCGAAAGAATCGCGCATCCAAGCCGAGCGGCAGCATGTCCTCAATAGATGCTAGGAAATTAATCATCCGCTGGTCCCCCTCTCCAGTCACGTTAGACAGCCTACGCAACATTCGGACCTAATTTCTATTAAAACCGCTCTTCTTCAGATTATTAGACCAAGAATCAAAGTAAACTGCGCGGAATGTTTCGATTGAGGTCTCAGTCTCAATATTTTGGCATCAAAACAGGGCTTAAAGTGCTCTATAAACGAAGCGAACAGCAGGACCGATTTGGGGGAAGCATTAGCGATGACGCAGTGGCAGTTTTGGGTGGACCGAGGCGGAACGTTTACAGACTTGGTGGCCTGCACGCCTGATGGTGCGCTGCGGACGCACAAGTTGCTGTCTGAGAACCCGGAGCACTACCAAGACGCCGCTGTTCAAGGCATTCGCGAGTTGCTCAAATTGCGCCCCGACCAAGACATCCCGACCGGCTTGATCCACAGTGTAAAAATGGGAACAACCGTCGCCACGAATGCGCTGCTGGAGCGCAAGGGTGAGCCGACAGTATTGGTGACGACAGCCGGCTTGGAAGACTTGCTCCGCATCGGCTACCAGAACCGTCCGACACTGTTTGATCTGCACATCCAGTTGCCCGAGCTGTTGTATCAGCGCGTGATTGGTGCCTCCGAGCGCTTGGACGCTGACGGTAGGGTACTGACCGCGCTCGAGGAGGCCGGGCTGCGTGCGGACCTGCAAGCGGCCTTTGACGCTGGCTTGCGCTCCGTCGCTATCGCGTTTCTCCACGGCTATCGCTTTCCGGACCATGAAGTGCGGGCGGGGGCAATTGCGCGAGAGATAGGGTTTACGCAGGTTTCGCTCAGCCACATCGCTAGCCCGCTGATCAAGCTGGTTGGTCGCGGTGATACGACGGTTGTAGACGCTTATTTATCTCCGGTCCTGCGCCGCTATGTGCAGCAAGTGCGTGACGCGCTTGGGCCAGCGATTGCGGCTCAGGCTCGGTTGATGTTCATGCAATCCAATGGCGGGTTGGCGGATGCTGATTTCTTCGAAGGCAAGGACGCCATCCTGTCTGGTCCCGCTGGGGGCGTCGTCGGTATGGTGCGTTCGGCGCAGCAAGCGGGTTTTGACAAGCTCATCGGGTTTGATATGGGCGGAACATCCACGGATGTTTGTCACTATGCTGGAAGCTTCGAACAGTCCTTTGAAACCGAAGTCGCCGGGGTTCGTTTGCGTGCGCCGATGATGAACATTCATACCGTTGCCGCGGGTGGCGGTTCGATCCTCAAATTCGACGATGGCCGCTTGCAGGTTGGTCCGGAAAGCGCGGGCGCCAATCCGGGGCCGGCGTGCTATCGGCGCGGCGGTCCGCTGACTGTGACAGATGCGAACGTACTGTTGGGCAAGGTTCAAGCGGCGTATTTCCCCGCTGTCTTTGGCCCCAATTCTGACTTGCCGCTGGACGTCGATGTTGTCCGAGGCCGCTTTGACGCGCTGGCGCAGCAGATTGCAGCGGAGTTGGATGAGCCCGTGCGCACGGCAGAAGAACTTGCCGAAGGGTTCCTGCGTATTGCCGTCGAAAACATGGCCAACGCCATAAAGAAAATCTCAGTCCAGCGCGGCTATGACGTTACCGGTTACACGCTGAATAGCTTTGGCGGCGCGGGTGGGCAGCATGCTTGTCAGGTTGCTGATGTATTGGGCATGCGGCAGGTGTTTTTGCACCCTTTCGCGGGCGTGCTTTCAGCCTTTGGGATGGGACTGGCCGACGTTCGGGCCTCTGCGCAATACCAGTTTGACCGACCCTTGAGCTATCACAGCGACGCCTTGCCGATCTTTGACCGACTGATAGCCCAAGTGACCGCAGACATCGAAGCCCAAGGCATCCCCAGCGATCAAATCAGCGCCCAGTGCCGCTTGCATATCCGGACCGGCGGTTCGCAGCAAAGCTTACCCTTGGCGCTTGCTGATCCCGCACAGTTGGTCGAGGATTTCGTGACCGCTCACCAGCAGCGTTTCGGCTTTCGGCCTGATACGCGCGATTTGCTGATCGAGATGTTGGAGGTCGAGGGCATTGGCGAGACCGGGCAGGCCGCAGAGCTGACTTTGCCAGCCAAAGACGGGGAGGCCCACTTGGGCGCAGCGCAGATCCATTTGGCGGGACAGGATCAGTCAGTTCCCGTCTACAACCGCGATTTCCTGACCGAAGGCCAAGCCATCAGCGGGCCGATCCTGATCATCGAAAGCACGGGAACGACGATGGTCGAGCCGGGCTGGCAGGCTGAGTGTCTCAATAACGGCAACTTGTTGCTGCGCCGCACCGAAGCACTGGTGCACGAAGACGCCATTGGCACCAAAGTTGATCCGATCATGCTGGAGGTTTTCAACAACCAGTTCATGTCGATTGCCGAGCAAATGGGCGCGACGCTGGAAAACACCGCTTATTCGGTGAACATCAAGGAGCGTTTGGACTTCTCCTGTGCTTTGTTCGATGAGCGCGGAGATTTGGTCGCCAACGCGCCCCATGTGCCGGTTCATCTCGGGTCGATGAGTGAGAGCGTCAAAAAGATCCTAGCGGAGAACCGGAACGCCATTCGACCGGGCGATGTCTTTATGATGAACAATCCGTTTAACGGCGGAACGCACTTGCCCGACGTGACGGTTATCACGCCAGTGTTTGATAAGACCGGCCAGCGCATCGTTGCAACGGTGGCCAGTCGTGGGCACCACGCCGATATCGGTGGCCGAACGCCGGGTTCCGCCCCGCCAGACAGCCGGCACATTACCGAGGAAGGGGTCGTGATCGATAACTTCCGCTTGGTGGCCCAAGGCGTGCTGCAGGAACAGGCTGCGCGCGAGTTGTTGCTGTCCGGCGAATATCCGTGCCGCAATGTTGATCAGAACATGGCGGATCTCGCGGCTCAAATCGCTGCGAACAGCACGGGTGAGCAGGCACTATCCGGCCTGATCGAGGCTTATGGGCTTGAAACCGTGCACGCGTATATGGACCATGTGCAGGATAATGCGGAAGAGAGCGTGCGGCGTGTGATTGACGTGCTGAGCGACGCAAGCTTTTCCCAGGTGCTCGACAACGGCGCGCAGATCAATGTTTCCATCGCCGTCGACCGGTCCACGCGCAGCGCTTGCATCGATTTCACTGGTACTTCACCCCAAGACGCCCTGAACTACAACGCGCCATCTGCGATTTGCCGGGCGGTGGTGCTCTATGTCTTCCGCACAATGGTCGGCAAAAATATCCCCATGAACGAAGGCTGCTTAAAGCCCTTGGACTTGGTCGTGCCAGCAGGTTCAATGATCAATCCCCGCTATCCAGCTGCGGTGATCTCCGGCAATACTGAGGTCAGTCAGGCCATCGCCGAAGCGCTCTATGGCGCCTTACAGGTCATGGCCGGTTCGCAGGGCACCATGAACAACTTTGTTTACGGCAATGACCGGCTGCAGAACTACGAGACGATTTGCGGCGGCACGGGCGCTGGGTCGGACTTTGATGGAGCATCAGCGGTTCACAGCCACATGACCAACACCCGAATGACCGATCCTGAAGTACTGGAACGGCGCTTTCCTGTACGCGTGGAGCAGTTCTCTATCCGGCGCGGATCTGGCGGCGCGGGCCAGCACCGGGGGGGAGACGGTATTGTGCGCCGGCTGCGGTTCCTCGATGACATGACAGTCACGGTCCTGACCTCTAACCGCATCCGCCAACCCCACGGCGCACAAGGTGGAGCGCCGGGGCAGAGCGGGCTGAACACCGTCTTGCGTGAGGATGGAACGCGCGAGCGATTGGCGGGTAATGACCGCGCTGAGTTGAAGTCTGGGGACGCCTTTATCATGGAAACGCCGGGCGGCGGCGGCTATGGGGAGGCTCACTAGCCTTTGGGTGAGAGGGCGAATTCTAGCGCACGTCGCCACCGTAAGTTTTACTCGACAAGCTGGTAAGGCTGGCGGGTTGCAAGGCACGTTTTGCGGTATGGGAAGTTATCCCAATTCATCAGTGAGAATCTCTATTTTGATGTCGAAAAGAGGCAAAAAAGTCCGTGACTTAGGAGATTTTAAAGAAAAGAAAACCTGCTAAGCCATGCTTTAGCCGTGGGAAAGGCCTGACAATCTGTCCCTATGGTTGCTCTTGGATTCCTAACGTAAGCCTGACTAAGCTGTTCCCACCAAACGCGTTCGGTTGGCAAAATTGCGTGCGCGGCTGTTTACTGGCCGTTTCATGCTCCCTTGTCATTCAAAGTCCGATTGAACGTCAGGGGAGGAAATTGCATGATCATTGGTGTTCCTAAAGAGGTCGCGCCCGGCGAACGGCGCGTGGCTCTAACGCCGGATGTACTCACCAAAATGGAAAAGCTTGGCCATAGCATGTTGGTTGAGCCGGGTGCAGGCGTTGAAGCGGGTTTGACGGATGAGGCCTATGTTGCCGCTGGCGCCACGTTGGCGAAAGACGCGGTTGAGGTTTGGTCCCAGTCCAACGTGGTGGCCAAGGTTCGCCCCCCGGAAGGCGATGAGCTGACCCAGCTAAACGATCACCAAACGCTGATTTCGTTCTTCTACCCGGCGCAAAGTGAAGACTTGCTGAACCAAGCCAAGGGCACGGGTGCTTCTGTGATTGCGATGGATATGGTTCCGCGCATTTCACGCGCGCAAAAAATGGACGCGCTGTCGTCGATGGCAAACGTCGCGGGTTATCGCGCTGTGATTGAGGCTGGCAACAACTTTGGTCGGTTCTTTACCGGACAGGTCACTGCAGCGGGAAAGATCCCGCCTGCAAAGGTGCTGGTGATTGGCGCAGGTGTCGCTGGCTTGGCCGCGATCGGAACCGCCCAATCGCTGGGCGCGATCGTTCGGGCGTTCGATGTTCGGCCAGAAGTGGCTGAGCAGATCGAAAGCATGGGCGCCGAGTTCCTGTTTCTCGACTTCGACGACGCCAGCGATGGCGCTGCCACCGGCGGCTATGCCGCGCCGTCGTCGCCTGAGTTTCGCGAGAAGCAGCTCGCACTGTTCCGTGAACAGGCCCCGGACGTTGATATCGTGATCACCACCGCGCTGATCCCGGGTCGCGATGCCCCTAAGCTGTGGCTGGCCGATATGGTCGAGGCCATGAAGCCCGGATCGGTGATCGTTGATCTGGCTGCAGAGCGTGGCGGCAACTGTGATCTAACCGTGCCGGAGGAGAAGATTGTGACGCCGAACGGTGTAACCGTTATCGGCTACTCGGACTTTCCAAGCCGGATGGCGCGTCAGTCTTCGACGCTTTACGCCAACAACATCGTAAACTTCCTGACTGACCTGACACCGGAAAAAGACGGCGTGCTGGTGCACAACATGGAAGACGACGTGATCCGGGGCGCGACCGTGGCGCATCAGGGGGAGGTCACCTTCCCGCCGCCACCGCCAAAGATCAAAGCCATTGCCGCGAAAACTGCGCCAACAGAGCCGGAGAAGACCCCCGAGGAGAAGGCAGCCGAAGAAGCCGCTGCAGCCCGCCGGGCGGGGTTCCAGCAAGTCGGCATCATTGGCGTCGGCTCTATTGCGCTGTTGGCGCTGGGGCTGGTTGCTCCCCCATCTTTCCTGCAGCACTTCGTCGTGTTCGTGCTGGCGTGTTTTGTGGGCTTCCAGGTTATCTGGAACGTCAGTCACGCCTTGCACACGCCACTCATGGCCGTGACCAATGCGATTTCCGGCATCATAATTCTGGGTGCGCTCCTACAGATCGGAACAGGCAACTGGCTGGTCTGGGTGCTGGCGTCCATTTCCGTTTTGATAGCAACAATCAACATCGTCGGCGGGTTCATGGTGACACGGCGGATGTTGGCCATGTTCCAGAAATCTTAAGTGTAGAGTGAAGGCTTTAGACATGTCCTTAGGACTACAAACCACCGCCTACATTGTGGCGATTATTCTTTTCATCCTCTCGTTGGGTGGATTGTCCAACCAAGAAAGCGCCAAGCGCGCGGTTTGGTTCGGTATCTTTGGTATGGCGCTTGCCGTCGTTGCGACGCTGGCTGGTCCAGCGATGAACCTGTCATGGGTGCTGGTGCCTCTGCTGCTTGTCGGCGCGGTCATTGGTGCTGTCGTCGGGCAGCGCGTGGAAATGACCGGCATGCCGCAGTTGGTGGCGGCGCTGCACTCCTTTGTGGGTCTGGCGGCGGTGTTTATCGGCTTTAACTCCGATATGGTAGGTACGCACGACCTGACCCGCGCCGAAGTGGTGATCCACGAGATCGAAATCTTCCTCGGCGTGTTTATTGGTGCCGTGACCTTTACCGGATCGATCATCGCTTACGGCAAGCTCGCCGGATCAATTGATGGCAAGGCTCTTGTCCTGCCCGGACGTCATCTGCTGAACGCGGCTATAATCATCGTTTCGGTGATCCTGCTGGTTCTGTACATGAACCACGCAGGCAGTTGGACGCTGTGGGCGATGGCGGTACTGGCGCTGATTTTGGGTGTGCATCTGGTGATGGCTATTGGCGGCGCAGACATGCCGGTGGTGGTCTCTATGCTCAACAGCTACTCAGGCTGGGCTGCGGCTGCGACCGGGTTCTTGCTGGGCAACGATTTGCTGATCGTGACGGGCGCGCTGGTTGGCGCTTCGGGGGCGATTTTGTCCTACATCATGTGTAAGGCCATGAACCGGTCGTTCATCTCCGTCATCTTGGGCGGCTTTGGCGGCGGTGGCGGCGAGCAGATGGAGATCGAGGGTGAGCAAATCGCAATCGACGTTGGTGGCGTGGCGGAAGCGCTCAAGGAAGCCAAGTCAGTGGTGATTGTGCCGGGCTACGGCATGGCCGTCGCTCAAGCGCAGCAGTCCGTTTCTGAACTCACCCGGCGTTTGCGCGGGCAAGGGAAGAACGTCCGCTTTGCCATTCACCCCGTCGCTGGTCGCTTGCCCGGGCATATGAACGTGCTGCTGGCCGAGGCGAAAGTGCCCTATGACATCGTGCTGGAAATGGACGAGATCAACGACGACTTACCCGATACAGACGTGGTGATCGTGGTTGGCTCGAACGACATCGTGAACCCGGCTGCTCAAGACGACCCAAACTCACCCATCGCTGGAATGCCAGTTTTGGAAGTATGGAAATCAGCGCAAGTCTTCGTCTTGAAGCGCGGCGCGGGTACAGGATACTCGGGCATCGAAAACCCGCTGTTTTTCAAGGAAAACACGCGCATGTTCTATGGCGATGCCAAGGCATCCTTTGACGCTTTGCTGGGCCAATTATAGCAGGGCTTAAATCTACGCTAAAAAGGGGAGCCAGTACCGCTCCCCTTTTTTGTGCCCAAAATCGGGCGCGATGAGCCTGCGGTGTTGGTCTTGCCACGTTTGCTTGCGTAGGGCAGTTTCTTCTCCTGAGCCATCAATTCGGGACCGCCAGCATGACCAGCCAACACAGCATCGACCTCAAGCACCTAGCCCGGTCCATTGAACTGGCGGATGAGGCTGTGGTTGAGGGCAATCACCCGTTTGGCTCTGTGCTGGTTTCAGCATCGGGTGAGGTTCTGGCCGAAGCCAAGAACAGCCACTCTGTCGATGGCGGGCCAGGGCATGCTGAGGCGAACCTTGCGCGCTTGGCAGCAAAGCAATTCGATATCGATACCCTGCGCGGTTCAACGCTCTATACGTCGGTGGAGCCGTGCTCCATGTGCGCCGGGACCACGTACTGGGCTGAAATTGGCGCTGTGGTGTTTGGGATGACGGAGCATCGCCTCGGCGAGATGACCGGCGACGACCCGGAGAACCCGACCCAAGACCTCGAATGCCGCGTGATCTTTGCCTCTGGCCGACGCGAAGTGCAGGTCCGGGGGCCATTTGTTGAGTTGGAAGAACAAATCGCCGCTCAGCATCTTGCCTATTGGCGCACGGCCTGAGACAGCGTGATGGAAGTTCGAGAAATCCGGCTACGGGGCCGATTGGGCAGCGACAGTTTGCCAGCATGGATCAGCCACCGGGCCGGACTGCTGAATTTGTCCGGCTGGCTGGACCGTGCTGATGCTGAAAATGCCTGTATCGTCGTGGCGGGTGCGGGACCGATGATTGAAGCGATGGAAGTCAGCTGTAGCCTTGGGCCAGCGGATGTGATGGTCGAGACAATCAGCAGTCAGCCTGTCGCGTTGAACACTATCCCCCAAGGGTTCAGCGTCCGATGACGTGGCGACCTGTGGGACTTTCCCGTGATTTGCCGGCGGCGCGCGTGATGCGGGCTTGGGTGGATGGCCAAGATGCTGTGGTTTGGCGCTCGACCAGTGGCGTGCTGAATGCGTGGGACAACCGCTGTCCCCATCGTGGGATGGCCCTAAGCCACGGTTTTGTGCGTGGTGAGAACTTGGCGTGCCTGTATCATGGTTGGCATTACAGCTGCGAGGGCGGGGGGTGCAGCCTGATCCCCTCGCACCCTGATTTAACCCCGCCGGATACGATCAAAACCCGTGCGTTTGAAGCAGCGGAAGCTGAGGGCGTGATTTGGGTGCGGCTTGAGGGTTCCCCTGAGCTGTCTCCGCCAACGTCCGGGCCTGGCCTTAAACCGCTGCGTAGCTTGGAAATGCGGGCCAGTGAGGGCGATATCGCGCACGGCTGTGCCGCTAAGCCCTTTGAGGCCGCGAACTTGTCCTTGCTTTTCAACCCCATTGCGCACGACCGAACACTGGTGACGGTCCTGATCGATGCCAGCGCTGCGGCAGGGCAGCGAAAGCAGGCGTCGCGCTGGTGCGAAGATGTGCGGCGGGAGGTAGAGGCATGAGTTTGGCCTATGCGCGCAATGATTGGTACGTGATTGCCGACAAGAATAGCCTTGAGCAAGGGCCGCGCCGGACGCGCTTGCTGGGCGATGAAATCCATGTTTCGGGCAGCTTTGCGCATCCGGTCATAAAAGACACCGCCGGGCGTACCTTGCCCACGCAAATCAAGTTCGACCATGTTTGGACCACCGTGGGCGATAACCCGCGTGCGTTGTTTGATATTCCAGAAGGCCGCGAGCCAGGGCGTCGTCTGGTGCCCTGTGGCATGGTGCGGGTGAAGTGCTCGCCCCTGCGTGCGGTCGAAAACTTTCTGGACATCGCGCACTTTCCCTTCGTGCACACAGACGTGCTGGGCGCGGAGCCTTATACGGAAGTCGAGCCCTACAAAGTCGAAATCCGTGAGCGGAACGACGAGGTTTGGGCGACTAAGGTGAAGTTCTTCCAACCCCTTGCCGCCAAGAGTGCCGAGGGCGGTATCACCACCGACTACGAATACCGCGTACCTGCACCTACGACCGCTGTATTGTACAAAACCTGTCCACCAAAGCCCGGAGCGCAGGATGTCATTACAATTTTTGTCCAACCGCGGTCGGAGACTGAATGTGACGTATGGCCTTGGATGGCGCTCTATGACGACGACACGCCCTATGCGGATTTGGTGCAATTCCAGCAGATGATTTTCCTGCAGGACCGCTCCATTCTTGAAAACCAACGTCCCATCAAGCTGCCACTGGACCCGCGCATGGAAATTCCGACGCGATCAGATTTGACATCCGTAGCCTATCGTCGATGGCTGAAAAAGCGTGGAGCGTTCTATGGTGCATTGGCGGAGACACTATGAGCGCGGTCTTTACACTCTACGACTACGTGCTGTCCGGCAATTGCTACAAAATCAGGCTGTTCGCCTCGCTGCTCGGGATGCCCCATGACAGCGTTGCCGTGGATTTCTATCCCGGTTTTGAGCACCAGTCCGAGCGGATGCTGGCGCTCAATCCGGCTGGAACGCTGCCGGTGATGGTGACGGCTGCAGGCGGGGACGTGTTCACTGAAACCAACGCCATGCTCGCGTGGATGGCTTTGCACGATGGCGGAACAGAGACGCCGTGGTTTCCGGCTGCAGATCCAGACTTGGCGCCAAAGGTCCAGCAAGGGTTGGCCTTTGGCGCAGGCTTGACCGGCAGCATTGGGTTGGCGCGCCTGCATTCTATGCTCGACTGGCCAATCGACGGCGAAGCGGCGAAACGGGCCGGGCTGAAGCATCTACGAGAGCTTGAGTTACATCTGACGGATCGGCAGATTGAGGGCGGGCTGTGGTGGGCGGGTGAGCATCCAACCATCGCTGATATCGCCTGCTTCCCTTACGTGGCTCTTAGCCCGGATGCTGGGCTGGAGCACGACGGCTTGCCCGCCATTCGCCGCTGGCTCTATGGCGTCCGCAGCTTGCCGGGATTTGCGACCATGCCGGGCATTCATCCTCTGCATGAGCTTCGCTAAGGCGGCCTTAGTGTGCATTAGCTCACACGATAATTTATCCGATAAAACAAAAAACATCATATATCTTGCTAATGCTTGAAACTTGGTCTTAAGGTGCGCCGAACAGCCTGATGTGGTGGCTGCGCGTCGTCGAGCTGCTTGGGAACAGGGGAAAGCGGAACCATGATTGAGCCGTTGAAAGTCGGGTTGATCGGCTGTGGCCGGATTTCTGATATCTACATTCAGAACTGCCAAAGTTTTGCTGAAATTGACCTCTTAGCCTGCGCCAGTCTCGACCTTGCCGAAAGCCAAGCTAAGGCGGCTGCTTACAACATCCCCAAAGCAACACTCCCTCAAGAAATCATCAATGATCCGGACATTGAAGCGGTACTGAACCTGACAATCCCTGCGGCTCACGCGGAGATCAGCCTCGCTGCGCTGGATGCGGGGAAGCATGTTTATTCCGAGAAGCCCTTTGCCACCACGTTGGAAGACGGACAAGCCATTCTTGATCGTGCAAGGCCCAAGGGCCTGCTGGTTGGAAACGCGCCGGATACGTTTTTGGGTGGACGCTGGCAGACGTGCCGGGCGCTGATCGATCGTGGTGTCATCGGCAAGCCTGTTGGTGCGCAGGTGTTTGTGGGAACCCATGGGGTCGAGCGGCATAACCCCAACCCAGATTTTTACTATCAATCGGGTGGCGGTCCTTTGTTGGATCTGGGGCCTTACTACTTGACCGCGCTGGTTTTCCTGCTCGGACCGCTGAGCCGCGTTTCAGGCTTGGCCCGGCGCACTTTTGACCAGCGACAAATCGAAAACGGGCCTCGCAATGGTGAATGGATGGACGTTGAGATTGATACCCACGTGGTCAGCCAACTCGAATTCGCCGACGGTCCGATCGGCTCTATGACCATGAGCTTTGATGTATGGGACAGCGATACGCCCCGGCTGGAAATCTATGGCGAGGAAGGCACGCTGTGCATTCCCGACCCGGACCCGGTCTGTGGCGCCAACATCTTTGGCGGTCCTGTGTTGTATCGTCAGCGCGAGACCTCCCGCTGGACACACCAGCCTCGACCCACGGGACGGGACGACTGGCAGGTGGCGGAGAACGATTTTGGCTTCAACGACAATGCACGCGGGCTGGGCTTGCTGGATATGGCCTATGCCGCGCGAATGAACCGTCCGCCACGAGCGAGCGGCGCACTGGCGCAGCATGTCCTTGAGGCCATGGTGAACATTTTGTCATCAGCCGAGCAGGGCGGGGCAATGATCCCGCTTTCCACCACCTGTGAGCGCCCCGCGCCCTTGCCCCGCAACTTCTCACAAAGGCCCAAGCCATGACCGTTTCGGCACTCAACATTGGCCGTCCGTTCTTTGACATCACGCTGATTGAAAACGAGGCCACCTTCGTGGTTTCCGGCAGTGCTATTGTCCTAAATCTTGCACAGACCCCGCTGCGGGTAGAGCAGCAGCAGCTGTCGAGCCTGCAATCGGCAATCGTACGCGGGGCGAAGCTGCGGGACGTGAATTGGGCTGTGGCCGTTGATGGGTTTGAGAGTTTCGACGACGAAGCTGCCTTTTGCGCCGAAGTCCGCCGGACATGGCCATCGGCCTTTGACGTGCGCAAGGAAGAGCGTCTGCGCGGGGTTGAGCACTACATGTCGCCCAAGGTTCGCATCGGCGAGCTTGGGCTGAGCCTGTATCACTCCGCCTCTGTCCCGTTGAAGGTCGGATTGCACCGCGATCACCCATTTTGTCCGGTTCCCGGCTTTCGCGAGGTGCATACGCAATTGGTCGGTTTCGGGAAAATGCAGCAGTGCCGAGAGCGTGATTTATCGACGATGTACCTCGAAGAATATCTCGCGCCGGGCGCCACGCACCGGCCCATGTACGATTCCGAGGGCAACTACCCTTGGCACCAATTCGAGACCATCACACCAAGCATTTTCATGGCCGTCGAGCTGATGCCCGCTGAAGCTATGCCTTTGTTGGAGACCACGAACTAATGCCTTTGCTACCGCCAGACTTCGCAACCTCGCCCCTGTTTCCAACCCTGTCACGGCGCTTGCGTTTGGGGGTCGTAGGGGGCGGTCGGATTGCCGGTACGCAGGCGATTGCGGCGCGCCTGTCTGATCGATGGGACGTGGTCGCGGGTGCCTTGTCTTCGCGCCCAGAAGCGACGCAGGAAAAAGCCGCTGCATTCTACATTGATCCCACCCGCGCCTATACCAGCATGGACGCCATGGCGCAGGCCGAAGCCGCCCGCGACGATGGCGTTGACGCGGTAATGGTCACCACTCCAAACCATCTGCATTACGCCGCCGCTCAGGCCTTTTTGGACGCAGGCATTCCAGTTCTGTGCGACAAGCCGCTGACGAACGAGATGGACGAAGCCCTCAGCCTAATCGCGATGGCCGAACACAGCGGGCAGGTGTTTGGCGTCTCCTACGTCATGTCCTGCTACCCCATGGTCCGCCAAGCGCGGGCGCTGGTGCAGTCAGGGCAAATCGGCCAAATTAACCAAATCCATGTGGAGTTCATGCAGGACTGGATGATCCCTGAAAGCGCTGGCGAAGCGCCGCATGAGCAGTGGCGGCTGGACCCCAAGCGCTCGGGGGCAACCTCCACCGTCGGCGATATTGGCACCCACGCGGCTCATCTAGCGGGATTTGTCTCTGGCCTCGCCATGACCAGCGTGCGCGCCGATTTCCATGTTTGTGGCCATCCAAAAACGCTGGAAGACACGGCCTTCATGATGACCCGTTTTGCCGGAAGTGTGCCGGGATCCTTGCTTGCCACGCGATTGGCACCGGGCAACCGAGGCGGGCTGCGGTTGCGTATTTTTGGCTCAGAAGGTGGTGTTGAGTGGGATATGGAGCACGCCGAGCGGCTCAAGCTCGCCCGGTTTGGTCATCCCGACCAGATTTTTACGCGCGGCCAAGGCCATGGCATCGCACCGTCCGTCGAGCGCCTGACACGCACAGGACGAGGTTTCCCTGAGGGGCTGCTGGAAGCGTGGGCGAACCTGTATACTGAATTCGCCATGGCAGTGGCGCTCAAGCAGGACGGCTTGGAGCGGCCTGAAGGTTGGCTGGCATTGCCGGAGGTGCGGGACGGTGCCGCTGGGGTCGCGTTTGTTGACGCCGCCGTGCGCTCAAACGCAAGCGGGCAGTGGGCTGACATCAGCCGGGTTTAAGCTGCGCTACTGCTTGTTCAGGTCCAGTAGCTCTTCAAACAGTCCCGAATGATCCTGCGCCCCACCGTCGAGGTCATCAACATAGCGCTGGTAACGTTCTTCAAGTATGGCCACCAGCGGCAGGCTTAGGCCCAGACCTTCGGCGGCATGCAGGACATTGCGCATGTCCTTGAGCTGGATGCTCGCCGGTCCGCCGGGCACGAAGTCCCGCCGCGCCATTCGGCTACCGTGCTGTTGCAGGATGGTGCTGTCCGCAAATCCGCCCTTGAGTGCTTCCCGCATGGCATCCGTATTCACGCCGCCTGCCTCAAGGAAAAGCTGCGCTTCAGCGACTGCGCCGATGGTGATGCCGACAATGGCCTGATTGGCGAGTTTGCACATTTGTCCGGCACCGCAAGGCCCAACGTGCACCGCTCGCCCCATGGCAGAGAGAACCGGCTTCACCTGCTCAACGGTATCGGCGTCACCACCGGCCATGATCGCTAATGTCGCCTCATCAGCGCCTCTCGTGCCGCCAGAAACAGGCGCATCAATAAAGCTGACGTCGGCGGGGCGGAGGAGATCGGCAGCATCGCGGGCTTCGTCAGCGCGCGTGCTCGACATATCCACCCAAACCGCACCGGGCTTGAGGGTGGTGAGGTTTTGCTCAATCAGCGTGTGGAGTGCAGCGCCGTTGGTGACAATCGAGATGACCATATCGGCCTGTCCGGCCGCCGCCGTCGCCGTTCCAGCGAGTTCAACGCCAAAGGCAGCAAGGCCAGCAGCTTTGTTAGGGGTTCGGTTCCAGGCAACAACGCGATAACCCGCTTGCGCGAGATTCCGGGCCATGGGGAAGCCCATCAAGCCCGTTCCCAGAAAAGCAATCGTTCCCGCCATCGCTGCGTCTCGCTTTGTGTTGCTCAGCCTAAGCCCAGCCTAGGACCACTCACTGTTCATGGCTTCGAGGGTGTGGACGAGGCCTTTATGGATGTGTTCCCGCAGTGCAGCACTGGCCGCCCGTGGGTCGCGCTTGATCGCGGCATCAAAGATTGCTTGGTGTTCTGCTACGGCCTCTGCACCACGATAGGTCAGGACCAGCATCTGATAGCGCAAGTATTTGTCATACAGCACACCGTGCAGCGCCAACAGGTTCGCATTAGCGCAGGCTTGGATCAGCGCGAGGTGGAATTCACGATCGAGCTTCTTCCACTCTTCCTTGTTGGAAAAGTCACCGGCCAGCAGCAGATTTTCGACCCGGTGCAGCTTGTGGTGTGCGGCAACCAGATTGCCTTCCCAGTCGGCATCGCCTTGGTTGATCGAGGCATCCAGCGCTGAGCATTCGAGCAGAATGCGCAAGTCAGCGATTTCGGTGAGGTCTTCGGCGGAAACGGGCACCACGAAAAAGCCGCGCTGCTCCAGCGCATCCACAAAGCCTTCGCTCGCCAACCGGTTGAGGGTCTCGCGCAGCGTGGACATGCTGGTCTCGTATCGCTCTTTCAAGCCGTTGAGCTTCAGCTTTGTGCCAGGAGCCAGATCGCCGAAGATAATATCGCGCTTGATGCGCAAATACGTTTCGGAGCCAACGGTGGTGCTTATCTTTTCCAAAGCCCTAACCTTCCTCATTCTTAGGCCTCTTTAAACCGACCGAGGCCAGTCAGCAACTTAGGGAGACGATTGGGGCAAAGAACTACCAGTGTTTACAGAATTCGTAGGGGAAAATCGTGCTTAGAGCAGGGGATGCAGCCCATCAGTCGCGCTCGAGTCTCACAGTTTGGCGCGGCGTGTGGGGGGAGAGAGGTGGAGGAGCGGCCCCTACAACCGCTCACTCCGATGGCCCGCTTCCGGTGTTGATTGCACCCCTTGAGCGCCTCACATCGTTTGGTGCCGACGCTCAGGCTCGGAAAACTGGATGCCCGAAAGAGCCAAATCCCGCATGTTTAAACTGGCCGAAGCCAGCTCAAGGAAACCCAGGCCACGCGCTCCTTCATGGCAGTGATTGGTCGGAGCGTGTGAACCCGAAGAGGAGAGGTCTCCCGTTGGGATCCATGAACTCTGTCGGCGCAGTGCGACATTCTCAGGCCCGCAGTCTGGCGATTTAGTGGCCAAATTATTCGGACTAAGACGGCAGGTGCAGCAAGATCAACCGCGGTTGACGGTGCCGCCATAGCGCTTGGCCCATGCCGCAACACGGTGATCCATCGCTCGGAACCAAAGCGGCGGGATCAGCGCCAGCAGGAACGAACCCGGATAGCCAGCCGGTAGCGTGGGCACATCCTCATAGGTCCGCAGCACCTGATAGTCACGCCAAGCGTGGGCGTGGTGGTCGCTGTGACGTTGCAGGTTGAACAACAGGGCATTCGACAGCCATTGATCTGCATTCCACGAATGGAACGGACGCACAGGCTCGTAATGACCGTGCTCTGTGCGGCGACGGCCCAGGCCATAGTGCTCGACGTAATTCGCCTGACTGAGCATCAGCCAGCTCACCACATGATGCAGCGCGATCAACGGCACCATCCACAGGCCAAACATCAGCACTAAAGGCACCATCAGCAGCAGGGACAAGCCCCAGATTTGCAGCAATTGGTTGCTGGGATGCCAGAAGCCGCGTTTCTTGAGCCTCTGACGCTCCAGTTGCACAGCGCCGGCGAAGGCACCGGGTACTTCGCGAAGGGCAAAGGCATAGAAGGATTCACCCAAGCGCGCGCTGGCGCAATCTTCCGGCGTCCCGACGCGGCGGTGATGGCCGCCGTTGTGCTCAAGGTTGAAGTGACCGTAGCCCACCAGTGCGTTAGCGAGCTTGGCAATGCGCCGGTCCAGTTTCTTACCCGAATGTCCCAACTCATGGCAGACGTTAATGACGGTGCCATGGTAAAATCCCGTGCCAACCATCAGCAGGACTAACCAGCCCCAATGCACACTCGCTGAGCCCAGCAGGACGCCAGCGGTCATCAAGGCGGCGTAGATGCTGACGGCATAGAGGGGAACAGTCAGGTACAGCAGCGCCTTGAAGTAAGGGTCTTTCTCGACTGCTTGCTCTTGGGCTTCTGACAGATTGGAGCGGTCCTCGCCCAAAACCAAATCGGCAAGAGGGAAGAAGCCGTAAATCACCAAGGGCAGGGCAACCAGCACCCATGGCGACCCGCTGAGCCAGAACCACGCCATGATGCCCGGCGCTATCAAGGCCGTGACAAAGCCTACCAACCAGCGAAGCCGGAAGAAGCGGGGGAGCAATCGTGGTGAAACGGCAGTCATCTCAGGAGCTTAATTCAACAAATCAACGCGTGAAACCCCCGTTCCTCCCGCTATTTCGTCACAGTAAATCCTGTGGAATGCGAAGTATTCATTTTGAAAACGAGCAATATAAATCGAAAAACCAATCTAGAGGCTGCATTTCATTTCTGTTGAGCAACAAAAGAAACAGGGCGACATCGAATGTTTCTTTGAAAGAAGCCGATGAAAACGTGGCGTTACGTGGAGGTGTCAAAACATCTCTCGTCAACCGCACCAACCCCGGTTCTCTCCCACCGGACCAGCGGGAAGGCACCTGAAACGACTACTCGCATCATCATCCGGCGCTGCTTTTCTCCTCCCGAACAAAGCGCCTCACACAAGAGGATAAACTCATGTTTTTCAAGTCTGCTCTCAAGCTCGTTGCTATCGCTTCCTTGGTCGCCACGACCACCGTTTCCACTTCCGCTCACGCTTGGTTCAACACCACCAACGTCAACCAGTTCGGCTCCGGCCACGCCGTTGGTGGCGCGCAAGTTGGCGCGTTTAACCATATGGAATTCTACCAGGATGGCTGGGGCAACACCTCTATCGCCACTCAAGACGGCTGGGGCAACGAAACCGTTGTAGGCCAGTCCGGTATCGGCAACTCCGCAAACAGCAACCAAACCGGCGCGTGCAACATCTCCGGCATCGCGCAATTTGGCTTCGGTAACACAGCAAACGCCGATCAGGTTGGCGACTGTAACGCACAAGCGGTGATCCAGATGGGCACCGGTAACAGCGTGAACACCACCCAAGTCGGCAGTGACAACGTGGCGGTGATTATCCAGTACTAATCAAGCATGCCGCGACGGCACATTTGCTGGCTGCGAGGGGTCTCTTAGCCAGCACTTCCTTCCTTCCTCCCCACTCCCTTATGACAAGGAGACTGACCATGTCTTCCAACACGTTCCCAACAGCCTTTGTCGCGCTCGCGCTGGGCGGCCTATCGCTCGCAGCGTTAGCCACCAGTCAGGCAACCGGCGGCAAGACGACTTTTACTCCTGAAGACCTTGTCGAAGACCTGACGGACGAGATCGCGGACGCACCGGTTTCCGTTTGTTCGTTGAGTATCGATAACGCCGGCGGTGGCGCACTGCTTTTGGCGACCCTTGAGCCAGACGAAACCTTGTCCGGCACCTTCGCCCTCCGCGTCACCCGATCTTCAGGCGGCAACCGTTCATCAATCCGGCAAGGCGGGTCTTTTGTTGCGTTGGCTGGTGAGAAGACCGTTCTCTCGATGTCGTCGTTTAACAGTATGAGCGGCATCGAAGCCCAGCTCACCATCGAAGCAAACGGCCAAATCTTCGATTGTGCTTACCCGGCCTATCCCCTGACCTCCTAAAGGGTCTGACCAGCACCAACGCACCTGCACCAAAGGGCAAGCTCCACGCTTGCCCTTTTGCTTTGTTTGGCGTCGATGGGCCGGAAGTTGCCGCGATTGGTGCTTTCCCTGCGTTCAAAATTGCCAGATGGTTTGGCAGAGAAACCGCGCAAAACCTGCGCGGTCGTTTGCGGAGATTGTCCCCCCATGTTCACTGCCAATTGGTCCTATCCCACCGCTGTTCGATTTGGTGCAGGGCGCATCAGGGAATTGTCGGACGCTTGTGAAGCGACGGGCATAAAGCGGCCTTTGCTGGTGACTGATCGCGGGCTGGTCGAATTGCCGTTTGTAAAAGCCATGGTGGCGGATCTTCAGGCCGCAGGTTTAGCCGTTTCCGTGTTTGCCGATGTTGACCCCAACCCAACCGGCGAAAACCTTGATGCCGGTGTCGCTGCGTTTCGCGCTGGGGAGCACGATGGCGTGGTGTGCGTTGGTGGGGGTTCCGCACTGGACTTGGGCAAGTTGGTTGGCTTTATGGCCGGTCAAACTCGGCCAGTCTGGGACTTTGAAGACATTGGTGATTGGTGGACCCGTGCTGATGCGGCAGCGATCGCCCCAAACATTGCGGTTCCAACGACCTCAGGAACGGGATCAGAGCTGGGCCGGGCAGGGGTTTTGATCCGTGCTGACACGCATGAAAAGAAGATCATCTTCCACCCTCAAGTGCTGCCGTCGGTGGTGATAGCCGATCCGGAGCTGGCCGTGACCATGCCCGCGTGGATTACAGCAGGGACAGGAATGGATGCCTTCGCACATTGCTTAGAAGCTCTCAGCTCCCCCCACTTCCATCCCATGAGTCACGGCATCGCGCTTGAGGCGCTGCGGCTGGTGAATAAGAACCTTGAAAAAGCCTTCACCGACCCCGCTAATCTCGAGGCACGCGCAAACATGATGGCCGCAGCGATGATGGGGGCGGTCGCGTTTCAAAAGGGTCTGGGCGCGGTGCATGCGCTAAGCCACCCTATCGGTGCGATTTACGGCACTCACCACGGCACCACGAATGCTGTGCTGATTCCGGCAGTGTTGCAGCTCAACCGTTCAGCGATTGAGCCAACGATTGAACGAGTCACCGCCTATTTGGGCATCAGCGGCGGGTTTGACGGCTTTTGTGCTCGGGTCGAAGCGCTCAATGACGCGCTGGGCATTCCAAAGACCCTAACAGCGCTGGGGTTGGATAAACCAGATCTCGAGCAAATCATCCGCGGAGCGCTGATTGATCCGTCTTGCGGCGGTAACCCAATCGAATTGACGGCGGACAATCTGCGTACAGTGCTGGTTGCGAGCCTCTAATTCTTTGCATCGTGCACCCGCGCGAGACGTTTGTTTTAGGCACTCAGGGCAGGGTGCCTGCTGTGACTAATTAATAGGCATTTGTGCGTATAAACACAGCATTGTCAGGAAAGAATTGATTTTTCAGTGTTCTTTCGATCAGAGTTTTGAACATGCTCGGCTTCGCGTCGGTCTTTTCCGCGTAATGTACCCTGGAGAGAGAAATGAAAAAAATCCTGTCAGTTAGCCTCATTGCTGTCGCTGCGTCGTTTGGCGCCGCTACATCAGCGTTGGCTGAAACCAAGATTCCATTCGCCCTTGATTGGAAATTCGAAGGTCCAAGCGCGGCATACTTTGCCGCTATCGATAACGGTCACTTTGGCGCCGCTGGTCTCGATGTTGAGATTTCTGCGGGTTCAGGCTCCTTGGACGCCATTCCAAAGGTTGCAACGGGTGCTTACCCGATTGGCTTTGCCGACATTAACTCCCTGATCAAATTCAAAGACCAAAACCCTGATGCACCCGTGATCGCAGCAATGATGGTTTACGATAAGCCACCGTTTGCTGTAATTGGCCGCAAGTCTCAGGGCATTTCTGGTCCCGGCGACCTTGAAGGCAGCGTGCTTGGTGCACCGCCACCAGATGGCGCATGGGCACAGTTCCCAGCGTTCGCAACCGCGAACGGTATCGACGTAAGCGCGATTACGGTTGAGCCGGTTGGCTTCCCAACCCGCGAACCGATGTTGGCCGAAGGTAAGGTTGACTCGATCACTGGTTTCTCATTTTCCAGCTACTTGAACCTCGTGCGTTTGGGCGTGCCGGAAGACGATATTACGACAATCCTGATGGCCGACTATGGTCTTGCTCTCTACGGTAACGCGATCATCGTGAACACGGACTTCGCAAGCGAGAACGCGGCTGTCGTGACCGATTTCCTCGCTGCTGTTGCAGCTGGCTGGAACGACGTGATCGCAGACCCAGAAATGGGCGCAATGGCTGTTGCCAAGCGTAACCCAGCGTCCGACGTGGCCCTTGAGACCCGTCGTCTTCAGCTCGCCATCGATGGCAACGTCGTGACGGACTACACCATGGCAAACGGCATGGGCGACATTGACGGTGACCGCATGGCCAAGGCTCTGATGCAGATTGCAGAGACCTACGACTTCCAAAACGAAGCCGATGCAAGCCTGTACTTCACCGATGCTTACCTGCCAGCGGCAGCAGCTCGGATGCTGAAGTAAGCTTTCTCAGTAAAGTCGAGACCTCCGGGTCTCGGCTTTTTTCATTCAAAATCAGTATTGTAGTGTAAATTTATGACAACGCAGCCGGTCATTGCGATTGAGGGCGTAACCCACGCCTACTCAACGGACACAGGACCCCTTCCGGTTCTTGAGGACATCAGTTTCGACATCGCACCCGGTGGTTTTACAGCCGTTGTTGGGCCTTCGGGCTGCGGGAAATCCACGCTGACGAAGTTGGTCTCGGGGCTGCTCAAGCCAGACGCCGGTCGCGTGATCCTCGATGGTAAACCGGTGACATCGCCACGACCGACGGTCGGCATGGCCTTTCAAAATCCTGTCTTGCTCGAATGGCGCTCGATCCTGCGCAACGTGTTGCTGCCGTTGGAAATTGTGCGCGGGCATGGGTTGAGCCGAGAAGCGGCGGAAGCGCGGGCGCACGAGCTGCTGGCGCTGGTCGGCTTATCGGGCTTTGAAGACAAGCGACCCTCAGAACTTTCAGGCGGAATGCGCCAGCGCGCCTCCCTATGCCGCGCGCTCATTCACCGGCCTAGTGTGCTCATCCTTGACGAGCCCTTTGGCGCGCTGGATGCCTTTACCCGCGAAGACCTGTGGCAGATTATGTTCAAGCTGCGGATTGAGCAAAAGGTGACGTGCATGCTCATCACCCACGATTTGCGAGAGAGCATGTTTCTCGCCGACGAAGTGGTAGTGCTCTCAGACCGGCCCGCAGGCATTCAACACCGCTTGACCGTTCCGCTGGGCAACGATCGCACCATCGAAGACCTCTACAAGCCAGAAATCGTGGAATGCCTCGCCGAGCTGCGTCGCCAAATCCAAATTGCCCAGGGCAGACAGCCTGCGGCGGAGGAGGCTGCCTGATGTCTAAGCAAAGCAACAGACTCATCCGACAGGTCGTTGTACCGCTGGTTTCGATCGTTATCTTCCTCATCCTTTGGGAACTGCTGGTCTGGTGGCGGGATTGGCCCAACTATAAAATGGCCTCACCGAGCGATCTGACTGCGGCTTATCAGAAGTACTGGAAGCTGTTCTTCGTCTATGGGTGGCAAACCCTTTGGCGGACGGTGCTGGGGCTGCTGATTTCAGTTTTGTTCGGGACGGCCCTCGGGATGGTCATGGGCTTTTCCCGTGTTGCCCGCGACGCGCTATATCCGCTGCTTGTTGGCTTCAACGCTGTACCCAAGGCAACGGTTGTGCCGGTCATCGCGTTGCTGTTCATCGGCGCGGACAATACCAATACCGTTCTGATGGCCTTCATGATCAGCTTTTTCCCAATTGCGGTCTCTGTCTCTGTTGGCTTGAATACGCTGGAAACCGAATACCGCGACATCCTGCGCGCGCTTGGTGCCAGCCGGTTGACGGTGTTTTGGAAGATTGCGCTGCCCAAAACGCTACCGGAGTTCTTTGGTGCGCTAAAGGTCGCAGTGACGCTGGCCTTTATCGGGACCAATCTGGTGGAAATCATCGAACCACACGGCATGGGGCTGGGGCATTTGTTCGATAGCGGCAAGATCAACGCCGACTATCCGCTGATGTTCGCTGTGCTTCTCGCGCTGGCTTTTCTCGGCATTCTGCTTTTCTATGCAGTGGTATTGTTAGAGAAGATTTTTGCGGGTTGGGCGGAGAAGCCTGACACCTAAACAAAGGATCAGGACCATGACCGTCAGTAGTTCGAACATCAAGTTCACCACCCGCGAGGGCGAAAGTTATGATGGACGCCTGTCCATCCCTGCGGGTGAGGGGACATTTCCCGCCGTATTGGTGATGCCTGCGATCTTTGGCACAGACCCAGAGATGGAAGAGCTGATCGAAGCTTACGCCGCAGACGGCTTTTTGACCGCCGCGCCCGACTACTTCTTCCGCACCATTCCTGGACCAACGGCAGAGTGGGACATTGCCCGTGACCGCATGAACCGCCACGACATCGACCAAGGGCTGGTGGACATGTCCGACGCCATGGACGAACTGCGCGCGCACGAGCGGTGCAACGGCAAAGTGGCCGTGCTCGGGTTCTGCTTTGGCGGCTTGTTCGCTTACCTGGCCGGAACCCGGCTGGGTGCTGATGCGGTCGTGGCGTACCATGGCACGCGGATCCATAGTTATCTCGAGGAGGCCGCCCACCTGACGGTTCCGGCCAGCTTGCACTATGGCGATGCGGATCAGTTTGTACCGATGGACCAAGTTGACCCGGTGAGCGCGGCGCTGGCGGGGAAGGCGAATGCGGAGGTGGTTGTCCACTCTGGCGGCCAGCACAACTTCTCCATGCCCACCAAAGCGGGTTATGACGCTAAGGTCGCGGATGCTGCGCGGGTTGCGGCGTTGGCATGTTTCCGCTCAATGTAGGCTAAGATTCTAAGCGGCAGACGCGATAGTCGCATGCACAAAAAAAGGGGGAACCGGGCTGGTTCCCCCTTTCTCATTTCTTGATGTCAAAACCACGCGTTAGCGGGTTTTGCGGTCTGCAATTGCACCAAAAATCAGCGGCACAACGCACGCAGCAATCGCGAGCCAGACCCAGACGGCCGGCATTCCGCCGCCAGCGCCCATGAAGATCGCGCCCGTGACGCCATCCCAGTTTTCAATTGAACTACCCATAGCGAAAATTCCTTTCGTTTAGAGATTAGGAGCTAGCAGGCTCAGATGGTGTGATGCCTTCAGGGTAGGCTTGCGCAGGAACTTTAGTCGGGTCAAGACCCGCAAGCTCTGCAGCTTCGCCAATACGCAGCATGCCCGCCATTTTCAGGATCAGGGAGATCACGTAACCCGGTACAAAGCCCAGAAGGATACAGACAACTGCACCGATGGCCTGACCCAGCAGGTTCACTGTCGCAACGCCTTCGCCTTGCAGCGCCGGATAACCCGCGCCCCAAATGCCGAACATCAACAGGCCAAAGACACCGATTGTACCGTGGACCGTAACCGCACCAACAGCATCATCAATGCGGAAGCGCTCCAGAACGGCAGCCGCAGGCTTAAGCAGCATACCGCCCGCCATAGCAACCAAGAACGCCAGTGGAGGCCAGTACACGTCGAGGCCAGCAGCGGTCGCAATGATACCCGCGAGGGCGCCGGACATCATCCAGAACGGATCACGGGTGATAAACCACGCACCGATGACACCACCGGAGAACGCCATCAGAATGTTGAAAGCAAGCGCGGAAAGGTTGGTCGGCGTGCCGTAGATGGTTCCGAAGTTGTCGCCGAACCAAGACCAGCCTTCGCCGGGGAAGATCGCACAAGCCATCAGGAAGCCCCAGAAGCCGACGATAATCAGCATCAAGCCCGTGATGGTAAACGGCATGTTGTGACCACCAATGTGGTTGGCGGAGCCGTCTGCGTTGAACTTGCCGATACGTGGACCGAGGTTGATCAGAACGCCGAGAGCAAAGAAGCCTGCAACGGTGTGAACCACACCAGCAGCACCGAAGTCATGGTAACCAAAGTTGGTTACGAGCCAGCCGTCTGCGTGCCAGCCCCAAGCGGCGGCAACAACCCAAGCAACAGCACCCAGAACAACAGCCAGAATGATAAAGCCGGTCGTCTGAATGCGCTCGATTACAGCACCAGAGAAGATCGAAGCGGTGGTTGCGGCGAACAGGGCAAAGGCACCCCAGAACACGCCAGACGAGTTATCACCCAGGAATGGCCCCATGGACTCAGACCAAGGCAAAGCAAAGCTTGCATCGCCAGCCGGAAGCCCCGTCGGCATCGCCCAGTAAATCCACCAACCAACAAAGAAAAAGGCTGGCAGGACGTAGGCAAAGGCCAGAATGTTTTTGATACCGGATGCGAGGACGTTTTTAGCCCGAGAAGCGCCCATTTCGTACGCCAAAAAACCGGCGTGAATGATGATCATCAATGGGATGGTCAAATAGTAGAACATCTCTGCAACCATTGTGTTGGTCACAGCTGCGCTACCTTGAAGAGCAGCAACCTGCTCGGTGAGTGCGGCGATTTGTTCTTCCATGTCACTCTCCTCTTCAACTTGTTTGATGGAGGCGGATGAGCGCAACACGGCGTACCACTCTCATCGCCAGATTAAGAGCGTCACACTAGCATCAGAAGTCACATTATGAAGAAAAAAAGTTTCTTAATGTGAATGTTTGGCGAGATAATTTAGGTTATGAGTACGCTTTTGTGTCTAGTGAGACACATTCGTGAGTGATTGCTCAACCGCGTGCCAAAATGATTCCGCACTGGATATGGGGGAGAGGAGCGTCAGCGTAGAGTCGGCTTCTGCCATCACAATGGCTGACAGGTGTTCCATCGACGTTCGCGCGATGCTGCCGGGCGGAAACGCGCTTGGGGAAAGGTTGATGGGGCTGATCCGCTCCATGGCTCTCAGCGCATTCTCACCATTGATTTGGAGCATGACCCATGAGTCGGATTGGTCGGTGACATAGGCGGCGTCTTGAAGCCTAGACTTCAGCGCGCGCTCGTCTGGTGTTTCGGCTTTCAGGCCCATCAGGAAGAACTGATCTTGTGCCAATCCACAAAGTCTAAAGGCGTCGGCGTCGTGGTATTGACCGGCTGCTGGGCGGGTCAGGCTGAGGCTGGTCGATAGGGCCGTTTCGAACGCAGCATAATTCCCAAGCGGTACGCTAAGCGAATAGAGAGGTCGCCCGGAAACAACCCAAAGCGACGTGTTGTCGATGGTGATGGAGCGACCGTCGAGCGGGGTGGAGGCTTGGAGAGCTTTAAGCACGGAGGCGTTCCCCCTCTGGATCAATAAAGTGAGCGGAGACGACTTCAACTTCGACGTTTTTGCCACGAACCAAGTCGACGGCGCGGAGGCGTTCGCCCTTGCGCTCATCACCGCGGCGAAGCAGTCCAATCCCGATGGAATGGCCCAAGGATGGGGAGAAGGCGACAGAGGTCATGTAGCCCAGATCGTTAGCAGCTGTGGCTTCCTTGCCGGTATCAACGAAGTGCGCACCAGCGGTCAGCATGTCGCTGTGATTGACGGGCTGGAAACCAACAAGGCGATAGCCGTCGTCGGTATTCAGAGCAGGGCGCTCGGACAGGGTTCGGCCCACGCTGTCTTTCTTCTTCAACACCATACCGCCCAGCGACAGATCGCGCGCAGTGGTCTGACCGTTAAGCTCGTTTCCGGCCGCGTGGCCTTTTTCAATCCTCATTACGCCTAAGGCTTCCGTGCCATAAGGCGTCACACCCAGATCGCTGCCCGCTTCCATCAACCGTCTTACCAGCGCATCGCCGTAGCGCGTTGGAACTGCAAGCTCGTATGCCATTTCGCCAGAGAACGAGATGCGGAACAGGCGCGCAGGCGTTCCGCCGCAAACGCTCAATTCAGCGCAGGCCATGAAGGGGAAGCCTTCGTTGGAAATGTCAAACGGCGCATCAACCACACGCTCTAGCAGGGCGCGGGCGTTTGGACCGGCAACAGCGTACTGCGCCCACTGCTCGGTCGCGGAAATCAGCTGCACATCCAGCCCCGGCCACAGGCACTGTCGGCAGAATTCCAGATGGCGGAACACGGACACTGCGTTTGCCGTGGTGGTTGTCATGACAAAGTGCGTCTCGGACAGGCGGGCGGTCGTCCCATCATCCTTTACGATACCATCTTCGCGGAGCATGAGGCCGTAGCGCACTTTGCCCACTGCCAGCTTGGCGAAGGCGTTGGCGTAGACTTTGTTCAGGAACGTCGCCGCGTCGCGCCCTTGAATGTCAATTTTGCCCAAGGTGGTTACATCGCAGAGACCAACAGCGCTGCGCGTCGCCAGCACTTCACGATCCACGCTTTCCCGCCACGTGGTCTCACCGGGCTGGGGATACCACTGCGCACGGAGCCAGTTGCCGGTTTCAACGAAGACCGCGCCCTGTTCTTCTGCCCACTTGTGGGACGGTGTCAGGCGGGTTGGCTTGAAGTCCTTGCCCCGAGAACGTCCAGCAAAGGCTCCCATCGCGACGGGTTGATAGGGCGGGCGGAACATGGTGGTGCCGGTATCGGCAATGGAATGCCCAGTCATCTCGGCCATGATCGCCAAGCCAAGAACGTTCGAGGTTTTACCCTGATCGGTCGCCATGCCCAACGTGGTGTAGCGCTTAAGGTGCTCGACGGAGCGGAAGCCTTCTTGGAAGGCGAGCTTCACGTCTTTTGTGGTCACGTCGTTTTGCAGATCAACCCAAGCCCGGCCCTTGCCGCTGTTCACGGTCCAGATCGACTTCGCCGGAGCAGAGGCGTTGGTCGCGACTTTGGGCAGCGCACCGCGTGCGGCGGTCGCGCCCAGGGCTTCTGCGGCTGCGACGGCGGCGTCTTCACCGCTGGACAGGCAATCGGCAAGCGCGAAGTGGCCCTGTGCTGAACCGGCGGGGATTTGACCGGCGGGGAGAACGTCAGCTGGCACAAAGGCCTGAATGGCTTCGTTCCACTTGGGTTTGGAACGGTGGTGGGAGGTGAGGTGGACGTTCGGGCTCCAGCCTCCGGAAACGGCAAGGGCATTACAATGAATGCGCTCGCCCGTGTTCAACATGACCGACGACAGTGCCTTGCGGCCTGCGGTATCGACGACTTGCTCCTCAGGGGTAAGAACACGGACTTCAACGCCCTGCGCGTGGGCTGAAGCAGCCAGATCGGCCAATTGGCCCTGATCCGCGCCAAAGGCGACGATCTTCTGGCCCGGCGTCACGCCAAAGCGACGGATGTAGGTGGCCACGGCGCCCGCCAGCATGATCCCCGGGCGATCATTGTTGGCAAACGCGATGGGCCGCTCCGTAGCGCCGGTGGCGATGATCGCTTGCTTGGAATACACGCGCCACAGAACCTGCCGCGGCTTGTCCGTCTGGTGCGCTATGTGGTCGGTCTTCCGCTCCAGCATGCCGTAGACGCCATGATCATAGGTGCCGTAGACCGACGAGCGGGGAATCATGCGCACGTTGGGAAGGCTTTCCAGCTCAGCCAATGTTTTAGCCATCCATTCGTGGCCCGTGTGTCCGGCCAGCGCGCCGCCAAAGACAAAATCCTGCTCTGCGAGAAGGACTTCCAGCCCAGCACGGCCTGCGGTCAGTGCGGCTTGCAAGCCCGTTGGGCCGCCGCCGATGACAAGCACGTCACAGTGCAAGAAGCCTTTATCGTAAGACCCGGTATCGTGGGAGCCACTGAGTGCGCCTAGACCCGCAGCGCGGCGAATGATCGGCTCGTAAACCCGCTCCCAAAAGGCGCGCGGCCACATGAAGGTCTTGTAGTAGAAACCAGCGCCCAAAAACGCTGAAAACCAGTCGTTTACGGCCATCAAATCGTTGTCGAGGCTGCCCAAGTGGTTCTGTGAGCGGGCTTCGAGGCCATGGAAGACTTCTGTGACTGTTCCGCGTGCGTTTGGTTCCTGCGCCCCGTCGCGTCCCAGCATGAACAGCGCGGATGGCTCTTCGGGACCAGCGGTGAAAATGCCCCTTGGTCGGTGATATTTGAAGGACCGAGCAACCAGCTTCACATCGTTGGCAAGGAGCGCTGAGGCGAGCGTGTCGCCCGGATGGGCTTCATAGGCGGTGCCGTTGAAGGTGAATTTGAGCGTTTCAGAACGGTCAACGAGGCCGCTGTGCGCGAGGCGGTTTGCTTGGCTCATCGGTCACGTCCCCGCTCGAGTGCCACGTCGCGGGCAAGGCGCACGTTGGTGATCTCGTGTGTGGTCGTGTCGCGTGTTACCACCAACCATGACCGGTCGCCCTGCTCATGAAACCACAGCTCGTCATGCGGTCCAGCGGGGTTATCGCGGAGGTATTGGTAGGTGTGAAAGGCCTCAGCCGCGCCTTCTTGCTCGCCGTCGGGACGATTAATCAACGAGGCGTCTCCGAGGTATACAAATTCTGCCGCATCGCGCGGGCCTAGCAGGGGATGATTGATAATCATTGTTCAGTGACCTAGTGCAGGTTCGGCTGAGCGCCGACCCCCTTTTCATCGATCATGGCACCGCGCATGAAGCGGTCCAGACGGTATTCTGTAGCGACCTGATGGGGTTCATCGCGGGCGAGCAAATGGGCGTAGCAGTAGCCGGACGCCGGTGTTGCCTTGAACCCGCCATAGCACCATCCGCCGTTGAAATAGAGGCCATCAACGCTGGTGCGATCGATAAACGGCGAGCCATCCATCGACATATCCATAATCCCACCCCAGGAGCGGACGACCTTGGCCCGGCCAAGCGAAGGCATCAGCGACATGCCGCCTTCGCACACGTCTTCGATTACTGGCAAATTGCCCCGCTGAGCATAGGAATTGTAGCCGTCAATATCGCCGCCAAACACTAAGCCGCCTTTGTCTGACTGGCTCAGGTAGAAGTGCCCGGCGCCGTAAGTGATGACGCCCGGAATCACGGGCTTCATGGCTTCGGAGACAAAGGCTTGCAACACATGGCTTTCGATGGGCAGGCGTAGACCGGCGAAGGACATGACTTTGCTGGATGAACCCGCGACACAAACCGCAACTTTCTTGGCTCGGATGGTTCCGCGTGAGGTTTGCACCCCAGTGATCGCGCCACCGGAGATGTCCATCCCCGTCACTTCACAGTTCTGGATGATATCCACGCCGCGCTCGCTGGCACCCTTGGCATAGCCCCAAGCCACGGCATCGTGACGAACCGTGCCGCCGCGTGCTTGATATAGACCGCCCTGAATAGGGAAGCGGGCATCGTCGTAGTTGAGCGTGGGGTAGAGCGCGCGCACGCCGTCCTGATCCAACAGCTCGGCATCGACACCATACATCCGCATCGCGTTACCGCGCCGGGCGTAGGCGTCGCGCTGTCCGTCGGAGTGGTACAGGTTCAACACCCCCCGCTGGGAGACCATGGCGTTATAGTTAAAGTCCTGCTCCAGGTTTTCCCACAGCTTCATGGAGAACTCATAGAACGGCTCATTGCCCGGCAGCATGTAGTTGGAGCGAATGATGGTGGTGTTTCGGCCCACGTTGCCGCCACCGATCCAGCCTTTCTCCACCACCGCAACGTTGGTGATGCCGTAGACCGTGGCCAGATAATACGCCGTCGCCAAGCCGTGACCGCCACCGCCGACGATAACCACGTCATACTCCGCCTTTGGCTCGGCGTCGTTCCAAGTCGGGGTCCAGCCTTTGTTACCGGTCAGGCCTTCCCAAAGAATGCGTAGAGCTGAGTAACGCACAAGCGCTCCAGAGATAATGAAAACGTTGATTGAGCTAACTGCCTGTGCTCCGGCAAGTATTCCAAAAAAGTGCAGTTTCTTTTAAGAAAAGAGACAAGCAAGGAATTGTATAAGAGGGAGGGCGCACGTGGCTGAAGGCACGCGCCGGGTTGGGATCGTGGGGATTGGCGGATTTTCGCTGATGTCGATGGCGTCAACCATTGAGCCGCTGCGCGCGGCAAATCTGATTGCAGACGAGCCGCTGTACGAGCTGGACTTTCTGTCTACGCAGGCGAGCGGGCGGTCGTCAGTTGGGCTGCAGATCCCGGGAGCTGTGCCTCTGCGCGGTGCCGGGCGACAGGAGTTTGTCATCGTGGTCGCGGGCGGCGATCCGTTCAGCGTGGCTGATCGGAACCTGTTCGAATGGCTGCGAGAGCAAGACGAAGCCGAAACCACCCTGTGCGGCGTGAGTGGTGGGCCGGTGATTTTGGCGCGGGCAGGGGTTATGGCCGGCTATCGAATGACCGTTCATTGGGAGCATCGTGAAAGGCTTGTCAGTCAGTTCCCTTCGCTGATGATTTCTCGCGCGCTGTATGTTCGCGATCGTCGCCGGTTGACCTGTGCCGGCGGTATAGCGCCGACGGACATGATGCATGCGATGATCTCCAACGATCACGGTTCCGACTTTGCGCAAAAGGTAAGCGACTGGTTCCTGCACACCGAAATTCGCGCCTCAACTCGCCCGCAGCGGGGCAGCGTGGCTGCGCGCTTTGGTTCCCGAGACAAGCACGTTCAATCGGCGATCCAGTTCATGCAAGACAGCCTAGGTGATAGCTTCTCGCTGGAAGATATGGCGCGAAACTGTAATCTGTCGAAACGCCAGCTCACGCGGCGATTTCAGGAAGACATTGGCACCACCCCGATGAAGCTGGCCATGACGCTGCGACTTGAGACGGGACGGGATTTGCTGGGGACGAGCAGTCTGTCAGTGACCGAAATTGCCTACGCGCTCGATTTCTCTTCATCCGCGCATTTCACGACATTGTTCCGCAAACACTTCGACGAAACGCCATCCAATGCCAGAAAACGGGTGCGTCAATCCGAAAAAGGCTGATGAATCGTAAGAATATTTGTTGCCATACAGTAAAAAAATTGGATAAAGTTTCTTAAGCGTGAAAAAAGTTTCCTTATGGCGCTCTGGTTCAACCAGTAAGTCAGGGAGGGGGCGAGGCGGTGAGAGACCTCGTTCTTCGGTTTGCTTTCTACACTGTTTGGTCGACGAGCGGACCCGAATTTCTTTTCACGCAACCGGCCGCTGAAGTGGTTTTCGGCGGCGATCACAGGAGAAGAGAGAATGAAATCCTTGTTGAAGACAATGGCTGCAGCCGCAGTTGTTATCGCGCCGGGTGTGGCTTTCGCAGAAGATTCCAACGACCCAATCATTATTCCAATTCACAACTGGTCCAGCCAAATTGTAATGTCCAACGTTGTGGGCCAGATGTACGAGAGCATGGGCTTGAACGTTGAATTCGTAACGACTGACTCCCAGGCCGTTTACGAATCAGTTCGCCTCGGCGACGTGGCGATGGAGCTAGAAGTTTGGGAAGGCGCATTTGGCGCATCCTTCCGTGAAGCACTGTCTAAGGGTGGCCTGCACGACGCTGGTGATCACGACGCCGTAACGCGTGAGGACTGGTGGTACCCAATGTGGACCAAAGAGTCCTGCCCAGGCCTACCAAGCTGGGAAGCGCTGAACGATTGTGCAGCTGTCTTCGCAACCGCTGAGACTGGCGACAAAGGCCGTTACCTCGATGGTCCAGTTGACTGGTTGAAGCATGGTCAGGAGCGCGCAGCGGCTCTGGACCTGAACTTCACCGTGATCAACGCAGGTTCCGCTGCAGCTCTTTGGGCTGAAATCGGTGCCGCTGAAGCCGATAAGAAGCCAGTTCTGGTGTTCAACTGGACGCCTAACTTTGCTGAGGCTGTATGGCCGGGTGAGTTTGTCGAATTCCCAACATGGGAAGACGGCTGTGACACCGACCCAACCAAGGGTCCGAACAAGGATGAGCTTTACGACTGTGGTAACCCAGCAAACGGTTACCTCAAGAAAGCAGCTTGGGACGGCATGAAGGACAAGTGGCCTTCCGCGTACTGTGTTCTAGGCAACATTTCCTTCACCAACCCACAGATCGCTGAAATGGCGAAGCTGGTTGATACGGACGACCTCGAGCCCGTTGAAGCTGCTGAAGAGTGGCTTGCAGCAAACGGTGATGCTGTGCAGCCGTGGATTGACTCCTGTAGCTAAGACCTGATTTCTTAGCTGAGTGCCTTTTAAGCACCGCTCTGGCCGACTAAAAGCTAGGGCGGTGCCTTTCTCTTGAGAAGAAGAACACCGCCATGACCGAAGCTGCGCCTGTAATTTCCGCCCAAAATGTCTGGAAGCTTTTTGGAGCCAATCCCAAGGGTTACCTCGGGTCGATGGATCCCAACCGAAGTTTCGAAGACATTCGCCAAGACGGATACATCGCAGGGGTCAAAGACGTTTCCATCGACGTTGGTCGCGGCGAGATGTTGGTGATCATGGGCTTGTCGGGCTCAGGCAAATCAACATTGGTGCGGTGTTTCTGCCGCCTGCACGAAATTACGGGTGGAACGATCCAGGTTGAGGGGCAGGACATCATGTCTCTGGGCCAGAAACAGCTGATTGAGTTGCGCCGCGAGAAGATGGGCATGGTTTTCCAATCCTTTGGCTTGCTGCCACACCGAACGGTGCTGGACAACGTGGCCTTCCCTTTGGAAATGCGCGGACAGGACCGGCACGCGCGCCGCGAACGGGCGCTAGAAGTTATCGAACTCGTTGGCCTCGCTGGGCGCGAAGACTACTTCCCGCGTGAATTGTCGGGTGGACAGCAGCAGCGCGTCGGCATCGCGCGCTCCTTGGTTATCGAGCCAGACATCTGGTTCCTCGACGAGCCGTTTTCCGCGCTTGACCCGTTGATCCGCCGCGAGATGCAGGACGAGTTCCTGCGGCTGCAAGCCATTCTCGGCAAAACGGTGGTGTTCATCACCCACGATTTCGACGAAGCCCTGCGGCTGGCTGACCGGATCGCGATCATGAAGGATGGCGCGGTCGAACAGTGCGCGACGCCCGGTGAGATCGTCATGAACCCTGCGACCGAATACGTGCGCAAGTTCACCGAAGACATCGACAAAGCCCGCGTCGTCACCGCTGGCGCCATGGCACGCGCAAGCGCCCACTCAGCGGCGGCTGAAGGCGAAGCACTCGACAGTGACGCCACTGTGCAAGCTTTGGCGCGCCGCCTGATGAACGACACGCGCGCCTTTATGCCGGTGCAAGACAAAGCCGGCACTTTGCTCGGGACGATCAAGCGACAGGATGCGCTGGATCTGCTGTTGGGGGCAGAGGACTAATGGTTGCGCAGGCCGACACGCCAAGCCCGGTCCTTTCCCGGCTGAGTTCCTTGCATTTCTCACTGGTGCTGCTTGCGGTGTCCGCGCTGCTGATGATTGCGCATTACTTGGGGGTGCTGCCAGCGTGGCTGGTGCGCTTACCGGAGGCTGTGATTCCGCCAACGGCTGAAGTGCTCGACGTTGTTTTTGCCTTTGTGCAGAACGATCTGGGCCTGATCCACCTCACGCGCTCGATCGCAGCGGGGCTTGAGTACCTGCTCGATGCCACAGGAAACATTCTGTATGGCAAGAACCGCTTTCCTTATCTGAACCGCATATCCTTCTTGTTTATCGAAAGCCTGGGGCCGATCCCGTGGTCAGCGGTTGCCGCTGGCATGGCGGTGCTGGGCTTCTGGCTGGGTGGCTGGCGGATGGCGATCCTCGCCGGGGGAACGTTTGTCTGGACCGCGATGATCGGACAGTGGGACATCGCGATGCAGACCATGTCGGTTCTGATCGTGGCCGCGCCGATCGCGTTCTTTATCGGCCTTTTTCTGGGGATTGCCGCGTGGCAATGGCGGTGGGTCGATAATACGATCAAGCCGATCCTCAGCGTCCTGCAAACCCTGCCATTCTTTACCTATCTATTACCAGCGGTAATCTTTTTCAAAGTTGGCCCGACCGCAGCAGCAGTGGCGACGATCATCTATGCCATTCCGCCGATGATCCTGATGACGACGCTGGGCCTGCAAAAGGTGTCGCCTGATATCGTCGAGGCCGGAAAGATGTCCGGCTGTACCCGCTGGCAGATGCTGACCCGTGTTTATATTCCCGCCGCGCGGACTGAGATCCTTGTTGGTGTGAACCAAGTGATCATGCTGTGTCTGGCCATGGTGGTCCTGACCGCCTTTATCGGCATGCCGGGCCTTGGGGCCAAGCTGCTGGCGATGATGAATAGCTTCAAGCTGGGCCGATCGTTTGAGATTGGCGTGACGATCGTGCTGCTCGCCATTACGCTCGACCGCCTGTCCAAGTCATGGGTTGTGAAGCAGCCTAAGCATTGGGAGCGCGAAACCCCGTGGTGGGAGCGGCACTTCCTGCTGCTGCTTGGCCTTGGCGCGTTTGTCGCGTTTTACCTCATTTCCCAGATCCAAACGTTTGAGATCCTCAACGAGGTTGGCCGCAAGCAATCCTGGTCCAAAGGGCGAGAGATCGACCGCTGGATCAAAGGCGTGCTCGAGATTGATGTTATCCAGGCGGTAACAGGCTGGCTGCGCTGGTTCCTGAACGTCAAAGTGTTGATCCCGTTCCGCAATGCTTTGCTGTGGGTGCCGACGCCTGCGCTGATCCTGATGGTGGTCGCGCTTGCCTATTGGCTGGGTGGTCGGAAGCCGGCGATCTATGCCGCGATATTCTTTGCGATTGTGGCCCTGTCGGGCTGGTGGGATCGCTCTGTGATCACGCTCTACACGGTGATTTCAGCGGTGACGATTTCCATGCTGCTGGGCATTCCGCTGGGCATTATCGCGTCAGGCAACAAGCGGTTGGCAAACTGGGTGCTGCTGACCTGTGATTCAGCACAGACGTTCCCGTCGTTTATCTATCTGATCCCGGCAATCATGCTGTTTGGCGTCAACGACGTCGCGGTCGTGTTCTCAATCGTGATCTTCACCATGGTTCCGCTGACCCGCTACACCATCGAAGGCCTGCGCGCCGTTCCGGTGGAGATGACCGAGGCCGCAGACATGTCCGGCGCCAGTGCGATGCAAAAGCTGTTGAGCGTGCGCCTGCCGCTGGCGTTGCCGACCATGGCTGTGGGGTTCAACCAAGCGATTATGTTCGCCTTCTTCATGGTGATCATCGCAGCGTTTATCGGCACCCAAGATCTGGGGCAGGAGCTGCAGCGCACGCTCGCTGGCACCGACTTGGGCAAGAACATTGTTCTGGGCATCAATGTTTCGTTGATGGCGCTGACGTTTGATATGGCCATTCTGGAATGGTCCAAGCGTCGGAAAAAGGCTTTGGGTCTGGGCTAAGGCCTGACCGAAAAAAGGGGGGAGTGCATCATGGTCTTTGGTGCCAGTGGCTTGGAAGCCTTTGAACGACCAACCGAGCGCGCCGGGATCATCCATCCCGGCCTGCCCATCATGCCCGACGGCGTCGAGCGTCACCCCATCCCGGCGGGCGGCACACGCTCGGTCGAGGTGTTCAAGGGTGACGAAATCACGCTGGTGGATCGCGATGGTATGCAGCCTGCGGAAGTCGTCTTCTTTGCCCCGGATGGCAGTTCCGACCTTGGCGCGCTGGGGCTGAAGTCCAACGCCGAAACCGCCGCTGGCATCGCTGCTGCGCTGGGCAGTCCAGACGGATCCGGCGCGCGGGTCACGCGCGCGCTCAATGCAGCCGGTTTTGACCTGCGCCACGCCCAGGCCGCGCGCATGTTTGGCGAAGGCTCCGCCCGGGGCGCGCATGAAACCTGCTTCGCCGACCGCGACGGCCTGCTGATCGCCTGTGCTGTGCCGTCCCAGATGGATCCCGGCGCGCATGACACCGCCACCGACATCACCCTCTATATCCGCCGCGCCTCTCCCCGGCCTGTGCGCAGCGCAGAAAGCGTCTCACCGCCCTTGGCCGATGCGCTGCAGGATTTCCAGATCGATCCCGGCGACGCCAAGACCTACGAGGTCAAAAAGGGGCAGTTCATCCAGATCCTCGATGTCAAAGGCCGCGAGTGTACAGATTTCCAAGCCTTCTCCAAGCGCGCACTCGATAAAGGGTTGGCACAGGATATCGACCCCACCACCACACGCTCGCTCATGGGCGGGCTGTGGCCTAATCCGGGGATCTTCTCCAAGTACTTTACGGTGGATCAAGAGCCGCTGCTGGAGATTGTGCAGGACACATGCGGGCAGCACGACACCTTTGGGCTCGCCTGTACGGCGCGCTATTATGAGGAGCTGGGCTATCCCGGACACCTCAACTGCTCGGACAACATCACCCGCGAAGTCGCGCACTATGGCATCGCGCCCAAGACCGGCTGGCCCGCGATCAATTTCTTCTTCAACACCATGCTCGATGACACCAATGCCATCGGCATGGACGAGCCGTGGTCGCGGCCCGGGGACTATGTGCTGATGCGCGCGTTGACCGATCTGGTCGCCGTGTCCTCAGCCTGTCCATGCGACGTTGACCCGGCGAATGGCTGGAACCCGACAGAGATCCAAATTCGGGTCTACGACGAACAAGAACCCTTCAAGAAATCCATTGGCTGGCGCAAATCACCGGAGGCAGAGTTGGAAGAGACTAAGGAAACAGGCTTTCACAGCTGCTTCGCGGCGCAC